>NZ_QASO01000099.1 GCF_003052605.1 Ectopseudomonas oleovorans | reverse complement strand
GCGACGGAGCCAGTTTTTGCGTGGGGCTAGGCGCGAGACGCGAAGTTTGGTCGCCCAAATGAGCCGTCGAGTAACGACGTACCACGCAAAAACTGGCCCGTCCCTTCGGGTTGCGCGGCAAATTGCGCCATGCGTCGTTGCGGGATTTGGCAAGGGAACGACCATTACCTGCATCCCGCGCCTCGCGTGGCGCAATTTGGCGCAGCAACGCGGCTCGCGTCGAAACGGCAACAGACCCTAGAACTGATCATTTCGGATGGACCGCCACCAATGCCCGCAGTGCGTGCCTGGCTATTGCTCTTGCTGCTGTCGCCGGCGCTTGCCTCGGCCGAGCTGTTGCGCCTGGTGGCCGACCCCTGGCCGCCGTTCAACGATCAACGGTTGCCCGGCAAAGGTCTGGCCAGTGATCTGGTGGAGCAGGCGCTCGCACGTGCCGGCTACACCACCAGCTACGTGGAGGCGCCCTGGGAGCGCGCGGTGCTGGGGCTCAAGCGTGGCGATTACGATGTACTGATCAACGCCTGGTACAGCGCCGATCGCAGCGAGTATGGCTATTTCTCCCAGCCCTATCTGGTCAACCGTATCCGCTTCATGCGGCGCAAAGGGAGCGACATTCAGTTCGAGACCCTGGCCGATCTCTACCCGCACAACATCGCGGTGGTTAGGGGCTATGCCTATTCCAGGGAATTCGATAGCGATCCGCAGTTGCTCAAGGTTGGTGTCGGCAGTTTCGAAATCGCCGCGCGGATGCTGCATGCCGGGCGCGTGCAGCTGGCGCTGGAGGATGAGCTGGTCGCGCGCCACCTGCTCGCTAACAAGCTGAGTGCCATCCGCGATGAACTGGAGTTCCTGCCGCTGCCCTTGAGCGAGAATGGCCTGCAGATCCTGGTGCGGCGCAGTCTGGCCCAGCATCGCGACATTGCCAGGCGTTTCGATGCGGCGATTCAGGCCATGAGCGACGACGGCAGCTATGTCGCGACGCTGCAGCGCCACAGCCCCTGATCAGGCCAGTACGGTGCGGGCACGGCCCTGTTGCTTGGCCCGGTACAGGCGAATGTCGGCTTCATGCAGCAGGCTTTCCAGGTCCTCGGGTTCACCCTGATAGAGGCCCGCGCTGAACGATAGCGCGGGCGCGCCGACGGCGTAATGCAGGCCGGCGCACTGTCGGCGCAGTTTATCCAGTGCCTGAGCCACATGATCCGCGCCATGCAGGGTCAGCAGGGCAAATTCCTCTCCGCCCAGGCGGCCCAGCAGCATGTCGGGGCAGGCATTGCTTATGGCCCGGGCGAACACCACCAGGGCGCTGTCGCCGCTGGCATGACCGAAGCTATCGTTGATCTGCTTGAAATGATCGAGATCGAGCATCGCCACGCTGACCTCGCGACTTTCCCGTTGCGCCTTCTGCAGTATCTGCATGCCTTGCTCGTAGAAGGCGCGGCGGTTGTTCAGGCCGGTCAGGGCATCGAACTGCGCGGCCTTCTTCAATGCGCGCAGCAGGTCGCGTCGCTCCAGGGTCGACATTACCCGGCAGTTTAGCTCTTCAGGGCAGAAGGGTTTGCGCAGGAAGTCGTCGGCGCCGTGCTTGATGAACTGCGCACTGAGCGAGCCCTTGGGGTCGGCGGACACGCCGATGATGATCAGGTCATGGAGGCGCAGTTTCTGGCGCAGCAGCTTGACCAGCTCGAAACCGCTGACGCCGGGCATGGCATGGTCGAGCACCAGCAGGTCGATATCTGGATGCTCATTGAGCTGGCGCAGGGTCTCCTTGCTGTCGCTGGCCTCGATGATCTGATAGTGGTGTGGCTCGAGGATGTGGCGAATGTAGTGACGCTGAGCCGCAGAGTCGTCGGCGATGAGAATCTTGATATGGCTGTTGTGGTCGAGCCGGTGCAGGAGGCGGAAGGCGTACTCGTAGGAATGCTGGCTTTCCTTGAGTACGTAGTCGACCACGCCTTTCATCAGCAAATCGTCACGGCGCTGTTCGTTGTAGCTGCCACTGAGCACGATGCACGGCAGGTGGTAGCGCATCACCAGATCGACGCTTTCGCCGTCCGGTGCGTCCGGCAGGTGCAGGTCGACGATGGCCGCGAAGAACAGCGCCGCAGAGGTCTCCAGCATGACTTCCGCTTCTGCCAGTGAGGCACAGAAGATCGGTTCCAGATCGGTTTCCTGACGGAACAGATGCTCGAGTATCTTCAGTACCAGTGGGCTGTCTTCAATGACCAGAATATTGCGCATGGGTAACTCCGGCCCAGGCCGTTTGATTCTTTACATCAGCCCGGGAGGCCGTTCGCGATCCTGCGACCTAGAGCGAGCACGGTCGATCTGAGTCGGCTCTCACAATAACCGCACACGCAGCGTTCTGCCCTTGATTTTGCCTTCGCTCAGGCGTTTCAGGGCCTGGCGCGCCACATCGCGTTGCACGGCAACCAGGGCCTGGTAATCGAACAGGGCGATCTTGCCAACCTGATCGCCCGGGATGCCGGCATCGCCGGTCAGGGCGCCGAGGATGTCGCCGGGGCGCAGTTTTTCCTTGCGCCCGGCACCGATGCACAGGGTATGCATCGGCGGCAGCAACGGCTCACCCGTTGCCTTGACCGCGGGTAATGGGTACCAGGCGAGTTCCTTGCCTTGCAGGGTTTCGATGGCCTGGGCGCGACCGGCTTCAGCGGGCGCCACCAGGCTCAGTGCCAGGCCTTTCTCGCCAGCGCGACCACTACGGCCGATACGGTGGATATGCACCTCGGCATCACGCGACAGCTCAACGTTGATCACCATTTCCAGCCCGGCGATATCCAGGCCGCGCGCTGCGACGTCGGTGGCCACCAGCACGCTGAGGCTGCGATTGGCGAACAGGGCGAGGATCTGATCGCGATCGCGCTGTTCCAGATCGCCATGCAGCGCGGCGGCGGAAATCTTCTCGGCTTCCAGTTGCGCGGCCAGCTCGTCGCACTGCTGGCGCGTGGCGCAGAAGGCCACGGTTGGTTGCTTGCGGAAATGCCGCAGCAGGGTGCTGACCGCTTCCATACGTTGGCTTGGCGCTATTTCGTAGAAGCGCTGCTCGATCTGCCCGTCGTCGTGCTGAGCCTCCACTTCGACCCGCTCCGGGCTACGCAAGAAACGCGCGGCAAGCTGTTCGATGGCGGGCGGATAGGTGGCGGAGAACAGCAGGGTCTGACGGCGTGCCGGGGTCTGCTCGATGATTTCGGCGATGCTGTCGATAAAACCCATGTCGAGCATGCGGTCGGCTTCGTCGAGTACCAGGGTATTGAGCCCATCGACTTTCAGCGTGCCTTTGCGCAGGTGCTCCTGCACTCGTCCCGGCGTACCGACGATCACGTGCGCACCATGCTCGAGCGAGCCGATCTGCGGGCCGAAGGGCACGCCGCCGCACAGGGTAAGCACCTTGATGTTGTCGACAGCACGGGCCAGGCGGCGGAGTTCCTTAGCCACCTGATCGGCCAGTTCACGCGTCGGGCACAGCACCATGGCCTGGCAGCCGAAGTAGCGCGGGTTGAGCGGGTGCAGCAGGCCGATGCCGAAGGCAGCGGTCTTGCCGCTGCCGGTCTTGGCCTGGGCGATCAGGTCGCGGCCCTTGAGCATCAGCGGCAGGCTGGCGGCCTGGATCGGCGTCATCTCGGCATAGCCGATGGCGGCGAGATTGGCCTGCATGGCGGCAGAAATGGGCAGGCTGGCGAAGGCAGTAGCGGTCACGGCAAGACTCGGGGGTGAAGAAACAGGCCGGCAGTGTAGCAGGCCCGCTCATTCGTCCGCTGAAACCTCAATATTGCGCCCGCTACGGCCATCTTTCGTGTCCAGTTGCAGGAAGATCGCCGCCGCCAGCATCGACAGCAGGCCAACGCACAGATAGGTCGCCTGGAACGCCTCCAGCACATGGCCGTTGTCGCCCAGCTCGCGGCTGAAACCGCTGAGCAGGGCCGCCGCCGATGCAACGCCAAGGCCCATCGCCAGCTGTACCACCACCGACAGCAGGCTGTTACCGCTGCTGGCGTCGCGGTTGTCCAGGTCGATCAGCGTTACCGTGTTCATCGCGGTGAACTGCAGCGAGTTGCAGGCGCCGATCAGGCTCAGCTGGATGATCAACTGCAAGGTCGAGGTTTGTGCGTCGACCAGGGCCAGGCTGGCGATCAGGGCGCCGAGCAGCAGGGTGTTGCTGGTGAGGATGTTGCGGTAGCCGAGGCGCTCGATCAGCGGCCTGGCCAGGGGCTTGGCTGCCATCGCCGCCAGTGCCAGCGGAATCAGGCTCATGCCGGCCTGGGCCGGCGAATAGCCCATCGCCAGTTGCAGCAGCAGCGGCGTGAGGAAAGGTAGCGCGCCGCTGCCGAGGCGCGCGAACAGGTTGCCGATGATGCCCACGGCGAAACTGCGGGTGTGGAACAGCTTGGGTGCGAACAATGGCTGCTCGATGCGCCCGGCGCGCAGCCAGTAGGCGGCCAGGCAGGCCATGCCGCCGAGCAACAGCAGCACCACGCGCATGGTTGGCAGGTGCAGTTCGCCGAGCCCCTCCAGGGCTACGGTGATCAGCAGCATGGCGGCGCCGAACAGCAGAAAGCCGACGCTATCGAAGCGGCTGCGCTCAGGGCCGCGCAGATCCGGCATATGGCGCCATACAGCCCAGCAGCCGAGTAGTCCCACCGGCAGGTTGATCAGGAAAATCCAGTGCCAGCTGGCCACCTCCACCAGCCAGCCGCCCAGGCTCGGGCCGATCAGCGGGCCGAGCAAGCCGGGCAGGGTGATGAAGCTCATGATCCGCACCAGTTCCGAACGCGGATAGGCGCGCAGCACCACCAGGCGCCCGACCGGCATCATCAGTGCGCCGCCCAGGCCCTGGATGACCCGTGCGCCGATCAGCATGCTCAGCGACTCCGACAGTGCGCAGAGCAGTGAACCGAGGCTGAACAGGGCGATGGCGCCGAAGAAGATACGTCGCGTACCGAAACGGTCGGCGACCCAGCCCGACGCCGGGATCAGCAGGGCCACGGTGAGCATGTAGGCGATTACCACCGACTGCATGCGCAGTGGATCTTCGTTCAGATCGCCCGCCATGGCTGGCAGCGCCGTATTGAGGATGGTGCCGTCCAGCGTCTGCATGAAGAAGGCGATGGCCACTATCCATGGCAGCAGGCGGGCGGTGCGTGGGTCGAGTTGGTTGAGCGTGGGTTGCATGAGGCGTCCGGCAGTCAGTGGCGGCTGTCACCGCTCCGCCATTATTGCGCAAGTGCTCCCGTTCGACGGCACTGGCGCGAATAAATTCGCTCCGGCCTGCAAGCGGTATTCAGCCGGCTCGGTATGGCTCGGGGCTCCGACGATAGGCGCGGATTGATCCGCGACGGGGCGCGCAGCCCTTCGAACTCAGGCTACCGAGACTTCTCGCTGCGGTTGCCCGCGTACCGGGCGCTCGCCGGCGACGAAGTAGGGCGCGGTGCTGCGCGGCAAAGGCTGGCGACCACGAATCCGGTCCGCGATCTTCTCGGCGATCATGATGGTGGTGGCGTTGAGGTTGCCGGTGATGATCTCCGGCATGATCGACGCATCCACTACGCGCAAGCCCTGCAGGCCGTGCACGCGGCCCTGACCATCGACCACCGCCATGTCGTCCTCACCCATCTTGCACGAGCAGGAGGGGTGGAAAGCCGTTTCCGCATGCTCGCGAATGAAGGCATCCAGCTCGGCGTCGCTCTGTACATGCGCGCCAGGGCTGATTTCACGCCCACGGTAAGGGTCGAGTGCCGGCTGCGCCATGATCTCGCGGGTGATGCGGATGGCGTCGCGAAATTCCTGCCAGTCCTGCTCATGGCTCATGTAGTTGAACAGGATGCTCGGGTGCTGGCGCGGGTCCTTGGATTTGAGCTGGATGCGCCCGCGGCTAGGCGAGCGCATCGAGCCGACGTGGGCCTGGAAACCATGCTCGTTCACGGCGTTGCTGCCGTTGTAGTTGATCGCCACCGGGAGGAAATGGAATTGGATGTTGGGCCAGGCGAACTCCGGGCGCGTGCGGATGAAGCCGCCGGCCTCGAACTGGTTGCTGGCGCCGATGCCGTTGCCGGCGAACAGCCATTGCGCGCCGATGCCGGGCTGGTTGAGCAGCTTGAGCGCCGGGTACAGCGACACCGGCTGGGTGCAGGCGTACTGCAGGTACATCTCCAGGTGATCCTGCAGGTTCTGGCCGACGCCAGGCAGTTCATGCACCAGCGCGATGTCCAGCTCGCGCAGTAGCGCGGCAGGGCCGACGCCGGAGCGCTGGAGGATCTGCGGTGAGGCGATGGCGCCGGCGCACAGCAGTACCTCGCGACGGGCGCGGGCTTCAGTGGCGTTGTTAGAGTTGCCGATCAGGTAGCTCACGCCGCTGGCGCGCTTGCCGTCGAACAGGATGCGGTCGGTGGTGGCGTGGGTGACGATGGTCAGGTTGGGACGCGCCCTTGCCTGGTCCAGATAGCCGCGCGCGGTGCTGGCGCGGCGACCTTGCGGGGTCACGGTGCGATCCATCGGGCCGAAGCCTTCCTGCTGATAGCCGTTGAGGTCATCGGTACGCGGGTAACCTGCCTGTACGCCGGCGTCGACCATGGCGTGGAATAGCGGGTTGTTGCCGGCCTTGGGCGTGGTCACGCTGACCGGGCCGTCACCGCCGTGGTAATCGTTGGGGCCGATGTCGCGGCTTTCCGCCTTGCGGAAGTACGGCAGGCAGTCGAGATAGGTCCAGTCTTCCAGACCGGGCCGCTTGGCCCAGTGGTCGAAGTCCAGGGCGTTGCCGCGGATGTAGCACATGCCGTTGATCAGCGATGAGCCGCCCAGGCCCTTGCCGCGTCCGCATTCCAGGCGGCGGTTGCTCATATGCGGCTCTGGGTCGGTCTCGTAGGCCCAGTTGTAGCGCCGGCCCTGCAGCGGGAAGGCCAGGGCGGCGGGCATTTGGGTACGAAAGTCGAAGCGGTAGTCGGGGCCGCCGGCTTCCAGCAGCAGTACGCTGACGTCTGCGTCTTCGGTCAGCCGGGTGGCCAGGACGTTACCGGCCGAACCGGCGCCGATGATGATGTAGTCGAATTCCTGGGTCATGGCTACTCCTGTTGCCCGGCTGCGATCCGGGAAAACGCGGTGACTGGTCCCGGATTGCATCCGGCTACGGGGCGGCGACTTTTTTGTAGGAGCGGATTTATCCGCGATGCTTTTCGCGGCTGAAGCGGTGCGCCGCCCGGCCGCTCCGACAACACTGGATTCAGAACACCGAGACGTAATCGCCCATTTCCAGCTGCACCGACTTGATGCGGGTGTAGTGGCCGAGGGTGACCAGGCCGTTCTCGCGGCCGACACCGGACTGCTTGTAGCCGCCCACCGGCATCTCGGCTGGCGACTCGCCCCAGGTGTTGATCCAGCAGATACCGGCTTCCAGCTTGTGGATCACCCGGTGCGCGCGGTTCAGATCACGGGTCACCACGCCGGCAGCCAGGCCGTAGTCGGTGTCGTTGGCGCGGCGGATCACTTCCTCTTCGCTGTCGTAGATGAGGATGCTCATCACCGGGCCGAAGATTTCCTCGCGCACGATGGTCATGGCATCCGTGCAATCGGTGAACACGGTGGGGGCGACGTAGGCGCCCTTGGCATAGTCGCCATCACTGACGCGTGTGCCGCCGATCAGCAGGCGTGCACCCTCGCTGCGGCCCTTCTCGATGTAGCTGAGCACGCTTTCCATGTGCGCGTAGCTCACCAGCGGGCCGAAATTGGTGGCATCGCTGAGCGGATCGCCGAGGCGGATGCGCTTGACGCGCTCCAGCACCTTGGCCTCGAAGCGCGCCTGCAGCATGCGTGGCACGAACACGCGGGTGCCGTTGGTGCACACCTGGCCGGAGCTGTAGAAGTTGGCCATCACCGCGATGTCGGCGGCGCGGTCCAGGTCGGCGTCCTCGAAGACGATCAGCGGCGACTTGCCGCCCAGTTCCATGGTCACTTCCTTGAGGCTGGAGCTGGAGGCGCTGGCCATGACCTTCTTACCGGTGATGGTGCCGCCGGTGAAGGACACCTTCTCGATACCCGGATGCTCGGTCAGCCACTGGCCGACTTCGCGACCGCTGCCGGTGAGCACGTTGAATACGCCTGCTGGCAGGCCGGCCTCGGTGTAGATCTCGGCCAGTTTCAGTGCGGTGAGCGAGGTCACTTCGCTGGGTTTGAAGATCATCGCGTTGCCGGCGGCCAGGGCCGGGGCGGATTTCCACAGGGCGATCTGGATCGGGTAATTCCAGGCGCCGATGCCGGCAACCACGCCCAGCGGTTCGCGACGGGTATAGACGAAGGAGGTCTCGCGCAGCGGGATTTGCTCGCCCTCGATGGCCGGGATCAGGCCGGCGTAGTACTCCAGCACGTCGGCGCCGGTGACGATGTCGACGTAGCGGGTTTCCGACAGTGGCTTGCCGGTGTCGAGGGTTTCCAGCACGGCCAGTTCATCGTTGCGCGCACGCAGGATGTCCACCGCCTTGCGCAGGATGCGCGAGCGCTGCATGGCGGTCATCGCCGCCCACACCTTCTGCCCTTCGGCGGCGCTGGTCACGGCACGGTCCACGTCGGCCTGGCTGGCGCGTTGCACCTTGGCCAGCACCTCGCCGGTGGCCGGGTTGATGCTGTCGAAGGTTTCTCCACTGCTGGCGGCGACGTACTGGCCACTGATGTAGAGCTGCTGTTCGGCGAAACGTGGCATGGGCTGTCCTCTGTCTTCGATCTGCTTAGAGAACAGCCTATTTTATTTAAATTGAACGATCAATCAACAAAAACGACAGGGCGCTGCCAATCACGACATGGCCAGGCGGTTATTGCGTAGAGCCGTTAACGGGTAGGGTGGGCTTTAGCCCACCAAGGTCATGCGCGTGAGGCCTTGCCGTCGGCAACCCTCTAACGAGCCTTGGCCAATTGCAGGTCGAGGTAGTCGTAGGCGATGCGGCGTGCCTGTGCGGTGTCGAAGGCCTTGCCGGACAGCGCCCCGCGTAGCCACAGGCCGTCGATCAGCGAGGCCAGCCCGCGGGCGGCCTGGCGTGCCTGGTCTTGCGGCAGCGCGCGGTGGAACTGGCCGCACAGGTTGGAATAGAGGCGGTGGTCATTGACCCGTTGCAGCCGGCGCAGGGCTGGCTGGTGCATGCTGCTGGCCCAGAACGCCAGCCAGGTTTTCATCGCCGGGCCGCTGACCTGGCTGTCGTCGAAGTTGCCGTCGATCATTGCGCGCAGGTGGGCGCGCGGGCTGTCATCGCTCAGCGCCTGGCGTCGTTCGGCCACGGCATCGCGCAGTGCCTGCATCAGGTGGCGCATGGTGGCTTCGAGCAGGCCGTTCTTGTCCTTGAAGTAGTGACTGATGATGCCGTTGGAAACCCCGGCCAGGCGGGCGATATAGGCGATGCTGGCATCGGCCATACCAACCTGGTCGACGGCTTCCAGGGTGGCGGCAATCAACTGCGAACGACGAATGGGCTGCATGCCGACCTTGGGCATGGGTGTCTCCAGCGGGGGAAGTTGGGCCGGAGTCTAGGCGGATTTTGATCGTTCGATCAATCAAACGAGGTGGGAGAGCGGGGGCGGGGCGCCGATTCCGCAGGGTGGCGCGGGGCCACCTTGGCCCTGCGCACCGCCTTGCCTCGGTACCCGTGGCGCACGCGGCCTTGCAAAACGACGAAGCGGGCCAGAGGCCCGCTTCGATGGCATGCAGCGAGTGCGGCTTACTTTAGCCAGCTTTCCACGCGCTCCGGGTTGGCGGCGATCCAGTCCTTGGCAGCCTGGTCCGGCTTGGCGCCTTCGCGAATGGCCAGCATCACCGAGCCGACTTCTTCGCCGCTCCAGGAAATCTTGCTGAGGAAGGCGGCAGCGTCGGCGGCTTTTTCTTTCAGTGCCGGGTTGGCCACGGTGTCGACACGCTCGTCGTCGCCGAAGACTTTCTTCGGATCTTCGAGGAAGCGCAGTTTCCACTTGGCGAACATCCAGTGCGGAATCCAGCCGGTGACCACGATCGGCTTCTGCGCTTTCTCGGCGCGGGTCAGGGCGGTGGCCATGGCCGGGCCCGAGCTCGGCATCAGCTTGATGCTGGTCAGGTTGTATTCCTTGATGGCGTCTTCGGTGCGGCGCATCACGCCGGCACCGGCGTCGATGCCGGTGATCTTACCGTCGAAGTCCTTGGCGTATTTCTCCAGATCCTCGATGGTCTTGGCTTCGACGTAGTCCGGCACAATCAGGCCGATCTTGGCGCCGGAGTAGTTGGTACCGAGGATTTCCACCTTGTCCTTGAGCTTCTCGAAGTACTCGCCATGAGTGGCCGGCAGCCAGGCGGAGAGGGTGGCATCGAGGTCGCCACGGGCCACCCCCTGCCACATGATGGCGGGTTCGACCGGCTTCAGTTCGACCGTGTAGCCGAGTTTGCTTTGCAGGATCTCACCGGCGACGTGGGTGACGGCGACACTGTCGTCCCAGCCGTTGACGTAGCCGATCTTCAAGGTGGGCTTGTTGGCGGCCAGGGCGCTGCCCATGCCGATGGCCAGGGCGGCGGCGCCGAGGCAGAGATGCTGGATTATGCGCATGTTTGTTGTGCTCCATCAGTGAGTGGCAGTTGCAAGATCGTTGACTGGCTCGTTCTCATTGCGGGCCTTGCGAATCCGTGTTGCGCAGCAGATTGCCGGTTCGCGGGCAAATCCTCCCCATCACGGCCAGAAAGCAGCCGCTAGTGGTTTACGAGGAGGTTTCCGGGCTCGCACCCTGAGGTTCGAGCCCGAATCGGGTCGCGGCCTGTTACAGCCCGACGTGTTTCTTCACGGCGGCAACGCCGTCCTGACCGTCAAAGGTGGTCACGCCGCTCAGCCACTGGTCGAGGATCGCCGGGTTGGCCTTGATCCACTCCTTGGCGACGTTCTGCGGGTTTTCCTTCTCCAGGACCTTTTCCATCAGCTGGCTTTCGATGTCGACGGTGAACTGCAGGTTGTTCAGCAGTTTGCCGACGTTGGTGCAGCGCGCTTCGTAATCCGGCGGTACCACGGTGTAGACCTTGGCCGCGCCGTAGTCGGGACCGAACACGTCGTCACCGCCGGACAGGTAGGTGATGTCGTGCTGAGTGTTCATCGGGTGCGGTGCCCAGCCAAGGAAGACCACGGGTTCTTTCTTCCTGATCGCGCGCGACACCTGCACCAGCATCCCGGCTTCGCTGGACTCGACCATACGGAAGTCGCCGAGGTCGAATTGATTGTTCTTGATCATGCCGTCGATCAGCAGGTTGCCGTCGTTACCCGGCTCGATGCCATAGATCTTGCCGCCCAACTGATCCTTGAACTTGGCGATGTCCTGGAAGCTCTTCAGGCCGGCTTCGGCCGCGTAGGTCGGCACGGCCAGGGTGTACTTGGCACCCTCGAGGTTGGCCTTGGGCAGTACCTTGACGCCATCGTCCTTGAGGAATGGCTCGATCACCGAGTCCATCGACGGTGCCCAATAGCCGAGGAACACATCGACCTGGCCGCTCTTCACGCCGGTGAAGGCGATGGGTACCGAGGCCATGATCTTGCGTGGCTGATAGCCCAGACCTTCGACCAGGGTCATGGCCACACCCGTGGTGGCGGCGATGTCGGCCCAGCCAATCTCGGCAAAACGCACCTGCTTGCAGCTCGCCGGCTCCGCGGCCATGGCGCCCTGCGTCAGTGCGCAGGACAGCAGGCCGATGGCGGCAGTGGTTTTGATCATTTTCATCTGCGGTTCTCTGTGAAGTGAAAAAATGTTTACTGGCGCTGCAGCTTGCCGCTGAACCAGGCAAAGATGCCGCCGCGGGCGGTCTGCTTGGTGCCGAAGCTTTCAGTGATGCGGTCGAGAATGATCGCCAGCAGCACCACGGCCATGCCGCTTTCGAAGCCTAGCCCGATGTCCAGGCGCTGGATACTCGCCAGTACATCGTTACCCAGGCCACCGGCGCCGACCATTGAGGCGATGATCACCATCGACAGGGCCATCATGATGGTCTGGTTGACCCCGGCCATGATCGACGGCATGGCGTTGGGCAGTTGTACCTTGAACAGCAGCTGGCGGCTGGTGCAGCCGAAGGACTGGCCGGCCTCGACGATTTCCTTGTTCACTTGGCGAATGCCCAGGCTGGTCAAGCGCACCGCCGGCGGCATGGCGAAGATCACCGTGGCGATGATCCCGGGCACCCGGCCGAGGCCGAAGAGCATGGCCGCCGGAATCAGGTAGACGAACGCCGGCATGGTCTGCATGAAGTCGAGGATCGGCCGGATGATGGTCGCCACGCGCTCGCTCTTGGCGGCCCAGATGCCCAGCGGGATACCCAGCAGCAGGCTGATCAACGTCGAGGAGAAGGTCAGGCCGAGGGTGACCACGGTCTGTTCCCAGAACCCGGTCATGACGATCAGGATGAAAGCCACGGCGGTGAACACCGCGAAGCGTGCGCCGATGCGCCATAGGCCGAGGGCGACAAAGATGGCGATCAGCAGCCAGGCCGGTGGCAGCATGAGCAAGGCTTCGATGCCTTCGGAGAATCCGCTGACCAGTTTGCCGATGCTGTCGAATGCACCGCTGTAGTTGTCCAGCAGGTGCTGGACGACGTCGTTGACCCAGCTACCCAGGTCGAGTTTCTTGTCACTCATGGGATTCCCCCTGTAGTCGGGTCAGCAGACGGCCCTTGCTGATGGCGCCGCAGTAATGGCCGTCGGCGTCCACCACAGGGATCGGACCTTCGTTGTCCACCAGGCGGGTGATCACATCTTCCAGCGGCATGTCTTCGGGTACCGGCACCACCTGCTTGAGCGCATCCGCTTCGAGTGGTTGGGGTTCGTCGCCATCGACCATCAGGGCGATCTTCTCCAGGCTGATGGAACCCTGGAAGTTGTTCTGCTCGTCGACGATGAAGGCGTAGTGCTTGTCCCGCGCCTGCAGATCCTTGCAGATCATTGCTGCATCCGGCGCCTTGCCGTTGTAGACGTAGGTCGGCACGCTGTCGGCCTTGAGCTGGCCGGCGGTGAGGTAACGGCTGGTGTCGACGGTGTCGAAGAAGTTGCGCACGTACTCGTTGGCTGGCTTTTCGATCAGTTCCTGCGGGGTGCCGACCTGGATCAGCTTGCCGCCTTCCATGATGCCGATGCGGGTACCGATGCGCATGGCCTCTTCGATATCGTGGGAGACGAAGATGATGGTGCGGCGATGGGTCTTCTGCAGCTCCAGCAGCACGTCCTGCATCTCGCGGCGCTTGAGCGGGTCGAGGGCGGAGAAGGCCTCGTCCATGATGATCATCGACGGGTTGACCGTCAGCGCACGGGCCAGGCCGACGCGTTGCTGCATGCCGCCGGAGAGTTCGTGCGGGTACTTGTGGGCGAAGGTGTCCAGGCCGACCTGCTTGAGCACTTCCATGGCGCGCTTCTCGCGCTCCTTGCGGCCGGTGCCGGCCACTTCCAGGCCGAAGGCGGCGTTATCCAGCACGCTGCGCGAAGGCATCAGGGCGAAGGACTGGAAGACCATGCTCATGTCGCGCCGGCGCAGGTCGATCAGTTGCGATTGCGGCAGCTTGGCCACGTTCTGGCCATCGATGTAGACGTCACCGGCGCTGGGTTCGACCAGGCGGTTGATCAGGCGGATCAGGGTGGATTTGCCGGAGCCGGACAGTCCCATGAGGACGAAGATTTCGCCCTCTTCGACACTGAACGACACATCGCTGACGCCGATCACGGCGCCTTTCTCGGCCAGAATCCTCTCCTTGCTCCAGCCTTCCTTGAGCAGGTCGATGGCTTCTTGTGGGTTGGGGCCGAAAACCTTGTACAGGTGTTCGACCACGATCTTTCCAGACTGCATGGGACGTTTCCCCTTCAATCGGCATCCAGTTCGCGTTGGCACGGCTGGGTACGCATCGTAGAAGCGTAGATCAGCTGTGTCAGGCCTCTGATACCTGTGTGGGTGTTTGCTGAGTTTCGAGGTTGGCGAACGTTTCGCGGCGGGCGTCTAGTGTGGCACTCAGGCACGCTGCAGCGCACGCGGCTGGTGGCAAAAATTGCCCGCTGCGTCGTTGCAATCTGTTGATGAGTGACCACTGTCTTGCCGTGCTGCAAACCGCTTTCCAAACCCTCTGGCAGTGTTTCGAAGCCCATTCCCTTGGGGATTCATGCGTCGTCCTGGCGCATGCGTACATCCGAAATTTCTTGTTGGGCTGGCGCCCTATCGATGGGGCCCAGCGCTTGTATGTTCTTCGGTCCGGGGCGGTGAGCCCCAGTCTGCCGTTCCCCTCGGGAAGCGGCAGCGACGTTATCGGTTGACTCAACGATATAGTCTTGGGGTCTGCGCAATTATCGGTTTGCGACCCTGACGTATTGGGCGACGACATGGTCCGTCACACCCCGTGTTTTTCCATTTTCTCGCCGTTTTCCGGGCTCCTGAAAGCACTGTGTGATGCCGTTTCGAATAGCGCTCGATATGAGTATCGAGAAGCGCTTTCGATAGCGTGCTTTAAAAACCTTAACAGACTTTTTCGTCCCTTGGCCAAGGCTGAAAGCCGCGCCGGTGCTGGTTTTCAGTCTTTCAAGCGAGGCGCAGGCGGCGTAGCGCGGGGGCTGTGGCGATGTTGAAAAAAATTTACAGACAGAGGTGGAGGCGTGCCGAAAAGCGCTGAAAAATCCAAAGGCGGCGCAATGTGACCGGTCGGTCATGGCTGGCCAGGCTTGCGAGCCTGGCCGTGATTCTCGACACGACAAGGGAAAACCCTTTCGAGCCATGTGGCGGTCTCTGCTTTCTGCCATTTTTATTGATTTTTCTCGGCTATTTCGTCGAATTTATCAGGCATTTTTTGCTTGCGATACGTCGAAAACCTTGCTGATGGGACCGCCTTGATAGCGAGTCACACCTTCCAGCCAGGACGCAACCATCTGCGGGTTGTCTTCGATCCACTGCTTGGCCACGCGGCGGCGATTGGTATTGCCTTCCAGCACGGCGCTCATCAAATGGTTTTCTGCGCTGATGGTGAAGGTCATATTGCGGAAAAGCCGAGCCAGGTTGGGACACTGCTCGCTCAACCCGCCGCGCGCCACTGTGTCGACCTGTGCCGCACCGTAATCGGGGCCGAAATGATCGTCACCACCGGCATGTCGAGAAAAGACCCCGATACGGACGGTTCACCGCAGCGTGATTGGATATGCATGAGTTGGTTGGAGAGCATGGCGCGCTGGCGAAAGTTGGATCATCGCGAACCTGTTGCGGATTCGTCAGGAGTTTCTTCCCCATGTCCTCCTGGCGGCTGGCACGCCAGCGAGCGGTGACCTTTGCTGGTGCAGCGATTCTGGCAAAGCCGCCGCTTCGCGAGCTTTTGGTGCGACGCTTGCGGACATCGATTTCCTCAGGTGTGACCGAGTGATCGCTGTTGTTACCGTTCGTCCGTTACTGACAGCCAGAGACGCCGTAGCAGGCCGCTCAGTCTGTGCTACCGAAATGCTCAAAGCCTTGCGCAAAGAAGCTTTGAGAGCGTTTCGCAAACCCTGAAAACAGGGGCAAGGAGTCTGTCTGGCACGCCATGCATTGACGGTTCAGTTTTTATTGAACGCTTGATCAATTTAGGCATGACCTTTGCCTAGAGATGCATAGCCGCCCGGTTTTCAAACCTGGCCAGGATAAAACAGAGGCCCACTTCTAATTGGGCTCACACCGTGCTTAGCGTGAGAGGGTTCCATCCATGTCGCAGTTCAGCCAAGGGGCGCATCCCCAGAACCGTGTCGCCCAGTCCATCGGCTTCCTGCTCCTGGACAACTTCACCCTGATTTCCCTGGCTTCGGCGGTAGAGCCCCTGCGCATGGCCAACCAGCTTTCCGGCAAGGAGCTGTTTCGCTGGCATACCCTGACTCATGATGGCCTGCCGGTCTGCGCCAGTGATGGCTTGCAGATCACCCCGGACGCCGCCATGCAAAGTGCTCCGGCGTTGGACGCGGTGATCGTCTGTGGTGGCGTGGATATTCAACACAGCGTCAAGCGTGAACATGTCAGCTGGCTGCAGTTGCAGGCGCGCCAGGGGCGCCTGCTCGGTGCGGTGTGCACCGGCAGTTGGGCGCTGGCCAAGGCCGGGCTGCTCGACGGCTACGATTGCAGCGTGCATTGGGAGTGCCTGGCCTCGATGCAGGAAGCCTTCCCGCGTGCGGCCATCACCACTCGCCTGTTTTCCATCGACCGCAATCGCCACACTTCCTCTGGCGGCACCGCGCCGATGGACATGATGCTGCACCTGATCGGCCAGCAGCATGGCCGCGAACTGGCGGCCGGTATTTCCGAAATGTTCATCTACGAACGTATCCGTAACGAGCAGGATCACCAGCGTGTGCCGCTCAAGCACATGCTTGGCAGCAACCAGCCCAAGCTGCAGGAAATCGTCGCGCTGATGGAGGCGAATCTTGAGGAGCCGATCGATCTCGACGAGCTGGCCTGCTTCGTCGACATCTCCCGTCGTCAACTCGAGCGCCTGTTCCAGAAGTACCTGCACTGCTCGCCGTCGCGCTACTACCTCAAGCTGCGCCTGATCCGTGCGCGCCAGCTGCTCAAGCAGACCAGCATGTCGATCATCGAAGTGGCCTCGGTCTGCGGTTTCGTCTCCACCCCGCATTTCTCCAAGTGCTACCGCGAGTACTTCGGCATTCCGCCGCGCGACGAGCGTGCTGGTCAGCAGGGCAACAACCTGGTGATGTTGCTGCCGATCCCCGAGCATCAGGTCAATTCCAGCGCGGTGCTGGCGCTCAACCGTGCCCAGGGCGAGTCGACCTTCGCCAGCGTACGCATCTGAATCGAGCGGCAATGAAAACGGGGCGCCAGTGGCGCCCCGTGTGTTTTGAGTAGGGTCGTTTTTGGTGGGCTAAAGCCCACCCTACGTCTGAAGCGGATCGCCGCCCGGCTCGCCCTACGCGGTGCGTTGTAGTCAGGGTGTAGGGTGGGCTTTAGCCCACCAATTTATGCACGAACCACTCTGGCATGGCGTTGAGGCCCGAGTTGGTGAGGTCGGCCTTTAGGGTGCTGCAACGTCCTGCAGAGTAGACCGAAGACGTGTATATCAAGCCGGCTTCGGCACCAGCGCCGGCAGCAGATGGCGGCTGATGGCTTCGCGCACGTTGGGCAGCAGGGTGGCGCTGCCGCCGAGTAGTTCCTCCACCAAGTGGCGCAAGGCCACGGCGCGCTCGGCGCTGAGGCCGCTGACGGCCAGTTCGCAGGCCTGCTCGGGCGTGACGCCGGGCGGAATGCTCAGGCCTAGCGCGATCAGGCGTTCACGGAAGTCTTCCTGGTCGATCAGATCGGCATGCATCATGGTCGTGGCTCCTTGTGGCGAGGCAGGCGCTGCGCAGTTGGTCTTCAACCCTCGGTTAGCGCAGAACCCCTTCTTCGATCAATAGTTTGAAGATAGCCTCTGCACCTTCCTGTGGCGAGACATCCTTGAGCACCTGGCCGCCGCCACCACTGGCTTTGGCCGTCGCGGCCTTCATCCGTTCCGCGCCGGTCTTGGCCTTGATCACCTTCAGGCGTTTCGGCCGCGGCTTGGCCGGCTGCAGACTGGCTTGTGCCAGCAGCGGATCGTCTATCACGGTGACTTCGTGGACGTCGATCTGACCACGGCGAGCCGGGCCGAAGGCGCTCTGGCGTGCGTTCGGAGCGGCGTTGTCGACGCTGGCGACGCACGGCAAGCGTACTCTGAGGCGGCGCCGCTGTCCGCGCGGCAGCGCCTGCAGTACTTGGGCGACGCCGTTTTCGACCTTCTCCACTTCGGCGAGGCCGACCACAATGGGCCAACCCAGGCGTTCGGCCAGCAGGAACGGCAGCATGCCGGAGCCTTCGCCGGTTTCCGCCTGGCTGCCGGTGAGTACTAGCTGCGTGCGGCTGCCTTGCAGGTAGTCGACCAGCAGCGGCAGGGCGTCGGCGCCTTCGGGTTGCTCCAGCACATCGAGCTGTTCCAGACCCATGCCCAGGTAGCCGCGCAGGGCTTCGGCCTGAGGGTCGCCGGCATGCAGCAGTTGCAGGTTCTGTCCGGCCAGACGCAGGCCCAGCTCCACCGCGCGGGCGTCCTGCTCGGCGCGGCGCGAGCGGCCGGAGGTCGGGTGGGCACCGACCGAGACCAGGGCGACGATATTCAGATCAGTCATGGTGGCAACCTCGAACCGTGGTAGCGGCTTTAGCCGCGATCTGGCCAAGCACGCAATCTGTCGCGGCTGAAGCCCCTCCCACGAGGGAGCATTCGTGAAAGTTAGGCCGCATCACGTTTTCCTTCCTGGCGCCAGGCGGCGACGCGCTCGATCAGCGCTTGCAGGATCGCCGCCGAGTCGCCGATCACCGAGAGGTCGGCACGTTTGATCATGTCGCAGCCGGGATCCATGTTCACCGCCACCACCTTGTCGCAGGCGCCGATGCCCTGCAGGTGCTGGATGGCGCCGGAAATACCGACGGCTAGGTAGACGCGGGCGGTGACCCAGGTACCGGTGGCGCCAACCTGGCGGTTACGCGGCATGAAACCGTCGTCCACCGCCACGCGCGAGGCGCCTTCGGTGGCGCCGAGGGCGACGGCGGCCTGGTGGAACAATTCCCAGTTTTTCACGCCATTGCCGCCGGAGAGAATGAACTCGGCTTCGGCCATGGGAATCTGCGCTGGATCCACGGCCACCGGCCCCAGGTCCTCGATGCGCGGCAGGCTGTGGGCGACCTTTTCGGCCAGTTCCAGCGAGCGGGCTTCATGACGGGTTTCGCTGACCGGCTCGGCGCATTCGGCCGTGGCCAGAATCAGGCGTGGCAGCGCGCGTTGGATATCCTGCTGGCCACTGCCGGCACGGCCGATGGCCTGTTCGCCGGCAACCTGCCAGACGCGCGTTGCAGGACGCTCGCCGAGCTTGGCGGCCAGGCGACGGCCCAGTTCGCCGCCACCGGTGCGGCTGTCTGGCAGCAGCCAGTGGCGTGGAGCCAGTTGGCTCTCCACGGCGCTCAGCGCCAGTACGCGGGCTTCCGGGGCATAGCCATCGAAGGTGTCACCACCGATGCGCAGCAAGCGGTCGACGCCGGCCGTGTCGAAGGCGCTTTCCTTGTCCTCGCCGAACACCACGGCAACCACGGCACCGCTGTCGCCGGCCAGCTTGCGAGCCAGGCCGAGCAGGTCCTTGTCATGGCTGGACAGACGGCCGCCGACCATGTCCGGTACCACGCAGACGTGGAATACCGGTTGCTCGACCACATGCAGCGGCAGCTGCACCTCGACGCTGGCGCTGCTGCGCTTGCCGGCGGTGCCCTGCTGGGCGCCGCTGCGGTCGATACGCTTGAGCCCGGCCGGGCCGATAAAGCCGGCAGCGATGGCGTGCGGGTTCTTGCGGATGATGCCATTGGGGCCCATCCAGCTGGTCTGGTTCTGGCTCTGCATGGCCGCATGCAGCGGATGCAGGCGGTTGCGGGCGATCCACTCGGCGCGCGGGTCGCGGCGGATGATGTCGCTCATGCTGCGATCTCCTGGTCAGGCGCTTGCGTAGGGCGGGTGCAACCCGCCGGACAGGTGTTGGCGGGTTGCACCCGCCCTACGTCCGTCGCTGTATGCAGTTGTTTCATCACTGCACCTCCGCCAGTTCACGCTTGGCGAGTGGCTTTTTTGCCGCCACCTCGGTGGCTTCGATCAGCACTTCGGCGACCAGCTCGGCTATGTCCTTGATCTCTGGGCGCGGTGCGACCACGCCTTCGAGCATCGCGGTGCACTGCGGGCAGCCGACGGCGACCAGTTCGGCACCGGTCTCCTTGATGTCGACCATGCGCATATCAGGGATACGCTGCTTGCCGGGAATGTCGGTGATCGGTGCGCCGCCACCGCCGCCGCAGCAGCGCGAGCGGAAACCGGAGCGTTCCATTTCCCTGACCTCGATGCCGATGGCCTTGAGGACGGCGCGTGGCGCCTCGTACTCGCCGTTGTAGCGGCCGAGGTAGCAGGGGTCGTGATAGGTGACGCTGGCGGCCTTGCTCTGGCCCAGATTCAGCGAACCCTTGCGCACCAGCTCGTCGATAAAGGTGCTGTGGTGCAGCACTTCGTAGTGGCCGCCGAGCGCGCCGTATTCGTTCTTCAGTACGTGGAAGCTGTGCGGGTCGCAGCTGACGATGCGCTTGAAGCGGTACTTGCTCAGCGTGGCGATATTGCGTTTGGCCAGGCTCTGGAAGGTCGCCTCGTCGCCCAGGCGGCGGGCCACGTCGCCACTGTCGCGCTCTTCCAGGCCGAGCACGGCGAAGTCGACGTCGGCAGCCTTGAGGATCTTTACGAAGGCCCTTAGCGTTCTTTGGTTGCGCATGTCGAAGGCGCCGTCACCGACCCAGAACAGCACGTCGGTCTCTTGCTTGTCGGCGAGCAGCGGCAGGTTCAGGTCGGCGGCCCAGTTCAGGCGGCCGCCTGGGTTGAAGCCGCCCGGGTTATCGGTAGCAATGAGGTTTTCCAGCACTTCGGCGCCCTTGTTCGGCGTCGAGCCTTTCTCAAGCGTGAGATGACGGCGCATATCGACGATGGCATCGACGTGCTCGATCATCATCGGGCATTCCTCGACGCAGGCGCGGCAGGTGGTGCACGACCACAGGGTCTCGGCATCCACCAGCGCCTTGCCATTGAGGTCGACGATCGGCTGGTGCGGGCCGCCGCTGTGCTCGCCGAGCGGGATGCCCGGGTAGGGGCTGCCGGCGAACTTGGCGTCGTTACCACCGGCCAGGCCAATGACCATGTCCTGGATCAGTTTCTTCGGGTTGAGCGGCTGGCCGGCGGCGAAGGCCGGGCAGGCCGCCTCGCACTTGCCGCACTGCACGCAGGCGTCGAAGCCAAGTAGCTGGTTCCAGGTGAAGTCGGTGGGTTTCTCCACGCCCAGTGGCGCCTTGGGGTCGTCCAGATCCAGGGCTTTCAGGCCGGTGGAGCGACCGCCGCCGAAGCGTTCGGCGCGGCGGTGCCAGGCCAGGTGCAGGGCGCCGGCGAAGGCGTGCTTCATCGGCCCGCCCCAGGTCATGCCGAAGAACAGCTCGGACACGCCCCAGGCCACGCCGATGGCCAGCACGGCGGCCAGAATCCAGCCGCCGAAATTCTCGGGCAGAATGCCCGCCACCGGCAGGGTGGCGATAAAGAAGCTCGCCGCGAACATCAGCAGGCTCTTCGGCAGGCGCATCCAGGGGCCCTTCGACAGCCGGCTCGGCGGGTTGCGCCGGCGCTTGGCGACGAACAGGGCGCCAGTGAACATCAGCACCGTGGCCGCCAGCAGGGCGAAACCGAGGATGCGGTTATGCAGGCCGAAACCGTGCACGAGGATCGCCAGTACGGCGGCCAGGACGAAGCCGCCGGCGGTGGCCACGTGGGTCTTGGACATGTACTTGTCGCGCTCGACCACGTGGTGCAAATCCACCAGGTAGCGGCGCGGCATCTTCAGCAGGCCGCCGATCCAATCGACCTTGGCCGGCCGGCCGCGGCGCCACATGAAGAAGCGCTTGCCGGCACCGAGCACGGCCAGGCCGAGGGCGGCGAACAGCAGGATGGGGAGTAGGGTGTTCAACATCGGTTGGTCTCCTTGGCGGGACCGAAAGAGTTACGCCGAACCAGTTCCCCCTCCCTTCGGGGAGAGGGTTAGGGAGAGGGGGAGTGGCCCGCTACCGAGTTGGCAGATCACCCTCTCCCCCCGCCCTCTCCCGCAAGCGGGAGAGGGGGCCGTCCGTGTGTGGGCTTAAAAGTCCTTGCACAGCCGCAGCGCGTCGTAGATCGCCGCGTGGGTGTTGCGCTGGGCCACGCAGTCGCCGATGCGGAACAGCAGGTAGCCGTCGCCCGGCTCGGACAGGCAGGGCTGCGGCTTGATCGCGAACAGCGCCTCGACGTCGATCTGGCCCTTGTTGCGCGAGCCTTCCTTGAGCCCGTAGTAGAGGCTTTCGTCCGGACGCACGCCGTTCTCCACCACCACCTGGTCGACCACCCGCTCTTCCTTGGCGCCGGTGTATTCGTTCTCCAGCACCGCCACCAGCTTGTCGCCCTCGCGGTAGACCTTCTCCAGCATCAGGTCGCCGGTCATGATCACTTCCTTGGGGTACATGCTGCGGTAGTAGGTGGGGAAGCTGGTGCCGCCGATGGCCACGCCCGGCTTGATGTCGTCGGTGACGATCTCCACCTGGCAGCCCTTATCGGCGAGGAAGTCGGCCACCGACATGCCGGTGAACTCGCAGATGGTGTCGTACACCAGCACGTTCTTGCCCGGCGCAACCTTGCCGTCGAGCACGTCCCAACTGCTCACCACCAGACCTTCGGCCGCGCCCCAGTGCTCGTTCTGCTCCAGGTAGGGATGACCGCCGTTGGCCAGCACCACGATGTCCGGACGCAGGTCGAGGATGCTCGCCTGATCGGCGCCGGTGCCCAGGCGCAGGTCGACGTTCAGTCGCGCCAATTCCAGCTGGTACCAGCGGGTGATGCCGGCGATCTGGTCGCGCTGCGGCGCCTTGGCGGCGATGCTGATCTGTCCGCCCAGGCTGTCTTTCTTCTCGAACAGCGTCACGTCGTGGCCCCGCTCTGCTGCAACCCTGGCCGCTTCCATGCCGGCCGGGCCGCCGCCGACCACCACCACCTTGCGTTTCACGCCGGTGGTCTTCTCGATGATGTGCGGCACACCCATATATTCGCGGCTGGTCGCGGCGTTCTGGATACAGAGCACGTCCAAGCCTTGATATTGGCGGTCGATGCAGTAGTTGGCGCCGACGCACTGCTTGATCTGGTCGACCTGGCCCATCTTGATCTTGGCGATCAGGTGCGGGTCGGCGATATGCGCGCGGGTCATGCCGACCATGTCGACATAGCCGCCTTCGAGAATACGGGTGGCCTGGTTCGGGTCCTTGATGTTCTGCGCGTGCAGCACCGGTACCTTGACCACTTCCTTGATCCCGGCCGCCAGGTGCAGGAAAGGCTCCGGCGGGAAGCTCATGTTCGGAATGACGTTGGCCAAGGTGTTGTGGGTGTCGCAGCCCGAGCCGACCACGCCGAGAAAATCGAGCATGCCGGTGGCGTCGTAGTAGGCGGCGATCTGCTTCATGTCCTCGTGGGACAGACCGTCCGGGTGGAATTCGTCGCCGGTGATGCGCATGCCGACGCAGAAGTCCGGGCCCACCTCGGCGCGCACGGCCTTGAGCACTTCCAGGCCGAACTTCATGCGGCCCTCGAAGGTGCCGCCCCATTCGTCGGTACGCTTGTTCACCCGCGGCGACCAGAACTGGTCGATCAGGTGCTGGTGCACGGCGGACAGCTCGACGCCGTCCAGGCCGCCTTCCTTGGCGCGGCGTGCGGCCTGCGCGTAGTTGCCGATGATGCGCCAGATTTCTTCGACTTCGATGGTCTTGCAGGTGGCGCGGTGCACCGGCTCGCGGATGCCCGACGGCGACATCAGGGTCGGCCAGTTGAAGCCGTCCCAGCGCGAGCGACGACCCATGTGGGTAATCTGGATCATGATCTTGGCGCCGTGCTTGTGCATGGCGTCGGCCAGATTCTGGAAGTGCGGGATGATGCGGTCGGTGGACAGGTTGACCGAGCTCCACCACTCCTGCGGGCTGTCGATGGCCACCACCGAGGAACCGCCGCAGATGGCCAGGCCGATGCCGCCCTTGGCCTTCTCTTCGTAGTACTTGACGTAGCGCTCGGTGGTCATGCCGCCGTCGGTGGCGTAGACCTCGGCGTGCGCGGTCGACAGCACGCGGTTGCGGATGGTCAGCTTGCCGATCTGGATCGGCTGGAACATTGCTTCGAAGGCCATTACGGCATCCTCACGGTAAGCGCTCTAGCGGTGTGGGAGGCGCTCTAGCGGCTCTCCCACGCATTTCTTATGGGTGACTCAGAGTGGCCGGGTGACGAACAGGCCGTCGTCGTGGCCGTCCTCGGCACCGCTGTATTCCTGCACGGTAACGGTGCGGATCGGGCTGCCCTTGGCGGCGAGGATCTGGTCGATGGCGCCGGAGAACCAGCCGGTGAACATGTAGTCGACCTTGCGGTTCACCTTGCCGTACACGTAGACGAAGGCCGAATGCTTGAGCTTGACCTCGGCGTAGCCGGTTTCCAGGTCGAGCTTCTGCGTTTCGAACAGGCCCCAGCCGCGCTGCGACAGACGCTTCATGTAGTGCTCGAACACAGCGGCGCCTTCAAGGCCGTGGCACTCGGCCTCCTTCTCGCACCAGTGCCAGGCGGACTTGTAGCCGGCCTTGTAGAGGATCTCGGCGTACTTGTCGGCGCCGAGCACTTCCTCGATGCCCATGTGGTTGTTGACGAAGAAATGCCGCGGCACGTAGAGCATCGGCAGGGCGTCGGTGGTCCAGACGCCGGTTTCGTCGTCGACGGCGATGGGCATTTCGGGGGCGTGGGTGGCCATGTATTCAAACTCCAGAATTCGTTGGTTTTTGCCCTCTCCCCAACCCTCTCCCGCAAGCGGGAGAGGGGGCTGTCCGTGCATGCACAGCTTCAAGTGCATGCCGGCCGCTTTGCTCCCCTCTCCCATTTATGGGAGAGGGGCCGGGGGAGAGGGCGTGGTTGGAAAGGCTTACTCGCCCCAGACGTCTTTCAGTACCCTTACCCAGTTCTCGCCCATCACCTTGCGCACCACGCGCTCGGGCATGCCGCGCTTGAGCAGGGTTTCGGTCAGGTTGGGGAACTCGCCGACGGTGCGGATGCCCAGCGGGTTGACGATCTTGCCGAAGTTGGTCAGGCGCCGGGCGTAGCCCTTGTCGTGGGTCAGGTACTCGAAGAAGTCCTGGCCGTGGCCCTGGGTGAAGTCGGTGCCGATGCCGATGGCGTCTTCGCCGACCAGGTTCATCACGTATTCGATGGCCTCGGCGTAGTCATCGATGGTCGAGTCGATGCCCTTGGCCAGGAACGGCGCGAACATGGTCACGCCAACGAAGCCGCCGTGGTCGGCGATGAACTTCAGCTCTTCATCGGACTTGTTGCGCGGGTGTTCTTTCAGGCCGGACGGCAGGCAGTGGGAATAGCACACCGGCTTCTTCGATTCGAGGATGACTTCCTCGCTGGTCTTGGAGCCGACGTGGGACAGGTCGCACATGATGCCAACGCGGTTCATCTCGGCGACGATCTCGCGGCCGAAGCCGGAAAGCCCGCCGTCGCGCTCGTAGCAGCCGGTGCCGACCAGGTTCTGGGTGTTGTAGCACATCTGCACGATGCCCACGCCGAGCTGCTTGAACACTTCGACGTAGCCGATCTGATCCTCGAACGCGTGGGCATTCTGGAAGCCGTAGAGAATGCCGGTCTTGCCTTGTTCCTTGGCCTTGCGGATGTCGGTGGTGGTGCGCACCGGGATGACCAGGTCGCTGTTCTCGCGGATCAGGTTATTGCTGGCGACGATGTTGTTCACCGTGGCCTGGAACCCTTCCCACACCGACACGGTGCAGTTGGCCGCGGTCAGGCCGCCCTTGCGCATGTCTTCGAACAGTTCGCGGTTCCACTTGGCGATGATCAGACCGTCGATGACGATGCTGTCGGCGTGCAATTCGGCTGGGCTCATCAGGCTTGTCCCCTAAACAGATGCGCCGAGTCGGTTGTCGGCGCTTTGGGGAGAGCTTATCCCTGGGGGGCAGGGCGACCCGGTGCAAAAACGACTGGGGGTTTGCCGAAAGCGTCAAATGGAGGTCGTGAACGGATACGTCACGAGCCGGGGGTCATTTCGGTTTGTACGCGCAATACCCCGGTCGTGGACCGACCTTGGGGTGATGACGACAGGTGTCCGGGCGCTTGTCGTAGACGGTGCACAGCCGCGTCTTGCGATCGAGGAACAGGCAGTCGTTATTGGACATGCGGATCAGGGTGAAGATGCCGGACTTCTGGTTGAAGCGCTCGACGATGCCGTCCTTCTGCAGGCGCTTGGCGATGTTCTTCGGTGGCTCGCTGCGCTCGAACTCGTCCACCAGCTCCAGGCGGATCAGATCGTTCAGGCGCACCTCAACCGGCATGGTGCAGCAGGTGGACATGCAGCTATGGCACATGTCTGCCGTGTATTTGGCCCAGGTTTCCAGGCGGTCGATTTCTGCAGCGGCTATCAGGCGGGGCTTTATCATGATGCTCGGGTAGGCCTGTCTTGTGTGGCGGACTGTTCGCTGCGCTCCCAAGTCCGCCATACGGTCACGGGGCGGCGATGATAGCGGGCGCGCCGCATTTGTGAAGCACCGGCTGGCGGTTGGGTGCTTTGCGTTGTGCCTGTGAACGGCTTGGCAATCGTCTCTCTGGGTGTTGCCTGGTGCGACTCCTATACTGCTGCCCTGTCGCGGGCGGCAGTGTGGGCGCGGGACGATCTCTTTCTCTGGGTTGGGACATAACGCATGCAATGGATTTTCATGCTGGTCGGTTTGGTGCTTGGCGTGGGCGCCAGCGAATCGGTCACGGGCGCGCTGCTTGGCGGTCTGATCGGCCTCAGCCTGGGCCAGGCGTTGCGCCTGCAGGGGCTGGAGACGCGTAACGCGCAACTGGCTGCGCAGCTCAAGGATTTTGCCGAGCGCTTCGAGCGCGGCACCCGTGCCATGCACGAACGTCTGCTCAAGGTGGAGCAGGGCGAGCGCAGTGAGCCGGAGCCTGCCCCGATACCCGTGCCTACTGAACCTGTTGCCAGTGCTGCGCCCGAACCACTGCCGGAGCCGCTCTTTGCCGAAGAGCCGCAGCCGGAACCGGAGTTGGACTGGACGCTGGACCCATTGCCAGAAATCGAAACGCCTCCTGTCGATGAGCCTGTGCCGCTGGCTGCTCAGGTCGTCCACGAGCCTCGACCGGCAGCGCAGCAAAGCCCCTGGCGCGAGCAAGCGCCACGAGAACCGAACCTGATCGAGCGTGGCATCGCCGCGGCCAAGGCTTGGCTGTTCGGCGGCAACACCGTGCTGCGAGTCGGCGTGGTACTGCTGTTTCTCGGCCTGGCCTTCCTCCTGCGCTACGCCACCGAAGGTGTCGAGGTACCGGTAGAGTTGCGTTACATGGGTGTTGCGGCCAGCGCCCTGGCGTTGCTTGGCCTGGGCTGGTGGTTGCGCCGACGCAATCGCAACTACGCCCTGGTGCTGCAAGGCACCGGCATCGCCGTGCTGTACCTGACGGTGTTCGCCGCCATGCGCCTGCATCCATTGCTCGACCCCGGCATGGCCCTCGGCCTGCTGGTGGCAGTGACGCTGTTCTCGGCAATTCTCGCCGTGCAGCAGAATGCCCTCGGCCTGGCCGCTGCAGCGGCGCTGGGTGGCTTCGCCGCGCCGATTCTCACGTCCACCGGCAGCGGCAATCATGTTGCGCTGTTCTCCTATTTCGCTCTGCTCAACGCCGGCATCTTTGCCATCGCCTGGTTCAAGGCTTGGCGTCTGCTCAACCTGATCGGCTTCGTCGGCACCTTCGGTATCGGTTTCGCCTGGGGCCTGCGTTCCTACACGCCCGACCTGTTGTGGAGCACCGAACCGTTCCTGCTGCTGTTCTTCCTGATGTACGTGGCCATCGGTTTGCTGTTCGCCCGCTGCACCCTGCGTGACGCGGCGGATGCGCCCGAGGCACGTGATGAATTGCTGCGCTGGTCGCTACGGCGTGGCGATTACGTCGATGCCACCACGCTGTTTGGTCCGCCGCTGGTGGGGTTCGGCCTGCAGGTGGCGCTGGTGCGGCATATCGAGTTCGCCGCTGCCTTCAGCGCGCTCGGCATGGGGCTGTTCTATTTACTGTTGGCGCGCGTGCTCAAGGCGCGTGCCGGCGAACGCGCGTTGCTGCTGGTGGAAACCTGCCTGGCGCTCGGCGTGGTATTCGCCAGCCTGGCCATACCGCTTGGCCTGGATGCGCGCTGGACGGCGGCCGCCTGGGCCGTGGAAGGCGCCGGCATTTATTGGCTTGGTCTGCGTCAGGGACGGCCACTAGCGCGTGCCTTCGCCCTGTTGCTGCAGGTGGGCGCGGCGCTGGCCTTCGTCAGTGGGCTGGATTTCGGCTACGACAGCCTGCTCGACGGCTCGCCGCTGGGTGCGCTTATGCTCGGTGCGGCGCTGCTGTTCAGCTATTGGCAGTCGCGCTCGATGCCTGGCGCGGCCAACGCCTGGGAACTCCGACTGCTGCCCTGGTTGGGCCTGGCCGGGCTGGCGTTTCTCTACCTGATCGCACCGCTGCTGTTCGAGGCCCCCGGTACCGCCATCGCCTGGGCGCTGGCCGGCCTGGCGACGCTGTTCGTCGGCCTGCGCATCGCCGCGCCGAGCTTCGTCTACAGCGCATTCACCGTGCAGTTGCTCGGCGGGCTGCTGTTCCTCGGGCAGATGGCGCTGGATTCGCTGTTTGGCCATGGCGGCTTCAGTGCTGGTTGGTTCGGCCTGCTGGCTGCGTCGATGGTGGGACTGGGGCTGATCGCCGGCATGCTACTGGCGGCGCGCGATCCGCAGATTCGCGAGAACCGCCGGCTTCTCGGCGCCTTGTCGATGGTGATGCTGGTGGGCCTGGTATTTATCAACCTGGCGGTGCTGTTCGTCCTGCCCTGGGTGGCGGCTGCCGCTGTGTGGGGCGGCACGGGCCTGCTGATTCTGTGGCTGGCGCTGTATCTGCAGCAGCGCGCGGCGTTCCTGTTCAGCTTGGCGCTGCAGGTCTTCGCTGGCCTGGCCTTCCTTGCCGCTGGGCCGTTGCTGCTGTCGGGTATCAGTGGCGAGGGCTTGTCGCCGCTGGCGCACACCGGCTTCTGGACGCCCGCTGTGCTCGGCCTGGCCGCGCAGATTGGCGCCTGGCGCCTGCAGGGGCTGGCGCGTAGCGGCCGTAATACGGGCATCGATGGCCTCAGCCTGCAGCGCCTGGGCCAGCTGTTGCTGGCCTGGGGGGCGGCCTGGTGGGCCCTGGCTTTGGCCAGTGAGGTGCTGCGCTTCGTGAGCGACGACATGCAGGCCAGCATGTTGCTGGTACTGGCTGCGCTGTCGGCGCTGCTCTGGATGCTGCTGGCGTTACGCACCCGCTGGCGCGAGTTGGCGGTGCTATGCAGCCTGCTGGCACCGGTGGCAGGCCTGATTCTGGCCTATGCCTGGCATCCGCTGTATCACCCGGCGGCGAACTATGGCTGGCTGGGTTGGATCGCTGTGCTCGCCGCGCATCTGTTGATGCTGAGGCGTTTGAGCGCGCTGCTACCGAACACCGCCGCCAGCGTCGCTCATGTACTCGGTTGCTGGTTGTTGCTTGGCGTGCTGGCGTTGGAGCTGCGTTATCTGCTGCTGAGTCTGTCCGAGCACTACAACGCCTGGCGCTGGTTGGGCTGGGCGTTGATACCTACTGCCTATCTGTGGGCCATGGCCCAGTCGCGTCGCCTGCCCTGGCCGGTGGCCAGTTTCGACCGTGAGTACCGGCTTTGGGCGGCGGCGCTGCTGGCAGCATTGATGCTCGCCTGGTTCTGGCTGGCCAATGCCAATAGCGCCGGTGATAGCGATCCGCTGCCTTATCTGCCGCTGTTCAATCCACTGGAGTTGGGTTTGCTGCTGTGTCTGGGCGCGCTGTTTGTCTGGGCACGTGATGCGCTGCCGCGTTTCGGCCTGGCACCGGTGCGAGTGCTGCCGGTGGTGCAGGGCGTCGCAGGTGTTTCGCTGTTTGCCCTGCTGACGGTGACGGTGATGCGTACCGCGCACCACTGGGGTGGTGTGCCCTGGCAGACGTCAGCGTTGTTCGATTCGATGCTGGTGCAGGCCGGGCTGTCCATCGTCTGGACCCTGATCGCCCTGGCGCTGATGCTCTTTGGGCATCTACGCGTACGCCGCGAGCTGTGGCTGTTAGGTGCTGCGCTGATCGCCCTGGTGGTAGCCAAGTTGTTCTTCGTCGAGCTGGGCAACCGTGGTGGCCTGGAGCGCATCGTCTCGTTCATCGGGGTCGGTGTGCTGTTGCTGGTGGTGGGCTATTTCGCCCCGCTGCCGCCGCGCAAGGCCGAAAAGTCGGCCGCTAACGAACAGGAGTCTGTCGTATGAAACTCATCCGTTGGGGCCTGCTCCTGGGGTTATCGTTGAGTGCGCTCAGCCAGGCCAGCGAGACACCTCAGGACTATCGGCATGGCGCAGCGCTGCAACTCGCTGGTGAAGGACCCTGGTATCGCCTGGAGCTGCCCTTCGCCGCTCACCTCGCCGCCGAGCATGGCGATTTGCGCGATCTACGCGTATTCGACAGCAATGATCAGATGCAGGCCTACGCGTTGATTCCGGGGCGTAGCGAAACCGTGCAGCAGGAACAGGAGCATGGCGTACGCTGGTTTCCGTTGCGAAGCCGCGCCGATGCTCAGGAAATACCCGCGCTGCGCGTCGAGCGCAGCACCACGGGCACGCTGATCGAACTTCGCGGCGATGCACCGGCCAAAAGCGAGCAGCAACTGCGCGGCTGGTTGCTCGATGCCAGCGCCATCGATGCGCCGCTGGTGCGTCTGAATCTGGACTGGAGCGGGGCAGAGGAAGGATTTCAGCGTTTCAGCATCGAGGCCAGTGACGATCTGCAGCACTGGCGTAGTTGGGGAGACGGGCAGGTGGCGCGTCTGAGCTTCGCCGATGAGCGTATCGATCAGCGTCAGGTCGAACTGCCTGGGCAGCGTGCCCGTTATCTGCGTCTGCTGTGGCGCAATCCTGCCCAGGCCCCGCAACTGCAGGCCGTTACCCTGCGCAGTCAACGGCAGGCTCATCAGGCTGCGCCGCTGGTATGGTCCGAGCCCATGTCGGCGCAGACCAGCGCTGAGGGGCTGTACCAGTGGCAGTTACCGCTGGCCCTGCCTCTGGAACGGCTGCGTATCGCGCTGGAGCAGAGCAATACCCTGGCGCCACTGCGTATCGAGGCGCGTAGCAGCGATCAGGGCACCTGGCGTCCTCTGGTCAGCGGGGTGCTCTATCGCTTGCCCGAATCCGGGCGCGAAGTTGTCAACGATGCATTGGCCCTGCCCGGTTGGCCGCTGCAACAACTGCGTGTGCAGGTGGATGCCCGGGGCGGCGGCTTGGGTGTGGATACGCCACGCTTGCAGGTCGCGCTGCGTGCCACGCAACTGGTGTTTCTCGCCCGTGGCGAGCCGCCTTATCGGCTGGCGTTGGGTAGCTCGAGCGCGCAGTCGGCAGCCTTGCCACTGCACACCCTGATCCCCGGTTATCAGGCGGAGCGACTTGTCAGTCTTGGCCGTGCCGAGTTGACCGAGGCGTTTGCCTCTGCGCTCGAGCCACAAGCCGGCTCCGGCCAGGACTGGCAGCGCTGGGGACTCTGGGTTGTACTGTTAGTGGGCGTTGTGTTGCTGGCCGCGATGGCCGCCAGTGTGCTGCGCCGCCCGCCGGACGTCTGAGAGGTATGGACCAATAAAGCCCAGCTGCGGCAGGGCTTTTGCCGTATCTAGGCACCCCGCGCCACTCCAGCATTGAAGGTCAGGAAGGCCCTTGTGTATTTCGATTCGCGTCATCGTCCAGTCGTCTTGTGTCGCGTGTGTACGTGATTCAAGTGCTGCCTCGCCGGGAATACGGCGGCGTCGCTGATGCAGGCCTGCATGGCTTCGGGCTGGAGTTTCTCGGCACCGGTAATGGTGACGCTGCTGGTGTGTCTGGGGGGGGATCCTGCTGGCGCACTGGGTGACCCGCCAGCGCGACTTTCCCGGACGTGAGAGTTTCATCCTGCTGCATCTGGCCAGCCTCTGCTGGATGGTTACTGCAGCGCTGGAAATGACCTTCCTCAGCGCCACCTCAGTGAACTCAAGCTGGCTGAAGCACTGGCGCTGAGCGAGGAGCGCCTGCGCACCATCTCCAGCCTGCATGAACAACTGCGCGAACAGGCCCTGTGTGATCCGCTGACCGGGTTGTACAAGCGTCGTTATCTGGATGAGTTCTTCGAGCGCGAGCTGGCCAGGGCATAGCGCGAGAACCTGCCACTGGCGATGGCCCTGATCGATCTCGATCACTTCAAGTGCCTCAACGACGAATGCGGCCACCTGGTCGGCGACGACGTACTCAAGGCCGTCGCGCAGCACCTGCTGGACAACCTGCGCAGCACCGATGCGGTGTTTCGTATCGGCGGCGAAGAGTTTCTGCTGATATTGCCGGGCGCCGATCCGCGCGAGGCCAGCGAGCGCCTGCAGAGCATCTGCGCGCAACTGGCGACTCGCGATGTCGCCACCCGTGGCGGCGACCAGCGCGTGACCCTGTCTGCCGGCCTGGCCCATTGGCCTGAGCAGGGGCAGGCACTCGACGAGCTGCTGCAGGCTGCCGACGCTGCGCTGTACCAGGCCAAACGCGACGGGCGCAATCGTGTTTGCTGGCTGCTGGCAGGCGCCGATCTCAGCCATCCATCCCGGCAGGCAGCATTGCGCGGCGACTCGGGTTAAACTGCGCGCGATTTTTCCCCTTTCCGGAGCCGTCCATGTCCCGCGTCACCCTGAGCCGCTACCTGATCGAGCAGACTCGCAGCCACAACACCCCGGCCGACCTGCGTTTCCTTATCGAAGTCGTGGCGCGGGCCTGCAAGGCGATCAGCCATCAGGTGTCCAAGGGCGCCCTCGGCGGCGTGCTGGGCAGCCTGGACAGCGAAAACGTGCAGGGCGAAGTGCAGAAGAAGCTCGACGTGATCTCCAACGAAATCCTCCTCGAAGCCAACGAGTGGGGCGGCCACCTGGCCGGCATGGCCTCCGAGGAAATGGACAACGCCTACCAGATCCCCGGCAAGTACCCCAAAGGTGCCTACCTGCTGGTGTTCGACCCGCTGGACGGCTCCAGCAATATCGACGTCAACGTCTCGGTCGGCACCATCTTCTCGGTGCTGCGCTGCCCCGAGCGCAACGGTGAAACCGGCGACCTGGGCGAGGACGCCTTCCTCCAGCCGGGCACCCAGCAGGTCGCTGCCGGCTACGCCATCTACGGCCCGCAGACCATGCTGATGCTGACCCTGGGCGATGGCGTGAAGGGCTTCACCCTGGATCGTGAACTCGGCAGCTTCGTGCTCACCCACGACAGCATCAAGGTGCCGGAGTCGACCAAGGAATTCGCCATCAACATGTCCAACCAGCGCCACTGGGATGCGCCGGTGCAGCGCTACGTCTCCGAGCTGCTGGCCGGTGAGACCGGGCCGCTGGGGCGTAACTACAACATGCGCTGGATCGCCTCGATGGTGGCTGACGTGCACCGTATCCTCACCCGTGGCGGGGTGTTCATGTACCCGCGCGATGGACGTGATCCGTCGATGCCGGGCAAGCTGCGTCTGATGTACGAGGCCAACCCGATGGCGATGATCATCGAGCAGGCCGGTGGCGCTGCCACTGACGGCAGCCAGCGCATCCTCGATATCCAGCCCACTTCCCTGCACCAGCGCGTGCCGGTGTTCCTCGGCTCCAAGGAAGAAGTGCTGCGTATCACCGCCTACCACCGCAACTGATGAGCGCCTGGCAACCGCTGCTCGACTGGTGGTTCGGTGCCGAAGGCAGCGCTACCGAAGTCGCCGCAGCGCGCCAGGGGTTGTGGTTCGGCAAGCGCGACAGCCAGGACCGTGAGGCAGAGGCGCGGTTCGGCGCCCTGGTCGAGCGGGCGCTGGCTGGCGATCTCAAGGATTGGCTGGATGACCCGGAGGCTTGGCTGGCACAGCTGATCCTGCTCGATCAGCTGCCGCGCATGATCTTTCGCGATACGCCTCGGGCCTTTGCCGGCGACAGCCGGGCTCGCCCATTGCTGCAGGAAGGGCTTGAGCGTGGCTGGGATCGTAGGCTGACGCCGATCCAGCGGGTGTTTGCCTATCTGATCTTCGAGCACGCCGAAGATCTGCCCTTGCAGGACCGCGCGGTCGAGCTGTTTGCTGATCTGCTGAACGAAGCCGCTGTCGATGAGCGGCCATTGTTCGCCGATTTCCTCGATTTTGCCGAGCGTCATCAGCGGGTGATTGTCCGTTTCGGTCGCTTTCCTCATCGCAATGCGATTCTCGGTCGCGCCTCCACTGACGAAGAGCAAGCCTTCCTGCGGGAACCCGGCTCGCGTTTCTGAACTCCAAGCGGGCAAGTCGTCGCCGGCTATGCCAAGCTTGCTGGCACCTTCCCATCAGGAGCTTCATCCATGTCGATGCGTATCGTCGCGTTGCTCGCCTGTTGCCTGCTCGCTGCCTGCAGCAAGGTCAATCAGGAAAACTACTCCAAGCTCAAGGCCGGTATGAGCAAGCAGGAAGTGGAAAGCCTGCTCGGCGCGCCCGGTGAGTGTGCCGGCGCACTGGGAATGACCAGTTGCACTTGGGGCGACGACAAGGCCTATATCAGTGTCCAGTACGCCGGGGACAAGGTCATGCTGTTCTCCGGCAAGGGACTCAAGTAAACAGGAGCTTCCATGCGTTCGATCCTAATCGCCAGCGCCATTCTCGCCCTGGCCGGCTGCGCCAATTCCGGTACCGGCAGCATCCCCAAACCGCCACCGCAGACCATGCAGGTCGACCTGCAGCGCTACCAGGGCACCTGGTACGAGCTGGCGCGCCTGCCGATGTTCTTCCAGCGCAACTGCGTGCAGTCCGAAGCGCATTACGGTCTGCGTGACGATGGGCGCATCGACGTGACCAACCGCTGCCGTGACAAGGACGGTGAGTGGATCGAGGCCAAGGGCGTCGCCGAGTCTCAGGTCGAGGGGCGCACCGACAAGCTGTGGGTACGCTTCGATAACTGGGCCAGCAAGCTGCTGCCGATCAAGGGCGACTATTGGGTGATCTACCACGACGAGGACTATCGCGTGGCGCTGGTCGGTCACCCGGAGCACAAGTACCTGTGGCTGCTCGCGCGCACCCCTGAGGTGGATCAGGAAACCCGCGATAAATTGCTCAGCGTCGCGCGTGAGCAGGGTTACGTCACCTCGGACCTGATCTGGCGTCAGGCCGATTGATACACCCATAGCTGGTTTGCCTCGGCTAAGTAACGGGGTGCGTTAGGCCCGCTCCCCTGTAGGAGCGAGCTTGCTCGCGATCAGATCGGCTGGCGAACATCGAGGGATCGCCGGCAAGCCGGCTCCTACGTAGGCGGGGGCCGGGCTACGCTTTCACTCCCAGTCCAGGCGCGCCAGCTTCCATTCGCTGCCGTCGAGCCACCATTCCAGCTTCACCGAATAGTGCCGCGCGCTGTCGGGGATCAACCCCTCGGCGCCACTCAGGCCTACCTGAGCTTCGGTATAGCCCTTGCTGCTGATCGCAGCATCGATCCAGCTGTTCTTGCCCAGTGCGATGACCTTGATGTTCTTGTGGCGCAGGAACAGCAGGGTCATGGTGCGCTTGGCCCATTCACGGTCCAGCTCCTGGCGGGCGAGGAAGTCGCCATGCAACTGCTCCAGCACTGCAGCGGTGCTCTTGGCCTCGATGTTGTCCTGCAACTGCTGAACGGCCGCCTCCAGCGCCGCCTGCGGGACGTCCTTGCCGCCGCAGCCGCCCAGCAGCAGGGCGAAAAACAGCGCCAGGGGCCAGGCCAGAAAGCGTATCGACATGCTGAAACTCCTTTTTCATGGTTATGATGCCGGGCAGAGTGGAACACGGCAGTTGTAGCCCAGCCAACAGGAGCCAACCATGCAGACTTTGTACCCGGAGATTAAACCCTACGCTCGCCATGAACTGGCGGTCGAGCAGCCGCACGTGCTGTACATCGACGAGAGCGGCTCTGCGGATGGGTTGCCGGTGTTGTTCATCCATGGCGGCCCCGGCGCCGGCTGCGATTCTGCCAGCCGCCGTTACTTCGATCCCGCCCTGTACCGCATCGTCACCTTCGACCAGCGCGGCTGTGGTCGTTCGACGCCGCACGCGAGTCTGGAGAACAACACCACCCAGGCGCTGATCGCCGATATCGAGCGTATTCGCGAGCATCTGGGCATCGACAAGTTCGTGCTGTTCGGTGGCTCCTGGGGCTCGACCCTGGCGTTGGCCTATGCACAGGCGCATCCGCAGTGCGTGCATGGACTGATCCTGCGCGGCATCTTCCTGTGTCGGCCGCAGGAGTTCAGCTGGTTCTATCAGGAAGGCGCCAGCCGCCTGTTCCCCGATTACTGGGAGGATTACGTGGCGCCCATCCCGGTCGAGGAGCGCGGCGACCTGATGCAGGCCTTCTACAAGCGCCTGACGGGTACCGACCAGATCGCCCAGATGCATGCGGCCAAGGCCTGGTCGACCTGGGAGGGGCGCACTGCCACCCTGCGTCCGAACACTCAGGTGGTCGAGCGCTTCAGCGAGGCGCATCGGGCGCTGTCCATCGCCCGTATCGAGTGCCACTACTTCGTCAACGACGCCTTCCTCGAGCCTAACCAGCTGCTCCGTGACATGCCGAAGATCGCGCATCTGCCGGGCATCATTGTGCATGGCCGATACGACGTTATCTGCCCGTTGGACAATGCCTGGGCGTTGCATCAGGCCTGGCCCAACAGCGAGCTGCAGATCATCCGTGACGCCGGCCACTCGGCGGCCGAGCCGGGTATCACCGATGCGCTGATCCGCGCTGCCGAACAGATGGCCCGGCGCCTGCTCGACCTGCCGCCGGAGGATGCATGAAGCTGCTGATCCAGCGCGTCAGCGGTGCACGGGTGGAGGTCGCAGGTGAGGTGGTTGGCAGCATCGATCAGGGCCTGCTGGCGCTGGTCGGCATCGAGCCGCAAGACGATCAGGCCAGCCTGTCCCGCGCGTTGCACAAACTGCTGAACTACCGCGTGTTCAGCGATGAAGCGGGCAAGATGAATCGCTCGCTGACGGACGTGCAAGGCGGGCTGTTGTTGGTCTCGCAGTTCACCCTGGCAGCCGACACCAAGAGCGGCATGCGCCCCAGCTTCTCTAGCGCAGCGCCACCCGCGCAGGGCGCCGCGCTGTTCGATGCTCTGGTGGAAATGGCCAGAGCCCAGCACCCGCAGGTCGCCACCGGACGCTTCGGCGCCAATATGCAGGTGCACTTGGTCAACGATGGGCCGGTGACCTTCCTGCTCGAGGTATAGCGGTAGCTTGTGGGAGCGAGCTCTGCTCGCGAATGCTGGCGACTCGAACGCTTGGCGAGCAGAGCTCGCTCCTACAGGTTGATCGTTCGTGTTTAGAACAATCTGGCCAGCAATGCCGGCACCGCCGTCTCCACCCGCAAGATGCGTTCGCCCAACTGCACAGGTTGCAGGCCTGCGGCTTGGCGCAGCAGATCGACTTCGTAGGGAATCCAGCCACCTTCCGGGCCGATGGCCAGGGTCACGGCCTCCTGCACTGCACGCGGGCAGGTCGGGTAATCACCGGGGTGGCCGGTCAGGCCAAGTGTGCCGGCTGCCAGGGCTGGTAGGCGATCCTCGACGAAGGGCTTGAAGCGTTTCTCGATGCTCACTTCGGGCAGCACCGTGTCGCGCGCCTGTTCCAGACCGAGGATCAGCTGTTCGCGAATGGCCTCGGCCTCGAGAAACGGTGTCTGCCAGAAACTCTTCTCCACCCGGTAGCTGTTGACCAATACCAGGCGCGCCACGCCCATGGCGCTGACCGTCTGCAGCACGCGCTTGAGCATCTTCGGGCGGGGCAGGGCGAGGATCAGGGTCAGCGGTAGCTTGGCCGGTGGCGGCTGGTCGAGACTGACATGCAGTTCGGCATGCTCGGCATCCAGGGCGATCAGTCGGCCTTCGCCCATCAGCCCGCCAAGATGACCGACGCGCAGGCGATCACCGGTCTCGGCGCGATGCACGTCATGTAGATGTTTCAGGCGCCTGCCACTGAGGCGTACCCGCTCGCCACCGACGAAGTCGGCGTCCTCCAGCAGCAGCAGGTTCACGGCAGCGGTGTGGGTGGCTGGTCTTCGGGCTTGGCTTCTTCTTCGGCGTGTTCCTGGTCGCGCTTGCGCTTGACCAGCGCGCCAGCCAGTACACCGGCTTCGAACAGTAGCCACATCGGCACGGCCAACAGGGTCTGCGAGAACACGTCCGGCGGCGTCAGCACCATACCGACCACGAAGCAGCCGACAATGACGTAGGGGCGGCTCTTGCGCAGAGTCGCTACGTCGACCAGACCTATCCAGATAACCAGGAAGGTAGCGATAGGGATCTCGAAGGCTACGCCAAAGGCGAAGAACAGCGTCAGGACGAAATCCAGGTACTGGCCGATGTCGGTCATCATCGCCACGCCTTCCGGGGTCACGCTGGCGAAGAAGCCGAACATGATCGGGAACACCACGAAGTAGGCGAAGGCCATGCCGGCATAGAACAGGAAAATACTGGAGACCAGCAGTGGCACCGCGATACGCCGTTCGTGGGTGTACAGCCCTGGCGCGATGAAGCCCCAGATCTGGTGCAGGATCACCGGCATGCCGAGAAACAACGCACACATCAGGGTCAGCTTGAATGGCGTCAGAAACGGCGAGGCGACCCCTGTGGCGATCATCGTCGCGCCTTCTGGCAGATAGGCGCGTAACGGCGCAGCGACCAGGGCGTAGATATCCTGAGCGAAGTAGAACAGGCCGGCGAAGATCAGCAGGATGATCACTACACAGCGCAACAGACGAGTACGCAGCTCGGCCAGATGCGAGACCAGAGGCATTTCCTGGTCGGCTTGTGGATTATTGCTCATGGCTGGGGATTCTTGTCCTGAACGCTCGGGGCCGTGTCGGCAGTCGGTTTGGCGCTGTTCTCCGCTGGCGGATTGTCGCTTTTGCCGGTGCCGAGAATGTCCTGCTTCATCGCCTGCATTTCCCGCTCGAGTTCGAGAATCCGCTCGTTATGCAACTGACGGCGAATCTCGTCGGCGCCGATCTCGCGCTCCACCTCGGCCTTGATCGAGTTGAAGCTGCGCTTTATCCGGCCGATCCACAGGCTGGCCGTACGCACGGCGCCTGGCAGGCGCTCGGGGCCGAGCACCACCAGGGCCACCAGACCGACCAGCAGCAGCTCGGTAAAACCGATGTCGAACATGGCTTAGTCTTTCTTCGCTGGCTCTTCGACCTTGCGTGCCTGGGCGTCGATGGTCTGGCCCTTGGGCTCTTCCACGGCTGGCTTTTCAGCTTCGCCGCTATCCATCGATTTGCGGAAGCCCTTGATCGCGTCGCCCAGATCCGAGCCAAGGCCTTTCAGGCGCTTGGTGCCGAACAGCATGACCACGATGAGCAGGATGATCAGGAGTTGCCAGATGCTTATACCGCCAAAGCCCATGATATGTACTCCGTAATGAAGGTTTATTCGGATTGCGGTCGCGCGGCTTTTTCCGCGTGGCCGGAGAGGCCGAAACGGCGATCCAGTTCATCCAGCACAGCCTGGGGATGCTGGCCGAGGGCGGCGAGCATGACCAGGCTATGGAACCACAGATCGGCGGTTTCGTAGATCAGGTCCTTGCAGTCACCGCTGGCGGCGGCGTCCTTGGCGGCGAGGATGGTTTCCACCGATTCCTCGCCGACCTTTTCCAGAATCTTGTTCAGACCCTTGTGATACAGGCTGGCGACGTAGGAGCTGTCGGCCGCTGCGCCCTTGCGCGACTCCAGCACCTCGGCCAGGCGGCTCAGGGTGTCACTCATGGCTGTGTCCTGCATAGATGGCGTGCGGATCTTTCAGCACCGCGTCGACGGTTTTCCAGCCGCCATTCTCGTATACCCGATAGAAGCAGCTTTCGCGACCGGTGTGGCAAGCGATGCCGCCCAGCTGTTCGACCATCAGCACGATGACATCGGCGTCGCAGTCCAGGCGCAGCTCGTGCAGTTTCTGCACATGGCCGGATTCCTCGCCCTTGCGCCACAACTTGCCACGTGAGCGCGACCAGTAGATGGCGCGTTGTTCGCTGGCGGTGAGGGCAAGGGATTCGCGGTTCATCCAGGCCATCATCAGGATGCGGCCACTCTGGTAGTCCTGGGCGATGGCCGGCACCAGGCCGTCTTCGTTCCAGTGGATTTCGTCGAGCCAATCGTTCATCGGTATTCCGTGTCTGTTTCGCCGGGTCGCGGCCCGTGAATTAACCAAGTGTGCCAGTGCCGCAGCCAACTGGCTATCGGCGCAGCACCAGATAGAGTCCGCCGCCGACCATCAGCCAGGCGGGCCAGGCGGCCAGCAGCGGTGCCAGGCCTTGAAGGGTGCCGGCGCCGATCAGTGCAGCGCCGAGCAGGCGCAGCGGCCATTGGTCGCGGTTGGGGCGCTGTTCTTCTCGTTGCTGCGATCTCTGCAGGCGTTCCAGGGTATCGCGGGCGATCTGCGACAGGTGCGGCACCTGCTCGGCCTGTTGCTGCAGGTTGCGTAGCAGGTGCAGCGGGCTGATGCGCTCGCGCATCCACCGTTCGAGGTAGGGCTGGGCAGTGCTCCACAGGTCCAGATCCGGATACAGCTGGCGGCCCAGGCCTTCGATATTAAGCAGGGTCTTCTGCAGCAGTACCAGCTGCGGCTGCACTTCCATGTTGAAGCGACGCGCGGTCTGGAACAGGCGCAGCAGCAGCTGGCCGAAAGAGATGTCCTTCAGCGGCTTTTCGAAAATAGGTTCGCACACGGTGCGAATCGCCGCCTCGAACTCGTTGACCTTGGTGTCGGCCGGTACCCAGCCCGAATCGATGTGCAACTGCGCCACCTTGCGGTAGTCGCGCTTGAAGAAGGCGATCAGGTTGCGCGCCAGGTAGTCCTGGTCCTCGTCGGTGAGGCTGCCGATGATGCCGCAGTCGATGGCGATGTACTGTGGGCTCCAGGGCGTGCGCGTGCTGACGAAGATATTGCCAGGGTGCATGTCGGCGTGGAAGAAACTGTCGCGGAACACCTGGGTGAAGAATATCTCCACGCCGCGTTCGGCCAGCAGCTTCATGTCTGTGCGCTGGTCGGCCAGGGTGGCCAGGTCAGTCACCGGGATGCCGTAGATGCGCTCCATCACCAGCACCTGATGGCGGCACAGGTCCCAGTACACCTGCGGCACGTAGAGCAGTGGCGAGCCGTCGAAGTTGCGCCGCAGCTGGCTGGCGTTGGCTGCTTCGCGCAGCAGGTCGAGTTCGTCGTAGATGGTCTTTTCGTAGTCGCTGACCACTTCCACCGGGCGCAGGCGGCGGGCATCGGCCGAGGCTTTCTCGGCGATACGGGCGATCAGGAACAGCCAGGCAAGGTCCTGGCGAATCACCGGCTTGAGGCCCGGGCGCACTACCTTGACCACCACCTGTTCGCCGCTTTTCAGCTGCGCGGCATGCACTTGTGCCACCGAGGCCGAGGCCAGTGGCTGGCTGTCGAAACGGGCGAACAGCTCGCTCACTGGTGCGCCAAGCTGGCGTTCGATCAGGGCGATGGCTTGCTCTTCCGGGAAGGGCGGCACCTGATCCTGCAGGCGCGCCAACTCATCGGCGATATCCGGCGGCAGCAGGTCGCGGCGGGTGGACAGCAGTTGGCCGAACTTGATGAAGATCGGCCCCAGGTCTTCCAGCGCCAGACGCAGGCGTGCTCCGCGCGACAGCTCCAGCGGCTTGCGCGGCAGCCAGCGCCAGGGCAGCAGGCAGGACAGCGCCCGCAGCCAGAATGGCAGCGGCAGCTCGAAGAGCATCTCGTCCAGTTGATAGCGGATGACTACGCGCTGGATGCGCAACAGGCGGCGAACGGCAAGCAGCTTCATGCGTCGGACTTATTGGCAGAAGTGAGGCGCTCGATGCGTGCTTCCAGGCGGTCGAGGGCGAGTTTGAGTTGATCCAGCTCGGCGAAACGCGCATCGGCTTCGCGCTGGCCCACCAGGGTGCGTGACTCTTCGGCCAGGTAGTCGGCCAGATTCTGCTTGAGGCTGGCGGCGCCGTGGCTGGCGAGATTGGCCCGGCTGCGCAGGTGACCCGCGAGCAGGGTGGTGGCCACCGGGCCGAGCCAGCGGGAGAGCTCGTATTCCCAGTCCAGCTCCAGATCCTGGAGGATGCCGGCCAGTTGCAGCAGCACCGCGCTGTCGCCATCGAGCGACACTTCCGGGCGGTGCAGGATGGCGGTTTTCTCGCGGCTCAGGGCCAGGCGCGCCAGGCTGGAGGCAGGCGCGGTGAGTGTGCAGTCGGTGGGTGCATGCCATTGCGACGCCAGTTGCAGGCCGTCGCCGCTGGGCAGGATAAATATTTCCAGTGCTGGGTTCTGGCAATGTACAGCGATGACCTTGCCACTCAGCGTCTGCAGGCGCGGCAATGCCGTGCCATCGAGGCGCAGGACGCGATTGAGGCCCGCCTCGACGCCCGCCAGCAGCCCGGTGATCAGCATTAAGGCTTGATGCCGCGATGCAGGGCGACGATGCCGCCAGTCATGTTGTGGTAGGTGACACGCTCGAAGCCGGCGTCGACCATCATTGCCTTGAGCGTTTCCTGATCCGGATGCATGCGGATCGACTCGGCCAGGTAGCGGTAGCTTTCCGAGTCATTGGTGATCAACTTGCCGGCCAGCGGCATGAAGCTGAACGAGTAGGTGTCGTAGACCTTGGCCAACAGCGGGTTGCCGGGCTTGGAGAACTCCAGCACCAGCAGGCGACCGCCGGGTTTGAGCACACGCAGCATCGAGCGCAGGGCGTCTTCCTTGTGGGTGACGTTGCGCAGGCCGAAGGCGATGGTGACCACGTCGAAGTGGTTGTCGGGGAACGGCAGCTTCTCGGCATCGGCCTGGACGAACTGCACGTTGCCGGCCACGCCCTTGTCAAGCAGGCGGTCACGACCGACCTTGAGCATGGAGTCGTTGATGTCGGCCAGCACCACTTGCCCGGTCGGACCGACGATGCTGGAGAACTTGCGGGTCAGGTCGCCGGTGCCGCCAGCGATGTCCAGCACGCGGTTGCCTGGACGCACGCCGGACAGCTCGATGGTGAAGCGCTTCCACAGGCGATGCAGGCCACCGGACAGCACGTCGTTCATCAGGTCGTACTTGGCCGCCACCGAGTGAAAGACTTCGGCCACTTTCTCCGCCTTCTGACTTTCCGGCACATCTTGGAAACCGAAGTGGGTGGTGGGTTCCTGCTCCTGGGCCTTGCGTGGATCGCTCATGTCGCTCTCACCGGGTAGAAAACCGCACCATTCTAAAGGCGCCTGGCGCCTTTGTCTTGCCTGGGTGCCCGCTCGCCCGATGGGCTGGTAGAGTGATGTGACCTCATGCCGCAGACGTGCGGCACGCCGCCAGTTCAAGGAGTTGCCATGTCCCGTATTCGTGTCGAACGATCCCATTCCCTCGGTCGCGAGGCCGCCCGCGAGAAGGCCGAACGCCTGGCCGAGCGCCTGGCCAGCGAGTACGACGTGCGCTACCGCTGGAATGGCGACACCCTTGAGTTCAAGCGCAGCGGTGCCGACGGCAGCATCGCGGTCGGTGAAGACACTGTGCTTGTGGAGCTCAAGCTCGGGCTGTTGCTGTCGCCCATGGGCGGCATGATCCAGCGCGAGATCGAGCAGGTGCTGGACAAATCCCTGGCCTGAGAGCAGTGGCAAGCCAGTAGGGTGCGCTGTGCCCGCCGCCACTGGGTCGCATTGAACATGCATGCTGTCGCCTGCTCCTAGTATGCGATTTCTAATTTTTCTCCTTAGGGTGTACCCAAGCCTGCATTCCGTGGGCGTTTCCGCTAACTGTCAAAGCGCGTGAGGTGCACCATGTCGAAAGTTGCCGTGAAGAAAAAAGTAGAAGCCGTGGTCGAAGACAAAGCCGGTCTGTTCGACGACGTGAAGGGCTATGCCCGCAAGATCTACCTCGCTGGCCTGGGCGCTTACGCCAAGGCGGGTGTCGAGGGGGCCGAATACTTCAAGGAACTGGTCAAGGCCGGTGAAGGCGTCGAAAGCAAAGGCAAGAAGCTGGTCGACGAGCAGGTAGAAGCCGCCAACAGCCAGATCGAATCGGTCAAGCAGTCGGTCAACAGCAACGTCACCAGCGTCAAAGGCAAGGTCGAAGTTCAGCTCGACAAGATCGAGAAGGCTTTCGATACTCGTGTGGCTTCCGCTCTGAACCGTATCGGCATTCCGTCCAAGCAGGATGTTGAAGCACTCTCTGCTAAGCTGGATGAGCTGAGCGCGTTGCTCGAGCATGTCGCGCGTACCAAATAAGGAGATCAGGATGGCTGTTAAGAAGAAAACCGAGAAACAGACCAGCTCCTGGATCGGCGAGGTCGAGAAATACTCGCGTCAGATCTGGTTGGCAGGCTTGGGCGCTTATTCCAAGGTCAGCAAGGACGGCACCAAGCTGTTCGACACGCTGGTCAAGGACGGCGAGAAGGCTGAAAAGCAGGCCAAGAGCGAAGTCGACAAACAGGTTGGCGCGGTGAAAGCCGGCGTCGGTTCCAAGGTCGGTTCCGCCAAGTCCAAGGTCGATGAGGTCAAGGACAGGGCAATCGGCAAATGGGGTGAGCTGGAAGAGGCCTTCGACAAGCGTCTGAACAATGCCATTTCGCGTCTGGGCGTGCCCAGCCGCAACGAGGTCAAGGCATTGAATGACAAGGTCGACAGCCTGACCAAGCAGCTGGAGAAAATCACTGGCGTATCGGCCAAGTCGGTCGCCAAGCCTGCTGCCAAAGCTGCGCCCAAACCTGCCGCGAAGGTTGCCGCCAAGCCGGCTGCGAAAGCAGCTGCCAAACCTGCTGCGAAGCCGGCCGCCAAGCCTGCTGCCAAAGCTGCAGCCAAGCCAGCAGCCAAACCGGCTGCCGCGAAACCTGCAGCCGCCAAGCCGGCAGCTAAACCTGCGGCGAAACCGGCAGCCAAGGCCGCAGCGAAACCCGCTGCCAAGCCAGCGGCCGCCGCCAAGCCAGCAGCCAAGCCTGCTGCAGCGAAGAAGCCGGCTGCGAAGAAACCGGCAGCGCCCAAGGCAGCTGCGCCGAAACCGGCTGCACCGGCACCGGCACCGGCTCCGGCCGCCGCCGCAACGCCGGCCGCTGCACCGGCTCCGGCTGCCACCCCGGCAACTCCAGCCACCCCGTCCTGAGTTTCTCGGGATCACAAGCGCCCGGCCTAGTGCCGGGCGTTTGCGTTTCTGCTCGCAGGGCGGGCCATGCGCATCAACCGTGGATGGGTCTCGGCTTTGTAGGGCGGGTGTAACCCGCCATTTGCGCTCTGGCGGGTTACACCCGCCCTACATCACAGCGTGTCATTAGCGTGCGCACGGCTGCGCATCAGGCTTCCAGATAGCGCTGCGCCAAGTGCTCGACGGTGCTGCGTGAGGGCTGGTTCAGGTGCGGCGCGACCAGCATCATGATCTGGTACACCACCAGGCGGACTTCACCCTGCTGGTCGAGGATGCGCTGGTAGTCGAGGGAGAACAGCAGGGTCAGGGTGATCTGCTCGACCAGTTGGCCGAGCGCCTGGGTGCCGCTGTTCAGTTGACCGTCGGCCATCAGGCGGGCAAGCAGCGAGGCCAGCGTGCGTTTCAGCGCGTTCAGCCAGTGACGAATGCCGCGCGCCAGTTTTGGCAGGCGCCCGGCCAGGTTGGACAGATCCTGGAAGAGAAAGCGGTACTGCGACAGGCGCTCGACGATCAGGTGCAGGAACAGCCAGTAGTCCTCGACGTCCAGCTGGGCTTCGGCTGGCGGGTCGAGCAAAGGCGCCATCTCGCTCTGGAAGCGTTCGAACAGTTCCAGTACCAGTGGCTCCTTGCCATGGAAGTGGTAGTAGAGGTTGCCCGGGCTGATGTCCAGCTCGTTGGCGATCTCCAGTGTGGAAACGTTGGGCTCGCCCTGCTCGTTGAACAGCTGCAGGGCGGTTTGCAGAATGCGCTCGCGGGTTTTCATCCTTGGCTTCTTGTTCGATTAGGCGCGACGGGCTGACGATAACCGGCCGGCGTGCAGCTGGCCATCCCTTTAGTAAAAGTCGCGTAGCGACATCTCTCATGTCCTTCTCCCTTCGGGAGAAGGTGGCGCGAAGCGCCGGATGAGGGATGCGGGCATGCCGCGCAGGCTTTGTTGGCGCTGGGGTCTTCGTGGCATGCCGCTTCAGCGGATATGCACGTAGGTGCCGGGCGCTGCCTCCATCGGTGGATGGTTCTGGTTGCCCAGCGCCATCAGGGTTTCGCGTTGCGCGCCGGAACGCGCCTGCATCCATTCCAGCCACTGTGGCCACCAACTACCTTGCTGGTGCGTGGCATCGTGATACCAGGCGCGAGGGTCGGAGGTGAGCTTGGTGTTCTCGTAGTAGTTGGCCTTGGGGTTGCCCGGCGGGTTGAGAATGCTCTGGATATGCCCGCTGTTGGACAGGATGAAACGGCGGTTGCCGCCAAGCAGCAGGGTCGAGCGATAGACCGCATCCCAGGGCGTGATGTGGTCGTTGATGCCGGCCACGCTGAAACTGTCGACGTTGACCTTGGTCAGATCCACCGGCGTACCGCAGACTTCGAGGCCGCCGTTGCGGCTAAGCGGATTGTGCTTGAAGAAGTCGATCAGGTCGCCATGCAGTGCAGCGGGCAGGCGCGTGTTGTCGTTGTTCCAGTAGAGGATGTCGAAGGCTGGCGGCTGCCTGCCGAGCAGGTAGTTGTTGACCCAGTAGTTCCAGATCAGGTCGTTGGGGCGCATCCAGGCGAATACCTTGGCCATGTCGCGACCGTCCAGCACGCCTTGCTGGTAGGAGCGGCGCTTGGCCGACTCGAGGGTTTCCTCGTCGGCAAAGAGCATTGCCGGGCTGTCGATCTGACTATCGAGCAGGCTGACCATGTAAGTGGCACTGGCAACCTTGCGCAGTTGGCGGCGTGCCTGCAGGTGGCCTTGCAGGGCGGCGATGGTCAGGCCGCCGGCGCAGGCGCCGAGCAGGTTGACGTCCTTGCTGCCGGTGATGGCACGGCAGGCATCGACGGCCTCCTCGACGGCCTGCAAATAGCTCGACAGGCCCCATTCGCGATGCCGTGGGTCGGGGTTGCGCCAGCTGATCATGAAGGTCTGCAGGCCGTTCTTCAGTGCGTACTGGACGAAGCTCTTGTCGTTGGATAGATCGAATATGTAGTACTTATTGATCTGCGGCGGCACGATCAGCAGCGGGCGCAGGTACTGCTTTTCGCTCATCGGTTTGTACTGGATCAGTTCCAGCAGCTCGTTGCGAAACACCACGGCACCTGGCGTGCAGGCCAGATTGCGGCCGACTTCGAAGGCGTGTTTGCTGACCTGGCTGGGCAGGCCGTCGTTGTTCAGCAGGTCGTCGAGCAGATGGCGCAAGCCCTTGAAGGCACTGCTGCCACCGGTGTTGAACAGCTCCTTGAGCGCCTGCGGGCTGAGCGGGCTGTTGGAGGGCGACAGGGCGTCGCTCATCAGTGAGGCGAGAAAGCGCGCGCGGGAGCGGTCATCGGCCGACAGGTCGCTGTCGTCGATCCACGCGGCCAGTTGTTTCTGCCACGCCAGATAGGCCTGCAGGCTGCGGCGGTAGAAGGGATTGAGGTGCCAGGTCGGATCAGCGAAGCGCGCATCCTGCGGATTGACCTTGTGCAGGGTATCGCCGAGCAGCACCCGGCCAAGCTGGCCGCCGAAGGCCAGCAGATGACGTCCACTGCGCACCGGATTCTTCAGGCCCTGGGCAGCCAGCAGGCGCATGGTGGACAGCAGATCGCGACCGCGCACGCCCACCACCGCGCTCTGGGCGTTCATGAAACTGGCGGGTGCCGGCAGTGAAGCCGGGTTCGACTTGTCTCGCATGGGGCAGCACTCCGTCGTCAAACCGTCTAGAGACTTTCATGGCGCGGACTGCCTCGGCGCGCACCTTGTACTTGTGCAGGGTGTGCAGCAAGCCCTGTACCAGGCGCGCGGGAAGTGCATTCCAGAGCGCCGCGTCGAAAAACAAGAGGCCTTGAGCGGCCCCTTTGTCGAGCACGCAGAACAATGCGCACCAAGCTGGTGCGATCAGTGCTGGCGTACGGGTGTGGGCTGCGGGTGCATCACCGCACGGTGCCGCTCCTCTTCGAGAAACTTCATGATGATCGGCGCCACCGCTTCGGCGCGGGTCACCAGGAACAGGTGGCCGTCGTCGATCACGTGCAGTTCGGCGTTGGGAATGCGCCAGGCCAGCAGGCGCATGTTGATCAGCGGAATCAGCGGGTCGTCGTCGCCGGCCATCACCAGGGTCGGTTGGCGGATCTTGTGCAGCCAGTGGATGCTGGTCCAGCCGAGGCCGGCGAACAGCTGCCAGTAGTAGCCCATCTTGCCGCCCGAGCGCACCTTGCTCGCATGCGCCATGGCCAGCTTGGGGTCGCGACGGAAGGCTCCGCCATAGATGTCCGGGGCGATGCGTACACCGTAGGACGGTTGCACATAACGCCGCGGGCTGGCCATGCGCCAGAGCACCTTGGGCTTGCCCGGCACCATCACTGCACCGGCCGAGGTGGCGGCGAGGATCAGCTTCTTGCAGCGCTCGGGATAGTCATGGGCGAACTGCTGCGCCAGGGCACCGCCCCAGGACACGCCGATGGCATTGACCTGACCGTAGTCGAGGTAATCGAGCATGCGCGCTGCCAGCTTGGCCAGACCAGGGAAGCGGTATGGCGTGGCCGGCGTGGAGGAACCGCCGACACCGGGGACGTCGAAGGCGATGATTTCCAGCTCCGGGTCCAGGGCGGCGACGAAGGGCATCACCAGTTCCAGGTTGGCGCCGATGCCGTTGAAGATCAGCAGCGGCACCAACTGGCTGTTGCCCGGCCGCACCGCGGTGCGGATGGTCTGCCCATCGAGATCGATGGTGCGGAATACGAATGGTTGCGGCATAGGCGCAGCCCCTGTGGAGTTAAGCGCTGGAGGCGACGATCCTGGCCGCTTCCAGAATGACCAGGGCAATCCTGGTTCGTCACGCCCGGCCAGGCCGTCGTGACGTGCGGCACTTCCCAGTGCCGCGGGCAGTGTGGCGCCAGAGGCGCCGCATCAACGTTCGTGTACGTAGGTGCCCGGGGCGGCTTCGCCGGCCGGGAATTTCTTGTTGCCCAGGGCGCTGGGAGCGTTCTTGGTCTTGCCCGAGCGCTCGGCCAGCCAGCTTTGCCAGTGCAGCCACCAGGAATCGGCATGCTTGGTCGAGCTTTCCTGCCAGGCCTTCGGATCCAGCGGCATCTCGCTATTGGTCATGTAGCGCGCCTTGGGGTTGCCCGGCGGGTTGAGAATGCTTTGGATATGGCCGCTGTTGGACAGCACGAACTCGCATTTGCCGCCGAACAGGTGCGCCGACTTGTAGCAGGAGTCCCATGGCGTGATGTGGTCGGTGGTGCCAGCGACGACGAAGAAATCACAGGTGACCTGCTTGAGGTCGATCGGTGTGCCGCAGACTTCCAGCGCGCCCGGACGGGTCAGTGGGTTGGTCCGGAACATCTCGATGAACTCGCCATGCAGCGCGGCCGGCAGGCGCGTGGTGTCGTTGTTCCAGTAGAGGATGTCGAACACCGGTGGCTCGTTGCCGAGCAGGTAGTTGTTGACCCAGTAGTTCCAGATCAGGTCGTTGGGGCGCATCCAGGCGAACACCTTGGCCATGTCACTACCCTCCAGTACGCCGGCCTGGTAGGAGCGGCGTTTGGCGGCTTCCAGGGTCTTCTCGTCGGCGAACAGGGCAACCTGGGTGTCTAGCTGAGTGTCGAGCACGCTGACCAGCAGGGTCAGGGCGTTGACCTTCTGCTGGCCAAGCGCTGCATAGTGACCGAGCAGCGAGGCCGTGGTCAGGCCGCCGGAGCAGGCGCCGAGCATGTTGACGTCCTTGCTGCCGGTGATGGCGCAGATCACGTCGATGGCTTCCTTGAGCGCCTCGATGTAGGTGGACAGGCCCCACTCACGCTGCGCCTTGGTCGGGTTGCGCCAGCTGACCACGAAGGTCTGCACCTGGCTGCGCAACAGAAAGCGCGCCAGGCTTTTTTCCGGTGACAGGTCGAATACGTAGAACTTGTTGATCTGCGGTGGCACCACCAGCAGTGGGCGCTCGTGCACGCTCTCGGTGATCGGCTTGTACTGGATCAGCTCCAGCACGTCGTTGCGAAACACCACGGCGCCTTCGGTGGTCGCCAGGTTCTTGCCGACCTCGAAGGCCTCCATGTTCACCTGACTGGGCATGCCTCCGTTGTGCACCATGTCCTTGGCCAGGTGCGACAGACCGTCGAGCAGGCTCTTGCCGCCGGTCTCGAAGAAGCGTTTGACCGCGGCCGGGTTGGCCATGCTGTTGGACGGCGCCATGGCCTCGGTCATCAGGTTGATCACGAAGTGGCCGCGACTGGCGTCCTGCTCGGACAGCGAGCTGTGCTCGATCCAGTCGTGCAGCTCCTTGCGCCAGGCCAGGTAGGTCTGCAGGTAGCGGCGATACAGCGGGTTCTGGCTCCAGGCCGGGTCGGCGAAGCGGCGGTCGCCGTCTTCAGGCTTGAGCGCGGATTGGCCGAGCATGACGTTCTTCAGTTCGAGGCCGAAATGGGCGACGTGCTTGGCGCTGTGGAAGGGTTGCTTGAGTGCCTGGGAGAGCACCATGCGGGCAGAGGTCAGCAGATCCTTGCCGCGGATGCCAATCACCGGGTTGAGTCCCAGGGTGTTTTCCGAGGCCTGGCGTTTCAGGTCTTCGTTATTCTTATCACTCATCTACGACGCTCCATTGTCCTGAGACGAATACCGGCCTGCGAGGGCGCACGGCGACACAGGGCCTGGTACAGCTCGGGTTACCGGGGGCGGATCGAGTCCGCGTCATGCATTGCATCTGGCTGGGCCAAATGCAGGGAACCTGCCAGTTCCTTGGTTACCCGAGTTTTTGCCGTTAGGCAAGCTGATCGATGGGGCGAGAGTATGCCGCGATAGTTTAGAAAAATCGTTCTAACTACCGGGTAATGAGTCGGGATAGGAAGGCGAGCGCTCTGCGACGAGGTGTGCGTGCGGTTCAGAGTATCAGGCGCACGACACTTTCGTTGGGGTCGCGGGATTGGCCTGCAGCACTGAGCTGCGTCAGGTATTCGGCCCAGAGTTGATCCTGCCGGGTGGCCAGTTCGTAGAGGTATTCCCAAGTGTACAGACCGCTGTCATGGCCGTCGTCGAAGCACAGTTTCAGTGCATAGTTGCCGGCCGGTTCGATGCGCTCCAGGCCGACGTTGAGCTTGCCGGTCTGCAGAATCGGCTTACCATGCCCCTGCACCTCGGCCGACGGCGAGTGCACCCGGAGAAACTCGGCGCTGAGCGAATAGCTCTGCTCGCCGTAGCGCAGTTCCAGGGTTTTCGAGGCCTTGTGCAGTTTGATCGCGCTGGGGATGGGCATACTCGGCTCCTGAAAACGATGTAGCCCAATGAGATGGACTCCTCCCTCCTACGGCGTCATTGCGCCAGACTGTAGGTTACGAAACAAACAATCCCGGAGGGGGAGCCCGCATGAAACTTAAACGCATAGGCGTGGATTTGGCAAAGCAGGTTTTTCAAGTTCATGGTGTCGACAGCCATGAGCAGGTCAAATGCCGCAAGCAACT
>NZ_QASO01000098.1 GCF_003052605.1 Ectopseudomonas oleovorans | reverse complement strand
CAATTCGCTTTGTCTTTGTCGCGCTCTGTCCATTTATGAATTCAAGTCCGACAGGCTGCTAGGGTTGGAAGGCGATCAAGCGCAGCCGTCGAAATCGATTCGGATGCGGTGGATGGGGCGAGGGTTTGGGTTCGTAGCCGAACTGTTCGGCACCTGCCAGGCGGCTCGCAACTCCTTCGGACGGGCGCTGCCTTATCGTGCGGGATGGCCCGGCGAGCCGCTGCATTGTGGCGAAGGCGCGTACGGGGCGTCGCATGGGCCTGGTGGGCATGTCGATGGCGAACGGAGACCTACCTGCATGCGCTCGACCGCGATCCTGGCTGGCATGCTCAGCTTTGCATTGTTGTTCACCTTGGTGACCCTCCTGCTCAATACCCTGCATCGGGATCTGTCGGGGGCCGCGCTGCTCGCCTATGGGCTGATCTGGCTGGTGCCGGGCTATGTGGCGGCCCAGGTGGCCGGTGGGCGGGGCGGTCACCGGTCTGGTGGTTGGTATCGCTTCGGCGTTCGGCATCGTCACCGCCGTGGAGCTGCCCGACAACCTGCCGGTGAGCGCCGCCGAGTTGTTTGCCACCATCACCGGCGTGGCGGTTCTGTTGAGCATGCTGGGGCAGTTGCTGGTGCGGCGCCACTGAGGCGGAGCGAACCCGGAAAGGCTCGCTCCAGGAGTCGGGCATTCTCTGCAAGCCGATGGCTTACCGCATGTCCCCCGCCAGGCTGGCGGTGAGCTTCTGCCAGATCACAGGGCGGTGCCGTGCAGCGACTGGCGGCAGCGGGGCGTTACCTCGCCGCGCATTCCGGCAGACGGCCTCTCTCCATGACTATTCCAGTCTCTGCTCAGCCGTCCATGGCGCGGCACGGCATGGCGAATTTCGAGCGAGGACGGCTCGGCAGCATTAGACCCCTTTCTGTCCGCTTTGCGCCTGTTTTTCGCTTCGCTCGCCAGGCCTAATCACCCTCGAGTACGGAGCGGGGAATGTCTTCGATGAACCAGACCAAGCAGCGTGAAACGCCGCCCGCCAGGGCGTTACCGGTCAGCCTGCGCTGGCTGCGCCAGATCGATGCGGATACGGCGCAGCAGATCGTGGAGCTGATCAACAGCACCGTCGAGGACGGTGGCACCCTTGGCTACGAGCGGGTGATGACTCCCGAGCAGGGCGTCGAATTCAGCCTGTCCCTGCAGTCCCGGCTGCAGGAGGGGGGCACCCACGCCCTGCTGGGCAGCAATGGCTATGAGCCGGTCTGCTTCGTGATGCTGAGCCAGAGCGGAATGCCCAACTGCCGGCATATCGGCAATCTGAGCAAGGGTGTGGTGCATCCGCGCCACCGGGGGCACGGGGTGGTGCCGCGGGCGTTCCGGGAGATCGTCGTGATGGCCCGCACGCTGGGTATCGAGCTGCTGACCCTGGATGTCCGCGAGGGCTCGCGGGCGCATCGTCTCTGGTCGACCCTGGGCTTCGCTTCGTTCGGGGTGCTCAACGACTACGCGCGAGTCAATGGCGTCAGCCACCGTGGCCACTACATGGTGCAGCGGGTGGACGACCTGGCGGCCAGGCTGAACGCCCTCTGAAGTACCGACCGACGAACAGCGAAAGACCAACGGAGACAAGCCATGATCCTGCCGCAAAGGGAATTCCGCGATGTGCTGGAGAAAAGCCTGCATCGGCACCTGACCCTGTCGCATCCGATCTTCGAGGAGCTGCTGGCGCCCGGGGCCCGGGACATCGAACTGCTGCGCAAGGTGGCCCTGCAGGGCTACCAGTTGACCAAGCACTTTCTGACCTACGTCGAATATCTCTTCTTCTATTGCCCGCTGCCCTCCCACAAGCGCGCACTACTGATCAACTGCTACGAGGAATCGACCGGGCGCCTGTCCAGGACCGACAACCATGTGGTCCTGATGCAGAACTTCCTGCGCGCACTGGGCATCACCGACGAGCAGCGCGAGGCCGAGACGCCCTTGCCCGCCACCCGCCAGTTGATCCGATACCGCCTGGAAGCGGTGAGCGATCCCGCCCGCTACCACATCGGCGCTGCGGCGGTGATGATCGCCAGCGAGGGGCAGAACCTCGAGACGATGGCCGGTGACGCCCGCCATGTGCTGCTGGGGCGCGCCTACGGGCTGCAGGAGCGCGACCTGCTGTTCTTCTCGGTGCATCAGAAGGAGGACGTGGGCCATGTCAACGAGGGTCTGAATCTCGTCTCCGAGCTGTGCACCACGCAGCGGATGCAGGAGGAGGCGCTTGAGGCGGTCGATACCACCTGCCGGCTGTTCTACGAGATGTACGACAACATGTACCAGGTCTATTGCGGCAAGCCGAGCGCGATACCCGCCTGAAGCCCCTTCATTTCATCGTCGCGAGCCCGCCCGTCGAAGAGGAGGGGGTTATGAGCAGAGAGCTGAACGCCACGCTGGTGGCTGCGGTGCTGGCCGTGGGCTTTATGGTGATGTTCCTTTCCAGCGCCATGAAAGGGCTCTACCAGGTCTATTTCGTCGACCTGGCGACCCATTTCGGCGAGGGGCGCGCCGGCCTGGCCCTGGCCGGCGCGCTGTTCGTGCTGACCATCGGCCTGGCCTCGCCGCTGGTGGGCTGGCTGAGCGACAGCCTCGGGCCGTTGCGCACGGTGGCCCTGGGCAGCCTGTGCGGCGGCGCGGTGCTGCTCGGGGTGGCCCTGTTCGATGGCAGTCTGAGCTTCTTCGTGCTGCTCTACGGGCTGTTCGGCGCTTTCGCCCTGGCGGCGATGACCTACGTGCCCATGGGCATCCTGGTGGACCGCCTGGTCGGCGAGCGCTCCAAGGCCTTCGCCTTCGCCATCGTCACCAACGGGACCGCCATCGGTTTCATCGTGCTGTCGCCGCTGTGGATCTGGCTGGAGCAGGACGTGGCCTGGCAGCGGGTGTTCCTCTGGGTGGGGCTGCTCTTCGCGTTGCCCATGAGCCTGGCGCTGTACTGGGTCTCGCGGGCGGTTCCGCTGATGCCCGAAGCGCCTCGGGACGGGGATGCGGGCGGCTCTTTGGGGTTCCTCCTCAAGGACCCGCGCTTCTTCATCCTCGCCCTGAGCTTCGCCAGCTGCGGCGCCACCATGGCCTTCATCGACGTGCACCTGGTGCCCTACTGGCAGGGCGAGAAGGTGCCCGCCTCGATACAGGCCAGCGGCCTGAGCCTGCTGGGCGTGCTGGAGCTGGGCAGCGGCCTGCTCGCCGGCTGGCTGGCCACGCGCCACAACAAGGGCGCGCTGCTGGGCGCCTTCTACCTGCTGCGCTGCGCCGCGGTGGCGGTGCTGCTGCTCGAGCCCGGCCCGCTGTCGGTCTATCTCTTCGCAGCGCTGTTCGGCGCCAGCTACCTGGGAACCGTGGTGCTGACCTCGGCCTTCTGCTTCTCCCTGTACGGGGATCGGATCAAGGGCAAGGTGTTCGGCATCCTATTTTTGGTGCACCAGCTGGGCGCCCTGGCCGTCACCCAACTGGGCGCGCTGGATTTCGACCGCAACCAGAGCTACCAGATCACGGTCATGGCGCTGCTCGCCGCGACCCTTTCCGCCGCTGTCCTGTCCTTCTTCCTGATCCCCGCAGGGGCGGGCTATCCCAGGCTGGCGGCACGGACCGAGTGAACCGGCTACGGAGTGGTTGCCGGGCTCGGCAGCGCTCCGCTCATTGGTGAGTCAACAGACCCAGAGGAAGGCACCCATGCATGCGAAACCGGTGGACCCGCACGACTTCGACGCCAGCTCGGCCGTTCATGTCGGCCGCGACTGCGACATGACGGATGTCTTCTGCGAGCCGTTGGCGATGACCTCCGCCTACACCTTCGCGTCCGCCCGGGACGCGTGGGAGCGTTTCAGCGGGCAGAAGGAGGGGAACGTGTACACGCGATTCACCAATCCCACGGTGCGCGCCTTCGAGAGGCGCATCGCCCACCTCGAGGGCGCGGACGACGCGGTCGCCTTCGCCTCCGGCATGGGCGCCATCGCCAGCCTCTGCCACGCCCTGCTGCAGCAGGGCGACGGCATCGTCTGCAGCCGCGACGTGTTCGGCACCACGGTCAGCGCCTTCCGCCACTACATGGGACGCTTCGGCATCCGCTCCAGGTTCGCCGAGCTGACCGACCTGTCGAGCTGGGCCGAGGCCATCGACGAGCGGACACGGCTGGTGGTGCTGGAGTCGCCGTCCAACCCGACGCTGAAAGTAGGGGACATCCGCGCCATCTGCCGGCTGGCCCATGCCAGGGGCGCACTGGTGGCGGTGGACAACACCCTACTGACGCCGGTGTTCCAGCGCCCCCACCGCCTGGGCGCCGACCTGGTGATCCATTCGGCGGGCAAGTACATCGATGGTCAGGGGCGGGCCCTGGCCGGCGTGGTGACCGGTTCCCCGGAGCTGATGAAGGAGCTGCGCGGCGTGCTGCGCACCCTGGGCACTTCCTGCAGCCCGTTCAACGCCTGGCTGCTGCTCAAGAGCCTGGAAACGCTGGACGTGAGGATGCAGCGCGTGCAGGACAGCGCCCTGGCGCTGGCCGACTGGATCGGTCGCCGCGAATCGGTGCTCCAAGTGCACTACACCGGCCTGGAGAGTCATCCGCAGCGCGATCTCGCCTGCCGCCAGCAGCATGGCCATGGCGGCCTGCTGAGCTTCTGCGTGCGGGGCGGCCAGAGCGCGGCCTGGCAGTGGATCGATGCGCTGCAACTGGTGGCGCGCTGCACCAACATCGGCGACACGCGCAGCATGGCCACGCATCCTGCGACCACCACCCATTGCCGGCTGAGCGAGGCGGAACGGCACACGGCGGGGATCGCCGACGGCTTGCTGCGGCTGTCCGTCGGCCTGGAGGCCTTGGACGACCTCAAGGTGGATCTGGGCCGCGCCTTTGACGTCATCGAGCGCGGGGCGGCGTGGTGCGAGCCGGTGCGCGCCGTCGCGGAGTGCCGCTCATGAGCGCGTCGCTGCTGGTGATCAGTGCCGCCGTCGGGCTGTGCGCGATGGCCATCCAGGCCCTGGCGCTGTTCGGCCTGCGGACGACGGACAGGCCGGGGCGCGGCGGCGCCTGGCTGGGACTGCCTGTCGCGCTGGCGCTGGCACTGCTGCTGTATGTGGTGAGCCGTTCGCCGCTGGCCTCGGTGCTGCTGCATCTGCAGCTACCGCTGGCGATGTCGATGTGCGGCTGAGCGCGGGAACGAAGAAAGGACATGGGAGGGAACATGGCGGTACGGATCCGAACATCCATCAAGACACTGGCGGCGGCCTTGCTGCTGGCCCCCTGGCTGGCCTGGGCCACGCCGCCGGAGGCGGTGCCCGTGACCAAGCGCCTGGTGGCCTTCGAGACGCGGCCGCTGCCCTCGTTCGGCGATCTGCCGGCGCTGCGGGTGTCCGCGGTGCTCTCCGTGCCGGCGCGAGCGGCCGGCAAGGTGCCGGCGGTGGTCATCCTGCATGGCTCGGCCGGCATGGATTCCCGTGGCGTCCTGCACGGCGCCGACCTCAACGCACAGGGCATCGCTACCCTGGAGCTGGACATGTGGGGCGCCCGCGGCCTGGCCGGCGGAGCGGCGCAACGACCGACGCGCGTCCACGACACGCTGCCCGACCTGGCCGGCGCGCTGGCCTTTCTCGCGCAGCATCCGGACATCGATGCCGGGCGCATAGGCGCGATCGGCTTCTCCTGGGGCGGTGTGCAGGCGATGCTCGCCGCGACCGCCCCGATCCATGCCGATCTGCAGCGGGCCAGCGGGGTCCGGCTCGGAGCGCTGGCGGCCTTCTACCCGGTGTGCTGGGGTTACAACCGGGTGCCCGGCTATGACTTCAGGGAACTGGCGCCGGTGCGCCTGCTGGTGCTGACTGGCAGTGAGGATCAGTACGACGATGATCCGCAGGCCTGCCCGTCGCTGCTCGCGGCGCTTTCGCCAGCGGCGCGGGAGCGGGTGACGGTGAAGGTCTTCGCAGGGGCCCAGCACGGCTTCAACGGGCTGGAGCCGGCCCAGCAGTACGAGGACCCGTTCCTGCACCGCGGCAAGGGCGGCCTCGGGCTGTCGGCGCCGGACCCGGAGGCGCGGGCGGCTTCGCAGGCGGCGGTGGTGGCCCTCTTTCGGGAGGTCTTCGGCCGGCTCGAGGCCGTTTCGAGCGAGCGCAGCGCTACGGCCGGCGTGGCGCAGGGCGGCTGAGGCTAGCGGTTCAGCGCCGCCTTGCGGAACTGCAGCGGCGTTTCCGCCACCTCCTTGTTCCAGGCCACGCGGAAGGCGTGGGCACTGCCGAAACCACAGCGTTCGGCCACCTGTTCGACATTCATCCGGCTCTCGCGCAGCAGGCGCCTGGCCCGTTCGATGCGCTGCCTGCGCAGGAAGGTCTGCAGCGTCAGCCCGGTGTTCTCCCGGAACAGCCGCGCCAGGTGGCGGTAGCTGACGTTGAAGCGTATGGCCAGGTGCTCGAAGTTCAGCGCCGCGCTGGCATTCTCCTCCAGGTAGTCCTGGACGGCATGCACCAGGGGATGGATATGGTTGCGGGTCAGCTCCTGTATGCCCAGTTGGGGGTCCTCGCCGGCGCGCCGGCGATAGATCACCAGTTCCTGGGCGACCTGGCTGGCCACCTCACGGCCGAGGCGACGGCCGATGACATGCAGGGCCAGGTCGGCCCCGGCGGAGACCCCGGCCGAGGTGCACAGCGGGCCGTCCTCGACGAACAGGCGGTTGCTCAGCACCCGGGCCTGCGGATACAGCTCCTGGAGCAACGGCACGTAGCGATGGTGGGTGGTGCAGTCGCGCCCGTCGAGCAGGCCGGCGCGACCGAGCAGGAAGGCGCCGGTGCAGATCGAGCAGAGATCGAGGCCGCCGCTCTTGGCCATGGTTCGCTCCAGCCAGGTCGCGGCGCTGTCCAGCGCCTTGCGCTCCTGATCGGACAGCATCATCTTGTTGCCGACCACGAAGAGCACGTCGTCCTCGTCCAACCGCTCGGGCAGCGGCTCGAGCCCGGTGAGGGTCACGCCCTGGAAACTGTGTATCTCGGGCTGGGGGGCCGTGCAGCGTACCTCGACCGGCGCCAGGTCCAGCTCGGCGCAGCTGCCCAGCGCCTGCAGCGGGCCCGCGAGGTCCAGGATGTGGGTTTGGGGGAGTAGGAGAAACCAGGCGGTCCGCATCGGAGCATCCCTGTGGGCGGGGCGTATCTAGATACTCCGCTTCGACGCCCGCCGGCAATAGCCGCGTCGGGCCAATGAAAAGGCCCGGTCCTTGGACCGGGCCTTTTCTTCACGTCGTGCGCTTACTGCACTTCCACCGCCAGGCTGTCGGCGATCTTCTTCTGCCAGATCGCAGGTCCCGTGATGTGTACGGACTCTCCGTTGGTGTCGACCGCGACGGTCACCGGCATGTCCTTCACCTCGAACTCGTAGATGGCTTCCATGCCCAGTTCCGGGAAGGCGACGGTCTTGGACGCCTTGATCGCCTGGGCGACCAGGTAGGCGGCGCCGCCCACGGCCATCAGGTACACCGCCTTGTTGTCCTTGATCGCCTCGATGGCGATGGGGCCGCGCTCGGACTTGCCGATCATGCCCAGAAGGCCGGTGGCCTCCAGGATCTGGCGAGTGAACTTGTCCATGCGGGTGGCGGTGGTGGGGCCGGCCGGGCCGACCACTTCGTCACCCACCGGGTCGACCGGGCCGACGTAGTAGATGAAGCGGCCCTTCAGGTCCACTGGCAGTTCCTCGCCCTTGTTGAGCATGTCCACCATGCGCTTGTGGGCGGCGTCGCGGCCGGTGAGCATCTTGCCGTTGAGCAGCAGGGTCTCGCCCGGCTTCCAGCTCTGCACCTCTTCCGGGGTGACGGTATCCAGATCGACGCGGCGCGCCGAGGGGCCGGCTTCCCAGACGATTTCCGGGTAGGCGTCGAGCGGCGGGGCCTCCAGCGCGGCGGGGCCGGAGCCGTCGAGGATGAAGTGCGCATGACGGGTGGCTGCGCAGTTGGGGATCATGCACACCGGCAGGGAGGCGGCGTGGGTCGGGTAGTCCATGATCTTCACGTCGAGCACGGTGGTCAGGCCGCCCAGGCCCTGGGCGCCGATGCCCAACTGGTTGACCTTCTCGAACAGCTCCAGGCGCAGCTCTTCGATGCGGTTCTGCGGGCCGCGCGCCTGCAGCTCATGGATGTCGATGTGCTCCATCAGCACTTCCTTGGCCATCACCGCAGCCTTCTCGGCAGTACCGCCGATGCCGATGCCGAGCATGCCCGGCGGGCACCAGCCGGCGCCCATGGTCGGCACGGTCTTCAGCACCCAGTCGACGATGGAGTCGGACGGGTTGAGCATGGCCATCTTCGACTTGTTCTCGGAGCCGCCGCCCTTGGCCGCGACGTCCACTTCCACCTTGTCGCCGGGGACGATGGAGTAGTGGATCACCGCCGGGGTGTTGTCCTTGGTGTTCTTGCGGGCACCTGCCGGGTCGGCCAGGATCGAGGCGCGCAGGACGTTTTCCGGCAGGTTGTAGGCGCGACGCACGCCTTCGTTGATCATGTCGTCGACGCTCATGGTGGCACCGTCCCAGCGCACGTTCATGCCGACCTTGATGAACACGGTGACGATGCCGGTGTCCTGGCAGATCGGGCGGTGGCCGGTGGCACACATGCGCGAGTTGATCAGGATCTGCGCCATGGAGTCCTTGGCGGCCGGCGACTCTTCCTTCAGGTAGGCCTCGTGCATCGCCTGGATGAAGTCGACGGGGTGGTAATAGGAGATGAACTGCAGTGCGTCGGCGACGCTCTGAATCAGGTCGTCCTGCTTGATCACGGTCATTGGGGCGCTCCTCTATCAGGGAACATCAACAAGGAAGCGCCGGACAACGACCCGGCGCAACGGCGGAAGGGCAGCTCTGGAAACCACCTTGACGATATTTTCAGAGCCGCTCAAAAAGGCGCGGCAGTATACCGCACCCGCTTGCGTCGGGCACAGCAGCCGAAGGTCGATGGCAAGTGCAGTGGGCGGTTATCGGGCGCCGGCAAAGCGACCTCGGCTTTGGCTTGCTGCGTCGCTCTACCTCCTGTATCCATGCCGTCGTGCATTGCCATCGCTACGTTACAACAGGCGGAACGTCAGCCAGGTCGAATGCTCATTTGCCGCTAGTAACGTCGGGCGCGATTGCGAGCGTTTTCGCCTGTTCTTTCCCGCGCTGACTGGCTCGCCGCGATTTTAGGCGCCCCCCTACTGCGGCCTAGGTTTTTTGTGATCACAGGGGTAGAGTACGGCAAGATGCCAGTATGGGACGGAGCCCATGAGTTCAACGACTCGCCGGGGAACCCAACGCAGCCTGCAGAGCCTCCTGCTCAAACGCTTCGCCATGGCCTTCGCTACTTACGCGATGATGGCGCTCGTCTGCTGGTTTGCTGTGTTCAATGGCCTTTTCCTCGGTTCTATCAGCACCGCTGCCTGGCTGACCCTGGGTGTTTTCGGCAGCCAATTGGTATTTCTCTGGCTGTTTCTGTCCGGCCGCAACCTGCGTTGTGACGATCCCAGCCTGACCGAAGCTCAGGTGCTGGTGGCACTGGCGTGGCAGCCGCCGTTGCTGGCGCTGTTCGACAGCGCGCGCGGCGTGATGATGGTGTTCTATGTACTGATCCTGCTGTTCGGCGTGTTCCAGCTGCCGCCGAGGGTGTTCGTGCGCTGCGCCGCCTTCGCCTTCTTCGGCTTCACTGCCATGGTGCTGATCGAGGCCTACCGCATGCAGTTGGTGGACCCGAGCATGGCCTGGCTACAGGTGTGGGTGCTGTTCATCCTGCTGGTCTGGCTATGTCTGTTCTCCAGCTACGTGCAGGCCATGCGCAAACGCATGCGCCAGCGCCGCTTCGCCCTACAAGCGCACCAGGACACCCTGCGTGGGATGATGCGCCAGCTCGAGGACCTGGTCGCCACCGATGAGCTCACCGGCCTGTTCAATCGTCGTCATTTCCTGCGTCTGGCCACCCGCGAACTGGGGCATCTGGACCACGGGCGGCATCACGGCCTGGCGCTGATCGACCTGGACCATTTCAAACGAATCAACGATGCTCATGGCCATGCTGCTGGCGACCGGGTGCTACAAACCTTCGCCGCGGTGGCCCGTGCCTGTCTGCGTGACGGTGACATCATTGCCCGCTATGGCGGTGAGGAATTCGTGCTGCTATTGCCCAATACCGATGCTGATCAGTTCACCGCCTGCTGCGAGCGCTTGCGCGAAGCCTTCGCCAGGGCCGAGCCGGTGGGCGTGAAGGTCGATAATTTGAGCCTCTCCGCCGGCATGACACTGTTGGTTGCCGGTGACGATCTCGATGAAGCGCTGCAGCGTGCCGATCAGGCGCTCTATAAGGCCAAGCGCGGCGGACGCAATCGTTGCGATGCCAGCTGGGAGCGCGCGGGTGCCTGAGCTGCGCGTCGGTGACCAGCTACTGCAAGTCGCCCAGCAAACCAACCTGCTCGATGCGTTGCTCAGCGGCGGTGTGGCGGTGCCCTACAGCTGTCGCGCCGGCAGTTGTCACGCCTGTCTGGTGCGCTGCGTCGCCGGCGAGCCGCTGGATGGTCAGCCTGAGGCACTGGCGGCCGACAAGCGTGCCGAGGGCTGGCGCCTGGCCTGTCAGTGCCAGGTGATTGGGGACCTGCAGGTCGAACCTTTCGACCCTCAGCGTGATGGCCTGGCAGCCAAGGTGGCCGCGCTGGACTGGCCCAGCCCGCAGGTTCTACGCCTGCGCTTGCTGCCGGCCAGGCCGTTGCGCTATCGCCCCGGCCAACACCTGCTGCTGTGGAACGACCAAGGTGTGGCACGTCCCTATTCCCTGGCCAGCGTGCCGAGCGAGGACGACTGCCTGGAGTTTCATATCGATTGTCGTATGCCCGGCGCGTTCTGCGATGCCGCGCGGCGCCTGCAGGTTGGCGACACGCTGCGCCTCGGCGAGCTGCGCGGTGGCGCCCTGCATTACGACGCCGATTGGCAGGCGCGACCGCTCTGGTTGCTGGCCGCCGGTACGGGGCTGGCACCGCTCTACGGGGTCTTGCGTGAAGCGTTGCGTCAGGAGCACCAAGGCGCCATTCGCCTGCTGCACGTGGCGCATGAGTCGGCCGAGCATTATCTGGCGCATGAACTTCAGGCACTGGCGGAGCAGCACGCCAATCTGCAGGTGGAACTGGTGACAGCGGCGCAGTTGCCGGCTGCTTTGGCCGAACTGCGCCTTGTTTCGCGGCAAACCCTCGCCTTACTCTGCGGCCATCCCTTGACGGTCGACAGCTTCGCGCGGCGCCTCTACATGGCCGGTTTGCCACGCAGTCAGATGCTCGCCGACGTCTTTCTCACTCGCGCATAGGCTATGCCGGGCCGGCCAGGCCCGATACCGGTGCGTACGACGTACCCATTGGAGCCTTGCATGAGCGAACACCTGCATATCGAGCGCGACGGCGGTCTGTTGACCCTGCGCATGCACCGCCCGGACAAGAAAAATGCACTGACCCGCGCCATGTACGCCGGTATGGCCGAAGTACTGGACGAAGCCGAGCGCGACCCCAGCGTGCGCGTGGTGCTACTCACTGGTGGCGAGGCGTGCTTTACCAGCGGCAATGACGTCGCCGACTTCATCCAGGCACCGCCCGCCGGCCTGAACAGCGAAGTGTTCCTGTTCATGCGCGCGCTGTTCGAGTTCAGCAAACCGGTGGTCGCCGCAGTGGCTGGCCCGGCGGTGGGGATAGGTACCACCTTGTTGCTGCACTGCGACCTGGTCTACGTCAGCCGTGATGCGCAGTTGAAAATGCCCTTCGTCAATCTTGGTCTGTGCCCCGAATATGGCTCCAGCCTGATTCTGCCGCGTCTGTTGGGCCACGCACGCGCCGCTGAGCTGCTGTTGCTCGGCCAGTCCTTCACGGGTGAGCAGGCCGCGACCTGGGGTATCGCCAACCAGGCGCTGGAGGATGGCGCGGCGACGTTGAACAAGGCGCGCGAGATGGCACTGCGTTTTCTCGAGCTGGCGCCATCGGCGGTCGCCGACAGCAAACGCCTGATGCGCGCCCCGGATCGCGAGCAACTGCGCAAGGTGATCGAGGAGGAGGGCGCCCTGTTCGGCCAGCGCCTACGTTCGCCAGAGGCCGTCGAGGCGCTGACGGCCTTCATGCAGCGCAGAAAGCCGGATTTCTCTCGGTTTTCCTGATCTCCGGCTCTGCTCCCAGTCGGTAGGGTGCGCTGTGTGTTCAGCCGGGGATATTCATTGTCGTACCTCGGTGCGTTAGCCCGCTCCCCAAAAACAAAAGGCCGCTCGATGAGCGGCCTTTTGCATTCAAGGGTGAATCACACCATCTGATCGCCGACGTGCAGGATCTTCATGGTGTTGGTGCCGCCGGTGCCATGGTAGCTGTCGCCCTTGGTCAGGATGACCCAATCGCCCGGCTCGACCACGCCGCGCTTGAGCAGCTCGTCCACCGCCGCCTGGCTGACCTTGTTCGCCGGCAGCGAGGCCGGGTCGAACGGTACGGTGTAGACGCCACGGAACAGTGCCACGCGGGCCTGGGCTTCGCGGTGCGGGGTGAAGGCGAAGATCGGGATCGACGAGCGGATGCGCGACATGATCAGCGGGCTGTAGCCACTCTCGGTGAGGCTGATGATGGCCTTGACGCCGGGGAAGTGGTTGGCGGTGTACATGGTCGCCAGGGCCACGCTCTCGTCGCAACGCTGGAACAGGCGACCGATGCGGTGGCTGGACTGTTTGCTGGTCGGGTGTTTCTCCGCGCCCAGGCACACGCGGGCCATGGCCTGTACGGCTTCGACCGGGTATTCGCCAGCGGCGCTTTCGGCTGACAGCATCACCGCATCGGTGTAGTCCAGCGCGGCGTTGGCCACGTCGGAGACTTCGGCGCGGGTCGGCATCGGGCTGTGAATCATCGATTCCATCATCTGCGTGGCGGTGATCACCGCTTTGTTCAGGCGACGGGCGTGGGCGATGATCTTCTTCTGGATACCGACCAGTTCGGCGTCGCCGATTTCCACGGCCAGGTCGCCACGGGCGACCATCACTGCGTCACTGGCGCGGATCAGACCGTCCAGCGCTTCGTCATCAGCCACGGCTTCGGCGCGTTCGATCTTGGCCACCAGCCAGGCAGTACCGCCGGCTTCGGTGAGCAGGCGACGGGCGTAGTCCATATCGGCGGCATCGCGCGGGAAGGACACGGCCAAGTAATCCAGATCCATCTCGGCGGCGACCTTGATGTCGGCCTTGTCCTTCTCGGTCAGTGCTGGCGCAGTCAGGCCGCCACCACGGCGGTTGATGCCTTTGTTGTCCGACAGCGGGCCGCCAATGATCACACGGCAGTGCAGCTCGTCGGCGCCCTTGAGTTCGACGCGCATGACCACGCGGCCATCGTCGAGCAGCAGTTCGTCACCGACATCGCAGTCCTGGATCAGTGCCGGGTAGTCGATGCCGACCACCTCCTGGGTGCCTGCGGTGCGCGAGTGGCTGGAGGACAGGCGGAACAGGTCACCGTCCTTGAGCTCGATGCGCTTGTTCTCGAACTTGGCGATGCGGATTTTCGGGCCTTGCAGGTCGCCGAGCAGGGCCACATGGCGGCCATGCTTGGCGGCCAGCTCGCGCACCAGGGCGGCGCGCGCCTTGTGATCGTCGGGCGTGCCGTGGGAGAAGTTCAGACGGGCCACATCCAGGCCGGCGAGGATCAGTTGCTCCAGCACTTCCGGCGAGCTGCTGGCCGGGCCCAGGGTGGCGACGATTTTGGTGCGGCGAAAGGTCATGCACGAACTCCCTATTCAACGATGCAGAGCAGGCTACTACGGCCTTTCGCTGTAGTCATTGTTCCCGTGCACTACCCTTTGCCATCGGGTTTGATCACCAGCAGGTCGCACTCGATACGTTCCAGCACCCGCTCTGCAGTATGACCGATCAGCAGGCTGTCCAGATGGCCACGGGCGATGGCGCCCATCACCAGCAGGCCGATATTGTGCTCACGCACGAAACGCGGGATGACTTCCTCGGCAAAACCGTCCACCAGGTGGGCCTGTGCTCTATCGATGGCGTGCTGGGCGATCAGCTTGTCGAAGGCTTCGCGGTGCTCGCGGCTGCACTGGGTCACGTAGTCTTCATATTCCTGCGCTACCTCGGCGTCGAACAGCAGAGAACGCGGCAGCGGCGCCTGCGCGTGCAGGTATTGGGCCTGTAAGCCGAGCTCGGCCTGCAGGGTCTGGCTGGCATCAATCAACTGATGATCGAGGGCGGCGGGCTTGTCCGCGCTGTGCAGCGGGTCGAGTGCGACGCACAGGCTTTGGCCTCGGGGCTTGGCATCATGCACCAGCCACAGTGGCACCGGGCAGCGGCGGATCAGTTGCCAGCTGGTATCGCTGAACAACAGGCGGCGCAGCGCATTGCTGGGATGGGTCGATTTGAACAGGATGTCCGGTTGCAGCACCGCGACGCGGGCGAGGATTTCTTCATGGCGACGTTTGCCCCAGCGCACGTCCACTTCGATCTTGAATCCTTCATCGCTCAGGTGAGCGACGCTGGCGCGTAGCTCTTCATGGCTCTGCCGCAGAATGGCTTCACGGGCGCGGTTGAGCAGATGGCTGTCCAGCAGGCCGCTCTCCAGGCTCGGGTGGTATTCGATCTTCAGCAGGTGCAACTCGGCACCGACCTGACGCATGATGTCGACGGCGCGTTGCAGAGCGGGTTGTTGCTGGTGTTCGGCGTCAATGACGACCAACAGTCGTTGCAGTTTCATGTCAGCGTCCTCGCCTGGAGTATGTATTTGTATTACAGACCCTGTTGCGCTGAGCAGCATTGATATAGGTCAGCGCAGACGGGGATTTAGCGCCGGTTCGAGAGGACGGGAGGTCGTGGCGCTGGCGTTGATAAACTGAGAGGCAGTGGCGTCATGCCAAGGCGCAGCCAGAAAATCCGTCGTTGGCTTGCCGCTGTTCAGTTTCTGCCTGGGCTGTCGATACATTGCTCATTGGAGGAATTGCCCATGCGTACCCTGATCATTCTGGCCGTGGCCCTGGTTGCAGCGGGTTGCACCCGTGTCTCGCTCGACCATCATCTGAACAACGCCTATCGCGCCTACAACGAAGGCGATTGCGCCCGTGTCGCGCTGGAGCTGTCGCAGGCCGAGCGCAAGAGCCGCTCACGCAATTACTTGCAGCCGGAGATTTCCCTGCTACGCGGTCAATGCCTGGAGCGTGAGAGCCTGTTCGTCGATGCCGCGCAGACCTACCAGTTCATCATCACACGCTATCCGGCCAGCGAGTACGCCTACCGCGCCCGCGCGCGTCTGCAGACGCTGGAGCAGTTGGGGCATCACCGCCCGGCGCCTGCGGCCAAAGCCAGCCCGGCCGCGCTCTGAACCTTTTGTCGCGGATATTTCTCGCCAGTGCGGCGGGGTATAAGCTGGCGTGTGTCTCTCACGGAGGATGAACATGCGCTACTGGTTGCTGATCGTGGCGCTGCTGCCGACTCTGGCCGCAGCGGAAATCTATCGCTGGACGGATGAACAAGGCCGTGTGCATTTCGGCCAGCGCCCCGTGGCCGGTGCTGAGACCGTACAGGTCAGGCCTCAGGTGGTCGAGCGCGATGCGCATACGCTCGAGCGTGAGGCGCGCAGCCAGCGTTTCCATGAAGCCCGTCGTGAGGAGGCGCAGCAGGCGGCAGCCGCCGCGTCTGCTCAACGTGAAGAGCGCGCCAGCGAATGCCGTGATCTGCGTCGGCGCCTGGCACAGATACCCGAGGGGTACAGTTATTACCGTACGGGCGCCAACGGCGAGCGTATCTACTACAGTGATGAGGAAACCGACGCCGCTCGTCGCCAACTGCGTGAGCGGATAGCCCAACGCTGTGCTTGAGGGTGGTTTAGTGGCCGGAGTGGGGCCATACTCGAATCCTTTTGTAGCGATATGCCATCATGCGTAGCCAGCGCCGAATCGAACGCCACCAGTTGCCCTACTACCTCAAGGTGTTCAATCGCATCACCGACAAACCGATGGGTTCCATCGGCAATGTCTCGCTCGACGGTCTGATGCTCATCAGTCAGTTGCCGATGCTGGTGGGGGCGCGTTTCGACATGCGTCTGAAAATTCCGGGCCAGCCAGGCATGCACTTCATCGATTTTTCTGCCAACTGCCAGTGGTGCCGTGAAGACCTCACGCCCGGTGTCTACGATTCCGGCTTCGCGCTGGTGGCGCCGCCTGCCGATTACGTCGAGATGATCGACGCCCTGCGTTACTACTTTAGTTTTCACGGCCTGCCGGCTTCGGCCTGACCTTCCCTGCGATTCAATGCACCGCCGGCGTGCGTGCCAGCTTGCGCAGGCGCTCACTCAGTTTCAGGCGCAAGCCGTCTTCGTCGCAGAATAACAGTGCGTGCTCCAGGTCGTAGCGCTCGCCTTGCGGGCAGTCGAGTTGCCGATATACGTCGGCGCGGGCCAGATGGTCGGCCAGCGTCGCTGGGCCAAGCAGCAGGACGCGCTCGGCGTCCTTGAGTGCCGCATCCGGGGCATCGTGCTGCATGTGCAGCATGCGCAGATTACGTGACAGGCGCCGCAGCATGGCCTGGGCGTCGGCCGTTTGCAGATGTTCGGCACTGAGTTCGGCGCCCGGGCCCAGCTGGCGATAGAGCTGATCACGGCAATCGCGCGTATACAGACGGCGCCCGCCGCAGGGGTCGAGCAGGTGGTCGGCGCCGGGGACGCGCAGCATGAAATGGCCGGGGAAGTTCACCCCCTGCAAAGGAATCTCCAGGCGTCGCGCCAACTCCAGGGCGATCAGCGCCAGCGCCAGCGGCTGGCCACGTCGGCGGCGCAGCACTTCATGCAGCAGGGCATGGCGCGGTCGTGTCACGCCTTCGTCGTCTTCCTGATAGTCGAGTTCGGCCAGTCGGCGCAGCAGCGGTTGTGCCAGTTCGCGAGCGGGCAGGGCGGGTAGTCCAGCGCTGACCTGCAGCAACAAACCGTGCAGGTCGCTCAGTATCTGCGCGGGCTGAAGCTGATCATCGTGTTCGGCAGCGATCCACAGCGCCGCCTCGAACAGGGCGGGTGGATCACGTTGCAGGCACTGCAGGCAGGCTTGGCGTGGGTTCATCGCATTCTCCACTGGATTGTGCTTTTGTAGTCCCTGACAAGGTCGTCGTCCAGTGTGGCTCTCCTATACTGAGGCCTGAAGTCCGATCGGGAGCTCGCCCATGTTCAGCATGATGGAAGCCGCCCGCCTCGAGGCCCTGCACCTGGCCGAGGATCCGGCCAGCGGTCTCAAGGCCGTTATCGCCATTCACAACACCCGCTTCGGGCCAGCACTCGGCGGCTGTCGTTACCTGCCCTATGCCGATGAGCAGAGCGCCATTGCCGATGCCATCCGTCTGGCTAAGGGTATGAGTTACAAGGCAGCGCTGGCCGGTATCGATCACGGTGGCGGCAAGGCGGTGATCATCCGGCCTGCGCATGTACCCAGCCGTGCCGCTTTGTTCGAAGCTTTCGGACGCTTTATCGAAACCCTCAATGGACGCTACATTACCGCCATCGACAGCGGCACCTCCAGTGCCGACATGGACTGCATCGCCCAGTACACCAATCATGTCACCAGCACGACCCGGGAAGGTGACCCGTCGCCGCACACGGCGCTGGGTGTTTTTGCCGGGATTCGCACCACGGCTCAGGCACGTCTGGGCAGTGACGACCTGGAAGGTTTGCGGGTGGCCATACAGGGGCTGGGCAATGTCGGCTTCGCCCTGGCCGAAGCGCTGCATGCTGCCGGGGCCGAACTGCTGGTCAGCGATCTTGATGCCGGGCGTGTGCAACTGGCTGTCGAGCAACTGGGAGCGCATCCGGTTGCCTGCGATGCACTGCTCAGCACACCATGCGACATCCTCGCGCCTTGCGGCTTGGGTGGCGTGCTGAATGCGCAGACGGTCGCCCACCTGCGCTGCGCTGCGGTGGCAGGAGCGGCCAACAATCAGCTGGCAAGCCCTGAGGTGGCCGATCAGCTGGAAGCTCGCGGGATTCTCTACGCGCCGGATTACGTGCTCAATGCCGGAGGGCTGATCTACGTGGCGCTGCGCCATCGCGGCGAGGAACTAGCGGCGATCACCGCGCACCTGGCGCAGATCAGCCGGCGCCTGACTGAAATCTACGCCCATGCGCAGGCTGAAAAGCGATCCCCGGCGCGAGTCGCTGACTACCTGGCAGAGGGGCTGCTTTATCGCACCTAGCGGTTGCCGAGCCCGTTCAAACTGTGGGGACGCGAAGATAATCGTTAGGCGGCGCCTGGTCGAACTGATGGGTGCACGGTGCAGCGACCTGCGGCAACGCCGCACTTGGCGATGCTCACAGGCTAAATTAGCGTGGTGCAAGGAGGATTCACCATGGACTACTTCATTATCGTCGTCACCACCGCTGCCGGCCTTTACTTTCACTGGTGGTTGTTCCGTCGCATTCGCCAGTGGAGTGATCGCGACCTGGCACTTTCTTTTGCCGAGGGCGATGAGCGCAAACGTCAGTACATGCTCGAACAGCTGGCCCGTGCGCGAGGTGAGGGCGTCAAGCGACGAGATTTGCCGGCATGGCTGGAGCAGGTCGCGGGGCAATACCCAGGCAGCAGAGCATGATGCTGGGCGGTTTTACCGAGCAGACCCCTCGTACGAAAGAGGGGTCGCGCTACACGGTCACTCGCTGGCGGTCTCGATCTCGAGTTCCTCGAGTGCGTCCGGCTGGCTCTTGAACGCCTTGGCAAAGACGTCGCGATTCTTGGCCATGAAGATACCCAGCTCCTCGCCCTGTTCCTCGCTCAGGGATGGAACCGCCTTGTGCAGAACCTCGCTCAGGCGCTCGGCCAGTTCCAGCATCTTGTCGTAACGGTCGGCTTCGGCCTTATCCATGAACAAGCGCTCCGGATCGCGACTGCTGCGATACACCACTTCGACGGCCATTCATCACCTCATCTGCCTTCATGCGTGTCTGTTGGTAACTGTTTATTTATACAGTGATCCAAGCATAAAGAACTCGCTACCGTTTTGCCAGCAGCGAGTGTCGAGAATTCAGCGGTCGCTACGGATCGGGCTGAACTCGACGGGTACCCAGGCGTAGCCTTGGGCTTCCTTGCGTACGTGGCCCAGGCCGGGGAAGGGCAGGTGCGCACCAGCGACCCACAGCTTGTCTGTGGCCGCTTCGGCCAGGATGCGTTGGCGGGATTGCCTGGCCTTGGCGCTGTCGACATCGAACTCGATGACCACTTCAGGCTTGGCGAACTGCACGGCGTGGTTATGCAGAATGTCGCCCCATACCAGCAGGCTCTGTCCACCCGATTTGAACAGGTAAGAGGTATGTCCGGGCGTGTGTCCCGGGCTCGCTACCAGGCTGACGCCAGGCAACAATTCGCCTTCTGTCTTGTAGGGCTTGAGCTTGTTCATCTTGGCATAGGGTGCGACTGCCTGTTGCGCCATCTTGAACATGCCTTGCATGCCTTCGGGGGCCTTGGCCATGGTCGCCTCGTCGAGCCAGAATTCAGCCTCCGCCTGCGGCACCTCCACGGTCGCGTTGGGGTAGGCCGGGCTGCCGTCGGCGTTGACCAGGCCGCAGGCATGGTCTGGGTGCAGGTGGGTGAGCAGCACGGTATCAACCTGCTCCGGCTGGTAGCCGGATGCCTTGAGGTTGGTCTGCACCACGCCGAGAGTCGGGCCGAAGCACTGGGCGGCGCCGGTATCGATCAGCACCAGGTTGTCGCCAGTGTTGATCAGGTAGGCGTTGACCGCAGTCTGCACGCCTTTCTCCGACGCCACGAACATGCGTGCCAGCAGCGATTGCAGGTCCTTGTCATCGATGCCCTTGAGCAGGCTGGCAGGCAGGTCGACGTAGCCGTCATACAGAGCGGTGACTTCGAAGTCACCGAGTGCCATGCGGTAGTAGCCCGGTGCCTGGGTCTTCTGTTGTGCCGGTGCGGCCGCCTGCAGCGGCAGGCTGACCAGGGCGATCATGGCGGACGACAATGCGGTGCTCAGCGAGAAAAGACGCATGGGTGATCCTTCATTGAGAGTGGCGATGCCGTAGTGTGCGACGCGTCGGGGTATTTTGGCGAGCTTGTGATGTCAGTTTCAGCCTCGTCGCGGTTGGCTGGAGCGTGCCAAATCGTCACATCGCAGCGGCATCCTCGGGCTGGTCTTTTTCCTGCATGATTGTTTCTTGCGAATACCCGAGGTGGGGATTCGGGGTGGTTTGCCAGGTCTCGTGGGGAGTTGAAGGATGAATTGGGCTGAGCGCTTGCGCGAAAACATGCACGGTCTGGCGGAGTCGCTGGGCAATCTGTTGATGGAGGCCTTCCATTACCTGGCGCTGTTCGCCATCGGGGCGATCACGGCCTGGGCGGGGGTGATGGCTTTCATTGGCATGCTGGAGAAGGGCCACATCACGGTCGATGACATTCTGCTGCTGTTCATCTACCTGGAATTGGCGGCGATGGTGGGGATCTATTTCAAGACCAACCACATGCCGATCCGCTTCATGATCTACGTGGCGATCACCGCGCTGACTCGCTTGCTGATTTCCGACATCTCCCACACCCACAAGCCGACCTGGGGCGTGGTGATGGTGTCGGGGGCGATCCTGCTGCTGGCCCTGGCGATTCTGGTGGTGCGCTACGCCTCGTCGCGCTTTCCGGCCGTGGCCGGCCCGCACCCCCGCAGCAAGGCGCGCAACCGTGAGGATGCCGAGGCCGAGCGCGACGATACGTCTGACTGAAACGTCGGGTGGAGCGATGATGGGCGCTCCAGCCTGTGAGGCCAGGTGTCAGTCCAGCGGCGCGAACAGCGCCGCCAGGTCGGCTTCATCCAGTTGCCACTGGCCCTGGCTGCCGCCGTCGAGCACGCCCTTGGCCAGGTTGGCCTTGGTCTGCTGCAGTTGCTGGATCTTCTCTTCGACGCTGCCACGGGTGATCAGTTTGTAGACGAATACCGGCTTGTCCTGGCCGATGCGGTAGGCGCGGTCGCTGGCCTGGGCTTCGGCGGCCGGGTTCCACCAGGGATCGAAGTGGATCACGGTATCGGCGGCGGTCAGGTTGAGGCCGCTGCCGCCGGCCTTGAGGCTGATCAGGAACACCGGAAATTCGCCGGCCTGGAAGCGTGCGACCGGCGTGCGGCGGTCCTGGGTGCTGCCGGTGAGCTTGGCGTAGGCGATCTTGCGCGCCTGTAGTTCTGCCTCGATCAGCGCCAGCATCGAGGTGAACTGGGAGAACAGCAGCACGCGACGGCCTTCGTCGACCAGCTCCTGAAGCATGTCCAGCAGGGCGCTGAGCTTGCCCGAGTCGGCGGCCGTCAGTTCGCTGCCGGCCTCGCCGAGCAGGCGCAGGTCGCAGCAGCTCTGGCGCAGGCGCAGCAGCGCCTCGAGGATGACGATATGGCTGCGCGCCAGGCCCTGGCGGGTGATTTCCTCGCGCACCTTCTGGTCCATGGCCAGGCGCAGGGTTTCGTAGCGGTCGCGCTGCAGCTGGGTCATCTCGACCCATTGGGTGATCTCGGTCTTCGGTGGCAGCTCGCTGGCCACCTGTTCCTTGGTGCGACGCAGCAGGAACGGGCGGATGCGCCCATTCAGGTGGTTCAGGCGCTGGGCGTCGCCACGTTTTTCGATGGGCGTGCGGTAGTCGCGGGTGAAGGCCTTGGCGTCGCCGAGCCAGCCGGGCATGAGGAAGTGAAACAGCGACCACAGTTCGCCCAGGTGGTTTTCCAGCGGCGTGCCGGTCAGGCACAGGCGCAGCTCGGCCTGCACCTGAGCCGCTGCAGTGGCCGCCTTGCTGCGTGGGTTCTTGATGTTCTGCGCTTCGTCGAGAATCAGCAGGCGATAGCGCTGCTGGTTCAGCGCCTTGAGGTCGCGCGGCAGCAGGGCGTAGGTGGTGAGGATCAGATCGTGCTCGGCGATCTCCTCGAACAGCGTCTTGCGCTTGTTGCCGTGCAGGGCCAGTACGCGCAACTGTGGGGTGAAGCGCGCCGCCTCGTCCTGCCAGTTGGGTATCAGGCTGGTGGGCATGACGATCAGTGCTGGATTTTTCAGGCGCCCGGCCTGTTTCTCGCAGAGGATGTGCGCCAGGGTCTGCAGGGTCTTGCCCAGGCCCATGTCGTCGGCCAGTACGCCACCGACGCGCAGTTCGGCCAGGGTCTGCATCCAGTTCAGGCCCTGCACCTGATAGGTGCGCAGTTCCGCCTGCAAACCCTCGGGTGGCGCAATTTCACGTACCGACAGGTTCTGCAGGCGCTGGGCGAAGCCGCGCAATTCGTCGCCGCCTTGCCAACTGAGTTCGGGCCCCTGGGCCAGTTCTGCCAGGCGTGCGGCGTCGGCGCGGCCGAGGCGCAGCGGCAGATGATCGTCGCCAGGGTCGCGGAAGTACAGCTCGCCGAGCGTGGCCAGCAGCGGCTTCAATCGGGCGAAGGGCAGGGCGATGCGTTTGCCGCCCTGCGGCAGGCTGACCAGCAGGCGATCTTCGTCGGCGCGCTGGGCCAGCGCTTCGGGCGCCAGCAGCCAGGGCGTGCGGCGAATGGCCTGGAGCAGGATCGGCAGCAGACTCAGACGCTGGCCTTCAACTTCGATGCCCAGCTCCAGATCGAACCAGTTCTGCTGCGGATCCTCCTCGACCTCGGCGTACCAGTCGTCGACCTCGGCGAGGTTGTACTGGAAGTCTGGGCGCATGTGGATTTGCCAGCCTTCGGCACGCAGTTGTGGCAGTTGTTGCTGGACGAAATCCAGCCAGTCGCGCTCGCGCTCCAGTTCGAACGGCTCGCCGGCTTCTGCCGGCAGCGCCTCGCTCTGGCGCAGGGCTACCTGCAGGCCGAGACTTTCCAGACGTTTGCGCAGGCTGGCTTCAGCACCGCCGTCGCGGATCAGGCGCAGGTTGGTTTGCTCATCCAGGCGCTTGACCAGATCCTTGGCCGGTTTGCCGAAAACCTTGTGCCCGGCATAGTCGAAGGCCAGTGCCGCGCGGTGCTGGGTCTGTTCCTGCATGCGCCCTTTGCGTGCGTCGAAATGTACGCGCACCTGGCTGCCAAGGCTGAGGATGGCGGAGGGGGGGATGCCTTCGAGGCGTGTTTCCGCCAGTTCCTTGTTCACCACGATGATGTCCGACAGGTCGCTGCCGGCGCGCTGTTGCGCTTCCAGGGTGAGCAGGGCGGCGACCACGTGCTTGCAGTTGAAGCCAACCGGGCAGTTGCAGTGGCCGGTCACGCTCCATTTGCGCCCGTAAGGGTGCAGCGTGATGCGCTGCTGGTAGGTCTGCCCGCCGGAACCACGGCAATTGGCGAGCAGGCTGTGGTCCTTGAGGCTGAGCAGTTTGCTGCGCTTTTCTTCGGCGTAGGCAATGCCGCGGCGCAGGTCGCCTGCGCCGAACTCGGAACGCCAGTCCTCCTGGCGTAACTGGTGAATATCCAGAGGCATCAACGAAGCCCCGTGGCGAAAAGGAATGGGCGCATGACTGGGCCGTGGCAATGCAAAGCCACAGATTTTCGCATAGCCGCGTGACGATTAGCAGGCGTGGTACCGAGATTACCGACGGTAGGGTGGGGCGGCGGGTTGTTTTCGTCCTACAGGAATGCAGCGCGATACTGCCCCGGTGTGGCGCCCAGTGCCTGGCGAAAACGATTGCTGAAATGGCTGGCGCTGGCGAAGCCGCAGGCCAGTGCCACCTCGCTCAGAGCGGGGGCTGGCTGACGTAGCATCTGGCAGGCACGTGCCAGGCGCCGGGCCAACACGTAGCGATGAGGCGGCAGGCCGAAGCTGCTCTGGAACATGCGCGCGAAGTGGTATTCCGACAGGGCACAAAGCGCGGCCAGCTGGCTCAGCAGCAGCGGCGTCTCCAGATGCTGTTCGATGAACTCGCGCACACGCCTGCGTTGCAGCGGTGCCAGGCCACCCTTGAGGCGCAGGCCCTGGCGCAGGCCAACCTGGTTGAGTAGCGCATGGTCGAGCAACTGGTGAGCCAGGCTGCTGGCCAGCAGGCGTTCGCCCGGCTCCTGCCAGTCGAGGGTGCACAGCTGGCGGAAACGCGCGGACTGTTCGACGTCCTCGAGAAAGGTCGCTTCTTCCAGTTGCAGGCTGCGCGGTTCGCGATCGAGCAGGGCGACCGCGCCAAGGGCGAACTGCTCCTGCTCTATATAGAGGTGGGCAAGCTGAATCTCGCCATTGATGATCCAGGCCGACTGGTGTTCGGCCGGCAGGATGCACAGTTTATCCGGAGCGCCCTTGTTGCCGGGTTGCTCACGGCGAAAGGTGCCAGTGCCGCCACTGAGGTAGCACGACGGCGTGTGGTGTGGCTGGGGGCAAGGTAGTCAAGCGGATCATGGGCGTTACTCCAGCGTGTCACGGCCATGCCGTTGCCCAGTTCGGCCATGGCGTGCAGCCGCGCGTTGGGCGAGCGGCTCATGCTCTGGAATACCTGCAGATGTTCGAATTGCGCCATCACCATCTCCCGAATGCGGTCATGCTACGCCTGCCGACAGGCAAAGCCAGAGACGAAGAAAAAATGCGCAAGTTTGTGAAAGTCTGGGGTCGTAATTTCTGGAACGCCTTTCAATGGTGCTTAAGTTTTTTTTGCACCAACCCGCGGCGCGGTGCGAGGACTCGGAGTATCGTGGCGGCCATTCAAACAATGATTCGCATCCCGGATGCCGCTCTCGATGAAATACCTGCACCACTTCGCTCTTGCCTCTGCCTTGATCCTCCCCAACCTGCTGGCTGCCGCGCCTTCGGTCGATGACAAATCGGCCTTCATCGCCGACCTGGTCGGGCGCATGACCTTAGAGGAAAAGGTCGGCCAACTGCGTCTGATCAGCATTGGCGGCGACATGCCGCGTGAGCGCATCCGCGAAGAGATGGCCGCAGGGCGTATCGGCGCCACCTTCAACTCGGTGGTCCGCCCGGAAAACCGTCCGATGCAGGAGGCGGCGCTGCGCAGTCGCCTGGGTATCCCGGTGTTCTTCGCCTACGACATCATCCATGGCCATCGCACTACTTTTCCGATTGGGCTGGGGCTGGCCTCGAGTTGGGACATTCCTGCCATCGAGAACAGCGCGCGGATCGCGGCCTTCGAGGCCAGCGCCGATGGCCTGGACATGACCTTCGCGCCGACCGTCGACATTTCCCGCGATCCGCGTTGGGGCCGCACGTCCGAAGGTTTCGGCGAGGACCCCTACCTGGTTTCGCGCATCGCCGCAGCCATGGTGCGCGGTTACCAGGGGGAGCATCCCAGCGACCCGCAGCGCATCATGGCCAGCGTCAAGCACTTCGCCCTGTACGGCGCGGTGGAGGGCGGGCGCGACTACAACGTGGTCGACATGAGCCCGATGCGCATGTACCAGGATTACCTGCCGCCTTATCGCGCCGCCATCGATGCCGGCGCCGGCGGGGTGATGGTGGCGCTGAACGCGATCAATGGCGTGCCAGCTTCGGCCAACTCCTGGCTGCTGCGTGATCTGCTGCGTCGCGACTGGGGCTTCAAGGGCGTGGCGCTCAGTGACCACGGTGCGATCACCGAACTGCTGCGCCATGGTGTGGCCGCCGATGGCCGTGAGGCTGCGAAACTGGCCGTCACGGCAGGTGTCGGCATGAGCATGGCCGACACGCTCTACGATCAGGAGCTGCCTGCTTTGGTGCGCAGCGGCGCGGTGCCGCAGAGCGTGCTGGATGAAGCCGTCACCCATGTACTGAACACCAAGTACGACCTTGGCCTGTTCCACGATCCGTTCCGCCGCATCGGCCGCGCCGAAGACGACCCGGCCGACGTCAATGCCGAAAGCCGCCTGCACCGCGCCGATGCGCGGGCCATGGCACGCGACTCCCTGGTGCTGCTGGAAAACCATGACGACACCCTGCCGCTGAGCAAGAAGGCCACTGTCGCCTTGATCGGCCCGCTCGCCGATTCGCCCGTGGACATGCTCGGCAGTTGGTCGGCGGTCGGTGTGGCCCAGCAGGCAGTGACCCTGCGCAAGGGCATGGAGGCGGCGCTGCAAGGTCAGGGCAAGCTGCTCTACGCCGTCGGTGCCAACGTCACCGACGATGCCCATGTGATCAATTACCTCAACCAGCTCAATTGGGACCGCCCTGAAGTCGTGCTGGACAAGCGCACGCCGCAGGCGATGCTGGAGGAGGCTGTGCGTGTGGCATCCCAGGCTGACGTCATCGTTGCAGCAGTGGGCGAAGCTCGTGGCATGTCGCATGAGTCGTCCAGTCGCACGCGTCTGGATCTGCCGGACAGCCAGCAGGCCCTGCTGCGTGCGCTCAAGGCCACCGGCAAGCCGCTGGTGCTGGTGCTGATGAACGGCCGGCCGCTGGCGCTCGGCTGGGAGAAGGAAAACGCCGATGCGATACTGGAGACCTGGTACAGCGGTATCGAGGGCGGCAACGCCATCGCCGACGTGCTGTTCGGTGAGCACAACCCCTCCGGCAAGCTGCCGATCACCTTCCCGCGTTCGGTCGGGCAGATTCCCACCTACTACAATCATCTGCGCCTGGGCCGTCCGTACACGCCCGGCACGCCTGGCAACTACACCTCGCAGTATTTCGAGGAGCCCAACGGCCCGTTGTATCCGTTTGGCTACGGTCTGAGCTACAGCGACTTCCAACTGTCGGCGCCGAAGCTGTCCGCCGAGCGCATGACGCCTGATGAGAAGATTCGCGTCAGCGTCACGCTGAAGAACACCGGGTCACGGGCTGGCGCGACCGTGGTGCAGCTGTACCTGCACGATGAGGCCGCGTCGGTGATCCGTCCGGTGAAGGAACTCAAGGATTTTCGCAGGGTCAAGCTTGAGGCAGGCGAAACGCGTGAGCTGAGTTTCGAGATCGACGAAGCCATGCTGCGTTTCTACAACGCCAACCTGCAGCATGTCAGTGAGCCAGGCGCCTTCCGTGTTCAGCTGGGGCTGGATTCGCAGAGCGTGCAGGAGGCGCGTTTCGAACTGTTGTCACGCCAATGAGGGCGTGGTCCAAGGTGGCGGAAAATTTACTTGAGTGGGTACCTGTGCCGGACTTCACGATCTGGTAATAATGCGCAGAAAGAATCCGCGCATGCGGGGATGTCGCCGTCCGGCTGACTACCTGTATCGCGCTCGCGTTGTCTTTGCATCATTCGCCTGATTTCAACTCGCGCAGCGACCGCCTGATGGGCTGGCCGCTGCCCGTCAGTACGTGTTGCCCTGGAGGTTGTGTGTCGATGAGTCGTTGTTCTGGAACCCGTATGGGCAAGGCCGGCAAGCTGGCCCTCTGCGTGCTCCCGCTGTTGTTCGCTGCCCAGAGCTGGGCCTTCGATCTGGATGATGTGGCGGTCAAGGCCAAGGCTTTGGCTGCAGAAGGCTACAGTGCCCCGCAAAGCCAGTTGCCCGCTTCGCTGCGTGAGCTGCCGTTCGCCGGCTATCAAAAGGTGCGCTTCCTCGAAGAGAAGGCACACTGGGCGGATGGCAAGACGCCGTTCCGGCTGTACTTCTTTCACCAGGGCATGCACTTCGATGTGCCGGTGAAGATCAATGAGGTGACCGCCGAGGGTACTCGCGAGATCAAGTACGACCCGTCGATGTTCGACTTCGGCGACCTCAATCTGAACCCGGACGACCTCAAGGATCTCGGTTTTGCCGGCTTCAAGGTCATCAACGAGATCAATGCCAAAGGTACGCACGACGAAGTGATGAGCGTGCTCGGCGCCAGCTACTTCCGCATCGTCGGCAAGGGGCAGGTGTTCGGTCTTTCCGCACGCGGTCTGGCCATCGACACTGCGCTGCCGTCTGGCGAGGAATTTCCGCGTTTCACCGAGTTCTGGATCGAAAAGCCACAGCCCGACCGCCGCAGCCTGGTGATCTACGCATTGCTTGACTCGCCACGGGCCACCGGCGCCTACCGCATGGAAATCAAACCGGGCCGCGACAGCGTGCTCGACGTGCAATCGAAGGTCTACCTGCGCGAGAACGTCGAAAAACTCGGCATCGCGCCGCTGACCAGCATGTACCTGTTCGGTGCCAACCAACCCTGGCCACGCCCCAACTACCGTCCGCAACTGCATGATTCCGAAGGCCTGGGGATTCATGCCGGCAACGGCGAGTGGATCTGGCGTCCGCTGAACAACCCGCAACGCCTCAACGTCAGCAGCTACCGCATCGACAACCCGCGCGGTTTCGGCCTGATGCAGCGTGGCCGCGACTTCAACCAGTATCAGGATCTCGATGATCGCTACGAGCTGCGGCCGAGCGGCTGGGTGGAGACCGTCGGTGATTGGGGGGGCGGCCATGTCGAGCTAGTGGAAATTCCCACCCCGGATGAAACCAACGACAACATCGTCGCCCTGTGGCGCCCGGAAAAGCTGCCGGCGCCGGGTGAGTCGTTGGATGTGGCCTATCGCCTACACTTCAGCCGTGACGATGCCAAACTGCATGACCCGCAACTGGCCATGGTCAGCCAGACCCGGCTGTCGGAGGGTGATATCAAGCAGGCCAACCTGATTCGTCAGGCTGATGGCAGTACTGCGCTGGTGGTCGATTTCGTCGGTGAGGCGCTGGCCAAGCGTTCGCCCGACGCGGCGCCGACCGTTCAGGTCAGCGTCGATGGCAACGCCGAGTTGCTGGAAGACAGCCTGCGTTACAACCCGGTCAGCAAAGGCTGGCGCCTGATGCTGCGCATCAAGGTCAAGAACCCGGCGCAGCCGGTGGAGATGCGTGCCGCCCTGGTCGAGGACGGCAAGCCCCTGTCGGAAACCTGGAGCTATCAGCTGCCTGCCCATGAATAACACTCTAGACCCTACGCAAATCCAGGAGTATCTGGGAGAACTGCCGCTCGATCATGAGCGGCAGCAGGCTCTGGCTCATCGCCTGGAAGAGGAGGGCGGGGATCTCGCCACGTTGCACAGGGCTTTGCAGGAACAGGAGCGCAAAGCAGCCGAACCCCTTGAAGAAACCCGTGTGCTGCTCGATTCGGTGCCGGCTCGCTTGGCGCTGGGTTGGCCGGATGCCGTCGAGCGCGGCTGCCGCATCGTGCAGGATCATCAGGGACGGCCCACCATCGAGTCGACCCCTCCGATCAGACGTACGCGTATGGTGCCGGAGCCCTGGCAGACCAATATCCTGGATCGCGGCTGGCGCCGTCTGAAGGGCGAGAAACCCGCCCCGCGACCTCGTACACGTGAGAGCGAAGACTTCGCCGAAGAGCGTTGGCGGCATGTCGCTGCGGTGCGCCGCACGGCACTGTTGGTGCTGATGATCGCGCAGACCGTGGTCGCCACCTGGTACATGAAATCGGTACTGCCCTATCAGGGTTGGTCGCTGGTCGATCTGGGCCTGGTATTCGAGCAGCCGTTGCACGAGTCGGCGCGGCAGATCCTGCCTTATGTGGTGCAGACCAGCATTCTGGCGCTGTTCGCCCTGTTGTTCTGCTGGGTGTCGATGGGCTTCTGGACTGCGCTGATGGGCTTCTTCCAGTTGCTCAAGGGCCGCGATCGTTACAGCATCTCGGCCAGCAGCTGCGGTGATGAACCCATTTCACCCCGGGCGCGCACGGCGCTGGTCATGCCGATTGCCAACGAGCACGTGCCGCGTGTGTTCGCCGGCCTGCGGGCGACCTTCGAATCGCTCAAGGCTACCGGGCAACTGGAGCATTTCGATTTCTTCATCCTCAGTGACAGTAACGACCCGGACATCTGCGTCGCCGAACAGCAGGCCTGGATGGAGCTGTGCAGTGAGGTGGAAGGCTTCGACCATATCTTCTACCGCCGTCGTCGCCGTCGGGTGAAGCGCAAGAGCGGCAACATCGACGACTTCTGCCGGCGCTGGGGCAGCAACTACCGCTACATGGTGGTGCTCGATGCCGACAGCGTGATGAGCGGCGAATGCCTGACCCGCCTGGTACGCCTGATGGAGGCCAATCCGGGTGCCGGCATCATCCAGACCGCGCCCAAGGCGTCCGGGATGGACACCCTCTATGCGCGGCTGCAACAGTTCGCTACCAGCGTCTACGGGCCGCTGTTCACCGCTGGCCTCAACTTCTGGCAGCTGGGTGAATCGCATTACTGGGGTCACAACGCGATCATTCGGGTCAAACCCTTCATCGAGCACTGCGCCCTGGCGCCGCTGCCGGGCACCGGTTCCTTCGCCGGCGCGATCCTCTCCCACGATTTCGTCGAAGCCGCGCTGATGCGCCGCGCCGGTTGGGGCGTATGGATCGCCTACGACCTGCCGGGCAGCTATGAAGAGTTGCCGCCGAACCTGCTCGACGAGCTCAAGCGTGACCGCCGCTGGTGCCATGGCAACCTGATGAACTTCCGCCTGTTCCTGGTGCGTGGCATGCACGCGGTACACCGCGTGGTGTTTCTCACCGGGGTCATGTCCTACCTGTCCGCGCCGCTGTGGCTGTTGTTCCTGGTGCTCTCGACCTGCCTGCTGGCGATTCATACGCTGATGGTGCCGGAGTACTTCCTGCAGCCCAACCAGCTCTATCCACTGTGGCCGCGCTGGCAGCCACACGAGGCCATCGCCCTGTTCTCGGCGACCATGACCCTGCTGTTCCTGCCCAAGCTGCTCAGCGTGCTGCTGATCTGGATCAAGGGTGCCGAGGCCTACGGTGGGCGCACGCGGGTGCTGTTGTCGATGCTGCTGGAGGCGTCCTGCTCGGTGCTGCTGGCGCCGGTGCGCATGCTGTTCCACAGCCTGTTCGTCACCGCCGCCTTCCTCGGTTGGTCGGTGCAGTGGAACTCGCCGCAGCGCGTGGATGACTCGACCCCCTGGAGCGAAGCCTTCCGCCGTCATGGCACCCAGGTGCTGATCGGACTCAGCTGGACGGCGCTGGTGGCCTGGCTCAACCCGGACTTCCTCTGGTGGCTGGCACCTATCGTCATTTCACTGGTGCTGTCGCCGGTGGTCTCGGTGCTGACCAGCCGCACGGCACCGGGCCTGGCAGCACGGCGCAGCAAGCTGTTCCTGATTCCGGAAGAACACAAGGTGCCGGTGGAGCTGAGCAACACCGCCGAGTACGAGCAACTGAACAGCTCACGGGCTCTGCGCAAGGGCTTCCTGCGTGCAGTGGTCGACCCGCTGTACAACGCCCTGGTCTGCGCCATGGCCCGTGCCCGCCACGCCAAGGTGGTGCCTGCTGCCGAAGCGCTGCGCAACGAGCGTATCGATGAGATCCTCAGCGCCGGACCTGAGGGTAAGGTCGAGGCGACCCGCTGGCGTCTGCTCAACGATCCTGACGGCATGGCGCGCCTGCACGCGCGCATCTGGCAGGAGCCGCAATATCACGCCTGGCGCGAAGCCCTGCGCGACGCCTGATCATCCGTCACGCCCCCGCCTGCCGGGGGCGTGACGTGATGCCCTTCTGACATACCCGCTAACATCTATAGGCGCATCAACGTTCTGCTGCGCGGCACCATTGCGTCTGGGGCGGGTCTTTGCCTCGGATGGGGCATTCCGCCGTCTGGCCCGAACACCGTTTTCGTACATGACATTGGAGAGGAACCACGATGTCGAATCTGCATGATTCCGCGCAGCGCTATGGTGCGGTTACACGCTGGCTGCACTGGGGTATGGCCGTTGTGCTGGGGTGGCAGTTCGTCACCGTACTGGCCCATGTCCTGCTGGAAGACAGCGTGCTGGACAAGTTCGCTTGGGGCACGCACAAGGCAACAGGACTGCTGCTGATGGTGCTGGTGGTGATTCGTCTGCTTTGGGCGTTTTACAACCGCAACCGCCGTCCTGCCGCAGTCAGCATCCCGGCGCGCCTTGGGCATCTGGCCCTGTATGCACTGCTGTTCGTGATTCCTTTTGTCGCGCTGCTGCGTCAGTACGGCTCGGGCCGGGAGTTCGTGGCATTCGGCATGACCGTCATGCCCGGTTTTGACGGCAAGATCGAGTGGATGATTGCTCCAGCTGGCCTGTTGCATGGCAACCTGGGCTGGCTGTTGCTGTTCATGGTGATTGGCCATGCCGCCATGGCCTTTGTCCATCGCCGTCAGGGCGGTGAGGATGTATTGGCGCGAATGATCGGTCGCTGAAGCAGTCGTCTATGGCGAATGTCTTACAGGCGATAACGGCAACCGCCACTGTTGCCCGTGCGGGCCGATCACTAATCTACACGCATCCCCTGCAGCGATGGAGCGCTGAGGATCAAGGACGATGACCAAGCCAGGAATGGCTACCGACAGGATATCGGATGGTTGGGAGGAAACCCGCTTCGGCGGGTTTTTTGTTGCCTGTAGAAAGTACCGGGTCATAACCAGAGCCCGATCAATCGCCTAGCCCCAGCGTTTTAAGCGTGGCGCTGACCTGAAAAGCTTCGCCTCGAGGCGGGGCTCCTACGCCTGGCTGCTTTGTTAGCTTTAAGGGAGCGGAGTATTCGCCGGGCGTTCTAGCTGGCCAGGCACTGCGTCGCACCCTGCGCCTTGCGCGTGTACCACAGCACCCGGCTTACGCCACGGGTGATGGCGACGTAGGCCAGGCGCCGGGCTTCGTCCTGCATGGCCTGGTCGTAGCTGCCGGCGAAGAAACCGCACTGGGCGTAGAGCGCGTTGCGCAGCGGGTGCTTATCCGCCGGCAGGCAGTCGTCGAGGATGATCGCCACTTCGGCCTGCAGGCCCTTGGCGCGGTGGATGGTCATGGCTCTGACCGGCAGCGTCTTGTCCAACTGCGCGCGCACCTGCTGCAGAGGCTCGTTGCGCCGGCTGAGCAGCAGCACGGCGGTGCGATCTGCATTGGGGCGCTGGCTGACGTGTTGGCACTGCGCGGTAATTTCCTGGAGCAGCGCCGGCAGGCCGCTGGCCAGGTCGAAGCGCTGGATCAGCTTGACGCCATGGTCGCCCGGTTGCATTGCCTTGGCCGCTATGCAGGTCTTGGCCTGCTTGCTGTGTACCTCGGCCAGCACCTTCTCGCCATCGCGGATCACCGGCTCGATGCTGCGGTAGTTGGTGCCCAGCAGCAGGGTGCTGCTCTTGCTGCGGCCACGGCTGGGGAAGTGGCGGTCGAAATCGATGAACAGCTCCGGCGAGCTGCCGCGCCAACCGTAGATCGACTGCCAGTCGTCGCCGATGGCCATCAGGCTGATGCGTTCGCCCGCCGCATGCAGGCGGCGATGCACGGCCTGCAGCCACAGCACGATCTGCGGTGAGATGTCCTGGAATTCGTCGATCAGCAGGTGGCTCAGGGCGAGCAGGGCCGGGCCGGATTTGCCGCCGTCGCTGCTCAGCCGCTCGCTCAGCTGCGCAAAAGCGCCGTTGAAACTGATCAACCCCTGGCCTTGCAACAGGGCGTTGAAGTGCTGGTGGAAACGCTGCATGGCCTCGATGAAGTCGCGTTCGCGGGGCGCGCAATCGAGGGCTTTCACCTCCAGACGGTCGAGGCGAATCCCCAGGCTCTCGGCGAAGTCGATCTGCCCGTGCAGCAGTTCGAACAGCGGCAGGGCGGCGAATTCGCCAGGCAACTTGCAGGCATCCAGGGGCGCCTTGGCTTTGCCCTTGGGCGGCTCTTCTGGGGCCGGTAACTTGAGCAGGCGGTGAGTCAGGGCGCGAAAGCGTGCGTCCTCGGCGTAGGCGTTCTGGTAGGCCTGCTTGAGCAGGCGCTGCTGCGCGGGGCGCAGGCGCCCGCCAGTGAGCGGGTTGTCCGGCTCCTCGCCGGGTTCGTCCAGTTGCTCGAACCAGCGCGGGTTGCCCAGCTGTTCCTTGGCCAGCGTGGCCATGGCCGCATGGAAGGTGCGCACGCACTGGCGTGCATCGTGCGGGTAGTGCCAGAAGTCGAGCAGGCGTTGCAGGCGCTCGCGCAGTTCGTGGCAGGAGGCGTTGGTGAAGGAGATCACCGTCAGGCGCTTGGGGTCGACCTCCAGGTGACAGAGCAGGAACACCACACGCAGTACCAGCGTGCTCGACTTGCCCGAGCCGGCGCCGGCGAAGATGCGTGCCAGCGGCGCACGGCAGAGGATCATCGCCCATTGTTCGTCCGACGGTGCGCCGATCAGCCTGGCGTTCACCGCCTGCGCCACGCGTTCGCGCATCGCCTGTACCTGAGCGTCTTCGACCTTCAACCGGGTGGCAGGGTAGATGCCGGCAGGGCCAGGTTTACCGCTGTCAGTCTTGCGGCCGCTGGCTTTCTTGTCGCCAGTGGACTTCTTCTTACTTTGCTTGCGTGCAGGTTTACGTGGCTGCGCGGCTTCGCGCTCGGCACGCAGGTAGGCGGTGGTGTGAGGGAAGTAGCGGGCGAGGGCGCTGGACAGCAATTGTTTGTAGCGCGCGACAGCAGAAAGCATGCGTTGAGAATGACCTGATGGATAAAGCCCGCATGATAAAGCCTGCAGCGCGATGGCAGGCAGTGATGGCGCAGCGATAAATGCGCAACTTTGTGCAAGCGCCCGACGAGTATCGCTTCCAGACTGTGCTCAGTCTTGGGAGATACTCGATGAACCTGTCGCTTTACCTGCTGACCGTACTGATCTGGGGTACGACCTGGATCGCCATCAAATTTCAGATGGGCGAGGTGGCCGTTGCCGCTTCCATCGCCTATCGCTTCGCGCTGGCCTCGGCGGTGCTGTTCGCCATGCTCTGGTTCAGCGGCCGCCTGCAACCGCTGGATCGCCGTGGCCAGGGCATCTGCCTGGTGCAGGGGCTGTGCCTGTTCTGCCTCAACTTCCTGTGTTTCTACACCGCCAGCCAGTGGATACCCAGTGGCCTGATCGCCGTGATCTTCTCCACCGCCACCCTGTGGAACGCGATCAATGCAAGGCTGTTCTTCAAGCAGCGCATTGGCGCCAACGTGCTGCTCGGTGGCGCGTTGGGGCTGGTCGGTCTGGGCTTACTGTTCAGGCCGGAGCTGGCCGGGCATGAGGCCAGCCGCGAAAGCCTGCTGGGCATCGGCCTGGCGCTGCTCGGCACGCTGTTCTTCTCTGCCGGCAATATGCTCTCCAGCCTGCAGCAGAGGGCCGGGCTCAAGCCGCTGACCACCAACGCCTGGGGCATGCTCTATGGCGCGCTGATGCTGGTGGGTATCTGCCTGGTCAGCGGCACGCCGTTCGCCTTCGAGTGGAGCGCGCACTACGTCGGCTCGTTGCTGTATCTGGCGATTCCGGGCTCGGTGATCGGCTTTACCGCCTACCTGACCCTGGTCGGGCGCATGGGCCCGGAGCGCGCGGCCTACTGCACGGTACTGTTCCCGGTGGTGGCGCTGAACATCTCGGTATTCCTTGAGGGCTACCAATGGACGGCCCCGGCGCTGCTCGGCCTGGGCCTGGTGATGCTGGGCAACGTGTTGGTGTTTCGTAAGCCGAAGCCGGTGCTTGCCGAGGCCAGGGCATAGGGGCGATCGAAATGCTGGGTGCTCGTCGTAGGGCGGGAATGCCGGCCGCGCGTAGCGAAGCGAACAGTCCGCCGATCCATGCCAAGCCTGAAAACGGCGTACTGCTAGGAGGTAGAGCGACGCAGAAAGCCAAAGCCGAGTACGCCCTACATCACTGCCTGGGTGATCCACTCCCGCGAATCAACGTGCGCAGCATGAAGCGATTGGGATGACAGGCCTCGGCCACCTCGCGTGGCACGGGCAGCGGCTCGTCCTCCAGCCAGGCGGCGATCAGCTCGCCCGACAGTGGCGCGGTGATCAAACCGCGTGAGCCGTGGCCGCTGTTGATGTACAGGCCCGGCAGCCAGGGGCAGGGTGCGTCCGGTACCTGGCGGGCATCCTTGGCCAGTACCGCATAGGTCTCGGCAAAAGCCTCGGCATCGGCCAGCGGCCCGACTATCGGCAGGTAGTCCGGGCTGGTGCAGCGGAACGCGGCGCGGCCTTCCAGCGTCGCCGGGTCGAGTGTCTGTGCGTCCAGGCGTTCGGCGAGATCCGTGGAAATTTCCCGCAGCAGCTCCAGGTTGCCGGCATGCTCGGCCACACTGGGTGTGAGCTCGTCGCTGTGGAAGTCGAAACTGGCGCCCAGGGTGTGTTCACCGTCGCGCGGCGGCGCGACATAGCCTTCGGCGCAGACCACGGTGCGCAGTTGACGGCTGAGTGAGTTGGCCGGCAGGCGGCTGATCTGCCCACGGATACGCTTGAGCGGCAGGTTCGCATCCGGCAACAGGCGGCCGATTTCGGCGGCGCAGGCCAGTACCAGCACCGGCGCCTCGACCAGTGTGCCGCTCGGCCCGTCGACGCGCCAGTGGGCATCCTGCCGGCTCAGACTCAGCGCCTCCTGGTAGGGGCGCAGTTCGATCAATGGGTGTTGCACCAGTTGCCGGCACAGCGCCGGTGGGTGTACCCAGCCGGCGTCGGGGTAGAACAGACCGCCAGCCGGTAGGCCGATACCGGCCAGCGCTTCGGCCTGCTCGCGCCCAACGGAATGCAGCAGATCGGCAGGGAAGGCGGCGGCCAGCTTGCCCTGGCGCGCGGCTTCCTTGTCATCGAAGGCCAGTTGCAGCACGCCGCAGGCGTCCCAGTCGGCACCGCGCTGCAGGCGCTCGAGCAGCCGGCGGGTATGACCGAAGCCGGCGACGATCAACTGTGACAGCGCGGTGCCATGGGCCGAGAGCTTGAGGTAGAGCACGCCCTGCGGGTTGCCCGAGGCCTCGCAGGCAACCGCCGCGTGACGCTCCAGCAGGCTCACTCGCCAGCCGCGCGCGGCCAGGCTGGCGGCAGTGGCGCAGCCGGCCAGACCAGCGCCGATCACCACCGCGTGTTTTTCCTGAGCAAGGCGAGCGGGGCGGGCGAACCAGGGCTTGCCGACGGTTTGCGGCTCACCGATGAACTGCCCTTTAGCCACTTCCCATTTTTTGCCCAGGCCTGGCACGCGTGTCATCTTGAAGCCGGCTTCATTCAGTGCGCGCCGTACCCGGCCGGCGCTGGAAAATGTACCGATGGTTGTGCCGGGGGCCGACAGTCGCGCCAGTTCGGCGAACAGCTCGGGCGTCCACATTTCAGGGTTCTTCGCCGGGTTGAAGCCGTCGAGAAACCAGGCGTCGATGCGCGCATCCAACTGCGGCAATTGCGCCATCACGTCGCCGATCAACAATGTCAGCACCACCCGACCACCCGCCAACAACAGGCGCTGGAACCCGGGGTGAATGGCGCGGTACTGCGCCAGCAGTTCTGTGCTGAACGGTGCCAGCTCCGGCCACAGGGCCAGGGCGCGCTGCAGGTCGTCGTGATGCAGCGGATATTTTTCGACACTGACGAAGTGCAGACGCGCGCCAGCGGGTGCCTGCTGCTCGAACAACTGCCAGGCGCAGAGGAAATTCAGCCCGGTGCCGAAACCCGTTTCGCCGATGTTCAGGCATTCACCGTCGGCGAGAGCGGCGAAGCGCGCCGCCAGATCGTTGTTGGCGAGGAAGACGTAGCGCGTCTCTTCCAGGCCGTTTTCCTGGGAGAAATAGATGTCGCCGTAGCTGCGCGACAGAGGCTGGCCGCGCTCGTCCCAGTCGAGCTGGGCGTGATGGGTGTCTGACATGGCTGGGTTCCGCTGGGTCGTGCGGCGATTCTACCGTGCACAGGTGTCGTGGCGCTGGAACAAGGCAGCGTGTCGGCGGGCAAAGTGTTGGATGTTCCGTTAGGCTGTGAAGATGATTCCAGGGAGGTTGCTTTATGTTCGAGACCGCCGAAATCGGCCGCAGTATCGACAAGGCCACGTTCGAGGCCGAAGAACCGGCGTTGCGTGAGGCGCTGCTGGAAGCGCAGTACGAGCTCAAGCAGCAGGCGCGTTTTCCGGTGATCGTATTGATCAACGGCATCGAGGGCGCCGGCAAGGGCGAGACGGTGAAACTGCTCAACGAGTGGATGGACCCACGGCTGATCCAGGTCAGCACCTTCGATATACAGACCGACGAAGAGCTGGCACGACCGCCGGCCTGGCGCTACTGGCGCCAGCTGCCGCCCAAGGGACGCATGGGCGTGTTCTTCGGCAACTGGTACAGCCAGATGTTGCAGGGGCGGGTGCACGGCAAGTTCAAGGACGCGGTGCTGGATCAGGCCATCGACGGTGCCGAGCGTCTGGAACGCATGCTCTGCGACGAGGGCGCACTGATCTTCAAGTTCTGGTTCCACCTGTCCAAGAAACACATGAAGGCGCGCCTCGAAGCGCTCAAGGACGACCCGTTGCACAGTTGGCGCATCAGCCCGCTGGACTGGCAGCAATCGAAGACCTACGACAAGTTCGTGCGCTACGGCGAGCGCGTGCTGCGCCGCACCAGCCGCGATTACGCGCCCTGGTATGTAGTCGAGGGCGTCGATCACTATTACCGCAGTCTCACCGTCGGGCGCATCCTGCTCGAAGGCTTGCAGGCGGCATTGGCCAACCCACAGCGCACCCGGCTGCAACCGCATGCCGCGCCGCTGGTTTCCAGTCTGGACAATCGCGGTTTGCTGGCCAGCCTGGACATGACCCAGGCACTGAGCAAGGACGAGTACAAGGAACAGCTGACCACCGAGCAGGCGCGCCTATCGGGCCTGATGCGCGACAAGCGCATGCGCAAGCACGCCCTGATCGCGGCATTCGAGGGTAACGATGCCGCTGGCAAGGGAGGTGCCATCCGCCGCGTCACCGGCGCCCTCGATCCGCGTCAGTACCGCATCGTGCCGGTGGCGGCGCCGACCGAGGAAGAACGTGCCCAGCCCTATCTGTGGCGCTTCTGGCGACACATTCCGGCACGCGGCAAGTTCACCATCTTCGACCGCAGCTGGTATGGCCGTGTGCTGGTGGAGCGGGTCGAGGGCTTCTGCAGCCAGGCCGACTGGCTGCGCGCCTACGGCGAGATCAACGATTTCGAGGAGGAGCTGACCAACGCCGGGGTGATCCTGGTGAAGTTCTGGCTGGCCATCGATCAGCAGACGCAGCTGAAGCGTTTCAAGGAGCGCGAGCAGATCCCCTTCAAGCGCTTCAAGATCACCGAAGAGGATTGGCGCAACCGTGAAAAGTGGGACGACTACGTCGATGCGGTAGGCGACATGGTCGACCGTACCAGCACCGAGATCGCGCCCTGGACGCTGATCGAGGCCAATGACAAGCGCTTCGCCCGGGTCAAGGTACTGCGCACCATCAACGAGGCCATCGAGGCGGCGTTCGCCAAGGATTGAAGCGTTAATCGCGGCTGAAGCGGAATGCCGCCCAGCCGCTCCTACGGTGCGGTGAATACCGTAGGAGCGGTTTCAGCCGCGATTCGCACCGGGTGGTTTACCGGTAGTTGGCGGTGCGCGTGGCGCACCCTACGGTTTGAACGGTGCGCTGTTTATACTTGCGCTCTGTCCTTCGACTGGAGTGCCTGACGATGCCCTTTGCCGAAAACCTGATCGCCTTCACCTTGGCGGCCACGCTGCTGACCCTGACGCCGGGGATCGACACGGCGCTGGTGCTGCGTACCGCGGCGGTCGAGGGCCGGCAGCAGGCGTTTCGCGCGGCGCTGGGCATCAATGCCGGCTGCCTGCTCTGGGGCGCGGCGGTGGCCTTCGGCCTCGGCGCGCTGCTGGCGGTTTCCGAATTCGGCTACAACCTGCTCAAGTATTGCGGTGCGGCCTATCTGGCCTGGCTCGGGCTGAATATGCTGCTGCGCCCGCGTACCTCGCTGGCGCCCGCGCAGGCGAGCGGCACACCCGATGCCAACTGGTTCCTGCGCGGTCTGCTGGGCAACGTGCTCAACCCCAAGGTGGGGATTTTCTATGTGTCCTTCCTGCCGCAGTTCATCCCGCAGGGCCAGTCACTGATTGCCTGGACGTTCGGCCTGGTCGGCATTCACGTGGCGCTCAGCCTGGTCTGGGCGCTGTTGCTGATCGGCGCCACCCAGCCGCTCGAACACTGGTTGCGGCGCGAGGCGGTGATCAAGTGGATGGATCGCAGCACGGGGCTGATTTTCGTTCTGTTTGCCGCGCGTCTGGCATTGAGCCGGCGCTGAGTCCTGGCGCCGCTTCTGCTTGGGTTACTCTGTGTCGATGCAATAGAAAGGGCTATGTCTGCGTTAGCTGTTGCCAAGCGGTTCTAGGAAGGCTCTGAGCCTTGTAGGGTGGGCTTTAGCCCACGCTGACCGCAGTTGGTGGGCTGAAGCGGAGCGCCGCCCGGCCCACCCTACGGGCTTTTGTACCAACGCCCAACACTTAACGCAGACATAGCCATAGAAAACCAGGCGGTGACGATGGCTCGGTTTCAGGAAATGAGGGTGCTACTGGCGGTGACCGAGGCCGAGAGCTTCGCCGGCGGCGCCAAGCTGCTGGGCATTTCGCCGCCCAGCGTCACTCGCGCCATCGCCGCGCTGGAGGCACGCCTCGGCACGCTGCTGCTGCCCGCAGCACGCGCAGCCTGCGCCTGACCGAGGCTGGCCAGCGCTACGTCGAGGACTGCCGGCGCATCCTGCTGGAGCTGGAGGAGGCCGAGGAACTGGCCGCCGGTGGCAGCGTGCGCCCGCGTGGACGACTCACCGTGACCGCGCCGGTGATGTTCGGCGAGCTGTTCCTGATTCCGCGCATCGCCCAGTATCTCGACACCCACCCGGACGTGGAGGTCAATGCGCTGCTGGTCGACCGCGTGGTGAACATGATGGAGGAGGGCATCGACGTGGCCGTGCGCATTGGCTCGCTGCCCGAGGGCGATCACCCGGCGTTGCAGGTCGGGCAGATCCGCCCGGTGGTGTGCGCCTCGCCCGCCTTTCTCGACCGCGTCGGGCGCCCGCGCCACCCGGATGAGTTGCGCGATAAGCAAAATATCCATATCGCGCTGCCGGCTCAGCTCACCCAGCGCTGCCGCGCCCAGCCACTCAAGCCATCCACCGCCAGCACCAGCACCAGCATGGCCAGGATCACTGTGGCCGCCTGCGCTTCCTGGAACAGGCTGAGCGACACGTAGAGCATCTGCCCCAGGCCGCCGGCACCGACGAAGCCGAGCACGCTGGCCATGCGGATGTTGTTCTCCCAGCGGTAGAGCGTATACGCCACCAGTTGCGGCCAGACGCCGGGCAGGGTGCCGTAGCAGAAGGCGAGCATGCGCCCGCCGCCGCTTTCGCGGATGGCGTCGGCGGGTTCGCGCGGGGTGTTTTCCAGCGCTTCGGCGAACAGGCGGCCGAGCACGCCGGCGGTGTGCAGGGCCAGGGCCAGGGTGCCGGCGTTGGGGCCGAGGCCGGCGGCCAGCACCATCAGCGCCGCCCATACCAGCTCAGGGATGGCGCGCAGGGCGTTGAGCAGCAGGCGTGTGAGGTGCAGGGCGACACCGCCGAAGCGCCCGGCGGCCGGCAGTGCCAGGGCCAGGCCAAGCAGGGCAGCGAGCAGGGTGCCGATGGCGGACATAGCCAGGGTTTCCAGCGCGCCCCGGCCGATGGCCTGCAGGTGTGCGGCGGAGAAGTCCGGCTGCAGGAAGCCGCTGGCGTACTTGCCCATCTGCGCCAGGCTGTCGCCAGCGACCAGGGCGCCGAGGTCGATGCCCAAGTAGAGGAACGAGGCAACCACCGCGGCGAGGAGGGCGGCGAGCAGGATCAGGTTGCCGGCTCTCATGTCAGCCTCGCGCGCAGCAGGCGGCTGAACTGGTCGGCCAGCAGTACCAGCAGAAGGAAGGTGAGCAGCATGCTGGCCACTTCACCGCCGGCGAACATGCGCAGCGACAGGTCGATCTGCTGGCCCAGCCCACCCGCGCCGACGAAGCCCATCACCACCGAGGCGCGGATGGCGCACTCCCAGCGGTACACGGTGTAGGAGAGCATTTCCCCGGCGGCATTGGGCAGCACGCCGTAGGCGAAGGCGCTCAGGCGGCCGCTGCCGGCACCCAGTAGCGCGCGGGTGGGGCGGGCATCGACCGATTCGAAGATTTCCGCATACACCTTGCCGAGCATGCCGGCGTAGGTGATGGCGATGGCCAGTACCCCGGCAGTGGGGCCGAGGCCGACGGCGCGGACGAACAGCAGCGCCCAGACGATCTCCGGCACGCTGCGCAGGAAGATCAGCAGGCCGCGCACCGGCCAGCGCGCCAGGTTCGCCCACCAGGTCGGGCGACCACCACGATGCACGGCTGACAGCGACAGCGCGCGGCTGGCCAGCAGCGCGGCGGGGACGGCGATCAGCAGCGCCAGGCTCATGCCGGCGGTGGCGATGGCCAGGGTTTCCAGGGTGGCTCGGCCGAGCAGAGCGAGGAACTCGCCGTCATGCGCAGGCGGCCAGAAACCGGCAAGGAAGTTGCCCATGGCGCGGGTGTTGTCGCCATCGACCAGCACGGTCAGGTCCAACTCGCTCAGGCTCAGGCCCGGCCACAACAACAGCAGCGCCAGGACGCTGATCAGCAGGCGTGGCAGGGCGGCGGGGTCGCGTGGGGCGGTGGTCAGCATCGCGGGATATGCGTCGGTTGCGGCGGCGCGGGGGAGCTAGGCGTGTCCTGCAGTTGTTCGTTGGCATACAGCGCCTGCAACTGGGCAGGTTGCACCTGCATGGTGGGCAGGTCGAAGGCGATGTGCCCGTCGCGGATGCCGATCACCCGAGGGAAGTGCGCCAGCGCCAGGTCGACGGCGTGCAGGCTGGCCAGCAGGGTCATGCCGCGCTCGGTGGCCTCGCGGTTGAGCACGGCCAGGGTGTGGCCGGCCAGCACCGGGTCCATGGCCGAGACCGGTTCGTCGGCGAGGATCAGTTCCGGCGCCTGGTACAGCACGCGGGCGATGCCGACGCGCTGCAACTGGCCACCGGAAAGCTGATCGCAGCGCTGGTAGAGCTTGTCGGCAATGTCCAGACGCGCCAGGGCGGCCTGAGCGCCGGCGGCATCCAGTGGATGCAACAGGTTGAGCAGACCCTTGGCCACTGACCACTGGCCCAGCTTGCCGGCGAGCACGGCGGTGACCACGCGCTGACGCGGTGGCAAAGGCGGTGCTTGGTGGATCAGGCCGATACGTGCACGCAGGCGCTGGCGCTGGCGGGCAGCCAGACGCCAGGGGTTGTGCTGCAGCAGGTCGATCTCACCCTGGGTGGGTTGCAGGCTGGTGGCCAGCAGGCGCAGCAGGGTGGTCTTGCCGGCGCCCGAGGGGCCGATGATGGCCACCCGTTCGCCGGGGCTGACCTGCAGATCGATATTTTCCAGCGCGACCTTGCCGTTGGCGTGGGCCAGGCCCACGCCACGCAGGGCGATGCTCACTTCAACAGGCCGGCAGCGCGAGCGGCTTCTTCGATGCCTTCGTAGTTCTCGGGCTTGGTTTCGATGAAGCGGCTGGCGGCCTGCAGATCGAGAATAGCCTTTTGCTCGGGTTTGGCCGGGTCGAGGGCGAGGAAGGCGGCCTTGATCTTCGCCTGCAGGTCTGCGTCGAGGTTGCCGCGCACGGTCCAGTTGTAGTCGTAGTAGGTCGGGGTGGTGGCGAAGACCTTGACCTTGTCGGTGTCGACCTTGCCGGCGTCCACCAGCTTCTGCCACACCGAGGCGTTGAGCACGCCGGCGTCGGCCTTGCCGGCCTGCACCCAGGCGGCGGTGGCGTCGTGGGCGCCGGAATAGGCCACGCGGCTGAAGAAGTCTTCCGACTTGATGCCGTCCTGCAGCATGAAGTAGCGCGGCATCAGGCTGCCGGAGGTGGAGGACACCGAGCCGAAGGCGAAGGTCTTGCCTTTCAGATCCTGCAGGGACTTCACCGCCGGGTCGGAGGTGATGAATTTGCTGGTGAACTCGGCGTCCTGCTCGCGCTGCACCAGCGGCACGGCGTTGCCGGTTTTCAGGCGTGCCTGGGCGAAGGTGAAACCGCCCAGCCAGGCCATGTCGATACGGTCGGCAGCCAGGGCTTCGACCACCGCGGCGTAGTCGGCCACCGGCACGAACTCCACCTTCATACCCAGTTCCTGCTCCAGGTAGGCGCCCAGCGGCTTGAACTTGCGCAGCAGTTCGGTGGGGGCTTCGTCAGGGATGGCCGAGACCTTGAGGACGTCGGCGGCGTGCGCGAATACTGCAGATACGGACAGGGCGATGCCGGCGGCGAGCGCCAGGGTTTGCTTGAACATGACGGATTCTCCGGTTCAATAGCGGGGAAGGCGTGCGCAGTATAGTGGCCGAACGACGCGCTTGCAGCACGCGCGCGCTGACTGCGGGGTTAAGATGCGCGCTGGATACGAACTGCCTGGAGTTGATCGATGACCGCAACGCTTCCCGCCCTGGCCTTCGCCGGGATTGGTTTGATGGGCCTGCCGATGACCCGCCGCCTGCTCGCTGCAGGCTACCCGCTGACCCTGTGGAACCGCACGCCGGACAAATGTGCGCCGCTGTTGGCGCAGGGCGCGCATCGCGTGGAGAACCCTGCCGAGCTGTGTCGCGATGCCAATGTGGTGATGCTCTGCCTGGCCAATACCGAGGTGGTGCGTGAGGTGGTGTTCGGCCCGGGCGGGATCGTCGAGGGTGCGCGGCCGGGGCAGTTGCTGGTGGACTTTTCCAGCCTGGAGCCGGCGGCCACCCGTGAGATGGCCGCCGAGCTGGAGGCACGTACTGGCATGCGCTGGGTGGATGCGCCGGTTTCCGGTGGTACGCCGGGTGCCGAGGCCGGCACGCTGGCGATCATGGCTGGCGGCCGGGAGGAGGATGTGGAGCGTGTGCGCCCGGTGCTGGCGCATCTGGGCCAGCGCCTGACGCGCATGGGCGAGGTGGGCGCCGGGCAGGTGACCAAGGTGTGCAACCAGATGATCGTGGCCTGCAACGCGCTGGTGATCGCCGAAGTGGTGGCGCTGGCCGAGCGCTCCGGCGTCGACGCCAGCCTGATCGCCCCGGCGCTGGCCGGTGGTTTCGCCGACTCCAAGCCGCTGCAGATCCTTGCGCCGCAGATGGCCGCCAGCCAGTTCGAACCGATCAAGTGGCATGTACGCACGCTGCTCAAGGACCTAGATACGGCGGTCAAACTATCCCGTGAGCAGGGCAGCGCCACGCCCATGAGCGGCTTGGCCGCGCAGTTGATGCGCCTGCACGGCAGCCAGGGCTTTCTTGAGCGCGACCCTGCCACCCTTGTGGAAATGCTGCGGGAGCAATGCCCATGAAGATCGCTGCCAACCTGTCCATGCTGTTCACCGAACTGCCGTTGCGCGAGCGCGTGCTGGCGGCGATGACGGCGGGTTTCGATGGCGTGGAAATTCAGTTCCCCTATGAGTTGCCGGCCGTCGCTCTGAAAGAAGTGCTGGAGTTGACCGCGCTGCCGCTGGTGCTGATCAACCTGCCGGCAGGCGATCTGATGAGCGGCGGCCCCGGCCTGGCCAGCGTGCCGGCGCGCCAGGACGCGTTCGACGCGGCGCTGCAGGAGGCGCTGACCTACGCCGCCATGGCGCGCCCGGCCTGCATCAATGTGCTGCCCGGCCGCCTGGCCGAAGGCGTGAGCCGCGAGCAGGCGCTGGATTGCCTGGCCGCCAACCTGCGCAAGAGCGCCGAGACCTTCGCGACGTTGGGCATCCGCGTGTTGGTGGAGGCGATTAACCCGATCGATATGCCGGGTTTCTTGATCAATACGCCGGAGCATCTCGATACGCTGCTGCGCGCAGTGGATCACCCGAATCTGGCCGCACAGTACGACCTCTACCATATGGCGCGTCAGGAGCTGGACGTGGCCGCAGGAATGCGCTTGCTGGCCGGGCGCATCGGTCATGTGCAGTTCGCCGACGTGCCGGGGCGCGGCGCGCCAGGTACCGGCGAGCTGGCGTTCCCCGCGCTGCTCGGTGCTTTACGTGGCAGCGGTTACAGCGGCTGGCTGGGCGCCGAATACAAGCCGGGCGAGGAGGGCACGCAGGCCAGCCTGGGCTGGTTGGTGCAGTGGCAGCAGTGCACCTGATGCATTCGTGCAGGGGCGGGCATGCTTATGCCCGCCCTGCCTGCCGGCGTTGCGCCGGGTTCTCGTCCACGCGGGCGGGCGGCTACTTGCCGTAATCGTTGAGCGAGATCACCCGGGTCTTGCCGATGTGGTGGCGATAGATTTCGCGCAGGTACTTGATCGCCTGTTTGACGCTTTCGCGTGTCAGTCGGATGTCATTGATCGAAACGAATTTCTCCGTGTCGTGGATCAGCTCGCGCTACTTCTTCTCGTACATCGGTTTGATCGCATACCAGTTGGTGTCGAGGATCTTCGCCGGGTCTTGGTGCTCGTTGAGCATGGCGTCGAGCCTGGCCTCATCGAAGCGCTCGGCGACGATGAAGTCGAGTATGGCGTCGTCCAGGCTGTCGTCGAAGCGGTACTGGTCGCGGGCGAAGCAGCACTTGATGTAGGCGACGATCAGGGTCAGGAAGTCGTCCGATAGGCACGGGCTCTTGACGATCAGGGTGGTCAGCGAGAGGTTGGCCGAAGCGCCAATCACCAGCGCGTAGCGCTTGAGCGTGGTGTTGGGGAACAGGTTGTTGAGGTGGGTCTTGAGGCGGTTCAGATCCATGTAGGACAGCTTGTAGTCCTTGGACAGCGAGACGATGGACAGCACCGAGGAGCAGTTCTTGAAGAAATGCAGTTCGCTCAGCTCCGTAGCGTCGTAGCCACTGGATTTGTACTGCTCCAGCGCCTGGCGATAGCGCTTGGACTCGATCGGCAGCAGGCTGATGCCTTCGATGGCCTGGGTGACCTTGTTGAAGTGCGGCAGGTCGATGGAGCGGAAGAACAGGTCGTTGATGTTCAGCCGTGGCGGGCTTTGTTCCTTGTCCAGTACACGGAATTTTTCCGATAGTTGTGTGTGCTGTTCGGGCACCACGGATTCGGCGTAAGCCACGGCCACCGGGCCGGCCAGGCTCATGAACAGGTCGTTGGCGTCGAGGCGGATGGTTTCGCCGATGTCGATGCCGGCGCGGCGCAAGTAGTTCTGGTCGTAGTCGCTGGTCACCGCCTGGGCGGTGAGGATGTTGAAGATCTGCTGCGAGATGTACTGGTTGGCGTGGCGCTCCATGGCGGTCACGTCTATGTTGTGGATGCTGCCGTCACCGCTTTCCTTGGCTTAACGCATGATGTCGTTGGAGATCAGCATCATCGCGTTCCACGGGCGGATGCGGCGCATCACGTTTTCAGCGCTGTTCTGCTCGTTGTCGAAGTTGTAGGAGAAGTCCCATGCCTCGGCCAGGTACTTGCACAGCAGGCGGCCGGCATTGATATGCAGGGCTTCGGACATCTCGCTGCGCTGGTCGGAAATGTTCGGCAGGATGCAGATGCCGCTGGTGAAGATCGGTTCGAAGACGAAACCACGTTCGCGTTCGGCCTCGCCATCGTCCGGCGTCTTGCTGTCGAAGGTCTTGCTCATGTAGGCGAACTGCTGCGCCAGGCCGAACTCCGAGGCCATGCCCGAGCCGGTGCCGCCGCCAGCGCTGAAGATATAGAAGTACAGGCGCGACTGGTTGGCCTTGATCCCGCAGGAGTCGATCAGGTAGCTGTGGATGAACTTCCAGTCTTCGTTGGAGAAGCGCTGGGTGTCCTTGTTGAGGATGATCTTGGCCACGAGGATCGGCGTGTTGCCGGCACCGCCGGCATGCACCTCGGACAGGTCCATGATCTTCATCTTGCTGTAATCGTCGAGAAAACCGCTCATTTCGCCTTTGCGCGAGAAGCGGATGCGCCCGGCGATGTCCTTGTCCAGGTCGCCGAGCATCACCAGCGGCTCGATCAGGAATACCGGGCGGCGCGCGCAATAGATTGCTGCGAATCCAGCGACTGGGGCGTGAGGCCTGCTCGATGGTGGCAGTGGCTTCGCTGTGAAACTCTTCCAGATAGAACTGGCGCGCGTTGTAGACCAGGGAGGGGACGTCCAGTGCGATGTTCGAGCCGCAGCGGCCGAGGCCGATCAGGTACACAGAGGGAAACTGCTGAATGCGGCTTCACTCGCCTTCGTCCAGCGGCTCGCCCAGCGGGAACACCATGTTGCGCAGGCCATCGAGGTTATCGAGGATGCGCTTGATATCGCGTTCGGTGAAATACAGATACTGCTCGCCGCTAACGCTGTGCCCCGGCAGCGCGGGCGGCGCCAGCAGGTTGTCGGCGATATCGGCCAGGGTGGCTACCTTTGCGGGGGCTGCGGCGTTTCCATCAGTGACAGTCCGGCGAGTCAGCGGGGTATTGGCCATTGGCCATAAAATGACCAAACCCATAGATTCTAGCGTGGAAAAAGTACTTTGCCTTATTCCCTACAGATATGAGCTGCTTTGGCTGAGCAGTTTCACGCTGCGGATAAAGCAGGCGAATGGCAGTGGCCTGCCCTGCACAGGGCGTACTCGCCGCAGGCAGTGCGCTGCGGGGGGCGGTAGGAGAGAGGGCGCCCCATGGGAACGGGGGGCGCCGGGTGCACTTTGGAGGCAGGGTGCACTGTCAGTCTCAGGGCACCAGCAGAATCTTGCCGTCGCGCTCGCCGCTGGCCGCCGCCGCGACAGCGTCCTTGATGTGTGCCAGGTCATAGGTCGCCGCGACGCGAGTCTTCAGTTTGCCGCTGGCGATCAGTTGCACCAGCTCGCCGAATACCTTCATCTGTTGCGCCGGGCTGGCCTGCTGGAACCACTTGGCCAGCCAGAAACCGCGCAGGGTCACGTCACGGAACACGAACGAGGCCGGCGATACCTGGCAGGCCTGTCCACTCATCATGCCGTAGTTCACCAATACGCCGCCGTTGGCCAGCACTGCGGCCAGGTTGTCGGTGCTGACGCCGCCGACCGCATCGATACCCAGGTGAACTTCGGCGCCGCCAGTCGCTGCGCGCACACGCTTGGCCAGATCCGGGCCGTCCACCAGCACCAGGTCACCGCCCTCGGCCTCGACAGCGGCAATGGCCGAATCACGGCGTACCACGTTGATGGTCTTGAAACCGCGCAGCTTGGCCAACTGAATCAGGTAGCTGCCGACACCCGAGTTGGCGGCGTTCTGGATCACCCAGTCGCCTGGCTTGAGGTCGACGAACTCGCTGAGCAGCAGCGAGGCGGTTGGCGGGTTGACGGTAAGCATGGCCAGTTGCAGCGGGTCGGCATCCGGCAGCGGGATGAGTTTCTCTGCCGGGGCGTTCAGGGCCGTGACCCAGGTACCGCAGCCGACCGGCAGCAACACGGTCTGGCCGACCTTGAAGTTGCTGACGCCTTCACCAAGTGCCTCGACCTTGCCGACGCCTTCGTTACCGCCCACGGCCGGCAGTGGCGGCAGCATGCCGTAGGCGCCGGTCAGGGTCAGTATGTCGGACGGGTTGATCGGTGCAGCCAATACCTTGACCCGCACCTGCCCGGCAGCGGGCTCCGGCAGTTGCAGTGGCACTGCGCTGATCACGTCTTGCGGTACCGGGCCGCGCTGTTGGTATTCGGCTTTGAGCATGGTCTTGGTCTCCTGAAGGCAGGCGCAAAATGCGTGCAGCCAGTCTAGCCTCGATAGGGCAAAGCGGAATGAATCAGCCGGCATCCACTCTGCTTATGACGGTGGTCAGGCGTCTATGCTCTGGCGGGTCCGATAACGAGGTAGACGATGGTCAGATGGTGGCTGGGATTGATGCTGGCGTGCCTGAGCGCAACGGTTGCGGCCGAGGTGCTGCATGTCGGCTTTGGTACGCACAAGCCGCCTTATGTCTACGAAGGTGAGCCGCGCGGCCTGGAATATGAGCTGGTGGAGCGTGCTGCGCGCAATGCCGGTTTTGAGTTGACCGCCTATTACGCGCCCATGGAGCGTCTGCACCTGATGCTGCGCCGTGGTGAGATCGACGCCATCACCACCACTCATGAGCGCAGTGGCGTGCAGGCCTTCTATTCGGACGTCTACATCCATTATCAGAACGTGGCAGTGGCATTGGCCAAACGCGGTTATCACATCGAGCAGATTTCCGACCTCGGCCAGTACGCGGTCAGTGCCTTCCAGCGTGCACGACTGCTCATGGGCCCTGAGTTCGAGCGCATGGCCATGAACAACCCGCGCTACCGCGAGGAGGCGCTGCAGATCAATCGCAACCGCCTGCTCTACAGCGGTCGCACCGATGTGGTGGTGGGCGACAAGCGCATCATCCGCTACCTGGATCGTGAGGTGAACGACCAGGTCGACGTCACCCAGCCACTGGCCTGGTTCGAGATATTTCCGCCGACGTCATACCGCGTCGGCTTTCGCCGGGATGAACAACGTCGGCGCTTCGACGAGGGGCTACGCCTGCTGCGTGAGTCCGGCGAATACCAGCGTATCGAGCAGCGTTACCTGACGGACTGAAACCTGAGGAAACTTTTGCGGGGCTGCCACGGCTCGGGGGCTGTTGCACTATGGCCGCTTGTCTGACGCATGGAGACGCCGCGATGCCGCGCCTGAAACCCCTGGCAGCCCTCGGTCTGCTCGCACTGTTCGGTTATCAGTACAGCTTCGCCGAAGACCGGCAACTGGCCACCGAGCTGGGCCCTTTGAACGTTCACACCGTCGCCGAAGGCCTGGCCAATCCCTGGGCCGTGGCCTTTCTGCCGGATGGCCAGGGCTATCTGGTCAGCGAGCGGCCTGGCGCATTGCGCCGGGTAAGCGCCGAGGGCGAGGTGTCGCAGCCGCTGCGCGGCGTACCCAAGGTGTTCGCCGTTGGCCAGGGTGGCTTGCTCGACGTGGTGTTGTCGCCGGACTTCGCCAAGGATCGCCTGGTCTATCTGTCCTATGCCGAGGAGGGCGACGGCGCGGCAGGTACGACCGTCGGGCGCGGCAAGCTGTCGGCTGATGCCTCCGCCCTGGAAGGCTTCGAGGTGATCTTCCGCCAGCAACCCAAGCTGTCCAGTGGCGCGCACTTTGGCTCGCGCCTAGTGTTCGACCGCGATGGCCATCTGTTCATCGCCCTGGGCGACAACAACAATCGCCCCGCCGCGCAGGACCTCGACAAGCTGCAGGGCAAGCTGGTGCGCATCTTACCGGACGGGCGCATCCCCGAGGACAACCCCTTCGTCAGCCGCGACGGCGCGCGTGAGGAAATCTGGTCCTACGGCCATCGCAACCAGCAGGGTGCGGCACTCAATCCCTGGAGTGGCCGCTTGTGGACCCATGAGCATGGCCCGCGTGGCGGCGACGAAATCAACGTTCCCGAAGCGGGCAAGAACTACGGCTGGCCGCTGGCGACGCACGGGGTCAACTATTCGATGCTGGCAATTCCCGAGGCCAAGGGCAAAACCGTGGAAGGTACCGAGTCACCGCATCACGTCTGGGAAAAATCACCGGCCATCAGCGGCATGGCCTTCTACGATGCCGAGCGTTTCCCGGCCTGGCAGCACAACCTGTTCATCGGCGCACTTGCCGGCCAGGCACTGATCCGCCTGCAGCTCGATGGCGACAAGATCGTGCATGAGGAACGTCTGCTGCAATCGCTCAACGCACGGGTACGCGACGTACGGCAGGGGCCGGACGGCTATATCTACGTGCTGACGGATGCGCCGAAAGGGCAGTTGCTGCGCCTGGGGCTGGCGAGCGAATAATGAGGGAGGGGCTGGGTGCGCAATGCGCACCCGAAGCGATCACTTCTTGCTGATGGTGATCTGGCGAGTGCCGCCGTAAGTCTGGCCGCTGACGCCCTTGGCGATCTGCTGGATCTCGCCGCCGCCCTGCAGGAAGGCTGCAATCTGCGCCTCGATGGACTCGCGGGTTTCCACGGCTGGGGCGGGTTTGCTGACTTTGCTGGAGGAGGACTTCACGCGCAGGGTGGCCATGACCTTGATCTCTTTCAGAAGGGCGGCCGGCCATTATGCCTCAACCAGCTCCTTTCTGCTTGGTTAATCGCTCTGGTGAATAGCATAAGGCTGCGCCTGGCCAGCTTTTCGCGGCAACTTATGGCTTGTTTCCCAGTCACTTACACCACCATTCGACCGGCCGTCGATTCGCTACGACGCCGGCCCGGTCGCGGATTAACTCGGGTAGAATGGCCGGCTGTTTTGGTGAGGTGAAACGCGATGGCCTTGATTGGGCGGATGAATTCTTTGCAGGTGGTCAAGCACACCGACTTCGGTCTGTATCTGGACGGCGGTGCGGATGGCGAAATCCTCCTGCCCAAGCGCTATATCCCCAAGGACACGCCGAGCGAAGTCGATGACTGGCTCAACGTGTTTCTCTACCTCGACAGCGAAGACAAGCTGATCGCCACCACGTTGAAACCGAAGATCCAGCTCGGTGAGTTCGCCAGCCTCAAGGTGGTGGACATCAACCGCGTCGGCCTGTTCTTCGACTGGGGCCTGCCCAAGGACCTGCTGCTGCCGCATTCCGAAGAGAAGCGCCCACTGCAGATCGGCGACTACTGTGTGATCTACCTCTACCTGGACAAACGCACCCGTCGCCTAACCGCCACCGCGCGTCTTGATCGCCACCTGGACAAGGTGCCGGCCAACTACCAGGTCGGCCAGGAAGTCGACCTGCTGGTGGTCGAGCGTACCGATCTCGGTTTCAAGGCCATCATCGACGGCAAGCACTGGGGCCTGATCCACAAGAACGAGCTGTTCAAGTTCATCCGCAGCGGCATGCGCGAGAAGGGCTACATCAAGGAACTGCGTGCCGATGGCAAGATCAGCCTGAGCCTGCAGCCCATCGGTCACGAAGCCGCCAGTGGCCTGGCCGAGCAGATCATCGAACGACTGTGTGCGCAGGGTGGCGTGCTGGCGCTGGGTGACAAGAGCCCGCCGGAACTGATCTCCGAGCATTTCCGGGTCAGCAAGGGCAACTTCAAGAAGGCCATCGGTGGCCTCTACAAGCAGGGCCTGATCCGCATCCACGACGACCGCATCGAGCTGCTCGACAGCTGATGCTCCAGCGACTTGAGCGCGAGCGTGGCAACTCGCATAATGCCGACGTTTTCCCGCCGGTGTAGCTCAGTCGGTAGAGCAGCGCACTCGTAACGCGAAGGTCGCAGGTTCGATTCCTGTCTCCGGCACCATTTCCAGCAAAGGGTCAGCTTCGGCTGACCCTTTGTCGTATCAGCGCTGAAAATTCCCTCGCGTTGCTGTCAAAGCCGGTGTGATGATGATTTTCGGCTCAGGCGCGTGACGTCTGGCCCTGACTCAGATGGGAGTTGCTCATGTTCATTCGTTCCCTCGTATTGATCCTGGCGACGGCGTTCGTCAGCGCTGCGTTCGCCGATCAGCCGCAGACCATTCGCGTCATTCCCAAGAGCTACGTCAGCCCCGGCGCCAGTGGCAGCGTCTCGGGCTCGTCCAGTTATCAGCAGCACAATCTCTACGGTGGGCAGCGTCTGCCGCAGGGCAGCGTGCGTCAGGAAAGCAGCTATGGCAGCTATTCCAGCGAAAGCCGTGGGGGCATCCGCCAGAGCACCGAATATCCGGGCGGGCTGATCATCGAGCGTCAGCCCGGCAGTGGCAGTTACCAGCAGCAGCGTAGCCGCTGACGCCTCAGTGGCTAGCGGCAGTCTTGTTTGGGCCGCTCGGGGCGTCGGCGATAACCGCACGATTGCGCCCCTCGCTCTTGGCGCGATACAGGCACTCATCGGCGCGCTGCAGCCAGCTCTCCCAGTGCTCGCCACTATGCAGAATGGCGCCGCCGATGGAGACGGTCACCGCGCCGCCTGGGCTTTTGAGCTCCTGCGCCACCCAACTGAGCAGATTCTGCGCCGCGGCCTGCAGGCCCGTCTGGTCGGTGTTGGGCAGCAGCAGGAGAAACTCCTCGCCGCCAAAGCGGAATAAGCGATCTTCCTTGCGTGAGCAGCGCTTGATCAGCTCGACGAAGGCCACCAGCACCTGGTCGCCGACGTGATGACCGAAGCGGTCGTTGATCTGCTTGAAGTGATCCAAGTCCATCACCAGCAAGCCGTAGCTGTCACTGTGACGGCGATGGCTGGCCATGGCGATCTTCAGTTCTTCGTTCATCGCCCGGCGGTTGCGTGCGCCAGTCAATGGGTCATGAATGGCCAGCGATTGCAGCTGGTCGCGCTGGGTGCGGGTGCGGAAGGCGAAGATGAAGCTGAGCACGCTGGCCATCATGCAGGTGACCAGGAACGACACCATCTGGTAGTGGCTTTCGAACACGCTGCCGGGTACCAGCAGGGCGTGGCTGACCAGGCTGACCAGCACCAGTGCAGTGGCCAGCAGGGCTTTGCCAGGGGTGACCATGAAGAAGTTGAAGAGGATCAGCGGATAGATCCAGAACAGGCCGTTGACCCCCAGGTTGATGGCGATCAGCGTGGCACCGACAGAGAACACGGCCGCCAGGTAGATACCGGGCTTGACCGTGTCGCGGGTGACCCAGGCATAGAGCACGGCGAACAGGGTGGAAAAGACGATGACGGTGTCGGCGATACCGACCAGGTAGTTGCCGTGTAGCAGGCGGTAGACGGCATAAGGCGAGATACCGATGACCCCGAACAGCCCCATCAGGGTGATGATCGATAGCTGGAAATCGTTGCGCAGGCGCTTCAGCAAGCGAGCGGTCTGGGTAGCCATAGCGTTTCTTTTCGTTGTTATGGAACAAGCATGCAGAGCTTTGACCGCTAATGGCAAGGGGCATTCCTGAGCAAAGTGCCAGTATTTTCGCCCAGACCGACAGGCTGCTCAGTGGATGCGCAGCGAGACAAGCGATTTGTTGCGCTGATAGCGGATCAGTCGCACGGCCAGCTCGGTCGGCAGGCTTTGACAGTCCTCGAAGCCCAGGCGCTGATAGAAGCTGCGCAGCTCGGGATGACAGAACAGCCAGACGGGCTCGGGATGCAGCGCCAGGCTGTGGCTGAGCAGCGCTGCCGCCAGGCCTTGGCGCCGCAGCGTGGGGGCGACGAACAGGCCGGTCAGCCACTGCCCGCCCGCTACAGGGCGAAGGCTCAGGGCGGCGACGATCTCGCTGGCGCTTTGCGCCACCCACAGTTCATCCCCCGCCTGGCTGCGCATCGGCGAGCGGTGGTCGCGGTAGAACTTGTCGACCAGCGGTCGCAACTGGAGGGGCAGGTGGCGAAAGCGCGTGGTGATCATGGGTTCAGGCGGGAAGGATCTGGCGACTTATTTAAGCATCGCATTTTGGTTAACGGTTGCGCATTTACGGCCTTGCGGGCGGTGACAGCCCGTTCGTGGCGCCGCATCATGGGCAATCGCATTTTGCTCAAGGATTCGCCGCGTGTCTCAGCCTTCCCCTGTATCCGTGGTCTTCGCTGCGCAGAGCGTTGCCGGCCAGGTACGCACGCATAACGAGGATGCCCTGGCCTGCCGTCCCGATCTGGGGCTGTGGGCGCTGGCCGATGGCATGGGCGGGCACGCGCGTGGCGAGGTGGCCAGTGCCCTGGCGCTGGAGGAACTGGTGGGCGCCCTGCAACAGGGCGAGGAACTGCCTGCTGCGGTGCAGGCCGCCCATCTGGCAATCGTAGCGGCGGCGCAGCCCGCTGCGGGCGAGGCTGGCATGGGTAGCACCCTGGTTGCCGTGCGCCTGGACGGGGATGTGTTCGAGCTGGCCTGGGTCGGCGACAGCCGCGCCTATCGCATCGGCAGCGAACATATCGAGCAGCTCAGTCACGACCACAGCTGGGTCCAGGCCATGGTCGACGTTGGCCGGATGAGCGCCGAGGAGGCGCGTGAGCACCCGCGCCGCAACGTGATTCTGCAGTGCCTGGGGCAGGTCGGGCAGGCGCCTGAAGTCGGTCTGCTGCGGGTCCGACTGGCGCCGGACGAACTGCTGCTGCTGTGCAGCGACGGGCTGACCAACGAGCTGGACGACGCTGCCATCCAGCGCTGTTGCGCTGAGGCGGCCACGCTCGAAATGATGGTCGAGCAACTGGTGGGGCTGGCCAATAGCCATGGCGGCAGAGACAATATCAGCTGTATCGTCCTGGGCCTTGGCCCGGCTGCCGAACCCCGTGAAGCGTCGCCCCTCGGCCTGCTGCGCAAGCTGTTCAAATCCCTTCAACCCTGAGCGCCAGTCGAGCCGCATGAGTCAGCCCACCATCAGCGTACCCGGTTACAGCATTCACCACCGCCTCGGCAAAGGCGGCATGGCCGAGGTCTATCTGGCTACCGAACAGGCGCTGCAGCGCCAGGTGGCGCTCAAGGTGCTGCTGCACCGCGAGGACGCAGCCTTCACCCAGCGGTTCATCAAGGAAGGCCATACAGTCGCCTCCCTGCAGCATCCTTCGATCATCACCATCTACCGCATCGACCAACTCGACGATGGCCGCCATTTCCTCGCCATGGAGTACCTGGCAGGCGGCGATCTGGCTCAGTACAAGGGCCAGACTCTGGAGCCGGCGCGTGCGCTGCGCATCGTCCGGCAGATCGCCAGCGCCCTGGCGCTGGTGCACGACAAGGGCCTGGTGCACCGCGACATCAAACCGGGCAACATCCTCTTTCGCGACGATGGCACCGCGGTGCTCAGCGACTTTGGCGTGGCCAAGGAGCTGCAGCTCGACAGCGAGATGACCCAGTCCGGCATCGCCGTCGGCAGCCCGGCCTACAGCAGCCCCGAGCAGGCGCAGTGTCAGGCGCTGGACGCACGCAGCGACATCTACAGCCTGGGCGTGATCCTGCTGGAGATGCTCAGCGGGCATAACCCCTTTCGCGGCAGTAACTACACCCAGACCCTGATGAACCAATTGCAGCTACAGGCGCCGCCGCTTCCGGAGTCGCTGGGCGAGCTGCAGTGGCTACTCGACCGCATGCTGGCCAAGGACCCGGAAGATCGCTTCGCCGACTGCCACGTGCTGCTGGCCAGCCTCGATGAGCTGCAGGACGCCGATCAGGGCCAGACCCGTCTGAGCCCGGCTGTCAGCCTGCCGCCTCGTCCCTCCCGGCGGCGCTGGCTGCCCTGGGCCGTGCTTGGCCTGCTGTTGCTAGCCGTGAGTAGCGCAGGTGGCTACTACTGGCAGCTGCAGCAGCGCATCGCCGGGTTGCTCGCGCTGGCTGAAACGCGTTTGAGCGAGGGGCACCTGCTGACCCCGGCGCAAGACAACGCCGACTACTATTTTCGCCAGACGCTGGCTCTGGACGAGGACAACCAGCAGGCCAACGACGGTCTGCAGCGCGTGCTGCAGGCCCGTATCCAGCAGTATCTCGACCTGGCCGAGCAACGCCTCGGTGAGGGTTTGCTGATCCTGCCGGAGGACGACAGCGCGGTGCATTACTTCCGCCAGGTGCTTGGCTGGGAACCGGACAACCTGCTGGCCCGGGCTGGCATCAACCGGGTGGCGCAGCGTTTCATCGAACAGAGCGAGGCGGCCTATGCACGGCGCGAATACAACCTGGCGCTTGAGCATATCAAGCAGGGTCTCGAGGCCGAGCCAGACAACGAACGCCTGCTGGCGCTCTACGACGGTCACCTGCAGCGCGTGCGCAGCAGCCAGGCGGCGAGTCGGCCGCGCAGCGCGCCGCCGGTCCAGCAGAACCCGATCAAGCGCTTGCTGAACAATCTATTCGACTGACCCGAGGCGACCACGATGCTCAGACTGCAGTTCCTGGATAACCGCCAAGCACCCATCTGGCTGACTGATGAACGCCTGACCATCGGTCAGGACAGCCGTAACCAGCTGGTGCTTGGCGATGCCGGAATCGCCAGCTTCCACGCCGAGATCCGCCAGGATCACGGCTACTACTACCTGAGCGATGCCGGTCAGGGCGCCACCTGGGTCAACGACCAGCGCGTCGGTACACGCTTTCAGCTGCGCGACGGTGATCGCCTGCGCCTGGGCGCCGTCGAACTACAGCTGGTCGACCCGGCGAAAAGTGCGGCCAGACGCGAGGCTGCCGCGCCACGCTGGTTTCTGCAGGTGATCCAGGGTGAGCACCAGGGGCGCAAGTTTCATATCCACGGCTCGATGACCTTCGGCCGTTCGAGCAAGTGCGAGTTGTGCTTCAGCGATCTGGAACTGTCGCGCCGGCATTGCGAGTTCTTTCTCAAGGACGACGTGCTGGAGGTCAAGGATCTTGCCTCGGCCAACGGTGTATTGGTCAACCAGCAGAAGGTCAGGACCGCCGTGCTGCAACCGGGCGATCAGTTGAAGATGGGCACGGTGACGCTGCTGGTGATCGGGCCGCAGGTGAGCGTGAGCGATGCGCCCGACGAGGATGCCACCCAGTTCATGCGTGTGGCGGACCTGCCGCCGGCTTTGGCTGCCAAGGCGGCTGGCGGTGGCGCCACGCAGATCGCCCCGGCGCCGCAGGTAGCAGCGCGTGCCAGCGCCAAGGCAGCGCCGGCGGCGGCCAATCCGCTGCGTGCGGCTCAGGCCAAGCCGGCCCCCCTTGCCGCGCCACCTGCGGCCAGTGCGGGCAAGCTGTGGCTGGGTGGGATCGTACTGCTGCTGATCGGCGTAGGCCTCGGTGCTGTCGCCATGCGGCTATTGGGCTGAGGCGGGGCGCGTCACCCGATAGAACCGGCATGGCGGGTTGCACCCGCCCTACGGGGTAGCGCTCGTGTCGTAGGGCGGGGGTACCCCGCCGTTGTGGTCCCGGTGGGTTGGTGCGCACCGAATGCCTCGAAACACGCTGAATCTCAGGCCGGCGTCAGGCGTCGCCGCTCCGCACGGATCTCCGGCAAATCGCTGCGGCGCAGATAGACGCGCAGCGGCTCGCTAAGATTCACTCGGTCATCGATGCGTTGTTCCTGTAGCCAGGCCAGGCGCTGGCGATCCAGGCGCATCAGTTCGCCCTCGTCAGCGTGCCAGACGTATTCGCAGGTAGGCGTGATGGTGTCGGCCGGTACGTCGAGACCGAAGCTGTCTTCGGAGAATCGCAGCAGGTACTGCTCGGTCTTGGCGTTGAAGCCGACGAAACCCTGCAGCTGGTCGGCGGCCTCGCAGATTTGGGCGGACGTGATACTCATGGCAAACCTCGTTTCCTGTGGGGTTTGCAGGCAAGGCGAATGGTTTTGTTTATCGGCGCAGCCTAATCGCTGGTGTTGTCACCCGCGTTGTCGTGGATCAAGAAACTGCCGTCAGCGGTTTTGATGCCGTGAGCGACGCTCTTACACAGACGGCAGCCGTTTCAGGGCCGGCAGCACCTGATCGCGCAGCAGTGGCGCCAGGTCATCGGGCAGGGGCTGGGCGGTGTCGAGCCAGCGCAGTTCTTCCAGCTCTTCGAGCAGCTCACGTTCGAGCGCCGACAGTGCGTCTTCGTCCGCTTCACGTTTACCGCCAGGCAGCATGAAGAATCGGGTGTTGCGCTTGCGCACGAGCAGCAGGCGGCCTTGTTCGTCGAACAGGCAGGCTGCGGCGATATGCAGGGTAGTTTTCATGGGGGCAGGCACTGAGCGGATGGCGTCTCCGGCGAAACTGCGCAACGCAAGTTGCAAAGCTTCGCCCCGGGGCGGGGCTCCTACAGGGGCTGAAGCCTTGCCTGACGTGGGCGCCGGTTCAGGGCGCCCAGCGAACATCAGCCAGCGAGGCCGACATAGACGTTCTGCACGTCGTCGTGGCCATCGATGGCCTCGAGGAAGGCTTCGACTTCTTCCATCTGCTCCGGCGTCAGGCTGTTTACCGGGTTTTTCGGGCGGTAGCCGAGCTTGGCCGAGTTGACGGTGAAACCCTGTTCCGGCAGTGCCTTGCACACGGCGTCGAGGTCGGTCGGGTCGGTGATGAACAGGGTCGAGCCCTCGTCATCGGGCACGAAGTCCTGGGCGCCGGCTTCGATGGCCGCCAGCTCCGGGTCAGCGCCTTCTTCGGTAGTGGCTTCGATCAGGCCAACGTGGTCGAAGTCCCAGCTGACCGAGCCGGAAGCGCCGAGCTGGCCCTTGCGGAACAGCACGCGAATCTCGGCGACGGTGCGGTTGACGTTGTCGGTCAGGCACTCGACGATCACCGGCACCTGATGCGGGGCGAAGCCCTCGTACTGGGTGCGCTCGTAGTTGATTACTTCACCGGAAAGGCCCGCACCTTTCTTGATGGCACGCTCCAGGGTGTCCTTGGGCATAGAGGCTTTCTTGGCCTGGTGCACGGCCAGGCGCAGCTTGGGGTTCATGTCCGGGTCGGCGCCGTTACGCGCGGCGAGCATGATTTCCTTCACCAGCTTGCCGAAGATCTTGCCTCGGGCATTGGCGGCTGCTTCTTTGGGTTTGGCTTTCCACTGGGCGCCCATCTGGGGTCTCCTGGCCGAGAAGTGAGTCGGCGTCAGGCCCTGGTACGCCTGACGATCGGATAGGCTGCGGATTCTAGTGCCTTGCGCGGCTATCGGCACCTGCAATTTCAGCCGGCGGACTCAGAGGTAGCGCCAGATCAACTGTACGCCCGCCAGCAGAATGCCCAGCCGGGCGATGCGGTAGAACCACAGGTGGTTGACCCGCGATTGGAGCCACAGGCCGCTCCACACGCCCAGTGGCACGATGGGAGCGAGCATCAGACTGAGCAGCAGGTTTTCCTGGGTGAACTGACCCAGCGCCGCGTAGGGAAACAGCTTCGCCGCGTTGGTCAGCAGGAAGAACAGGTTGATGGTGGCGACGAAACGCACCTTTTCCAGTTGCTGCGGCAGCAGGTGCATCATCACCGGCGTGGGCGACGAAACTGGTGAAGCCGGCCAGGCTCGACAGCAGTGTGCCGCGTCCTTTATGCAGCGGGCGAGGTGCCTGGTTGCCAACTACCGGGCCGAGCCCGACGAAGATAATGGCGATGGCGCCGATCAGCAGGCCGATGGCGCGTTCGTCGAACAAACCGAAAGTCATCGAGCCGATGGCGATGCCGATGACCGCGCCCGGCAACATGACCTTGAGATTGGCCACATCCCACTTGCCCCAGTAGGCCTTGAGGCCCACCACATCGGCCAGGCAGAGAATTGGCAACATCACCGCCACCGCCTGTTTCGGCGACGTGGCCAGTGCCAGCAACGGCACGGCGATGCCGCCCAGAGCGCCACCGAAGCCACCCTTGGACAGCCCGGTGAGAAACACTGCAGGCAAGGCGAACAGAAGGAAATCGTGCAGAGTCATGGGTTTGGCGTGCCACTACAGAAGCGCGCAGGTTAGCAGCCGGCAGTGGCTGTGTGGCTTTTTTCCTCGGCCTCTGTGTCTGTCTGCTGCGGGGTGAGGCTGTTCTAATGCCGGCTCACTCAATTCGAGGTTTGTGCTCATGACGCCCAAGGATCTGCTGCTGGCGCTGCTGGTGATCATCGTCTGGGGGCTGAACTTCGTGGTGATCAAGGTCGGCCTGCACGGCATGCCGCCGATGCTGATGGGCGCTCTGCGTTTCATGCTCGCGGCGTTTCCGGCGATCCTCTTCGTGCGCCGGCCGCAGGTGCCGCTGCGCTGGATGCTGGCCTATGGCATGACCATTTCAGTGGGGCAGTTCGCCTTTCTCTTCTACGCCATGTATGTCGGCATGCCGGCTGGCCTGGCGTCGCTGGTGCTGCAGTCGCAGGCGTTCTTCACTCTGTTTTTCGCTGCGCTGTTTCTCGGCGAGCGGCTGCGCGGCAGCAACCTGTTCGGCCTGCTGGTGGCGGCCAGCGGCTTGGTGTTGATCGGTCTGCAGGGCGGGCAGGCGATGACCCTGGCCGGCTTTGCCCTGACCATCGCCGCTGCCTCGATGTGGGCGCTGGGCAACGTGGTCACACGCAAGCTGGGCAAGGTCAATCTGGTCGGCCTGGTGGTCTGGGGCAGCCTGATCCCGCCGCTGCCGTTTCTGGCGTTATCGCTGTGGCTGGAAGGCCCGGAACTGATCAGCCAGTCGCTGCGTAGTCTCAGCCTGGACTCGCTGCTGGTACTGGCTTACCTGGCATTCGGTGCCACCATTCTCGGTTACGGGCTCTGGAGTCGTCTGCTGTCGCTTTACCCGGCCAGCCAGGTGGCGCCGTTTTCGCTGTTGGTGCCGGTGGTGGGTATCAGCTCCTCGGCGCTGCTGCTGGGCGAACGTCTCGGCGGATTGCAGATGGTCGGTGCGGCGCTGGTCATGGCCGGTCTGCTGATCAACGTCTGGGGCGGGCGCTTGCTCGATAGCTGGCGGCAACGGGCTCCAGGGGCTGTTTGACACGCTTGTGGCGGGTACGATACGACAGATTCTGTCGCATGCCAGTGAGTTAAGCGAAGAAGATGAGTGTGTAGGAGCCAGCTTGCTGGCGATCCGGTGTATGCAGCCTACTTACACAAGGCATCGCCGGCAAGCCGGCTCCTACGGACTTATAGCGCTGAGGGCGGTGTTTACGGAATCAACATTAGGCTTGCGGAGGCTGCTCCGGCAGGCGTTCGAGGATCTGATCCAGGCGTTGCTGGATGCGTTGGTCGATCTTCTCGTGCAGGCGCATGATTTCCAGTTCGGCGCGCAGGTTCACCTCGAAGTCCAGGCGTGCTGCCAGGCGATCCTTCGCCGCCTGGCGGTTCTGGCTCATCATGATGATCGGCGCCTGGATGGCGGCCAGGGTCGACAGCATCAGGTTGAGAAAGATGTAGGGGTAAGGGTCGAAGGCCATGCCGAAGTGCGAGAGCACGTCGGTGTTGATCAGCATCCAGCCGAGCATGGTCAGCGAAAAACAGATGATGAAGGTCCAGGAACCGCCGACGGCGGCGACCCTGTCCGAAAGCCGTTCGCCGAAGCTCGACTGCTCATCCGACGCATCGGCAGCGTCGCGGCTGATGGGGCGGCGCTGGCGGATTCGTTCGAGCACATGGCTTTCTTCCGGCTCCAGTTCGTGGGGGGCTTTGCCGAGCAGGGTCTGGGCGAGTTTTTGCAGCGGGTGCGAGGTGTCGTTGCTCATCGTGACTGCTCATTTATGGCTGACAGTAGCAGGGATGCTGAATCGCTCCGGCCGACTTGTCACCTGTCCGCTGCATCCTGGCGTGTTGCACTTTCCAGGCGGTTGCGACCATTGGCCTTGGCCCGATACAGCGCCTGGTCCGCTGCGTCGATCAGGCTCAGGGCGCTTGTGGCGCTGTCCTGGTGGCCGGGGCTCAGGCTGGCCAGGCCGATACTCACCGTAATTCTCTGGAATGGACTGTTCTCATGCGGCAGTGCGCTGCGTTGCAGGTTTGCCATGAACGCGAGAGCGATGGCTTCGGCGCCCTCGCTACTGGTGTTCGGCAGAATCACGGCCAGCTCTTCGCCGCCGTAGCGTGCCGCCAGGTCGCCGGGGCGACGCATGCAGCGCTGGAGCAGGTCGGCGACGCTGCGCAGGCATTCGTCACCTGCCAGGTGGCCGTAGTGATCGTTGTAGCGCTTGAAGTGGTCGATATCGAGCAGCATCAGGGTAAGGTCTGAACCCTGGCGCTGCGCACGGCGAATTTCCACTTCCAGCGCCTGGTCGAAGCTGCGGCGGTTGGCCAGGCCGGTCAGGGCGTCCTGCGAAGCCAGTATTTCCAGGCGGGCATTGGCGTCGAGCAGTTCTTCCCGGGCGCTGAGCAGTTGGCGCTCGGCGCGCGAGCGACGGTGCATGTCGACAAGTAGCCGCTGGCCGATGATGGCGACGGCGAGCAGCAGGATCAGAACCACCGTGGCGAACAGTCGTGCATCACGGCGCCAGGCCGTTAGCGCCTCATCGCGGCCCAGCGCGACCCCGGTGATCAGCGGGAGGTTGCTGTTATGGCGGAACGCGCACAGGCGCTCGATGCCATCGATGCTGGAGACCTCTGTGGTCGTGGCCTGTTGCTGTGCGCGTACTATCTGAAAGATCGGCGAGCTCGACCAATCCAGGCCCACATCCTGTTCACGGAAAGGTTGGCGAACCAGCAGGGTGCCATCACTGGTTGAGAGGCTCATCGTGCCTTGCTGGCCCAGATCGAGGCTGCCGAACAGCTGGAGGAAATGCTCCACGCTCAACGTGATGGCCACCACGCCGGAGAAATTGCCGTCGGTATCGTTCAGGCGCCGGCTGACGGTGAATATCCACCCGTCCGCCAGGCGGCTCTTGATGGTCGGGCCGATGAACGTCTCGGGCGAGGGATTGTCGCGATGATGGATGAAGAACGCACGATCGGCGGCGTTCGGGCGCGCATTGATATCGCCCCGCGATACCAGCAGGCGGTCACCCTTGGCGTTGTAGATGATGATGGTGCTGGCCAGCTTGAACACCCGGCTCTGTTCCTGCACGACCTGCTGCAGGCGATCAAGATGTGCCCGACCCTTGCCTTCCTGCTCCAGGCGTTCTGCCAGCTCCACCAATATCAGCTCGGATTGGCGAATCACCCCTTCGCTGTAATTGTCCAGGGCACGCGCCAGGTTGAGATTGGCCACGTTCACCTGATGCAGGGCACGCTCGCGGGAGAACCAGATTTGCCAGGCCGTCAGCAATGCCAGCGACAGGCATATGAATACCAGCAGGATAAAGGTGAGCCGGGTACCGCGTTTCATAAAGCCAGAGCCCTGCCGTGGGACTGAATAGCGTGGGCAACGGAAAAACCACCGGCGGGTTAATTCCAGTCAGTTAAGGCTGTACGCGTTTGGCTCCCCTCCCCCGTTTACGGGAGAGGGGCTGGGGGAGAGGGCCGAAATACCGCGAAACGGCCATCTACCCCTCTCCGAACGTGCCTCGCCAGAGGGGCGAGGGGACTGATCGTAGGCAGTCGGCGCTTAACTGATCAGCATTAACCGGCGGGTGGCTTTTCCATTGCGAGAGAATCAGTCCTGACGGCTGGTGACTTCCAGCAGGTGATAACCGAACTGGGTCTTGACCGGGCCTTGCACCACGCCGACCGGCGCGCTGAAGACCACGGTATCGAATTCCTTGACCATCTGGCCCGGGCCGAACGAGCCCAGATCGCCGCCGCTGCGGCCGGACGGGCAAGAGGAGTTGTCTTTGGCCAGTTGGGCGAAGTCGGCCCCACCTTCGATGGCGGCTTTCAGTTCGTTGCACTTGTCTTCGCTGGCAACCAGGATGTGGCGGGCAGTGGCGCGGGCCATGGGAGTACCTCCTATCAATGAAGGTGCAGAGCCTAGCGCAATCGCCTCGACAAGCAAACGGTCGGCCGTTCGTCCACCTGTCAGGAGCCGTTTCGGCGTCTGGCTTGTCCCATCTTCTGTAAGTGGGCATCTGCCCTGAACTCAGGCTTCACTGAGGAGACTTGCGGATGAACACCCTGAGCATCGACGGTTGGCGCAAGGCCGACAATGACAGCAAATCCATCCCTATCGGCATTCTGCAGTTCTATGTCAGCGAGTCGGAGCACTTGCGCCTGGAGCAGGCTGAGGAGCAACTGCAGCGCAGCGGCGTCCGGGACGCGATGATCGACGCAGACATGCGACGTTGGAGCTGGTCATGTCGGAGGGCTTCGGCCCACTGAGTGAATGCAAATGGCGCGTCTACATTGGCGGCGAAGAGGGGCGTGGCCAGTTTCATCTGGTCGGCTACAGCGCCGAAGATGGCTGCCTGATCTACAGCAACGCGGTAATGGTCGATCTATTGGGTTGACCGCTATTGGCAAACCCTTGCCTCGGGGTGGCAAGTCCATGCCGCGACGTCGTATGAAAGCCTCGTATTTACTGGTCTGCAGCGGCTGGCCCGGAATCTGCTATGCATCAGGCGAACGGATTTCGCGGAGGCCTCATGACCAGTATCAACAACAGCACGCCTGCCATGCTCAGCTACTACGGTAGCCAGCTCAACAATCGCTCGACTGCGACCAGCGGCGAAGCCAACGGTCAGGCCAGTCAGGATCCAGTTGCCGACTTGCGGCGTTTTGCCAAACAGGTGGTGGCGCGCAGTGAGGGTGGACTACTACGCGCGATGAATGGCGGCGCAGCGCAGCCCAGCAATACCGTGCAGCGCAGTGGTGACAGTCAGCCGACTAGGCCTTCGGTGATTCAATTGCCGGATGTGACGCAGCTCGATCGCGACGATGCCGCCAAGCTGCTGGCGCAGGTGCAGAAGATGGTGGATGCCGGCATGGATGGCAGCGTGCGCATCGCCGGTTACAACGACGACCAGCAGACCGACTCGCTGGAAACCTACCGCCAGTGGCTGCAGGAAAAGGGCGGAGTCAGCATCTACGTCTGATCCGCAGCCGTTCAGCCCAGAATGGGTTCTACGTCCTCTCGGGTGATCACCCGGTTACGCCCGGCGCGCTTGGCCGCGTAGGTGCGCCTGTCTGCCGCCAGCATCAGCTCGTCCAGTGATTGCCCATCTACCCCGAAACAGGCCACGCCAGCGCTCAACGTCATGTGCAGCGTGGTTTCATCCACCGTCAGCGATTGCGCAACCAGGCGTTCGCGCAGGCTTTTGGCGATTTCCCGAGCTTGCGCTGCCTTGCTGCCTGGCAGCAGCACCGCAAATTCCTCACCGCCCAGGCGGCAGAACAGATCATTGACCCGTAAACGCTGCGCCAGCACCTTGGCGAAGTGAACCAGGGCACGGTCACCGACTTCGTGGCCAAAGCGGTCGTTGATCTGCTTGAAGTGGCCGATATCGACGAATACCAGCGAAAGCGGCGTGCCATTGCGCAACGCATGGGCACGCTCACGCTCGAATACCTCGGCCAGCTTCAGGCGGTTTGGCAGGCTGGTCAGAGAGCCGGTGGTCGCCTGCTCGGTCAGGCGCTGCTCATTGAGCAGGCGGCTGCGCTCGTAGATGTGCGCGAAAATCATCACCGCCAAGCTGGCGAGGCCGAGATTGGCGATGATCTCGACGTTTTGCAGCAATTCATCGGACGAAAACCGCTGACTGAAGACGAACAGGCCGACACCGACGAACACGATCGAGCCGTACATCCCCAGGCGCAACCCCAGTAATAGATAGCAGATGATCGGAATTGTCTGGATCCAGGCGAACACCGCGAAGGTAGTGGTGGTCTGAGACAGCGCCACAATCATGATGCTGAAGAACGGCAGCAGGTAAATTGCGGTCAATAGCTGCAGGTTGCGTGTTTTATCGATGATGGTCAGCAGATACAGCGACACCGCGGCATAGCCGATCTCCAGGCCGGCCAGCAGCCAGTTGTCGTGCAACAGATTGACGACCGAGAAGAACAAACCGCCGCTCAAGGTGATCCATAGCAAGGCTTTGAGGACCAGGCGGCGATGTTGTTCGTTCTTGGCGAAGTAACCGGGTAGCAGTGTTCTCGAGCGGGAGAGACAAATGCGTAAATTGTTCGATGACGGCAGAGGGCGTCATGCAGGAACCCTGCCGTTCGGCCGCGATCCCAGTGTACGCGGGCGTTCGATGGGATCAGGAAACCGGCCATGATCCTGCGCCGGAAATTGCGTCAGAATCACGACGTTAGTTGGGAGAGGGCGGTATGACAACAATGGACAAATGGGGGTGGCAACGCTGCCTGCTGGCGCTGCTGCTGATGGGCATTTGCGGCGCGGCCCAGGCCGCTGAGGACCTTGCGCTGATCGAGATGATCAACAGCTATCGTAGCGAGGTGCAGCGCTGTGGCGTTCAGGCCTCCGAGCCACTGCCGCCGTTGACCAACGATCCACGCCTGATCCTGCCTGCCAACGGCACCGCGGATCTGCAGGATTCGCTGAGCGCGGCTGGTTACCCGTTGGTTAACGTACAGGCCATCACCCTCTCCGGCCCGCGCAATGCGCAGGCAGCCATGCAGGCATTGAGCGAGAGTTTCTGCCGCGTGCTGCTCGATCCGCAATTCATCGACATCGGCGTCAGCCAGCAGGATCGCGACTGGCGCATCGTGCTGGCACGGCCGCTGCTCAGTGGGCGCCTGCAAACCTGGCAGACCGAGGGGGAAAGTCTGCTCTTGCTGATCAACTCTGCCCGCGCCGAGGCACGCCAATGCGGTGACCAGCACTTCGCTGCCACCGCGCCGCTGGTATGGAATGCCGAACTGGGGAGCGCCGCCGAGAGCCACAGCCGAGCCATGGCCAACGGCAACTTCTTCTCCCATCAAGGGCGTGACGGCCTGACGCCGGGTGACCGCGCGGAACTGGCGGGGTACAGCGGTACCAAGGTCGGCGAGAACATCGCCGCGGCGCTGGATACCACCGCCAAGGTGGTCGAGGGCTGGCTGGCCAGCTCCGGGCACTGCGCCAACATCATGAACCCGGAGTTCAGCGAGCTAGGCGCAGCCTACGCCAACGACCCGCAGAGCGATGCCGGCATCTACTGGACGGCGTTGTTCGGCGGGCAATGAGTGAGCGCCGGCTTCAGTTGACGCCGAACACCTGGGCCAGGTGCTGCTCGTAGCGTGCCACGTCGTGCTCGATGTTCGGCACCTTCATCACGTCGTTGCAGATGAAGGTGGGCAGACCAGTCATGCCCAGGAACTCGTTGGCCTTGTGGAAGGGGAAGTACACCGCGTCCACGCCTTTGCCTTCGAAGAAATCGGTCGGGTCCTCGAAGGCCTGCACCGGGGCGTTCCAGGTCAGTGACAGCATGTACTGCTTGCCCTGAATCAGCCCGCCGCTGCCGTACTTCTGCGATGCATCGGAGCGGGTACGGCCGTCGTTGGCATACAGGCTGCCGTGGCCGGCGGTGAACACCTCGTCCAGATACTTCTTCACCGTCCAGGGTGCGCCCATCCACCAGCCGGGCATCTGGTAGATCACCACATCGGCCCAGAGGAATTTCTGTACTTCTTCTTCCACGTCGTAGCCGCCGTCGATGAAGGTGGTCTTGACGTCGAAGCCGGCGCGGTCGAGGAAGGCCACCGCCGCGTCGTGCAGGGTGCTGTTGTACTGGCCGTGGGAGTGGGCGAACGCTTTGCCGCCGTTGAGCAGGAGGATCTTTTTCATGGGGGTTCTCCAAAAATGTGGCGGCAGGTTATCGGGCCCTGCGCGTGCGAAACACCCCGAAGTGATCAAATAATTGTTGACTGAAAGTCATGAAAATATCGCCGAATGCTGCGTTAAGGTGAGGCATCTTCCCGCATCGAGGCGCTTGCATCCATGTACGGCTTCATCCTTCACGCGCACACCAGATCCGAGCAGGCCGAGGCCTTCGAGCAACTGTTCCGTGCTTACGTCGAACCCAGCCGCGCCGAACCCGGTTGCGTCGAATATCACATGCTGCGTGACGCCCAGGACCCGACCCTGTTCATCTTCTACGAGGTCTGGGCGTCGCCGGAGGCGCTGGCCGAACACACGGCACTGCCGCACATGCGCAAGTTCCATGACCAGCGCATGGACTATCTGCGTCGTGATTTCGAGATTCGCGAGATCGAGATGCTTAGCCCGGCGAGTGCCGCGCGGGCCTAGTTCGCGATCCGTAGGAGCCAGCTTGCTGGCGATTGTTGTGGTAGTCCGGATGCAATCCGGGACATACAGGCGCATGCCCCGGATTGCACCCGGGCTACCGGGAACTGGCGAGGCTGGGCTCAGTGGCTATAGCCCGGCTTCTGGCGAATGGTCTTGAGCAGGTCGTCCGGGCTGATGTGGCCGACCACCTGGGTCGCGGCGCTGCCCGGCTGCGGCAGATCGAGGATATGGCCCTTCATCTTGCCGATCACGTGCATCTCGCACGGCTTGCAGTCGAACTTCAGGGTCAGCACTTCATCGCCGTGTACCAGCTGCATTGGCGCCACCTTGGTGCGCACGCCGGTGACGCCCTTGGCCTGCTTCGGGCACAGGTTGAAGGAGAAGCGCAGGCAGTGCTTGGTGATCATCACCGGCACTTCGCCGGTTTCCTCGTGGGCCTCGTAGGCGGCGTCGATCAGCTGCACGCCATGGCGATGGTAGAAGTCGCGCGCCTTCTGGTTGTAGACGTTGTAGAGGAACGACAGGTGCGACTCCGGGTACACCGGCGCCGGCTCGGTCTCGGCCTTGCGGCTACCACGCGGATGGGCGGCCACGCGCGCTGCGGTCAGCGCCTCGATGGCCTCGCGGCGCAGCGCCTTGAGTTGCGAGTTGGGCACGAAGAACGCTTGCGGCGCATCCAGCGTCACGCTCTGGGCATGGTAGATGGTGGTGCCTAGCTGGGTGAGCAGGTCGCGCAGGCCATCGAGCGCCTGTTCCGGCTTGTTGGCGACACCGAACGGGCCGGGCAGGGCGACGTCGACGCTGATGTCTTCTTCGCTGGTGGCGGTGAGCTTGAGGGCGTCTTCAAGCAGCTCGGCCTTCCAGCTCACGCCGATACGACGTTCGGCGCTGGTGCGTTGCAGCGCCTGCTGCCAGTTGTGGTCGAGGTTGCGCGAAAGCGGATGATTCGGGCGCAAGCGGAACATGCCCTCGGGCATCTCGTTGGGCTCGACGCGGTAGCGGTAGCGCTTCTCGCCGTCTTCCTCGAACTCACCTTTCAACTCGGCGATGTTGGCGCGGAAGCCGACCACCTCGCGTTTGACCAGCACGTTGAGGCCGTCGCCGTTGGACAGCGGTTCATGGGTGACGGCGATCAGGTCGCGCTTGTTGACCTTCTCCACGCTGCCGACCAGCAGGCCAGTGAAGGTCGGCGAGTCGAAGGCGCCGATGTCCACCTTGCGCTCGGTGACGAAGTAATCGGTGCTGCCACGGTGGAAGGTCTTGTCCGGGTCGGGCACGAAGAAGTGCGCGGTGCGGCCGCTGGAGGCGCGGGCCAGGTCCGGGCGATTCTCGAGAATGGCGTCGAGCTCGCGGCGGTAGTGGGCGGTGATGTTCTTCACGTAGGCCACATCCTTGTAGCGGCCCTCGATCTTGAACGAGCGCACGCCAGCCTCGACCAGGGCGCGCAGGTTGGCGCTCTGGTTGTTGTCCTTCATCGACAGCAGGTGTTTCTCGTAGGCGATCACGCCGCCTTGTTCATCCTTGAGGGTGTAGGGCAGGCGGCAGGCCTGCGAGCAGTCGCCGCGGTTGGCGCTGCGCCCGGTCTGCGCGTGGGAGATGTTGCACTGGCCGGAGAAGGCCACGCACAGCGCGCCGTGGATGAAGAACTCGATGGACGCGTCTGTGGCATCGGCAATCTGGCGGATTTCCTGCAGGTTCAGCTCGCGCGCCAGCACCAGCTGGGAGAAGCCGGCCTGGTCGAGAAACTTGGCCCGTTCAAGGGTACGGATATCGGTCTGGGTGCTGGCATGCAGCTCGATGGGCGGAATATCCAGCTCCATCACCCCCATGTCCTGCACGATCAGCGCATCCACGCCCGCGTCGTAGAGCTGGTGGATCAGCGTGCGCGCCGGCTCCAGCTCATCGTCATGCAGGATGGTGTTGATCGTGGTGAACACCCGCGCGTGATAGTGGCGGGCGAACTCCACCAGTCTGGCGATATCGCTCACTTCGTTGCAGGCATTGTGCCGCGCGCCGAAGCTCGGGCCGCCGATATAGACGGCGTCGGCGCCATGCAGAATGGCCTCGCGGGCGATCTCGACGTCACGCGCAGGGCTGAGCAGTTCCAGGTGGTTCTTGGGCAAGGACATGGTGTTTTCTTTTATCAGGCTGGCACACGGGCAAGGCGCGCATTGTACCGGGCTGATGGCCTGTGGGCACTCGTCAGATGCCGGACGGCTGGTAATACGCACCGATGGCGGTACAGTAGCGGCCTTTTTCAGGCGGAGGCGTGGCGATGGACAACAGAGGGTTGGAGAAGCTCGATCAGTGGCTGCTCAAGTACGGTAACGATGACTCGATCCTGTCCGCCAGCGAGCTAGACGGTTATTTCGCCGCCATCGTCTCCAGCCCGCGCCAGGTCGCGCCTGTCGTCTGGTATTCGGCGATCTGGGCCGACCAGCCGCCGCAATGGCCGAGCGACAAGGATGGTGAGCGCTTCATGAAGCTGGCCGTCGAGCTGATGAGCGAAGCCGCCTACATGCTTGCCGAAGAGCCGGACGACTACGAAGCGATCTTCCTGGCCGACAACAACGGCAAGGGCGAGAAGCTGATCGTCTCCGAATGGTGCGCGGGTTACCTGCGCGGCGCCGCAGTCGCCGGCTGGCTCGATGCATCGCTGCCGGAGTCGGTGGCGGCAGCTCTGGCGCTGATCACCCTGCATGGCGATGAAAGCGGCAGCGAGACGCTCAAGGCCATGACCGATGCCGAATACGAAGCCAGCACAGCGATGCTGGAGCCGGCCGCCGTCGAGCTTTACGAGTACTGGCAGCAGAACCTGGACCCGCTGCTGCCGGTACGCCGTGATGACGCCAAGATCGGGCGCAACGACCCGTGCAGCTGCGGCAGCGGCAAGAAATACAAGCAGTGCTGCATGCGCTGACCGGTCGCTGTCAGCATGCCTGGCGAGCGAGCCCCGGCGTCGTGCTCAACTGCAGCACGGGTCCTCGCTCATCGCCAGCAGCTCCGGCCGGGTGCCGAAAACCTGCATCACGTCATTCATCGACATCCACCAGTCGTCGTGCCACTTGAGTACGCGCAGGCGTTTGTTTGCCGTGCTCAGCTGTCGATAGCTGGGCAGGCTGGAGCTGCTGAACAGGTGCGGCAGCAGGACTTGGCATAGCCAGCTGCGCAGACGTTCAGCGCGTGGGCTGGTGCTGCTCAGGCTCAGGCGTAGCAGGTTCTCCAGGTCGATCATGGCTTGAGGCGTTTCCTCGTTGCCGAAGAGGATGCCCTCCGGTCGACAGTGAAGCAGCAGGGCGGCTTGTTCGTCGGCCAGTTCCAGGGCCTGGCAAACGGTCTGCGCGACGAACCAGAAACGGCCGTCGGCGGCGCGCTGCACGGTGAGACGAATGTCTTCGAAGACGGGGTTGATCGGACTGGTCATGGCGCCCTCCCTAGTGCATGAAACAACGGCCTGTTGAATGCGATGAAACCATGAATTTCATTTAATATACAACTGACTGTTCAATCAAGCATGGAAGCGGAATTTAACGTCCGCGTCCATGACCGAAAAAACCGAATTCGCCCAGCGCCTGCGTAGCGCCATGATTGCGGCTGGATATCCAGATCGCCCCGCCGTGCTCGAGCGCGAGTTCAATTCGCGTTACTGGGGCCGTTCCGTGACCTTCCAGGCGGTTTCCCGCTGGTTGCGTGGCGAGGCGATACCGTCGCAGGACAAATTGCAGGTGCTTGCCGAGTGGCTGCGTATCGAACCGCAGGTACTGCGCTTTGGCGCACAGGCCGGTGCTGCGGTACGCGAGCAGCGTGGCCGTTGGGAAGATCCCAAGTTCTATCAGGAACGCGAGGTGATCGAGGCCTTTCTGGCTCTGCCTGCTGCGCAGCGCAAGGTGGCACGCGAAGTGGTGATGGCCTTGGCTGTTGTAGCCAAGGCCGAGAAGAAGCCCAGCGAGCACTGAACATGCACCCACTTGGCTCAGAGTGTGTCAGCCGGCGTTACTGACGCGGTGCGGTGCTGGTTTCGGCCGCTGCAGACCACACGCGGTAGCGCACTTCGACATCCTTCGGCGCGTAGATCACCAGTGGCAGCTTGCTGTTGTAGCGCACCAGTTGCGGCTCACCGCCAACGCGCACGAAGGCCTGCTTGCGGCTGCCGTCCGGGCAGGCCATCAGCGTACTCATGGCCGGGCCGACCTGGCCCAGCTCGTAGTAGCTGTAGCCCCAGCCTTCCACGGTCTTTTCCTGCCACTGACCGCCCAGGCGTTGCTGGTTGCAATCCACTTCCAGGGTCTTGCCGGCGATGATCTCAACCTTGTGCTCGGCTTCATTGCTTTGCGCCGGCAGCTCGATCACATGGCGGCTGTAGCCGTCGGCAGCGGCGGGGTAGGGCTTGAGCGCCTCCGGGGTGGCGGCGCAGGCGACCAGCGGCAGGGCGCAGGCGAGGGAGAGCAGCGGCAGTTTGAGTCGGTTCATGATGATTCCTTGCTGAAAGGCCTTTTGGGCCGTCCGTGATGAGGGAACCGCCAGGTCGGCGGCGCAGCACTGACCGTTGTGAATAGGCCAAGTTCCTGCGCTTTTCAAGCCGGTGCGCTGCTGTCAGCTCAGCGTCAGGCGAACACGAAGTACTTACGCACCGTTTCCACCACTTCCCAGGTGCCTTTCATGCCGGGCTCGACCACGAAGATGTCGCCAACTTTAAGGTGAATCGGCTCCATGCCGTCCGGGGTGATGATGCAGTAGCCTTCCTGGAAGTGGCAGTACTCCCACTTCAGGTACTCCACGCGCCATTTGCCGGGCGTGCAGATCCAGGTGCCCATGATCTTGCTGCCGTCTTCGGAGGTGTAGGCATTGAGGTTGACGGTGTGCGGGTCACCTTCGATGCGCTCCCACTTGCAGGCATCGACGACGGGCATCGGTTGAGTATCGCGCAGAACGGTGATCGGTTTGTTGGCCATGGGGCGCTCCGGTGAGTGATCAAAGGGGCGTTCACCATAGAGCGGGGGCAGGGCGGTCGATTGTCTGGGGTCGACACGGGGCTGCTCATTCGCGCAGTGCGCGAGACTTTCTAGCGCTGAAAAAACCAAGGCCGGCTTATCAGGCCGGCCTTGTGGGGCTGCGCGTTCCATCGAGTCATACGACGTTCTCGATCAGTTCATCAGGAAGGTATCAGGCGGTGCGGTTTTCGATAAGGCGATCGGAGCCACCCTCAGCGACGCGGTTCTCGATCAGGCGATCGGAGCCACCTTCGGCGACGCGGTTCTCGATCAGGCGATCGGAGCCACCTTCGGCGACGCGGTTCTCGATCAGGCGGTCGGAACCACCTTCGGCAACGCGGTTTTCGATCAGACGATCGGAGCCACCTTCGGCGACTACAGGTTGAGCGGAAGAAGCGGCAAATACGTTGGCTGCCAGTACGGAGAAAGCAAAGCTGAGGATGAGTTGGCGTTTCATGATGTGGTGCTCCAGGGGGTTGTGGTTGGGTATGGAGCAGATCTTACGCACTGGATTTTTTCAGAGAACTTCATTGGCATGATGGTGAACATCGATGCCGGTGATAGCTGGCGAAAGCCCAGTTATAGAAGGCTTCCAGCTGTTTCATGAGCGTCGCTGGGGCCCTCTCATGGTGAGCGTCGGGCTCGACCAGACTGCTGGCATGTCGACAGCAGCGATAGTGATTCTGCCCATTCGTGGCCTGAGCTATGATGCGCGCCCTTCGTCCTCGCGCCCCTGTCATCATGTCCGGCAATGCCCTCTATACCGATCTGTCGGGTTACTACGATCTGATGTGCGCGGACATCGACTACGCCGCCCAGAGTCATTGCGTACACCGCTTGCAACAACTGTTCGGCAACGGCGGCAAGCGCCACCTCGATCTGGCCTGTGGCACCGGTCCGCATGTGCGCCATTTTCTCGATGCCGGCTACTCCAGCAGCGGCCTGGACATCAACCAGCCGATGCTCGACCGCGCCGCCCAGCGCTGCCCCGAGGCACGCTTTGCCCGGCAGGACATGTGCGGTTTTCAGGTCGACGAGCCGCTGGACCTGATCACCTGCTTTCTCTACTCCATCCACTACAGCGCCAGCATCGAACGGCTCAAGGCCTGCATCGCCAGCGTGCACGGCGCCCTGGCTCCGGGTGGGGTGTTCTGCTTCAACGCGGTGGACAAGCTGCGCATCGACAATGCCTCGTTCGTTTCCCACTGCGCAGGGCATGCTGAAGGGCAGTTCCGCTTCAGCTCCGGCTGGTACTACCGCGGTGAAGGCGAACAGCAGGCTCTGCGCCTGCGCATCGAACGCACCCTCGCCGAACAGACCGAGGTCTGGCACGACGAACACCCGATGGTGGCGGTGAACTTCGCCGAGCTACAGAGCCTGCTGGCGCCGTACTTCGAGGTGCAGGTGCTGGAGCACGACTATCAGCGCCTGGCGCTGTGGGATGGCAGCTCCGGCAACGCGCTGTTTGCCTGCACCAAGCGCTGAGGCGAGGCAGCGTCATCCTCGGCCTGGCCATTGCCTCACGCCGGCTCTTCGACGCGCTCGGCTTGCAATGAACGCTGCAGCTCGGCCACCAGCGCATCGACCTTGCCCAAGGCTTGTTTGACGGACTCGGCAAGCAGTTCACCGCCGACTTCCTGACCTTCGATGGCAATCTGGTGCACGCGGGTGATGCCGATGAAGCCGAGCGCAGTGATCAGGTTCGGCTCCAGATGGTTCATATGCGCCATCTCTCCGCCCACATCGAAACCGACGCCGCCGCGGGCCGTGAGGATCACCGCATGGCGCGGCCGGTCGGCCAGCCTGGGTGCATAGGGATCGAGCGGGTTGCTTTCATCCACGTCCACTGTGCGGCCGGGGCGCACCACCTGGTCGATCCACGCCTTGAGCGCGGCGGGCATGCCGAATGGCCAGTAGCGTTGCACGCATTCGCTTCTTGACCGTCAGTCGCAGTACTTGAAAACCACCGCTTCTGTTGGTACTGCAACAATGTGTGAAGCCCTCTATAAAAAAGCCCCGCACTAGGCCAAGGCGCTGGCTTAATCTGTTGATGAAGATCGCTAACGTCATGATCTGAAAGCCAAAAAACAGAAATCCCCAGCAGAAAATATCTCTGCTGGGGATTTTTGCGTCCAGGGCCCATAACCGCAGGCCATCGGGAAATCTTTCAACAGATTTCCCCAACGGCTAGGCACTAGGCGGGGCTTTTAGTTTCTCTCGCTACCCCGAACATCCATTCTCAGGCAAAGCGCTTTCTAATCTGTCCTAACGGACTGGACCCAGGAATCAATCCCAGCTCAACGCCCCACCAGTCTGATACTCGATCACACGGGTCTCGAAGAAATTCTTCTCCTTCTTCAGATCCATGATCTCGCTCATCCACGGGAAGGGGTTGGTGGTGCCCGGGTACTCTTCCTTCAGGCCGATCTGGGTCAGGCGGCGGTTGGCGATGAATTTGAGGTAGTCCTCCATCATCGCTGCGTTCATGCCCAGTACGCCGCGTGGCATGGTGTCACGCGCGTATTCGATCTCCAGCTGGGTGCCCTGCAGGATCATCTGGGTCGCTTCGTCCTTCATCTGGGCATCCCACAGGTGCGGGTTTTCGATCTTGATCTGGTTGATCACGTCGATGCCGAAGTTCAGGTGCATGGACTCGTCACGCAGGATGTACTGGAACTGCTCGGCAGTGCCGGTCATCTTGTTGCGGCGGCCCATTGAGAGGATCTGGGTGAAGCCGCAGTAGAAGAAGATGCCTTCCAGTACGCAGTAGTAGGCGATCAGGTTACGCAGGAACTGACGGTCGGTTTCCGGGGTGCCGGTTTCGAACTTGGGATCGGAGATCGAGCGGGTGTACTTCAGGCCCCAGGAGGCTTTCTTCGCGACGCTCGGGATCTCGTGGTACATGTTGAAGATCTCGCCTTCATCCATGCCCAGCGATTCGATGCAGTACTGGTAGGCGTGGGTGTGGATCGCTTCCTCGAAGGCCTGGCGCAGGATGTACTGGCGGCACTCGGGGTTGGTGATCAGGCGGTACACGGCCAGCACCAGGTTGTTGGCAACCAGGCTGTCGGCGGTGGAGAAGAAGCCGAGGTTGCGCATGACGATGCGGCGCTCGTCTTCGGAGAGACCGTCGGTGCTCTTCCACAGCGCGATGTCGGCGTTCATGTTCACTTCCTGCGGCATCCAGTGGTTGGCGCAACCATCCAGATACTTCTGCCAGGCCCAGTCGTACTTGAAGGGTACGAGCTGGTTGAGGTCGGCGCGGGCGTTGATCATCTGCTTGTCGCCGACCTGTACGCGCGCGGAGGCGCCTTCGAGGTCGTCCAGGCCTTCCTGGATGTCGAGGTCGTTCAGGGCTTTCTTGGCGCGGGCCACGGCCTCGGAGTCGTTGGCGGCGACGGCGCGGGCCTGCTCGACCGAGCCGGCAGCTTCGCTGTCGAGCTTGTCGAAGTTGGTGCCGGCGCTCTGTGCGTTGGCATTGCTTGCGGCGGCTGCTTCTGCGCCGTCTTCCTTGTCGAATTCATCCCAGCTCAGCATGGCTTGGCTCCTGCGTGAGGGCCGGCGAATAAACCGGCCTGTATGGATATACAGATAATTTGAATTATGTTCCGTTGCGTGATGCGCGCAAGGGTAAAACGGGTACCACTGGTCAGCAGGCGGTGGATTGCTGGCTGACCGTTGCCCCTCGACCCGGGGGAGGGGCGGGAATTTTGGGGGGAGGGTTGGCGGTTCTGCTCGGGCTTTGGGTCGCGGCTAAAGCCCCTCCCACATATACAAGCCGAACCGCTTGCCCTCTCCCTAACCCTCTCCCGCAAGCGGGAGAGGGGATCGATCGGTGTGTTGCTCTAGCTTTTCATCCAACCTTCGAGCGTGTAGCTGAGCGAGTGAGCGCTAGGCGCCTGGTAGGTCGGAGCCCCTGAGCGTACTTCAGTACGTGATGGGGGCCGGCCTACCTGGCAACGACGCGGGCGCCGCTCAGATCCACGCGAAAGCCTTCACTGACAGGCTTCGCAGTCTGGTTCGTCGATGGCACAGGCCTTTGGTACTGGCGCCGGGGCCGGGGCGGCCTGCTGGGCAGGCGCCTGGGCCTTGGCCGAGAAGCCTTCGTCACCACCAGCGGAAACTGCGTTGAGCTTGCCGGTGTTGATGGTGGACTTCTCGGTGCTGGTGGCGGCCAGGGCGCGGAGGTAGTAGGTGGTTTTCAGACCACGGTACCAGGCCATGCGGTAGGTCACGTCCAGCTTCTTGCCCGAAGCGCCGGCGATGTACAGGTTCAGCGACTGAGCCTGGTCGATCCACTTCTGGCGACGGCTGGCAGCGTCGACGATCCACTTGGTTTCCACTTCGAAGGCGGTGGCGTACAGGTCTTTCAGGTCCTGCGGGATGCGCTCGATTTGCTGCACGGAGCCGTCGTAGTACTTCAGGTCGTTGACCATGACGCTGTCCCACAGGCCGCGGTTTTTCAGGTCGCGCACCAGGTAGGGGTTGATCACGGTGAATTCGCCGGAGAGGTTCGATTTCACGTACAGGTTCTGGTAGGTCGGCTCGATGGACTGCGACACGCCAATGATGTTGGAGATGGTCGCGGTCGGCGCGATGGCCATGATGTTCGAGTTACGAATACCTTTCTTCACGCGCTCGCGAATCGGCGCCCAGTCCAGCGACTCGGAGAGGTCGACGTCGATGTACTTCTGGCCACGGGACTCGATCAGAATCTGCTGCGAATCCAGCGGCAGGATGCCCTTGCTCCACAGCGAGCCTTCGAAGGTGCTGTAGGCGCCGCGCTCTTCGGCCAGGTCACAGGAGGCCTGGATGGCGTAGTAGCTGATGGCTTCCATCGACTTGTCGGCGAACTCGACGGCAGCGTCGGAGCCGTAGGCGATGTGCTGCAGGTACAGGGCGTCCTGGAAGCCCATCAGGCCGAGGCCGACCGGACGGTGCTTGAGGTTGGAGTTCTTCGCCTGCGGCACGCTGTAGTAGTTGATGTCGATGACGTTATCGAGCATGCGCACCGCGGTCTTCACGGTGCGGCTGAGTTTCTCGGTGTCCAGCTTGCCGTCATTGATGTGGTTGACCAGGTTGACCGAACCCAGGTTGCAGACGGCGATCTCGTCCTTGTTGGTGTTCAGGGTGATCTCGGTGCACAGGTTGGAGCTGTGTACCACGCCCACGTGCTGCTGCGGGCTGCGCAGGTTGCACGGGTCCTTGAAGGTCAGCCATGGGTGGCCGGTCTCGAACAGCATCGAGAGCATCTTGCGCCACAGGTCTTTGGCCTGGATGGTCTTGTACAGCTTGATCTTGCCGTACTCGATCAGGGCTTCGTAGTACTCGTAGCGCTCTTCAAAGGCCTTGCCGGTGAGGTCGTGCAGGTCCGGTACTTCGGACGGGCTGAACAGGGTCCACTTGCCGTCTTCGAAGACGCGCTTCATGAACAGATCCGGAATCCAGTTGGCGGTATTCATGTCGTGGGTACGACGACGGTCGTCACCGGTGTTCTTGCGCAGCTCGAGGAATTCCTCGATGTCCATGTGCCAGGTTTCCAGGTAGGCGCAGACCGCGCCCTTGCGCTTGCCGCCCTGGTTGACCGCCACGGCGGTGTCGTTGACCACTTTCAGGAATGGCACGACGCCCTGGGATTTGCCGTTGGTGCCCTTGATGTAGGAGCCCAGCGCGCGCACCGGCGTCCAGTCGTTACCCAGACCGCCGGCGAATTTCGACAACATGGCGTTGTCGTGGATGGCGCCATAGATGCCCGACAGGTCGTCCGGCACGGTGGTCAGGTAGCACGACGACAGCTGCGGACGCAGGGTGCCGGCGTTGAACAGGGTCGGGGTCGACGCCATGTAGTCGAACGAGGACAGCAGGTTGTAGAACTCGATGGCACGGTCTTCGCGGTTCTTCGGCTCTTCGATGGCCAGGCCCATGGCCACGCGCATGAAGAACACCTGCGGCAGTTCGAAACGGATGCCGTCCTTGTGGATGAAGTAACGGTCGTACAGGGTCTGCAGGCCCAGGTAGGTGAACTGCTGGTCGCGCTCGTGGTTCAGCGCCTTGCCCAGTTTCTCCAGGTCGTACTCTTTGAGTTTCGGGTCGAGCAGCTCGTACTCGGCGCCTTTTTCCACGTAGGCCGGCAGGGCCTTGGCGTACAGGTCGGCCATCTCGTGGTGAGTGGCGCTGGCAGTGATGTTGAGGAAGCTCAGGGCCTCGGCGCGGATGTTGTCCATCAGCAGGCGGGCGGTGACGTAGCTGTAGTTCGGCTCACGCTCGACCAGGGTACGGGCGGTCATCACCAGAGCGGTGTTGACGTCCTTCTCGGCCACGCCGTCGTACAGGTTCTTCAGGGTTTCGCGCTCGATCAGGGCGCTGTCGACCTCGGCCAGGCCTTCGCAGGCTTCTTTGATGATGGTCTGCAGACGGCCCATGTCCAGCGGCTGCAGTTCACCGCCGGCGGTGGTGATGCGGATGCTCGGGTGCGGCTGGGCGATGTCGCTGCCGGCACTGGCCTTGCGCTTGTTGGCCTGGGCTTCACGGTAGATCACGTAGTCACGGGCGACTTTCTGCTCGCCGGCACGCATCAGGGCCAGTTCGACCTGGTCCTGGATTTCTTCGATATGAATGGTGCCGCCGGACGGCATGCGACGCTTGAAGGTGGCGGTGACCTGCTCGGTCAGGCGCGCGACGGTGTCGTGGATGCGCGACGAAGCGGCGGCGGTGCCGCCTTCTACTGCGAGGAAGGCCTTGGTGATGGCGACGGTGATCTTGTCATCGGTGTAGGGGACGACAGTGCCGTTGCGCTTGATCACACGCAGTTGGCCGGGCGCGGTGGCAGCCAGATCCTGGGAGGATTCAGCGGCCTGCGGCGCCACGGCCTGCGGGTTCTCGCGAGTAGTGTCGGTATGCATGGAGATCTCCGTGTTCTGTAATTTTAGGTGGGACGACACGCGTGCTTGTCGTGCTCTGTCCGCCATTCATTCCATCAACAACTCGGGCCGTGCGCGGCAGCGACGCCGGGTACGGGGTGTTGCAAGAGCGGGCAGGGTGGGCACGACTTCAAGTGCCGTCCTGGCGCATCAGTCACAGCGGGGCATTACCACACCCCGCCTACTAAATATAGTGGTCGACTGGCGGATAAGACCGCTGTCTGACCGGCTTACGCGCAACGTCGGGCGTTGCCGCGTGGTTGTGACCCAAGGCAGGCCTGGATCAGGTCGAAACCTTTGGCCGGAGCCTCTGAAAGACCCTGTGGAAAGGGCTTGCACGATTGGCTCTGGTAGTGTCCGGTTTTTAGCTTTGACCCAATATCTGGTGGGTGCCGTGCGATGGGGGTACAAGATAGTGCGCTGTTGGAGGTATTGCAAGGCGCTGAAAGAAGAGCAGCCTGTGGATAAGGTGTGGGCGTCTTGTGGGTGTGAACGGTGTAGCCCGCATGGTCTCTGGCTCTGGCTGCTAATGACCCAGACTGTGTAAAAACGCAGGCACCAATCTTGATATGATTTGACCAGACTTCATCTCAGCAGGAGATGCCTGTGCGGCGATTCATTCAAGGTGAAAATCGGACTCAAGTTACCTTGCTCCCAGAGAGTTTGGACGACTACGTGTCGGACACTAATCCGGTGCGGGTAGTCGATGTATTCGTCTCTGAGCTCGACCTAGGCAAGCTGGGTTTTGACGGTGTCGTACCGGCGGAAACAGGTCGGCCCGCCTACCATCCTGCTGACCTGCTCAAAATTTATATCTACGGTTACCTCAACCGCATCCAATCCAGCCGTCGCCTTGAGCGAGAAGCTCAACGGAACGTCGAGCTCATGTGGCTGACTGGACGCTTGATGCCGGACTTCAAAACCATCGCCAATTTTCGAAAAGACAACGGCAAAGCTATCCGCGCTGTTTGTCGTCAATTTGTGGTGCTGTGCCAGCAGGTTGGCTTGTTCTCTGAAGCTCTCGTTGCAATCGACGGAAGCAAATTTAAGGCGGTCAATAACCGGGATCGCAACTTCACTAGCGCCAAGCTCCAGCGGCGCATGGAAGAAATTGAATCGAGTATCAATAAGTACCTGAGCGCACTCGATACCGCAGATCGTCAGGAGCCTGTCGTTTCGCAACTGAAGGCCGAGCGACTGCACGGCAAGATAGCTGCGTTGAAAATGAAGATGCAAGAGCTCAAGGAAATCGAGGTACGACTTAATGAGACGCCGGATAAACAGATATCGCTGACCGATCCTGATGCTCGCTCGATGAAGACCCGAGGCACGGGCATCGTGGGCTATAACGTGCAAACAGCGGTAGATACAAAGCACCATTTAATCGTGGCTCATGAAGTGACCAACGACGGCAGTGACCGAAGCCAACTAAGTCCAATGGCCAAGCTGGCGAAACAGGCCATGGGGGCAGAAAAACTATCGGTGGTGGCCGATCGTGGCTACTTCAAAAGCGAAGAAATATTGGCCTGTCAGCAGTCGAATATAACCGTACACGTGCCAAGGCCTATGACCTCAGGGGCCAAGGCAGATGGGCGATATGACAAAGCTACTTTTATTTACGACACCGAAACCGACGAGTACAAATGCCCAGCAGGGCAGCGCTTGATTTGGCGGTACGCCAGTATTGAAAAGGGGCTGAAACTCCACACTTATTGGAGTTCACATTGCCAGAGCTGCGAGCTGAAAGCGCAATGCACGCCCAGCACGCAGCGACGCGTAAGGCGGTGGGAGCATGAAAGCGTGCTGGAAAGTATGCAGCATCGCCTGGATCAGGCCCCCGAGATGATGCGTATCCGTAAACAGACCGTTGAGCACCCCTTTGGAACGCTCAAAGCCTGGATGGGCGCTACCCATTTTCTGACCAGAACCTTGCCTAGGGTCAGCACTGAAATGAGCTTGCATGTGCTCGCCTACAACATGAAGCGGGTGATCAAGATAATGGGTAGCGCAGCGCTGATGGAGGCAATAGCTGCCTAAGGCAAAATGCCTTTTCGGCTCGCCTGGCGCCCGTACAGCCCGTTTCTTGTAGTTATGCGACCAGGAAGCTTCAGAATCCCACGTATGGCGTAGAAGGCCAGTGACCAGCTTTCTAGCGTATCTCGGTGGCCGCTCTACCGGTCAACACTTCTCCGCTGCGTTTTTACACACTCTGGACCGTTCGTCGCCCCTGGAGGAAGGATTTCCGCGAGTTGGCGAAGCTGTTTGGCGGTGCACAGACTACCACTATATATAGTGCTTTTGGCATGTGCTGTGCTTGACCAGCGGGTGCGCTGCAGCTACGGGTTTGCTGCTCGCGCCAAGCGCCTGTGCCCCCTAGAATGACGGCCGTGTTTGCGGTGCTTGCCGGTAGGCAGAGAGGAGAGGGCGTGGAACAAGAAGGGTGGCAGATTCTGATCGTCGAGGATGACCAGCGCCTGGCGCAGCTGACCCGCGAGTATCTTGAAGGCAATGGCCTGCGTGTGGCCATCGAGGCCGACGGTGCCCGTGCGGCGGCGCGGATTCTCGCCGAGCAGCCGGATCTGGTGATACTCGACCTGATGCTGCCGGGCGAGGATGGCCTGAGCATTTGCCGCAAGGTGCGCAGCGGTTACAAGGGGCCGATTCTCATGCTCACCGCGCGTACCGAAGACATGGACCAGGTGCTGGGGCTGGAGATGGGCGCTGATGACTACGTGTGCAAGCCGGTGCGCCCGCGTGTGCTGCTGGCGCGTATTCGTGCATTGTTGCGCCGCCGTGAGGGCAGCGACAGCGAGCGTGATGAAGGTCAGCCGCGTCGCTTGCAATTTGGCCCGCTGGTCATCGACAGCGCCATGCGTGAGGCCTGGCTGGGTGAGCAGGGCATCGAGCTGACCAGTGCCGAGTTCGACCTGCTGTGGCTGCTGGCAGCCAACGCCGGGCGCATCCTCTCGCGCGAGGAAATCTTCAATGCCTTGCGCGGTATCGAGTATGACGGTCAGGACCGTTCCATCGACGTGCGCATCTCGCGTATCCGTCCGAAGATCGGTGATGACCCGATGCATCCACGGCTGATCAAGACGGTGCGCAGCAAGGGCTATCTGTTCGTCGCCGAAGCCGCCGAAGCCTTGCCGGCGGGTGATGCAGCGCCGAGCCTGGGCGGTTGATGCGGCGGCCATGAACTCGATCTTCCTGCGTATCTATGGCGGCATGCTCGCCGCGCTGGTGCTGGTGGCGTTGCTGGGCGTCGGTACCTTGCACCTGGTCAACGAGGTGCGCGGTGATCAATACCGCGAAGGCCTGGCGCGCGGGACCTTCCGCCTGATGGCCGACAACCTGCTGCCAATGACCGAGGTGGAGCGCAAGCGTGCCCTGGTGGTGTGGTCGCGTCTGCTCGGCATTCCGCTGGAGTTGCAGGCGCTGAGCGCCGTGCCGCTGGACAGTAGCGAGCGCAACCGCCTGCAGCGCGGTCATGTGCTGGTGCGGCAGACTGGCCCGCATTCGGCCAAGGTCTATGGCCTGCTCGATGACAAGCAGCCGCTGCTGCTGACGGGCGAGATTCAGCAGATCAGCGAGCAGTTGGCGCGGGCGACCAACTACCTGCTGATCGATGAGCTGGTGCGCTACCCGGTGCATGAGCAGCCGCAGCGTCTGGCAGAATTGAAGGCAGCCAAGCAGTTCGGCTTCAATCTGCAACTGGTGCGGCTGGAAGACGCCACCCTCGACCTCGACCAGCGTCGCCGCATCGACGAGGGCGATACGGTGATGGCGCTGGGCAAGGGTGGCGACTCCATCTACGTGTTCTCCGGCATCGTCGATACGCCCTGGGTGCTGGAAATCGGCCCGCTGTACCAGATGAACCCCTATCCGCCGCAACTGCTGGTGCTGATCGGCGCGTTGGGGCTGAGCCTGATCGGCCTGATCGTTTACCTGCTGGTGCGTTCGCTGGAGCAGCGCCTGCGTGCCCTGGAAAGCGCCGCCACGCATATCGCCAGCGGTCGCCTGGATGCCCGCGTGCCGACGCGCGGCGCGGATTCGGTCGGGCGCCTGGCCAGCAGCTTCAATGCCATGGCCGAGCACCTGCAGACGTCCCTGAGCACCCAGCGCGAGCTGGTGCGTGCGGTGTCCCACGAGCTGCGCACGCCGGTGGCGCGCCTGCGTTTCGGCCTGGAGATGATCGCCGACGCGCCGAACGAAAGTGCCCGTCGCAAGTACATGGACGGCATGGACAGCGATATTCAGGACCTCGACAAGCTGGTCGACGAGATGCTGACTTACGCGCGCCTGGAGCAGGGTTCGCCGGCGCTGAACTTCCAGCAGGTGGAGCTCAAGGCGCTGATCGATCAGGTGATCGACGAGCTGGCGCCGCTGAGCAACAAGGTGCGTGTGGAATGTGGCGCGGTGCTCAGTGTGCAGGGGGATGGCGCCTGCTGGGTCGAGGCCGAGCCGCGCTACCTGCACCGCGCGTTGCAGAATCTGGTGAGCAACGCCATGCGCTATGCCGAAGGCAAGGTGCTGATCAGCTGTCAGGTCGGCTACAAGCGTTGCCGCATTGATGTCGAGGACGATGGGCCGGGTGTACCGGAAGAGGCCTGGGAGCGTCTGTTCAGTCCCTTCCTGCGTCTCGATGACAGCCGCACGCGGGCCTCTGGCGGGCATGGCCTGGGCCTGTCGATCGTGCGCCGGATCATCTACTGGCACGGCGGCCGGGCGCAGATCGGCCGTAGCGACGGCCTAGGCGGTGCGCGTTTCAGCCTGGTGTGGCCGCGACAGCAGGGAGAGTAAGGCGCGATTGCGTGTTGGACCTGGTGCGCTGTGCGCACCGATTTTTTGCCTGCGCTGTAGCCCAATGAGATGGACTCCTCCCTCCTACGGCGTCATTGCGCCAGACTGTAGGTTACGAAACAAACAATCCCGGAGGGGGAGCCCGCATGAAACTTAAACGCATAGGCGTGGATTTGGCAAAGCAGGTTTTTCAAGTTCATGGTGTCGACAGCCATGAGCAGGTCAAATGCCGCAAGCAACT
>NZ_QASO01000097.1 GCF_003052605.1 Ectopseudomonas oleovorans | reverse complement strand
GGGTATGCGGATTTAATGGTTGATGGGGCACCTTCCCCTCACCAACCTGATGCTACCCTCAGATGGTTGATAGATCGACCCCGTAGTTGAGCTCCTCTGCGAGGTCTGGCAGTCCGTAACCGATGGTTTTCTTGTAGAACGGAGAGACCTTCGCAGTCGGGGCCTTCTTCTTGTGCTTCGTGGTGTAGAGCATTCGCGCCCGCATCACCTCAAAGGAATAACCTCGTCCTTCACGGTTCTTGTCCTTGGCCAGTCGGTTGATGGACTCCGTGAAAGCGTTGGTGACAGGTATGTCCGTCTCGAAGTAGGTCATGATCTCTTCGCGCCAGTTGCCCACCGCCCTAAACAGATCGCTCCAGACTTCTTTCTGGCCCTTCGGGATGGTGGATATCCACTCGTCCAGGGCGGCTTCTGCCTGGGGTCGTGTGGTGGCGTCCCAGATGCTGTAGAAGCGCTCCTTGTGCTCGTAGGCAGCCAGCAGTTGCGGGAATGCGCCTGTCCAGGTTTCCATGATCAGCCGCTCCCGGTCTGAGACTTCGTGAGCGCGCTTCAGCAGGATTTTCCGGTCTCCCTTGAGGGTTCGGATCTGGGCTGGTTTCAGCTCTTTCCGGAGCCCCTTGCGCACCTTCTCCAGAGCATCGTTGGCCATGCGCACCACATGGAATTTATCGACCACGATGCGGGCCTGTGGCAGCACCGCCCTGACCGCCGTTCGATATGGATTCCACATGTCCATGCTGACGATATCGATCTTCTGCCGGTCTTTCAGCTTCATCAGGTAGTTAGTCACGACGTCCTGACGGCGAGTGGCCAGCAGATCGAGCAGGGTCTTCTCCTCAATGTTGGTCAGGATGCAGCGGTAGCGCTTGTTCAGGTACAGCTCGTCGATGCCCAGAATGCGAGGCGTTTCGAAGCGGTGCCAGCGGCCTAAGAACGCGGCGCGGGCGTTGAAGATGTCCCGTACCGTCTTCTCGTCCAATCCGGTTTGCTGCGCCACGAAAGTGTAGGGGTGGTTAAAGGACTCCTTCTCTACGTATTCATGTAGCCGCAGTGTCATGCGGAAGCCGTCCACCACCTCCGGTAGCTGGGGCCTGAAGGTAGCCTCGCAGGCCCGACAGATGTACCGGCGGCGGAGCACCCAGAGGGTGACCCGCTTGCCGTGGATGGGCAGATCATGATAGGGAACATCACGCTTGCCGAAACGCACGAACTCACCCTGCACCCCGCATTCCTCGCAAGCAATGGGATCGGGCGCGTCTACCTGGAAGTGCATTTCATCGTCGGTGGCTTTGCAGCCCAGCACCTGGTATGAGGGCAGGTGCAGGATGTTGTCGGGCATTTCGGTCATACGTTATTCTCTTAAGACGACTAGCAACTGGCTAAAGCGTTCTTAAGAACCTAGGCAACACGCGAAGGTTGGCGACTAAGAAGAAGCAGGATGCCGAAAGCAATCATTCCTCCACCTGAGGCGCGTTGAAACCAGTGCAGCTTGTTTGCTGCGAAAGCTGCTGCAAAACGCCCTGCTGACGCATATATCGCTATTGCAACGGCCTCTAGCGCGATAAAAACCGTCCCAAGAGTTGCATAGCTCAGCCAGTAATTCGTTATATCCACGAATTGCGGGAAGAATGCCGCGAAAATGAGGATTGCTTTGGGGTTACTGATGGCGATCAGCGCCTCACTACGGAATGCCTTACGAAGCGAAGGTTTCATTGCATCTGCGTTTAGGTTAGTCGAGCCAGATGTTGTTCTGAGGAGCTTGATGCCCATCCAGACCAGATAGGCGGCACCAACGATCTTGATCACGTTGAAGACCAACGCCGAAGCAGACAAAAGCATCCCTAAACCAAGCGCGCTAGCAGCAATCATGGGCACGAAGACGGCAAGCCGTGCTGTGCTTGCCATAAAGGAAAACCCTACGCCCTTTTGCGCACCGTGTGTCATCGCAACGAGGTTATTGGGGCCGAACGCCAGGTTCAGTGCGAAACATGCCGGGAGGAAAACAAGTAGATCGATCATTAGCTTTGTTGTGACCTCAAGGGAGTAGGTTGGATATGCATGGTCAGTGCACCTCGTTCAAGTAGGGCGTGACATTACGCAACATCCGCTCAATGTAGTCTTCCATCTTGCCGACCGGCGCGACATGGTGCAATGCACCCCGAGCCGCCTCAATACCTTCTAGCCGGGCGATGACCCAACTGGGGAGGTACTGAGCCCGTAGGCTACCACTCTTCGTGGCAATATTGCTTTTGGCGAAGAAAGGCTGGCTGAGCACAACGACACCCGCTTCTTGTACCGGGGCTATTGTCAAGACAGATATGCCTAGTTTTCAAGTGTTCCCTACATATGGCTATAGGGAAGGGGATCTGGAAAGACCGGCACGGTTAGCTATCAACCATTTAGTCCGTTGTGGATTTAGTTTTCCCTTCCGCTTTCTACTTCACATATCAACCATTAAATCCGCATACCCCCGGATTATTGGCCCGCGAAGAGGTGATGATCGACCCGGTGGCGCGCGATCATCTCTGGTCAGCGCTCACCTCGCTTGCCTCGGCCCCGATCGAAGAACGCACGCTGACAGGTCTGTCGGTCCTCCTGCAATCGAACGATCTCAAGCGCGCACTGACCCCTTTCTGCCTCGGCGGACCGTTTGGCCGTCTGCTTGATGCGGAAGACGAAGCACTCGGCAGTGCCGATTTCCAGGCCTTCGAGACCGAGGGGCTGATCGGCTCCGCCGCTGCGCCTGCCGTCCTCGCCTATCTCTTTCACCGCATCGAAGCGCGGCTCGACGGACGCCCGAGCCTCATTATCGTCGATGAAGGCTGGCTTGCCTTGGACGACGCGACCTTCGGATCGCAACTGCGCGAATGGTTGAAGACGCTGCGCAAGAAGAACGCCTCCGTCGTCTTCGCCACCCAATCGCTCGCCGACATCGACGGCTCGGACATCGCGCCCGCCATCGTCGAAAGCTGCCCGACACGCATCTTCCTGCCGAACGAGCGCGCCTTCGAGCCGCAGATCGCCGCGACCTATCGCAATTTCGGGCTCAACGACCGACAGATCGAGATCGTCGCCCGCGCGACGCCCAAACGCGACTATTACTGCCAGTCGCGCCGCGGCAACCGGCTCTTCGCTCTCGGCCTCGGCGAAGTCGCGCTCGCCTTTACCGCGGCCTCTTCCAAAGCCGACCACGCCGCGATCGACGCGATCCTCGACAAACACGGGCGTGACGGTTTTGCCGCCGCCTGGCTCGCCCGGTGCGATCTCGGATGGGCGACCGAACTGCTCGGTCCTTCCGACGCCGTGATCGAAGCCACCCCATCCGCAACCCCAGAAGCCAACGACGACAAGGAGAAGACTGATGTTCACGACCAAGACACGTAAACTGGCAGGGCGCGCCGCCGCAGCCCTGTTGCTGTCGAGCGCGATCGCAATGACCCCGGCGACCGCGCCGCCCGCCCACGCATTCTTCGGCGGCGGGTTCGGCGGGATCGTCTACGATCCGACCAACCATGCCGAGAACCTGCTGACCGCCGCCCGGACGCTGGAGCAGATCAACAACCAGATCGCCCAGCTCCAGAACGAAGCGCAGATGCTGGTCAACCAGGCGCGCAATCTCGCGAGCCTGCCATATTCGTCGCTGTCGCGACTGCAGTCTTCGGTGCAGCAAACCCAGCAGCTCTTGGACGAAGCACAGCGCATCGCCCATGATGTGGCGACGATCGACGAAGCCTTCACCCAGGATTACGGCGCGGCAGCCGCGCGCGGCGATTTCGACGACATGATCGCGGGCGCACAGGATCGCTGGCGCACTTCGGTCGCCGGTTTCGAAGACGCCCTCAAGGTGCAGGCAGGCGTCGTGGGCAACATCGAAACCGCCCGCACCGAAATGCAGGCGCTCGTCGGCCGCAGCCAGGCCGCGACCGGTGCCTTGCAGGCGACCCAAGCCGGTAATCAACTCCTCGCATTGCAAAGCCAGCAGATTTCTGACTTGACGGCGGCCATCGCCGCGCAGAACCGGGCGCAATCGCTCGAAGCCGCGCGTGTCGCAACTGCCGAAGCGCAGGCCCGCGAGAACCTCACGCGCTTCCTCGATTACGGCTCCGGCTACGAGCCGACCACCGTGCGGATGTTCCGGTAAGCCGCGATGAAGCTGACCGCTGAGACCACGCTGAAAGCCATCGCCATCGCCTTGGGCGCCATTGCCGCGCTCATGGCGGCGATGGAACTTCAGCGCGCGTTGGAAGTGGAACGGATGGAGCGCCCCGCCGTGGTCTCGGACGATCCGTTGCGTGAGACCTTGCAACACTGCCGCTCGCTGACCCCGGAAGCCCTTGAAGCCGACACAGAGTGCCAGGCCGCCTGGGAGGAGAACCGCCGCCGCTTCTTCGGCACGTCCACCGACAATTCGGACCCGGAGTAGGTCATGGACGGAGTCGGCGTCATCGATCGGTTCCTGGAGGTCTTTACGACCTATATCGACAGCGGGTTCGGCCTGCTCGGCGGCGATGTCGCCTTCCTCGCGACCACACTCATCGTTATCGACGTCACGCTCGCCGCGCTCTTCTGGGCCTGGGGGGCGGATGACGACATCATCGGTCGCCTCGTCAAGAAGACGCTCTTCGTCGGCGTCTTCGCCTATATCATCGGCAACTGGAATGCGCTCGCGCGCATCGTCTTCGAGAGCTTCGCAGGTCTCGGCCTCATCGCCACCGGCGGCGCGATCGGTGCGGGCGAGCTCCTGCAGCCGGGCCGGATCGCCGCTGTCGGGCTTGAAGCAGGGCAACCAATCTTGGAGTCCATCGCTGACCTGATGGGCTTCGTCTCCTTCTTCGAGAACTTTATCCAGATCTCGATCCTGCTCTTCGCCTGGATCGTGGTCCTGCTCTCCTTTTTCATCCTCGCGATCCAGCTCTTCGTGACGCTGATCGAGTTCAAGCTGGCGACGCTCGCGGGCTTCATCCTCGTGCCCTTCGGCCTCTTCAACAAGACCGCCTTCATGGCCGAACGCGTGCTAGGGCTCGTCATATCGTCCGGTGTCAAGGTGCTCGTGCTTGCCGTCATCGTCGGCATCGGCTCGACCATCTTCGGCGAGTTCACTGCCGGTTTCACCGGCGAACCGACCATCGAGGATGCGATGGCCGTCGTGCTCGCGGCGCTCTCGCTGCTCGCGCTCGGCATCTTCGGCCCCGGCATCGCCAACGGCATCGTTTCTGGCGGACCGCAGCTCGGTGCCGGCGCGGCGGTCGGTGCCGGCCTCGCAGCAGGCGGCGTGGTCGCAGGTGGTCTCGCGGGCGCGAAGATGGCCGGGGCCGCCGGTGGAGCCGCCCTGCGCGGTGGATCTGCCGTTGCAGGCGGTGCTTCGACTGCCTTCGGGATCGGCGCAGCCTCGGGCACGTCCACGGCCGGGAAAGCCGCGAGCGCCATGGCCGCAGTCGGCCAGGCCGGAGTCAACACAGCTGTCAGCCCGCTCAAGCGCGCTGTCGGCGACAGCTACCGCTCCGGCTCACGCGCTGCCTTCGAAGCCACCGGCGGCAAGTTCAGCAATTCCCCGTCATCCATGCCGACCCCCGCCAATGACGGTCCGCCCGCCTGGGCGCGCCGCATGAAACGTCAGCAGAGCCTGCAACACGGCACCGCCGTTGCCGCCCACGCCATCCGCTCCGGCGATGGCGGCGGCGCGGGCACTGCCATCAGCCTTTCGGAGAGATCATGAAATTCAAGAGAACCAGCGTGCGATACGCCAAGACCCCCGAACCCGTGACCCCTTACCGGAAGGCCGCCCAGGTCTGGGACGAGCGGATGGGTTCGGCCCGCGTCCAAGCCCGCAATTGGCGGCTCATGGCCATCGGGTGTCTCGCCACGACAGCGACCTTTGGCCTCGCGCTGGTTTGGCAATCCACCCAAGGCACAATCGTCCCTTATGTGGTCGAGGTCGATAGACTTGGGGCAGCCCAAGCCGTGGTACCGGCAACCGCCAACTACCGCCCAACCGATCCGCAGATCGCTTTCCACCTCGCACGCTTCATTGAGAACGTCCGCGAGGTTCCCGCCGATCCGATCGTGCTCCGCGAGAACTGGCTCCGCGCTTACGATTTCACCACCGATCGCGGGTCCGTCGCGCTCAACGACTTCGCCCGGGAAAACGATCCCTTCGCCCGCGTCGGCGAGGTCCAAGTCACCGCCGAAATCTCCAGTGTCATCCGGGCTTCTGACAACAGCTTCCGCGTGGCCTGGACCGAACGCCGCTACGTGAACGGGCAGCTCGCCGTCACCGAACGCTGGACCGGCATACTCAGCGTCGTCGTCCAACCACCCCGCGACGCCGACCGCCTCCGCAAAAACCCTCTCGGCGTCTTCGTCCACGCCATCAACTGGTCAAGGGAGAACGCCCAATGAATGATTGCATCATACGCAAAACCTGCATGCCCGCCAGACTTTCCATCACTACACTTCTCGCCGGTTCGATGCTGGCCGGGTGCGCCACCTTCAAACCGCCTGAGATCAGCTACGATGATCCGGTCGCCGCAACGCTGGTTGCTGAACCGGCGCGCCCAGTCCGGATCGTCGAGACACCCGAGCCTTTACCGCTGCCCGGCCAGCTCATGCGGGTCGATGCCGACGACCGTCCGGCAGAAGCTGCGGAACCGACCGAGCGCGTGACCAACGCCAATGCCGCCGCCCGGATCGAACCGGTGCGCGACGGCTTCATCAACGCCGTCCAGCTCTATCCCTACAGCTCCGGGGCGCTCTATCAGGTCTACACCTCACCCGGCCAGGTCACGGACATCGCGCTACAGACGGGTGAGAGTCTCGTCGGCGCCGGCCCGATCGCCGTGGGCGACACAGCACGCTGGATCATCGGCGATACCGAAAGTGGCTCCGGCGACAGCCGCCGCATCCATGTGCTCGTGAAACCGACCCGGCCCGATCTCGTGACCAATCTCGTCATCAACACCGACCGGCGCACCTATCACCTCGAACTGCGCGCGACGCCGCAGGCCTATATGGCCTCCGTATCCTGGCAATACCCCGAAGACGACCTGATCGCGCTTCGGCGCCAGAACGATCGTGCAGAGGCGAGCCTTCCCATCGGGCGCAATGTCGATCTCGACGATCTCAACTTCCGCTACCGGATCACCGGCGACCGCGCGCCCTGGCGGCCGCGCCGCGCCTTCGATGACGGGCGGCAGGTCTTCATCGAGTTCCCGCGCGGGATTGGCCAGGGCGAGATGCCGCCGCTCTTCGTGATCGGACCTGAAGGGGACGGTCAGCTCGTCAATTACCGTATCCGGCGCAACTACATGATCGTCGATCGGCTCTTCGCCGCCGCCGAACTGCGGCTTGGGGATCGCCAGCGGGTGGTGCGGATCGTGCGGACGGACGGGGTCCAGCGAAGCACCCAACGCGAAGAGCGCGTGGTGTCCGCCTGGCGTCCCGATGAGGACCGCTGACCCATGACCGGAACTGAAGATCAGCAACAAGACGACCGCGCCGAAGAGCCGCCACGCACCGAACAGGACATCGCGAAGGAACTCCGCCTACGGCCCGATCCGCCGCGTGTCATGCGGCTCTCGCGCAAGGCGATCACGGTTCTGGTCGTCGCCGGTGGGCTCGGCATCGGCGCGATCCTGATCGGAGCCTTGCAAGGCTCCGATCCAGGCGATGGACCTTCCGAACTGTTCTCGACCGAACGAGTCCAGGAGGCCGAGGGCCTTTTGGGGCTGCCGCGCGACTACGCGTCGATCCCACGGCTTGGCCCACCGCTACCGGGTGAGCTCGGGCGTCCGGTTCTGTCTGCGCAGCGGCGCGGTGAGCCCGTGCCCGTCGTTCCTGCGACCGGTCCTGCCGTCGATCCGGAAGAACAACTGCGCTTGCAAGAGGCCGAAGCCGCGCGGCTCGCGACGCTCTTTGCCGACGCGAGATCGAGCGGCACCGGGGCTGAAAGGCCACAGGCAGCCCCCGTTGCGGCCGCGGCCACCGGGCTACAAGGTCTCTTCCCGGCTTCTGCCGATCAGGCACGGAGGCCGGACACGACGGAGCGACAGGAAGCCTTCCTAGATCGTGAGGTCGATAGACGAACCACCGCCGCAAATCGGCTACAATCCCCGCCGAGCCCCTACGTCCTGCAAGCGGGATCGGTCATCGAGGCAGCGCTGCTGACAGGCCTGCGCTCCGACCTTCCGGGGCAGATCACCGCGCAGGTCACAGCGAACGTCTATGACAGTCCCACCGGGCAATTCCTGCTGATCCCACAAGGCGCGCGCCTGCTGGGCGAATATGACAGCCGCGTGGAAACCGGTCAGCGTCGTCTGCTGCTCGCCTGGACCCGATTGATCCTACCCGACGGTCGCTCCATCGTCCTCGAACGCCAGCCCGGCACGGATCAGGCCGGATACGCCGGGCTCGAAGACGGTGTCGACAATCACTGGGGCCAACTATTCCGCGCGGCGGGTCTGGCGACCATCCTCAATATTGGGCTTGAGACCGGCGAAGATGGCGGCGACGAGATCGCCAAGGCAATCAGAGACGGCACGCAGGACACGATCGGACGCGCCGGCGAGGCCATCGTCCAGCGCCAGCTTCAGATTCCGCCGACACTTACGATCCGGCCAGGATTTCCGGTACGCGTGATGGTGACGCGCGATCTAATCCTCGAACCGCAAGGAGATGCCCGATGAGCAAGTTGAAGCTAGGCGACATTCGCGACGACAAGCCCGTCAAGCTGACGATCGAGCTACCAGCGCAGGTGCATCGGGATCTGACAGCTTATGCGGAGATTCTTGCGGCTGAGAACGGGCGCAAACTCGAACCGGCCAAGCTCATCGCGCCCATGCTGGAGCGTTTCATGAAGACCGATCGCGGGTTCGCTAAGCTCAAGAAAGAGAACCGTTCGTCTTTGCTTCGATCTTCGCCAGACTGATGAATCGTCGAAGTGCCGGGTTATCGTTTTCTGGAAGCCATGTCAGAGAAAAAGGAGTTGGCTCACCATCACCCCCAATGGGAACATAGGTGACATTAGGGTAGGTAATCCCTCTACAGTGCTCGTAGACAAATGTGATGCCCAACCCCAGACCGACCAAACCCATGATCTCTTCGCGACTCAGCCGATTTCGGTGAACGAGTTCTGATTTTGCGAAAGCCGCAACGTGCCCTAGCCTGTGTGTATCGAAAGCCGTAAATGGCTCCGTCACCCAAAGAACATCAGAAGCCTCATTCAACTCTTCCCAGAGTATTTGATGACGTTCAGACCATTCGTGGTCCGTCGAGACCGCAAGAAGCATCCGCTCGCGCGAAAGTAAAACACTGTCTTCGACACTTGGCTTTGGCGCACGTGAAGTGATGATTGCGTCCACGAGGCGTTGGTTCAATAGAGTGGAGAGTTCGTTGCTGGACGCTCCAATCACCTGAATGGCGACATCGCAATGGGCTTCGATAAAAGCCGAAAACAGGTTTCGCACGGGTCCGCCGGAAAGGCAGGCTGTAATGCCAACGTCCAGTTTTCCAGTCATAGCAGTCCCAGCCATAGAGGCGGATTCTAGAGCGTCCTGAACCCCGGCAACAAGCATCCGGGATTGTGACATAAAACGCCATCCAAAAGGCGTCAGGCGCACTCCTGTCGTACGCCTTTCAAAGAGCGACAACCCAAGCATTTCCTCCAATTTCTGAATGCGTCTGCTCAAAGACGGTTGGCCAACGCCAATAGCCTCTGCCGCTTTACGAATGCTACCTGCCTCGCAGACAGACAGAAAACACTGCAAGTCAGATATACAAAGAGGTATGCCAGAACTCGGTTCCCCTGCACCTAATTTAAGGCGTCGAGACACGATGCAATCCCGCAACAAATACTAACTCCACCCCGTTGCTGCACGACTGGGGAGGGCGACAGGACGCGACGACTCTAGCTAGGAGATGCGCCACGTCACCGGAGCGAGTGGCGCGCGCTCTGAGTTTCGCTGCCACGATCAAACGACCCCGAGGATGACCATGGCCAGAACCACTTGGACTATCCACCCAAGGACGAAGGTCAATGTCCGAGCGACCGGAATACCCAGCGTGTAGACGACAAAGTGCGCCAGACGGGCGAAGAAGTAGAGCATGCTGAGTGTGATCGTGAGGCTAGAGGACAAATTCAGGGCGACGACTCCCAACACCAGAGCCGCGAAGATCGGAAAGTTTTCCATCGCGTTTTGATGGGCCGCCGTCGCGCGCTGCGCCCAGTCCGACAAGGGCTTATGCTCAGGGTTCGGATTTCCCAGCGATGCTGGTATCCCGATTACGGCAAAGCGGTTCAAGACATAGACCATCCAAAACAGGGCAGTCATGAGGCCAGTTGCAGCCATCCAGTGGATTTCAGTCATTATTGTTTCCTTTCGATGACGAGATCAGCCTGAAATGCGGGTCGCTCTAGCAACCCGATTTCAGGGCGGCGCGTTTTCCGGCCGATCAGGTGAGATGCCCCAAGTGGCCCCGTTTGGCCCAGATGCGACAGCCTGACGGGGATTGGATGGGCAATTCTGCCCCAGCCGGGAACCGCAGCCATGTGCCCGCGCCGCATAGGGTGTCGCCGTAAAGCAGCTCCCCTTCGATGACGAAAATCTCTTCGCCGGAAAAATCGCCGCGGTCAGCCCAATTGGTTCCTGGCGCAAGCCTCTCTGAAACGACCGTCTCGGACACATCCTGATGGAGCTGCGCGCGGGTCAGACCGTCCGTTCCGGTTGGCTCATATGCGAGGTCGTCAATATGCTTGTGGACGGTCTGGCGATCATCTTCTTGGAACTGGCGCAGCTTCACAAAAATCGTGCATCCATCCTTCGTGAAGGGCGCGTGCTTGCTGCCCGGAGGGTTGCGCACGTAACACCCGGTGCGGAAATCCCCGTCACCATCAGAAAACACTCCTTCAAGCACCAGATATTCTTCGCCCATGTCATGGGTGTGTTCCGGAAACGCACTTCCCGGCGCATAGCGGACCACCGAGCTTGCCCGGGCAACTTCGGCCCCGTCGCGTTCCAGAAAGCGGCGGTCAACCCCGGCTGTCGGAGAAGGCGACCACTCTTGTTCAGCAGAATGAACGATGGCCGGTTGAGAAAGATCAGTGTTTACACTCTCTGGTACACTGTACGTCATGATGAAGTCCTCAGAATTTCTCAGTCGCAGGGCGCATGTCGAATTCATGTGTCCAGGCTTTGGGGGATTGATTGATCAGCTGCAGATAGGCCGTCGCGATCGCGTCAGCGTCGAGACAATCTTCTTCCTTGATGTTGAAGCGTTCCTGGGCTTGGGGTCCCCAGATGATGCCATCGAGCACGGAATGCACGACGTGGATCCCTTGCGGGCCAAATTCGCGGGCAAGGGACTGTGCCAGGCCACGCAGCGCGAACTTCGCTGATGCGAAGGCTGCAAAGCGCGGATTGCCTTTGAGAGCCGCTGTTGCGCCGGTGAAGATCACTGTGCCGCTACCTGCAGAAACCATGCCGGGCAGCACGGCCCGCGCCGTGATCATTGCACCGAAGCAGGTCGACACCCAAGACGCCTGGAACTCCTCTGGTGTCAGTTCCAGAAAGGGTTTCGGGATGAGCTGCATCGCGTTGTAGATCAGCACCGTTGCAGGGCCATCCTGCCCGTCAATCAGCTCAATCGCCTTTTCGACACGCGCCTGATCGCTCAAGTCGTAAGGCAGGTGGGTGTAAGACGCGCCGAGGTCTTCTCCCTCAAGGCTGCTTTTCCGGGATAGGCCGTACACGTTGTAGCCATCCGCGATCAGCGTCTTTGCAATCGCTGCTCCAAAGCCCGGCGCCATACCGGCAATGATCGCAGATTTCTTTTGTTGTGAATCGTTCATGTTATTTCTCCTTGATCAGTTTCAGGCCTTGGCGGTCGGACGTTCAGAGACGCGCGCGTGCCACGCCGCGAGATGCGTGCAGTCAGCCGGGATCGAAATGCCAAACAGACCCGCAAAATCGACACCGCAGAGCGCCGTAATGTCGGCAAAGCTGAACGTGTCGCCAGCGACGAAGTCCCGTCCCTCCAGCTCTTGGTCTAACCAGCGCATGGTCTCTTCAACGCGCGGTTTGTTCGCCTCGCCCCATTCTTTATTGCGATAGCGATCCGCCTCGCCCAAACCGTCAGTGGCGTGATGGAAAAAGGTCGTGGCCGCCCCGACCAGGCCTTCTTCGACCCGCCGTTGCCACATCGCGACCAAAGCCTGGTCCTTCGGTGTTTTGCCAAGCAAAGACGGCTCAGGCTGCGTAGCCTCGAAGTAACGGGCAATCGCAACAGCCTCAGAGATGACCGCGCCGTCGTCGAGCTCGAGGCAGGGTACGGCTTTGAGCGGATTGAGCTTGGTGAAGCCCTCACTGTACTGCTCGCCCTTGAAGACATCGACCTGAGCGCAGTCGATATCGATCCCCTTCTCAGCAAGGAAAATTCTGATGCGACGTGGGTTCACTGCACCAGTGCAGTCATAGAGTTTCATGGCAGACCTCAAATTTAGACTAGGGTTGCATGGACTGTAGCGGTCAGGCTATTGATAGAGAAATTGCATCTCAGAATATGACCAATAGTTGGTGGCTATAAATGAACCTCAACCAGCTCCGATATGCCTCAGCGACTGCGGCCGAAGCTTCGTTCACCAAGGCGGCTGAACGATGCCATGTCACCCAGCCAACCCTTTCCAATGGGATTGCGCAGTTAGAAGAAGAACTCGGCGGAGCCCTGTTCGATCGCACAACCCGCAAAGTGAACCTGACCGCCTTTGGCAAAGACGTCTTACCGCTGATCGATGCAGTGCTTCAGTCGCAAGGAGAGTTGCAGGCCCGGGCAAAAGCCTTCTTCGATCCACAACATCAATTGCTTCGTATTGGATTGTCACCGCTGATCGACATGCGCCTCCTGACACAGGTAATTGCTCCATATCGAACAGAATTTCCCGATGTCGATGTCTTCTTTAAGGAGTGCTTTCTGGATGATCTGGATGCCCGTCTGGAAAAGGGGCAGATTGATGTGATGCTCTGCCCGTTTCTGCCGCATGAGCCCACGGCGCGCAGCACTTTCAGCACCGAGATTTACACAGAAGAGCTGCGATATCTTCCAGCCCGGTCGTCTGCCATGACCCAGGTTGATGAGGGTGCCGTCCTACTTTCACAGATCGCAGATGACACGTTCATTCTATCCTATGACGGATGCGGTCTGGCCAATGCAACGCGATCCCTTTTCTCCAGCGCGGATCTTCAGTTGAAGGAGTATTCCGGGCACACGATGAGCTATCACGTCATGCAGGAATGGGCCGATTTGGGCATCGGGTCCACCATTCTGCCGGGCTCCCGCATTTCGAGGGAGTTTCGGGATAAGACTTGTCGGGTCATGCTGGCGCCACAGCATCCAGCCTTGATCCGCATTGACGCACTTTGGAACCGTGCAGCGACCTATCCCAAACACATCAGCGCGTTCCATCAGCACCTGATCGAACGCGCGCCAAGCCTCGTGCGCGGTGCAGCCGCTGCTTGACGTTCAACCAGCCTTGGGGCGCGGTCATCTACCCCAAGGAACGGGTGATGCGAAACGCGCGACCAGTGCATCAATCGCGACCCGGATTTTGGGTGCATGGTCACGTCGTCGCGGCCACAATAGGTTGATGCTCCGGTCTACCATGTCCGAAAAAGACAACACTGGAACAAGAGCGCCTGATCGCAAGTGTTCACCGGCAAGCCAAGTAGATAGCCGCGCAATGCCATGCCCTGCCAAGGCGGCATCCAGAAGAGCCTCACCGTGATTGACTGTCAAACATCCAGCGTATGACTGCTCGACCATGTCACCGTCCTCAGTAACGAGATGCCAAGGGAGAAGGCGCCCACCATGCTCAAAGAAGATACATCGGTGCGAAGCGAGATCCTCCAGCTTGTCGGGTGTCCCGTGACGCGCGATGTAGGCTGGCGCTGCACACAGGATCGACGTCTGCTCCGCCAGCATTCTGGTGAGAATAGTGGCGCTGTCATCTGACGCGCCGATCCGCACAGAAAGGTCGAAGCCTTCCTCAACCAGATCGACAAAACGATCCGTGAAAGACAAGTTGAGAACCAAACTCGGATATTGAGTCGTAAGCTCCAAAAGCGCTGGAGCAGCCCATAGTCGCCCGAAAGAAACGGGCAAGCTTACTCTCAAAACGCCCGTCACTTCCCTGCGCCGCAAACTCATCGACGTCTCTGCAGCTTCAATGTTTTCAAGAATCTCCTTGCTCTTCAGAAAAAAGACTTTGCCCTCATCCGTAAGCGTGATCGAACGCGTCGTGCGCAGCAAAAGCTGTACACCCAGGCGTTCTTCAAGCCGAGCCACGCTCTTTGCTGCCGCAGACTTTGAAAGGCCCAAGGCCTGTGATGCTGCAGTGAAACTGCCCATCTCTACCGTGTAGACGAACGCAGAAATGCCTTCGACGCTGATAGACGGGAGGAGACGCATAAATTCACGATCCTTTTTCGCAAATGATAGGATAAGAATTCCCAACTAACTATATGAAATATACAATAGGCTGTGCCCAGATGTCACGTGATCGACAACAGATCACCTGCAATCGTGAGGTGCAGATTTCATGAAACAGAAAACGATGAGGGCGTGGGCGCTCAGGGAATTCGGCCTAAGCAACCTCGAAATGGTTGAAACACACAGACCGATTCCATCTGCGACGGAAGTTCTGATACGTGTACGAACAGTCTCGCTGAATTATCGCGACAAATTGGTGGTCGATGGGGCACTTTTGCCGGAACGGCCTAACATGCCATTCATTCCTGTCTCGGACTTTTGTGGTGCGGTCGTTGACGTTGGGCACAACGTCTCAAGCGTCGAGCCTGGAGACCGGGTGATTGGTAACTTCTGGACCGAATGGATTGACGGTCAACCGCCGCGGTCGATGCTCACCCATGGTTTGTCTTTGGGCGGACCTCTGCCTGGTGGGCTTGCTGAATACATCGTCATTCCGGAAGCGGCAGCTGTCAAAGTACCAAGTGATTTGACGGATGCGGAGGCCTCCACGCTCCCTGTAGCAGCACTGACGGCATGGTTCGCTTTCGCCGAAACCGGCAATGTCCGAGAGGGTCAAACCGTTCTCGTCCAGGGCACAGGGGGCGTTGCACTTGCCGGATTGCAGATTGCGCAAGCGATCGGCGCACGCGTAATCGTTACTTCGCGAAGTGAGAACAAACTCACCCAGACGCTCAAGCTCGGTGCTTGGGCTGGTATAAATACGAGTACCCACCCAAACTGGCCCGAAGAAGTTATCGAACTGACCGACGGTGCCGGTGTCGATCACATTCTGGAATTGATCGGCGGCGATAACCTTGCCCGATCTTTGACAGCAGCTGCGCCACAGGGCCAGATATCGCTTGTCGGCTTCCTCGGCGGGATGGATGCGCAGATCAGTGCGATTCCGTTCATGCTGCGCAGAATAAGACTGCAAGGAGTCTCGGTCGGACATCGACGCGCGCTTGAGCGATTGATCAGCTTTGTTCAGCGCAATGACATCCATCCGGTAGTCGATAAGGAATACGCTTTTGAAGATGTGCAAGACGCATTCGCACATCTCAAACACGGCCCATTTGGAAAAATCACCGTCCGGGTCAGCGACTGGCGCGAAGCCAAATCGCAAACGCTCGACGAAGACGTGCTTCACAGTTAGTCAGCTCTCTCAGAACACTGACGCAGTGTTGCAATCAGTAAACCGTTGCAAACGCAGTACAGCGTTAAGTCCGCGGAGCCAGTGGTTTGTGCGGCTGACGGTCCCTTCCAAGGCAACCGCTGACTCTCTCCCGCGATTACCGCTCTCTTCTAAATTGATCGGCTCCGACCCCACCGACAAGTGAATTCTCCAGAAGGGTGCGGCGGCTCAGCGCAAACACATCAGCGTATTCCATCAACACATGATCGAACGCGCACCAGGCCTCATACGCTGAGCCGCCTCCGCTTTACGCTAGCCGGACGTCTCGGCCTCAATTGCGGCCTTCACGGCCGGTCGATCTCCGATCCGTTGCAGATAGGCCTGTAACTTAGGCCAGGCATCCAAGCTGATATCCTTAAAACCCGCCCACCGCGCCACAACGAACAAATAGGCGTCCGCAATCGTATATGTATCTCCCATGATGTGTGTGCGGCTATCTGAAAACCGCGCTTCGATATAGTCGAAACATTTGCCCACCTTGGCAGGAGCCGCCTGGATTTGTTCTTCGGAGGCTGTCGCTGAGAACAAAGGTGAAAAGGACTTGTGAAGCTCGGCACTAATGAAATTCAGAACGCCTTGCAGCTTGGCCCGTTCAATGCTTCCGGACGGAGGGACCAAATCGGCTTCTGGAACGCCGTCTGCAATGTACTGAATGATAGCCACACCTTCGGTAATGACATCGCCGGTATCCAACGCCAGCGCTGGAACATAGCCTTTTAAGCAGATACCGAGGTAATCGTCGCCGGATTGAGTTTTCTTGGTCTGAAGATCGACGAGATCGAGTTCAAATTTCGCGCCCACCTCGCGCAGGATGATGTGCGGGGACAATGAACACGCACCGGGGGAATAGTAGAGTTTCATTTTAGGCTCCATGATTTCAGAGGGGTTGAACTGAGCTGGGAACGGCCTCACGCGATGCCGACGATCAGGTCGGCCATCAGATCGGCGGTCTTCCTGTGCTTCAGAAGCGGTGCGGCCTGATTTGCATAGAGCGAGAGGAACTCATCACCCCCTGCAGCGATGCTTGCTGCGCGCAGCGGCGCCACGAACCATGCCTGGACTGGAAACGGCGGGAGCTGAGCTGCCACGGCCTGCATGTCTTTGATCAGACGGTTGGACATGCCCCTGGCAAGTCGCCCGGTATAGGCACGTGTCAGTTCTGAACTGGCAGAGCGATCCGAATACAGTGCCGCCCGATGTTGATCCACCGTGCCGGATTCCGCGCAGGCCAGGAACGCCGTGCCCAATTGCGCGGCCCCCGCACCGAGGGACAACGCCGCCTCGATGCCCCCGGCATCCACAATCCCACCCGCCGCAATGACCGGTTTTGAACACATCTCTGAGATAACACGGGTAAGCGGCATGGTGCCCATCAAGCTGTCCTCGGCCCGGTCCAGAAAGGACGGCCTGTGCCCGCCCGCTTCGAACCCTGTGGCGAGGATCACATCGACATTTGCAGCTTCGAGCGCTTGCGCCTCGGCTAATGTTGTTGCGGCCCCCACTGTTGTGATGCCCCGGGCCTTGCAATCTGCCAACACGCGGGCTGGCGGTATTCCAAAGACGAAGCTGAACACATCCGGTTGTGCTTCAAGGATTGCCTCCACCTGCTCCTCAAAGCTGGGGTGGAACCGCGGCGGTTGCTCTGGTTTGGGAAGGTTGAGCTCACGATAAAGCGGTTCAAATAGGCGCCAAGCCCGATCGTAGGCATCAGTGGAGTAATCCCGTGCCTCTGGATCGTGATCAGACACCCAAAGGTTCAGCGCGAAAGGGTTGCTGGTCTTCTCCCGGATTTCAGAAGCGACACCCAGAATGCCTTCGGCTTCCAGATAATGCACACCAAATGACCCCAAGCCGCCGAGGTTAGAAACGGTGGAAACCAGCTCCACGGTCGAAAGCCCGCCACCAAAAGGGCCTTGAATTATAGGATGTTTGATCTTCAGCAGATCCAGGGTTTGCGTGCTTTGCATGAGTTTGCCTCCATCCGAGTTACGCACCAGATGCAGACTAGATAGGTCCAACGTTACATCTTGTAATTAGCTTTCCTCAGGTTACTCTTATTTTGAAGTTTCCAGATGGTAACCACGGAAAGGACGTGCTTTGACAGTTTTGAAGCGACGAAAAAATAGGTCTCCGGCCCACGATCCCGACTGCCCTTTGAACGAGTGTATGAGGCTTATTGGAGGTGCGTGGACCCCCAACATCATCTGGTACCTCAGCGGAGGCGCGCGCCGATTTTCCGAGCTAAAAGAAGACATTACGCCGGTATCAGCCAAAGTTCTGAGCGCACGCCTGAAAGAGCTTGAATCAAAGGGGGTTGTCGACCGAACGGTCGTGGCGACCTCTCCACCCACGGTGGAATACAGCCTAACCGATCTAGGTCAGCAACTCGTTCCTGCAATCGATGCGATCGTTACGGTTGGGAAAATGCTGAAAGAACGAGCTTGATCAACGCCATGGAGTCGGTCTGGTATCGCGCATCAAGCCCGCATCACCGCAAAGGGTTCATAGGCCAGTCGAAACTTGGGGGCCTCTCAGGACGCGACGGGTATCACAGACCCAAGAAGACACAGAGGATGATCTATGACTCCATTAACCCGCCGTCAGAGCATCGCAATGGCCGCTGTTGGTTCGGCAATCTTGGCTAATCCGACGAAAGCATTTTCCCAGAGTAAGACCGTATCCGCACTCAACCAAATCCGCGCTTTGGATTACACCATTATCTATACCCGCGACATGACCGCGATGCGAAAATTCTACGAAGAAATCATGCAGCTTGAGTTTCGCCAGGCTGCAGGAGATGGATGGGTCGAGTTCAAGGTTGGCAGCAATATCCTTGTTCTGACGAGCGAACCAGCGGGTGGCCTCTTTCCCGAGACGGTGCCTGCACCTGGTGTTGGTTCCGTTCAGCTAGCGTTTCGGGTCGCGCCCAAGATGGTCGATGCCTGCGCGGAGGAATTGGGGTATGCGGATTTAATGGTTGATGGGGCACCTTCCCCTCACCAACCTGATGCTACCCTCAGATGGTTGATAGATCGACCCCGTAGTTGAGCTCCTCTGCGAGGTCTGGCAGTCCGTAACCGATGGTTTTCTTGTAGAACGGAGAGACCTTCGCAGTCGGGGCCTTCTTCTTGTGCTTCGTGGTGTAGAGCATTCGCGCCCGCATCACCTCAAAGGAATAACCTCGTCCTTCACGGTTCTTGTCCTTGGCCAGTCGGTTGATGGACTCCGTGAAAGCGTTGGTGACAGGTATGTCCGTCTCGAAGTAGGTCATGATCTCTTCGCGCCAGTTGCCCACCGCCCTAAACAGATCGCTCCAGACTTCTTTCTGGCCCTTCGGGATGGTGGATATCCACTCGTCCAGGGCGGCTTCTGCCTGGGGTCGTGTGGTGGCGTCCCAGATGCTGTAGAAGCGCTCCTTGTGCTCGTAGGCAGCCAGCAGTTGCGGGAATGCGCCTGTCCAGGTTTCCATGATCAGCCGCTCCCGGTCTGAGACTTCGTGAGCGCGCTTCAGCAGGATTTTCCGGTCTCCCTTGAGGGTTCGGATCTGGGCTGGTTTCAGCTCTTTCCGGAGCCCCTTGCGCACCTTCTCCAGAGCATCGTTGGCCATGCGCACCACATGGAATTTATCGACCACGATGCGGGCCTGTGGCAGCACCGCCCTGACCGCCGTTCGATATGGATTCCACATGTCCATGCTGACGATATCGATCTTCTGCCGGTCTTTCAGCTTCATCAGGTAGTTAGTCACGACGTCCTGACGGCGAGTGGCCAGCAGATCGAGCAGGGTCTTCTCCTCAATGTTGGTCAGGATGCAGCGGTAGCGCTTGTTCAGGTACAGCTCGTCGATGCCCAGAATGCGAGGCGTTTCGAAGCGGTGCCAGCGGCCTAAGAACGCGGCGCGGGCGTTGAAGATGTCCCGTACCGTCTTCTCGTCCAATCCGGTTTGCTGCGCCACGAAAGTGTAGGGGTGGTTAAAGGACTCCTTCTCTACGTATTCATGTAGCCGCAGTGTCATGCGGAAGCCGTCCACCACCTCCGGTAGCTGGGGCCTGAAGGTAGCCTCGCAGGCCCGACAGATGTACCGGCGGCGGAGCACCCAGAGGGTGACCCGCTTGCCGTGGATGGGCAGATCATGATAGGGAACATCACGCTTGCCGAAACGCACGAACTCACCCTGCACCCCGCATTCCTCGCAAGCAATGGGATCGGGCGCGTCTACCTGGAAGTGCATTTCATCGTCGGTGGCTTTGCAGCCCAGCACCTGGTATGAGGGCAGGTGCAGGATGTTGTCGGGCATTTCGGTCATACGTTATTCTCTTAAGACGACTAGCAACTGGCTAAAGCGTTCTTAAGAACCTAGGCAACACGCGAAGGTTGGCGACTAAGAAGAAGCAGGATGCCGAAAGCAATCATTCCTCCACCTGAGGCGCGTTGAAACCAGTGCAGCTTGTTTGCTGCGAAAGCTGCTGCAAAACGCCCTGCTGACGCATATATCGCTATTGCAACGGCCTCTAGCGCGATAAAAACCGTCCCAAGAGTTGCATAGCTCAGCCAGTAATTCGTTATATCCACGAATTGCGGGAAGAATGCCGCGAAAATGAGGATTGCTTTGGGGTTACTGATGGCGATCAGCGCCTCACTACGGAATGCCTTACGAAGCGAAGGTTTCATTGCATCTGCGTTTAGGTTAGTCGAGCCAGATGTTGTTCTGAGGAGCTTGATGCCCATCCAGACCAGATAGGCGGCACCAACGATCTTGATCACGTTGAAGACCAACGCCGAAGCAGACAAAAGCATCCCTAAACCAAGCGCGCTAGCAGCAATCATGGGCACGAAGACGGCAAGCCGTGCTGTGCTTGCCATAAAGGAAAACCCTACGCCCTTTTGCGCACCGTGTGTCATCGCAACGAGGTTATTGGGGCCGAACGCCAGGTTCAGTGCGAAACATGCCGGGAGGAAAACAAGTAGATCGATCATTAGCTTTGTTGTGACCTCAAGGGAGTAGGTTGGATATGCATGGTCAGTGCACCTCGTTCAAGTAGGGCGTGACATTACGCAACATCCGCTCAATGTAGTCTTCCATCTTGCCGACCGGCGCGACATGGTGCAATGCACCCCGAGCCGCCTCAATACCTTCTAGCCGGGCGATGACCCAACTGGGGAGGTACTGAGCCCGTAGGCTACCACTCTTCGTGGCAATATTGCTTTTGGCGAAGAAAGGCTGGCTGAGCACAACGACACCCGCTTCTTGTACCGGGGCTATTGTCAAGACAGATATGCCTAGTTTTCAAGTGTTCCCTACATATGGCTATAGGGAAGGGGATCTGGAAAGACCGGCACGGTTAGCTATCAACCATTTAGTCCGTTGTGGATTTAGTTTTCCCTTCCGCTTTCTACTTCACATATCAACCATTAAATCCGCATACCC
>NZ_QASO01000096.1 GCF_003052605.1 Ectopseudomonas oleovorans | reverse complement strand
ACAACCACCGACTGAAGTCGGTGGGTTAGTGACTTACGGACTGAAAGTCCGGATACGCGTCGACTGAACGACGCGTCGGATCAGTCAGGCTCCATCCTGAAATTATCGTTCGGGCTCGGCTCAAAATGATGCTCCAGATACTGCTTGATCATCTCTTCCGTCATCTGCCCAACCGTCGCGCAAAAGTACCCGCGAGCCCAAAAATGCTGCCCCCAATAGCGCTTTTTCAGATGGGGAAACTCCTCGAAAAGCTTGCTCGCCGTACGCCCCTTGATCCGCCTCATGATCTCACTCGGCGCCAAATTCGGCGGACTGCTCACCAGAATATGCACGTGATCCTTGCTCACCACACCTTTCACAATCCGAATTTCAAATGCTTCGCACGTCTGTCTCACCAGCTCTCGCACTCGCTCAGCAACCTCACCGCTGAGCACCTTGTATCGGTACTTAGTCACCCAAACAAAGTGATACTCGATCTGGTAGACCGTATGACTGCCGTATCTGTAATCAATGCGCTTGCCCTCCAGCCCCGCATGGTGGCGCTAAAGCTCACCGGCTGAAAGCCGGTGGTTTTAACCTTTCGATGGAAAATAAAATATATTCAAGCACTAGCGAGATATATGCACCGCTTGCGGTAACCAGCAATTACCAACAAACGGAGTTTTACTTCGGTTGACAACTTCGAAAAGCACAGCCAAATCTTGCCACTCATAGTTTTTTGATAGATGATCCGCACCATCCGTCAAGGCGAGCGCAATCGAATAGGTACCTGACCCTAGATTTGCCTGGAGGCTGAACCTATACAATAATTCTTCACCTTCACACAAATCTTTTTCAACGCTCTTTAGGTGATAAGTATTCGTACCGAAAACCGGTTGCCCCAAACGATCCTTAATCATATATCCGAGGACAAGCGTTGGAACTTCAAAATTTACTCTAACTTTAACTTCCAAAGCAATATAGGCTCCGACCTCAACCACTTCAGCCGGCTCACTATTAGAGTCCAACAAGGCAACGCTTAATATTTGAGCCTCACCGCTTCCCGATTGCGTTTTAGTCTTTCCATTCGTCGTTAACACCTGTCGGGTATTACTTTCTTTCTCAGCCAGCAACGCGTTGTAATAATCCATCACCGCTTCCGGCTGACCCTCAATAGCCAATCTACCAGCGGTCAAAAGAATTGCCCTGTCGCAGATGGACTGAATCGCCTGCTTGTCGTGAGAGACGATCAGCAACGTGGTGCCCTGCTTGCGAAACTCGCGGATGCGCTCGAAGCTCTTGTGCTGAAAGTAGGTATCCCCTACCGACAATGCCTCATCGACGATCAACACATCCGGGCGGATGGCCGTAGCCACACTGAATGCCAGGCGTACCTGCATGCCGCTGGAGTAGACCCTGACCGGCTGGTCGATGTAATCGCCGATCTCCGCAAAGGCCTCGATCTCCGGCATCAGTTCGGTCACTTCCTTGACGCTGTAGCCCAGCAACTGCCCGGCCATGATCGCATTCTGTCGGCCGGTAAAGTCGGGATGAAAGCCCATCCCAAGCTCGAGTAGGGCCGCCACGCGACCAGTGATAGTGACGCTGCCGGTGGTTGGCTGGGTGGTACCGGTGATCATCTTCAGCAGGGTGCTCTTGCCCGCGCCATTGATACCGATGATGCCGACGGCCTCGCCTGGCTGGACCTCGAAGTTGAGATCCTGCAGAACCCATTTGAGACTGTGGCGCGGTTTGCTGAGCGGAATCAGCCACTCTGCCAGCCGCGACCAGCGCGTCGGATATTGCTTATAGGCCTTGCCCAGATTACGTACACTGATACTGCCCATCAGAGTTCATCCACCAGTTCGCCGGAGTGCTTCCTGAACAGCCGCAGGCCCCATACACACAGCAGGATGCCCAGCAGGGCCGGAAGCCACAGGCTGCCCCAGTCCGGCGATTGCCCATGTACGAGGATCTGCTGGTAGGCGCCGATCAGAGAGGCCATGGGATTCAGTTGCATGAGCGGCTGCACGGCCGCCGGCAGGATGCTGGAAGGGTAGACGATTGGCGTCAGCCAGAACCAGAACTGCAGCGCCACAGTGAACAACTGGCCGACATCGCGGAAGAACACGTTCAACACGCCTAACGTGATACCCAGCCCGATGGCAAACAGCACCTGAATCAGCAGCACGGGGAACAAGGCAAAGAACACCCACCCCGGAAACTGACCACTGATCAGCAGAAACAGCGTGAACAAGCCGAAGATGATCGCAAAGTTCAGGCTGGCATTGAGCACCAGGGTGACCGGTAGGCACAGCCGTGGAAAGCTGAGCTTCTTCAGCAGGTTGGCGTTGTCGATGAACATGTTCTGTGCGCGGCTGACGACTTCGCTGAAGAAGCCCCAGGTGATCACCCCTGCGCACAGGTAGATGCTATAGCCGAACAGGCCCTCCACTCCGGGCAGCTTTGCCCGCATGACCTGGGAGAAGATCACCGTATAGACGATGATCATCGCCAATGGCTGGAGAATGGTCCAGGCCACTCCCAGCAGGGAGTTTCGATACTTGGACTGGAACTCGCGCTTGACGCTACCGAGGATGAAGCCCCGGTAGGCCCAAAGCGCCCTGACTGCTGCTGGCATCAGTGACTTACCTTGATCAAGGTTTCGATGGTTGTGGCGAAGTATGGCAAGGCGCTTGCCTCTGAATTCCCACCTGCGCGGGGGGTGGCGTTCAGTCGCCGTAGAGAGTTGCCATATAGCTGCTCTACCGGGGTGTTCATTTTCCGGCGCGCCCGTAGACATCCTCGAAACGCACGATATCGTCCTCGCCGAGGTAGTCACCGCTCTGCACCTCGATCAGCACCAGATCGATCACCCCGGGATTCTCCAGACGATGCTTGTGGCCAGCGCGGATGAAGGTGGACTCGTTGGTATCGAGCAGCAGCTCGCGCTCGTCATTAACAACACGGGCCATGCCGCTGACCACGATCCAGTGCTCGCTGCGGTGGTGGTGCATCTGCAGCGACAGAGAAGCGCCTGGCTTGACGACGATGCGCTTGATCTTGAAGCGCTCGCCTTCTTCCAGGGTGGTATAGGTTCCCCAGGGACGGTGGACGGTACGGTGCATCAGGTGCGCGTCGTGGCCACTCTTCTTCAGTTGACTGACGATGTGCTTGACGTCCTGCGCATGATCCTTGTGGGCGACCAGCACGGCATCGGGGGTATCCACGACGATCAGGTCTTCAACGCCGACCAATGCGGTCAGGCGCTCAGGGCTTTGCACATAGTTGTTGTGCGCCCCATGCACCAGCACTTCGCCTTCCAGGCGGTTGCCGCTGGCATCCGCCGCGGTGAGCTCGCCCATGGCATTCCAGGAGCCGATATCGCTCCAGCCGATGTCGCAGGGTACGGTGGCGACCCGCTCCGAGCGCTCCATCAGTGCGTAGTCGATGGAAATGTCCGGCACGGCGGCGAACTGTTTGGCATCGAGGCGCACGCAGCGGTGCTTGTCCCCTTCGCTCAGCCGCGACTGCTCGAGAGTGGCACGTACGGCCTCGAGTACATCCACTGCATGTTTCTGCAGTTCCGCCAGCACACTGCCGACCCGGAAGCAGAACATGCCCGAGTTCCAGTAGTAGTTGCCGGCCGCCACATACTCCTGGGCCGTGGCGAGGTCAGGCTTTTCGACGAAGCGCTGCACCTTCAGGCCACCGCCCAGCGGCGTGCGAGCATCCGCTTCGATATAGCCGAACCCGGTTTCCGGATACTCGGGCTGGATGCCGAAGGTTACCAGCCAGCCTTCGGCGGCCAGTGCCTGGGCCTTCCTGACCGCTTCGGCAAAGGCCGCCTGATCGGCGATCAGGTGATCCGCAGCGAGCACCAGCATCTGGGCATCCGCCCCGTGAACGCTCTCCAGCTGCAGCGCGGCAGCGGCCACTGCAGCCGCGGTGTTGCATCCGAAGGGCTCGAGAATGAAGCTTTGCGGGCTGCGGACCTGGCTAGCGCGCAGATATTCGTCTTCGGTCTTGAAGAACAGTTCCTGGTTGGTGACGGTCATCACCTCCGCCACATCGTCCAGCGAGGCCGCGCGCACGAAGGTCTTGTGCAGCAGGTTCTGGCCATCCGGCAGCGGCATGAACGGCTTGGGATGGGCCTCTCTGGATACTGGCCAGAGCCGGCTGCCAACACCACCAGACATGATCACGGGGATAAGCTTCATTTCTCGTCTATTCCTTTCAAGCTATTCGCCTCAGTTACGTTCAGAGGCGGCAATGATGCGTTCAACTGCCTTGACTTGATCCGCCACCAGGCTCGCCTGATGTCTGGATTCGATGTTCAGTCGCAGCAGCGGTTCGGTATTGGACACGCGCAGATTCATCCGCCAGTCCGCAAACTCGAGGCTCACGCCATCGGCAGTGTCCAGTTTGGGGTTCTGCTCGGCGAAGTGCGCCTGCACGGCAGCGAGCACGGCCTTGGCGTCGTTGACGGTGTAGTTGATCTCGCCGCTGCACGGATAGGCGGCCATGCGCTCGCCCACCAGCTCGGAGAGTTTCTTACCCTGGCGGCTCATCAGTTCGGCGACCAGCAGCCAGGGGATCATGCCGCTGTCGCAGTAGGCGAAGTCGCGGAAGTAGTGGTGGGCGCTCATTTCGCCGCCGTAGATGGCGTTTTCCTTGCGCATGCGCTCCTTGATGAAGGCATGGCCGGTCTTGCTCTGGATGGCCTGGCCACCGTTCTTCTCGCAGATATCGATGGTGTTCCAGGTCAGGCGCGGGTCGTGGATGATCTTGGCGCCCGGTTCCTTCTTCAGGAAGGCTTCGGCGAGCAAGCCGACGATGTAGTAGCCCTCGATGAATTCGCCGTTCTCGTCGAACAGGAAGCAGCGGTCGAAGTCGCCGTCCCAGGCGATGCCCATGTCGGCATTGTGCGCCCTGACCGCATCGGCGGTGGCCGGGCGGTTTTCCGGCAGGATGGGGTTGGGGATGCCGTTGGGGAAGCGGCCGTCCGCTTGGTGGTGGACCTTGATGAACTGCACCGGCACGCCGAGGGCCTGGAAGCGCCGTTCCAGGGCGTCGATGACGTGGCCGGCAGCGCCGTTGCCGGCGTTGACCACCAGCTTGAGCGGCTTGAGCGCCGGGGCGTCGATGTAGCCGAGCAGGTGTTCGATGTAGGCATCCTGGCAGGACTGGCGGGTCAGGCTGCCGCGTTTTTGCACCGGCGCGAAGGCGTTTGCCTCGGCCAGGCGCTGGATGTCCTTGAGGCCGGTATCACCGGAGATCGGCTGGGCGCCGCGGCGCACCAGCTTCATGCCGTTGAAGTCGATGGGGTTGTGGCTGGCGGTGACTTCGATGCCACCGTCGACATCGAGGTGGAAGGCGGCGAAGTAAACTTCTTCGGTGCCGGTCATGCCCAGATCGATGACGTCGCAGCCGGCGTCCATCAGGCCGTTGGCCAGGGCCTGCTTGAGGCCTGCAGTGGATAGACGCATATCGCCACCGATCACGATGCGTTTGGCATCAAGGAACTGCGCGTAGGCGCGGCCAATGCGGTAGGCGATGTTCTCATTGAGCTCAGCGCCGAGCTGGCCGCGGATGTCGTAGGCTTTGAAGCAGGTTAACGTGGTCACGGTGAGTAATTCTTCTCGATCGAGTGCAGCAACACCCTGCATTGCCATGCAGCAGGGCAATAGGTGAATCAGGCGCTTCGCGTACGGTTCCCGGTAAATACGATGCGGATCAGCGCGACGAATACGCCGAGCATGCCGCCCAGCACCAAGCCAATTGCCACGATCAGCATTTTCTTGGGTTTGATGGGTTTAAGTGGCTTGATAGCCGGCTGGTCGATACGCACCAGGTTCAGTTGTTCAAGATTAGGCCGGATACTCTTTAAACGAGCCGCTTCTTCACGCATTTCTGCCAACTTGGCCAGGAAAAGGTCTTCATTCTCCCGGCTCTGCATCATCTCGATCTGGCGGTTGTGCTCGAGCATCTGCAGTTTCTTCTGGATCGCAGCGATTTTTGGCTCGGTGTGATCATCCGAACGACGCTTGAGCAGGATATTGCGCTCGGCCTCCAGGGCTTCAGTGCCCATGAAGTGCAGGGGGAACTGCTGGCTGATCACTTCTGTACGGAAAACGTTACCCTGCCCTGCCGCTGCATCGACACCGCCCAAGGACGTGGGATTGGTCGGCTTGGAGATACCAAGTGATTTGGCGATGGCAATAGCCTCGTCGAGCTGGGCAATGCGGTTCTGTCGACGAGTACGCAGCTCAGCTCTGAGCGCCTTGAGCTCATCTTGCAAATTAGCAATCTGGAGCCTGTCATCTTCACTCAGCTTGGCGATGGTCGCCTCTTTCTTGGCCTCATAACTGGCACGCGCAGCCGCCATTTGCCGTTCGATCTTGTTCAGGCGGTTCTGGATAACGCCTTCCAGATCGAGCGCCACACGGCGGCGCTCATCGATGATGGCTTGCTCGACCATACCATTGAGAATGGTCACGCCATCTAAGTATTCAGGGTATTCAAGACGCAGCCCAACATAAGGCGTAAGGTTGTTGGTTTTCTTTGGATCCGGCTGCAACAAGGTGAAGTTTTCCTTAAAATCCTCAAATACCTGCTCAAGGGTCTTGTCACCCTTCTTTAGCGGTTCAAATAAAGCCTGATTGTCTCGGAAAAACTGCGAGCGTGAACTGTAGGAGTCCAGTGCTGCACCTACGCGTTGCAGTGCTTCTTCAGGCGTTAAGCTGTATACGCCCGTACTATTGAGTTCATCCAGCTCTTTTAATGGAGCCGGTCGTAGCATGCTTTGCACCTGATAGTGAGGCGTGGCAAGCCAAGCGTAGCCTGCAGCACAGACCGCTACGGCAAGCGTACAGGCAATGATCAGGTACTTCTGTTGCCAGAGTTTCTGGAACAGCTCCACAAGATCGATTTCATCTGCTATGGGCTCGTAGGGCTTTGCGGGTTCGGTACTCACACTATCTCCGAGGTCTAATTATCATTGAAAAACGTTGGTGTTTGCTCTTGCTGGCATCTGATAAGTGCCTGCAAAAAGCACGGGTTTAACCCGGAACTACTACGTTGAGCGGACATCCTGCTTGTGCATATAAAGCCCGATACATCCGTGCGAGCTCTCGCTTGGCATCTGGTTCGCCATGCACGATACGAATTTCTCCGGGCTTGTTGCGCATGCCGCTTACGAACTTGAGCAACCCGGCTTGGTCGGCATGAGCTGAATAGCCGCCCATGGTATGCACCTGAGCGCGAATGTCATAGCGCTGCCCGTCAAATTCCACATAGCCACTACGCGGGCCAAAACGCTGGATCTGTCGTCCCGGCGTACCCTCGGCCTGGTAGCCGACGAACAGCACATCATGCCGCTCGTCACCCAGCATCGCTTTTAGGTAGTTGACGATACGCCCGCTGGAGCACATGCCGTTGCCGGCTATAACGATAGCCGGCTGAGTGGTTTGGGCCAGACGGTTGACCATGGCCAGGTGTGCCTGGTGGCTGTCGACCGTAAGCAGGTTACGGAAAGCCAATGGATTACGGCCCTTGGCCAAGCGCGCCCTCGCCTCTGCGTCCCAGAAATGATCGAGCTCGCGGTATACCGCTGTAAAACGACTGGCCAGCGGGGAGTCGAGAATGATGGGTAGATTCGTCCAGTCGAGCGTTGCAGCTTTGCTGGTGCCCGGTTTTGAAGCACTTGACTGAGCTTTGGTAGATTCTTTCAGCGCTCTGCGATGGATGATGTCTTCCAGCTCATAGAGCAACTCTTGAGTGCGACCAATACTGAAGGCGGGTATCAGCACTGTGCCCTGGTTACTCAGCGCGTGTTCGAGCACTTTTTCCAGTCGCGCACGACGACTGCGGCGGTCTTCGTGCAGGCGGTCGCCGTAAGTGCTTTCGATAACCAGAATATCGGCTTTGTAGGGAGCTTTCGGCGCCGGCAGGATTGGGGCATGGGGTGCGCCGAGGTCGCCGGAAAACACAATGCGTTTCTTCTCGCCCGTCTCGGGGTAGTGCAGATCCACTTCGACGTAGGCCGAGCCGAGGATGTGGCCAGCACGCTGTAGACGAATCCGCGCGTTGAGTTGCGGCGTGTCGATCAAGCTGAACCATTGTTTGTAGGGCAAAGCGACGATGCGCTGCTCGATTAGCTTGAGGTAACGCTCGACTTGTTTCTGATCGCGACTAAAACCAAGCTTGAAGGCATCTTCGAGAACGATAGGTAGCAGCTTGGCTGATGGCTCACTGCAGAGAATCGGGCCTTTGAAGCCAGCGGCTAGCAGATAGGGAATGCGGCCAACATGATCGATGTGAACATGGGTTGCGACCAGAGCCCTGATACCATCCAGGGAAAAATCGATGGCGAGGTTACCGGCATTCGCACGGCCTTCTGGAGAGGTTTCCGCGCCTTGAAATAGGCCACAGTCAATTAGCAACGCATGCTCATGATCCATCTGTAGCTGATGGCAAGAGCCCGTCACACCCGTTACAGCGCCATGATGAACAATGGAGGGGTACCGCACGAGTCAATCCCTAACGCTGGCGAAATTCAAAGGGACTCAGCCCAGCAATGTGGATGGCTGCTCAGATAAAGCTGGTGAGTTCAACCAGCTGAAAGCGTAGCAACCAGATGCTTTGTGAAAAGCCACACATTTTGACCGTTTTCTGTAATTTCGCAAGTACGAGAGGCGCTTTATGTCAGATTGCCATCTAACAAGGGGTCGACACGAGCGAAGGGCTCTACAGTTGCTTACTCATCCTCATTGACCCTATCACGCAACTCCTTGCCCGGCTTGAAATGCGGTACAAACTTGCCATCCAGACGTACCGATTGGCCGGTTTTGGGGTTACGCCCTACACGCGGAGCGCGATAGTGCAGCGAGAAGCTACCGAAACCACGAATCTCGATGCGGTCTCCCGTGGCCAGCGCCTGGGACATTTGCTCCAGCATGGTCTTGATGGCCAACTCGACATCCTTGGAGGAAAGCTGGCCCTGGTGGGTGACGATTCTTTCGATCAACTCCGACTTGGTCATGGTTTTCCCTTCTTTTTCAAGCGGCTAGAAGACTCGATGGATCGGTTGTAGCACGCTGATCAGCTTTTGAACAGCCTAAAAAACAATGTGTTAGCGAGTTTTGCGGTTAGTTGTGATGATGCGGGCTTTGTGTGACAGGCATACTGGATCGGTGTAGGAGCCCCGCCTCGGGGCGAAGCTTTGGGGTTGCGTTTGGGATTGTGGGATAGCCGCCATTGTTCGCGGCGGGGCTCCGCTCCTACGCGGGCGGTGGCGTGTGCTGGGTTGGCGTAGGAGCCCCGCCTCGGGGCGAAGCTTTGGGGTTGCGCTCGGGATTGTGGGATAGCCGCCATTGTTCGCGGCGAGGCGCCGCTCCTACACGGGCGGTGGCGTTTGCTGGGTTGGTGTGGGAGCCCCGCCTCGGGGCGAAGCTGTTGAGGCCGGCTCGATATTTGTGGGGCAGCCATTGTTCGCGGCGGGGCGCCGCTCCTACGCGGGCGGTGGCGTTTGCTGGGTTGGCGTAGGAGCCCCGCCTCGGGGCCAAGCTTTGGGGTTGCGTTCGGGATTGTGGGATAGCCGCCACTGTTCGCGGCGGGGCGCCGCTCCTACAGGGGGTCGCGTCGTTTGCTGGGCTGGCGTAGGAGCCCCGCCTCGGGGCGAAGCTTTTCCCAGAACCACACTCGTCTAAGCTGGAATTAGACACTCCTGCGGAAGGGAATCCGATGACAGAGAAACGCTACGCCTCACACAGACTTCGCGACGGACGCTGGTCCAGTAGCGGACAAATCTATCTTGTCACCACCGTAACCAATGGTCGTCTGCCTGTTTTTGCTGATTTTTCAGCGGCGCGCACGCTCATACGGGTCATTCGTCAAGATCAGTTGCTTGGATCGCATCAAACGCTCTGCTTTGTCGTGATGCCTGATCATCTGCACTGGCTATTGCAACTACAGAATGAGGACCTGACCCGCTTGGTGGGCAGGGTCAAATCCATTTCCGCCAAGCGCCTGGGTAGGCCGATATGGCAGAAGGGATTCCATGATCATGCGCTGCGTCGGGAGGAGGATGTTCGGAGTGTGGCGAGATATGTGGTGTCGAACCCCTTGAGAGCCGGGCTCGTGGAACGAGCGGGTGATTATCCGCATTGGGATGCGGTGTGGATATGAGGGCAGTTGGGCGCAGCCTTTAGCTATTGCTTCGGTATTGCAGGGTGATGGCTATTCGCGGCGGGGCGCCGCTCCTACAGGGGTCGCGTCGTTTGCTGGATTGGCGTGGGAGCCCCGCCTCGGGGCGAAGCTGTTGAGGCCGGCTCGATACTTGTGGTGCAGCCATTGTTCGCGGCGGGGCGCCGCTCCTAC
>NZ_QASO01000095.1 GCF_003052605.1 Ectopseudomonas oleovorans | reverse complement strand
GAAACTGCCAAAGCCAACGGGCAAGAGCCTTACGCCTGGTTGCGCCACATCCTTGAACGCCTGTCAGCGGCGAGCCGCGTCGAGGATTACGAAGCGCTGCTGCCGTGGAACTGCTCGCCAGCTTCTGCCTCTGCTTCCTGAAAAAACCGTCCGCCAGGACGGGGTTTATGGAGCGGTTACGAATTTTCCGGGCGGCAGGCCGTGCTGCTGCAGCTCATTCTGCAGCAAACGGTGGAAGTCGGAATCGAGCAGAGAGTTGGCGCTGAGGTTGACGTTGACCTGAGCCAATTGCGCCAGGTGCCGCGGGTTGGCGGCCAGCCAGGCGCACAGATGCTGGACGACCCAGCGGTCGATGGCGCCGAGAAAGTCATAACGCGCCGCTGCATCGAGAAATTGCGCCGGGCTGATCCACTCGCCACTCTGCGGATCGCGGTAGCGCAGCAGGACTTCGTAGTGCAGGCCGGCGGTGGCACTCTGCAGCGCTTGTACGGGTTGGTAGAACAGCTCGAAATGACCGCGTTCGCAGGCCTCGCGCAGGCGGGTAATCCACTGCAACTGGCGTTGATGTTCGAGCAGCGCGCCGTCTTCCGGGTTGAACTGGCACACGCGGTTGCGGCCCTGGTGCTTGGCCAGTTGGCTGGCGCTGCTGGCCCAGGTCAGTGCGGTCTCCCAGTCGCGCACGCCAGAGCCAAGGGCGAGCAGGCCGATGCTGGTGTGGAGACGGAAGGGGCGCCCCTGCCAGGTGAAAACGAACTGCTCGACGGCGCGGCGCAACTGCTCGGCCTGGCTCAGCGCAGCTTCGTCATCGACTTCACGAAGGAGAATGGCGAACTCGTCACCGCCGACGCGGGCCAGCTCGGCATGTCGCGGCAACTGGTGCGCGAGCTGGGTTGCCAATTGCCTGAGCAACTGGTCACCGGCGGAATGACCACAGAGGTCGTTGACCTGCTTGAAGCGATCCAGCCCCAGTAACAGCAGGTGGCTGAAGCGCCGTTTGGCTGCGCCGCTGAGCGTTTCCGAGAGCAGTCTTTCCAGCTCGCGGCGGTTGAGCAGGCCGGTCAGGGCGTCGTGGGCGGCGAGCTGTTGCAGGCGTTCTTCCAGTGCGCGGCGCTCGCTGAGGTCGACCACTATGCCTTCGATGAATTCCTGATGCGGACGCAGGTGCAGCGACAGGTAGACCCAGCGTGGCCGCTGTTCGAGGTCGTACAGCTGGCACTCGCAGCTGACTGCGCCAGCCTGCACGTCGAGTTGCAACAGCAGCCAGCGCCACTGGGTTTCGCCCACCAGACTCTGCAGTGACAGCTGGCTGAGATCGTCCGGCAGGGTCTCGCTACCGAGCAGACGCGCCAGGCTCGGGTTGGCGTCCAGCAGTTGGCCGTCGCGATGGCAGCGGAAGATGCCTTCGCCGCTGTGGCGAAACAGCGCCTGGTATTGCTCCAGATTATCGATGGCCTGCGCCTGGCTGCTCAGCAGCACGCGGCGTACGCGTTCCAGCTGCTTGTCGAGCAGGGCGCCGAACAGCAGCATGCTCAGCGCCGGCAGGTAGGCATACAGCGCATAGAAGCCAGCAGGTAGCGGAATCAGCCCGGCGCGGCTCAGCGGCACCAGCAGCATCAGCACCAGCGCAGCACTCCAGCACAGCAGATAGCCCGGTGCATAAGGGCGGCGCTGATAGACGCCGAGGATCATCAGCAGCAACTGATACAGCCCGGTGGCCAGCGTCAGCAGGTTGAGGGTCTGGTAGGCGTGGGGATGGTCGATGAAGACGCCGCCGATGCAGACCAGCAAGGTGGCACCGAACAGGGCATCGCGCAGCCAGCGCAGACGTCCCAGCTGCAGGCCCAGGGCGCTGGCGATGAACAGCGAGCTGAAGATCATCATCCCGGCGGTGGGTAGATTGATCAGCAATTTGGGCAGCAGCGTCCACTGCGGCCAGAGCAGGCCGGCAATGTTGTACAGGCTGGTGTTGTACAGCGCTACGCACAACGAGGTGAGGCTGAGGTAGGCCAGCTGCGCCTCGCGCAGGGTGCTGAACTTGACCAGATAGAACAGTGCCAGCGCCAGCAGGGCGCCGATCAGCAGGCCGCTCTGTAGCCAGCTGTAGGCGATCAGTTGTTGGCCCTGTTCGGCGCCGACCACCTGCAGCGGCAGGTTGATCGCCGAATGACTCTGCACGCGCAGCAGCAGGCTGTGCGGGCCATCGCCCAAGCGCGGCAGGTTGAGCAGAAACTGTGGATAGGGCTCGCCACGTTCGGCGAATGGACGTTTTGCGCCGCTGTACAGCGGGCCGAGCGACTGCTCGCCATCGAACAGCCAGACCTCCAGATCATCGAGGAAGGTCTGGCCGATGATCAGTTGCAGGCGTTCGGCTGGCGGTGTCTGCAATTGCACGGCGAGCCACCAGGCGCTGCGTGTATAGCCGATGCGGGCGGTACCCTGAACCTGGCGGCCCTCTTGCGCGATGCGCTGCAGTACCTCGCTGGCGCTCAGCTGGCCGCTGGGGTCTTCCAGCAGCAGGCTGTGCTCGATGCTCAGCGGCGTGGCCAGATCGGCAGCGCTGAGCTTGAGTAACGGCAACGCACTGGTCGCCCAGGCCGGCACGACGCAGGCCAGGCAAAGCAGCAAGATCAGTGAGCGAAGCGGTCGAAGCATCCTGGGCGCCTCATGGCTACTACGAGGGCGCCGAAGTCCGGTGGACGCTGTCAGGTCTGAGGAGCGGTCGCGCGCAGAGCCATTCTAGCCGACTACTGGCGCGATGATTGCGCTGCGAGTCTCATCCGTCTGGATCGCGCGACGAATGACGACTTACAGCACGTCACAAGTTTCTTGCGGTCAACGGTTGCGGTTACGCAGGTGTAACGACACTCTCTTTGCCCGAGTGTGACTTTGCTGAGTCGTGGCAGGCGTCAGAGTCCGCAGAATGGTCTGCCCTGCTGCACGAGCATGAATTGGACTATCGAGCTTTCAAACGCTGTGCCGGCCAAGTGCCGAGCCAGTTCCGCGACGGATGCAATTAACGCATGACCCAGTACGATCTGATTCTGGCCGGGGCCGGCCATGCCCACCTTGGCGTGTTGCGCCGCTGGGCGCTGGTGGAGCGTCCGCCAGGCCGCATTGGTTTGCTCAGCCCTGGCCCGGAAGCCTGGTACGCCGGTATGTTGCCGGGGCTGATCAGCGGCCGTTTCAGCCCGGCAGACTGCCGCGTGGAGCTGCAGCCGCTGTGCCGGGCGGCCAAGGTCGAGCTGATCGAGGGCGAGATCGCGTCGCTCGATGCCGATGCGCGCATCCTGCAGCTCGCAGACGGCCGAAGCCTGCAGAGTGAGTGGCTGTCGCTCAACGTCGGTGCCGGTATGGCCATTCCACCGCAGCAGGGCGAAGGGATGCAGGTGTTGGCCGCCAGGCCCATCGAGCGGATGCTCGAAGGCTGGCAGCAATGGCAGGCCGAGCCACGGCGCATGGCGATTCTCGGTGGCGGGGCTGGTGGTGTGGAGCTGGCCCTGGCGCTGGCCGGCAAGGTACCGGCGCTGGCGCTGTTCTGCGGCGGAACCCTGCTCGACGGGCTGGGGCCGGGGCTGCGGCTGCGCGCACTGGGGCATCTGCGTCAGCGCGGCGTGCAGGTGCGCGAGCATTGCCCGATCGGCCGAATCGAGGAAGACTGGCTGCTCAGTGGTGACGAGCCGGTATGGCGCGGGCGGCGCCTGCTACTGGCCAGCGGTGCGCGTCCCTGGTCGTGGCTGACGGCGAGCCAACTGGCCAGCGACGCAGCCGGATTCATCGCCATTCGTCCGACCCTGCAGTGCGAGTCCCATGCACAGATCTTCGCTGTCGGCGACAGCGCCAGCCTCGACGGCATGCGTCGCAGCGGGCGTTTCGCAGTGCGTCAGGCGCCGGTACTCAGCACCAATCTGCAGGCCGCGCTGCAGGGGCGCCCGCTGCGCCAGTATCGGGCGCAATGGCAAAGCCTGGCCCTGCTCGCCACCGGCGATGGCGGGGCGCTGTTCGGTTGGCACGACTGGAGCGCCGGCGGGCAGTTGTACGGGCATTGCAAGGACTGGCTGGACCGGCGCTTCGTCAAGCGCCATCGCATGGTGGGGTAGCAGGCCTGAAAACCCGGGCTACGGATGCACGGATGCACGGATGCTCGGATGCTCGGATGCTCGGATGCTCGGATGCTCGGATGCAGGAGGCCAGAGCCGAGGTGGTTTTTCAACAGCCTGCTAATGCCACTGAGTTAAGTGTCGATACAGCGAGTGTGTAGGTGCTGCGCCCGGTGCGGATTTTCTGCGAAAGGCAGCTATGGAAGCCTTGTTGAGCCTGATGGGGCACTGCCTAAATTCATGGCAGCTTGCTACCAAAGTTTTATGGTGCTGGCGCGTCCAAGCTGCTCGAATCCCGGTCATCGTGCCCGGCCTGCACACGCTTATTTTTCGTCGGGCCTGTCGTACACGTAGCCTGCTGCCCAGGTTGCGTGGGATATTCAAGGAGAGAACCCGCCGTGACCCCGTCCGTCTACAGCGCCTCGCCGCGCGCCAGAACAAGAACTCTGAGGTCGGTCATGCAAGCTGCCTTTGTCCGTTCACCGATCGCTTTCGTATTGCATGCCGTTGGCCTTGCCGGGCTGATGCTCGTCTACCAGCAGATGCAGTTGCCGCTCTACGTGAGCGTGCCGTCCTATCTGTTGCTGGCGTTATGGCCCTGGCTGGGACTATGGCAGCGTCGCGACGACAGTTCGCCCGCCGCGCAGCAAGTCGCCAGCACTGACTTCGTCGAGCTCAGCCGCGGGCTGTCGCGTCACACCTGCCACAACGCGCTGTCCGCAGCCAAGGTGGCCCATGCGGTCAAGCATCTGGCCGCTCGCCTGCAATCGCAGCTGACGGCGGTGCAGCAGGTCAGCCAGGCTGCCGAGGCCATCACCCACACCGAGCAGGACAGCGCCGCTCGTGCCGAGCAGACCCTGGCCGCGGCCCGCCATGTGCGTGATGCCAGCGCCAACGGTCAGGCCGAACTCAATCAGGCCATCGAACGCATGCAGCAGCTCAGCGCCCAGACCCTGGCCAGTCGCGAGCTGATCGATGGTCTCGGTAGCCGTACCGAACAGATCGAGCAGGTCACCCAGGTGATCCAGTCCATCGCCAGCCAGACCAATCTGCTGGCGCTCAACGCGGCCATCGAGGCTGCCCGCGCCGGCGAGATGGGCCGCGGTTTTGCCGTGGTCGCCGACGAGGTGCGCAACCTTGCCGCGCGCACCGCCAGCGCCACCGAGGAAGTCAGCCAGATGGTCGCCGACATCCGCCAGCAGAGCGCGGCGGTGGTCGCTCATATCCAGCGCCAGAGTGTCGAGCTGGAACAGGCCGCACAGCAGATCGAGACGGCCGGCAGCCACCTGCACGGCATCGCCGACCAGGCCGAGGAAGTCGAACAGCAGGTGGCGCAGATCAGCGCCGGCACGGCGGACAACCACCAGCGCCTGGCCAGCCTCTCGGCTGCCGCCCTGCAATTGCAGGACGATGTGCAAGGCAGCGAAGGGCAGACGCGGCAACTGGCAGACGCAGCCGAACAACTGGTGGGCCAGGCCGAGACCGTCAGCGAGCAGCTCGCCGAAGTGGGCCTGGATGATTACCACCAGCGCGCCTACGACCTGGCCCGCGAAGGCGCCGCCGCCATCGCGGCCCAGTTCGAGCAGGACCTGCAGGCCGGTCGCATCGGCCTCGACGATCTGTTCGACCGTCGCTACCAACCAATCGCCGGCACCCAACCGCAGAAGTACCGCACCCGCTTTGACCAGTACGCCGACCAGGTGTTGCCGGCGTTGCAGGAGCCCTTGCTCAAGCGCCATGAAGGGCTGGTGTTCGCCATTTCCACCACCCCGGAAGGCTACGTGCCGACCCATAACGCTGCGTTCAACCACCCGCCCAGCGGCGACCCGGCCGTCGATGCCACCCGCAGCCGCGGTAAGCGCCTGTTCAATGACCGCACCGGCATTCGTTGCGGCAGCCACAGGCAGGCGCTGCTGCTGCAGACCTACATGCGCGATACCGGCGAGCTGATGCATGACCTGTCGGTGCCAATCATGGTGCAGGGCAAGCATTGGGGTGGTTTGCGCCTGGGCTATCGGCCGGAGCCGTAGGATGCGTTGTGCGCACTGCTGTCTGTCGTGTGGGTAATGGTGCGCACGGCGCACCCTACGGGTCGATTTGGTTTGCATGGGCGGGATTGTTTAGCCAGCGCATAACCAAACGTATGAAAACCCCGATTTAACGCACGTCAAACCCTGTGCGACGCTGCCAAGCCATGATCTCCCTGGCCTGCCAAGTCCATGTTCCGCTGTACCGCGCGCCTGCGCGGCGGCGCTTGTTGGAGCGGCTCAACCCGCTGCTGACCATCATCCTCGCCTTCTGGGCGCTGTGGCACTGCCGCCACGCCCGCCCACCGGACGCCGTCCCCGCCCGCTGACACCGATGGCTGCGCCATGTCCGCAGCCGCTGATGCCCATTTGTCTGCCTGTGCAACCTGTTCACGAATCGAACGGGCCGTGCGGACACCGAGCGCCCAACTGGCGCAAGCGAGTGCGATATGACGACTTTCGCCCCCGTGCAGGAAGCTCAGGACTTCCTGACGAACAATCCCGATATCGAGCTGATCGAGCTATTCATTCTCGACGCCAATGGCGTGCCGCGCGGCAAGCTGCTGCACCGCGAGGAACTGCTGGCGCTGTACCAGAGCGGCCGGCCGCTGCCGAGCACCATGCTCGGCCTGTCCATCCAGGGCGAGGATGTCGAGGACTCCGGCCTGGTCTGGGAGGTAGGCGATATCGATTGCCGCGCCTATCCGCTGCCCGGCAGCTTGGTGCGCCTGCCCTGGCGGCAGATGCCCACCGCCGCCGTGCAGGTGTCGATGCACCCGACCGAAGGCCTGCCGGCCACGCCGGCCGATCCGCGCCAGCTGCTGATCCGCGTGATCGAGCAGCTCGAAGCCGAGGGCTATTACCCGGTGATGGCCTGCGAGCTGGAGTTCTACCTGCTCGACCAGAAACGTGATGCCGAGGGTCGCCCACAGCCAGCGTTGGACGCCGATGGCGGCCGCCCGCGGCAGACCCAGGTCTACGGCCTGCGCGAACTGGAGCAGATCGAACCCTTCCTGCGTGATCTCTACGCCGCCTGCAAGGCGCAGGGCATTCCGGCGCGCACGGCGATTTCTGAATACGCCCCCGGCCAGGTGGAGATCACCCTGGAGCACGGCCCGGTGCTGGCGGCGATGGATCAGGCGGTACGCTACAAACGCCTGGTCAAGGGCGTGGCGCACCGCCACGGCATGCAGGCCTGCTTCATGGCCAAGCCGTTCGACCATCTGGCCGGCACCGGCATGCATATGCATGTGAGCCTGGCCGACGCGCAGGGCAACAACCTGTTCGCCAGCGAGGATCCGGCAGGTACGCCGCTGCTGCGCGAGTCAGTGGGCGGCATGCTAGCCAGCCTGCTCGACTCGCTGCTGCTGTTCTGCCCCAACGCCAACTCCTACCGACGTTTCCAGGCCAACAGCTATGCGCCGCTGGCGCCAACCTGGGGTGTGGATAACCGTACCGTCAGCCTGCGCGTGCCGGGCGGGCCCGCCAATACCCGGCATGTCGAGCATCGTATCTGTGGCGCCGATGCCAACCCTTATCTGGCGGCGGCGGCGATCCTCGCCGGGATTCACCGTGGCATTCGTGACCACCTCAATCCCGGTGCGCCGATCGAAGGTAACGGTTATGCCCAGGCCACGGAGTACCTGCCGACCCAGTGGTCGGCGGCGATCCAGGCGCTGGAGCGCTCCAGCTGGGCGCGTGATGCCTTTGGTGCCGAATTCCTCAAGGTCTTTCTCGCCGTCAAGCGTGCCGAGTATCGCCAGTTCATGGGCGAGGTCGGCGAGCAGGATTGGCGTTGGTATCTGAGCAACGCTTGAGGGCATGAATTGAACAGCTCGCGGCTAAAGCGGAGTGCCGCCCAGCCGTTCCTACGAAGCGTGCACCCCCTGTAGGAGCGGCTTCAGCCGCGAATTCTCCGGATTTACTGGTGCGCACTGCCTAGGCGGCCCCGCGACACCCAACGGCGGTGCCGCCGCTACAAGGATTCTGCAATGAACACGATCAAGCAACCCGTCAAACCCGCCGCCGAGCGCGCGCCGTCCTACTACTCGGCCTCGCTCAACTTCGAGAGCGACTACCCGACACTGCAGGGCAGTGTCACCGTCGACGTGGCCATCATCGGTGGCGGTTTCACCGGCATCGCCACGGCAGTGGAGCTGGCCGAGCGCGGCCTCAAGGTGGCCGTGGTGGAAACCAACAAGGTCGGCTGGGGCGCCAGCGGGCGCAACGGTGGCCAGGTCACCGGCAGCCTCTCCGGCGACGAGGCCATGCGCAAGCAGATGCGCAACACGTTGGGCGATGAAGTGGACGACTTCATCTGGCACCTGCGCTGGCGCGGCCACGAGATCATCAAGAGCCGCGTGGCCAAGTACGGCATCGACTGCGACCTCAAGCACGGCCACCTGCATACGGCAATGAAAGCCAGCCATATGGACGAGCTCAAGGCCACCTACGACGAAGCGCTGCGCCGTGGCATGGGCGATGATGTGACCCTGCTCGACGCCGCCGGCGTGCGTGCGCAACTGGGCAGCGAGCTGTACTGCGGCGCGCTGAAGAACACCCGCAACATGCACCTGCACCCGCTCAACCTGTGCCTCGGCGAGGCCAAGGCCGCCGAGAGCCTGGGTGCGCTGATCTTCGAACACTCCGAGGTGCTGGATATCGTCCACGGCCCGCGCCCGGCGGTGGTCACCACCGGCGGGCGGATCGAGGCCAAACAGGTGCTGCTGGCCGGCGATGTCTACCACAAGCTGGAGCGGCGCAAGCTCAAGGGCATGATCTTCCCGGCCATGGGCGGCATCGTCACCACCGCGCCGCTGGGCGCCGAGCTGATCGAGGCGATCAACCCGCATGACCTGGCGGTGTACGACTGCCGCTTCGTGCTCGACTACTACCGCCTGACCGGCGATGGCCGCCTGCTGTTCGGCGGCGGCGCCAACTACTCCGGGCGCGACTCACGGGACATCGCCGGCGAGCTGCGCCCGTGCATCGAACGCACCTTCCCGCAGCTCAAGGGCGTGCAGATCGATTTCCAGTGGAGCTGCGCCATGGGCATCGTGATGAACCGCATCCCGCAACTGGGCAAGCTGTCGAGCAATGTCTGGTACTGCCAGGGCTACTCCGGCCATGGCGTGGCCACCAGCCACATCATGGGCGAGATCATGGCCAAGGCGATCACTGGCGACCTGGAGCAGTACGACACATTCGCCGCCTGCAAGCACATCAAGGTGCCGCTGGGTGACCAGCTCGGCAATCCGATGCTGGCGGCGGGCATGTGGTACTACCAGATGCTGGAGAAGCTGCGCTGAGTGCCGCAAGTCCTCACCTGTGATGGGTCGTTTTCCTAAGGCGCAGTATTGTGACTGCGAGGCGTAGTGGCGGGGGCCGGCTGCTCTTCGCGTTCGCTGATGAACGTCACCGGCTGCGAGCCATCCGCATTGAGCTGAAGGATGCGCTTGGGGCGACCCTGCTCGTCGAAGAACACCTGGCCGAGGCCGGCGCTGTTCCACAGGCGTTCACCCGAACGGCTACGGTCGGGGATCAGCGGGGTGACGCGCATGCGGCGGCGCTTGGTCAGCCAGTTGAGCGGCGACCAGGGCGCGTAGAGCCAGCGGTTGAGGCGGTCGAACCAGTCCAGCAGGTCGGCCGGGAATTCGTTCTTGATACCGCTGCTGGTGATCTGCCAGATGGTCGGGCTGGCGCGCCGGTGGCGGATGTTCACGCGGTAGGCGAAGGAGTAGTGCACGTCGCCGGAGAGAATGACGAAGTCCCCCGGCGTACGCGAGTGGCGGAAGATGTTTAGCATCACGCTGGCCGCGCCGCGATGGGCCATCCAGTTTTCCGCATCGACCATCAGCGGGTGGCCGGCGTAGGTGAACAGCTTCTGGATGCCCTCGATCAGCTTCACGCCGAACATCGGCGCCGGCGAGACGATGATGCAACTGGGGTGATCGAGCAGTGCCTGTTGGAAGTCGCACAGCGCCTCCCAGTCCATCAGCCCCGAGGGTTTCGACAAATGCCCTTCGCTGCGCCAGCGACGCGTGCGGGTGTCCAGCACCAGCAGCGCGGGCGTGGTCGGCAGCACGTAGTGCCATTGCTCGAAGTGCAGCAATTGGTCGATCAGCGCGTCCTGCGCTGCGGCCCGCAGATGCTCGTTCTGCCGCTGCTGCAGCAGGTCGGCAAAGGCCTGCAGCGGCTCATCGAATACATCGGGGTTGTTGCCCCAGCCCTGGCACAGCAGGTAGGCAAGCAGGGCGTTGCCGATGATGCGTTTGGAGAACGGGTGGCCGTAGGCGGTCTGCTCCCAGCGTGCGGAGAGGTTCCAGTCATCGGTGACGTCGTGGTCGTCGAAGATCATCAGCGTCGGCAGGTGGGCGAACACCCGTGCAGCCTGGCCGAGGCTCTGGCGGAAGGCATCGATGCGTTCGCGCTCACGGGCATAACGCTGCTGCTGTTCTGCGCTCAGCGGCGGCGGCTGTTCGCTGATCAGCGTCCAGGGCACTGGCGACCAGACCAGCAGGTACATGGCGATCATCTCGGCGAAGGTCACCAGATGGTTGTCGGCGCTGCTGCTGGTGAAGACGGGTTTCTCTACACCGCCGAAGAACCTGTCGCGCAGGGTCTGGTTGCTCTTCACCGCCGGCAGCAGGTCGGCGCGCTGGTAATAACCCACCGGGTTGGCGTAGAGCGCCTGGCTGTCTTCGACCACGGCGCCTTGGAGAAACTCGTCGAACAGGCCGAGGCGGGCGATCAGTTGGTGGATGGCGCAGAGCAGCGGCCCGGCGACGTCATCGACGTAGACCTGATCGCCGCTCATCAGCAGCAGCGCCGGGCGTTGCCTGGCGTCGTGAGGCTCGGCCAGCAGGCGGTCGGCGCAGAGCAGGCCATCCGTCGCGGCGTGATGCGGTTTGCGGCAGGAGCCATGGAGCAGCTGGTCGACCCGCGCGCGCAGGACGAAATCAGCGTGCTCAGCGCCGTTGTAGAGCAGGTGCGGCGCCCAGTCGCGCATGCCTTTCGCGCCTGCGCTGTCGATGATCTGCAGGTCGTAGGCGATGCGCGTGTCCTGCGGCAGTGCCTGTTCGAGCGGCAGGTCGATCAGGTGCAGCACGGCATGCCGGCCCAGCGGCAATTGCCGGCAGTGATCGTCCAGCGCGTGCAGGTGCGGCGCCTGGTCGTCGGGGCGCAGCCACAGCTGCAGGCGCAGCGCGCGGCTGGCCACCAGCCACAGCACCAGGCGGCCGGGTTCCATGCGGCGCAGTAGCGGGCCGGCGAGGACATCGGGCAGTGCAGTGGCGGTGACGGGCATCGAAGCAGGCATCCTGTGGCAAGACTGGCCTTGGACAGTGGCGCAATGCTGGCGGTTCAGCCGGCCAGCTGGCGCAGGCGGTGGAGGTCGAGAATTTCGATTTCGCCGTAGGTCAGACGGACCACGCCCTGGGCCTGCAGCTCCTTGAGAATCTGATTGGTGGTCTGGCGCGACAGCGCGAGCATCAGCGCCAGCTGTTCCTGGGCCAGGTGCAGCACCCGGCGCGGCTCGCTCTCGCCATAGTTCTCGGCCATCAGCAGCAGGCGCCGGGCCAAACGTGGCGCCGCCGGCAGCAGGCTCATGTCCTCCAGGGCGACGAAGGCCAGGCGCAGCTTGTGCGTCATCAGCAGGGCGAAGTCGCGCCAGTACTGCGGCTGGCATTCGAGCAGGGCGAGCAGCTCGTGCTGCGGCAACAGCAGCAGGGTGCTGGCGCTGTCGGCGAAGGCGTCGTGGGTGCGCGGCAGGCCGTCGAACAGGGAGATCTCGCCGAACCAGTAGGGTGGCTCCACCAGCGTCAGCAGCGCCTCCTTGCCGCTCTCGCTGACCGCACCGACGCGCACCGCGCCTTCGACCACGGCGTACAGGCCGCAGGGTTTGTCGCCGCGGTGGAACAGGCGCTGCCCGGCCTCCAGACGCTGCACCCTGGCCATGGCCAGCAGCGCCTGGCTCAGTTCATCGGGCAGCGCGGCGAACCAGTGACCCTGGCGTAGCAGCGCGAGATAGCGGTGTGGATCGGGCATCGCAGCTCCTGTCGGCTGTTGCGGTCGGTACGGCGATCCCTGCCATTGTCGGCTAGCCGACAGAGCGGTGGCACGGGCCGCGGCGATCATGAGCGGGCCTGTTCCACAGCTGAGGACGATAACAATGAAAACCCTCGTCGATCATCTGGCCCAGTATGCGGCCTACCATCGCGACCGGCGCAATATCGCCAGTCATTTCATCGGCATTCCCATGATAGTGCTGGCCGTGGCGGTGCTGCTGTCGCGGCCCGGCTTCGCCATGGCCGGCCTGTGGCTGGCACCGGCCACCCTGGTGGCGCTGGTTTCGGCCTGGTTCTACCTGCGCCTGGATACCCGTTTCGGCCTGCTGATGGCGGCGCTGCTGGGCCTCTGCCTGTGGGCCGCTGCCGGCCTGGCGCAGGCCTCCACGGCGCTCTGGCTGAGCACCGGCATCGGCCTGTTCGTGGTGGGCTGGGTCATCCAGTTCGTCGGTCATTACTACGAAGGGCGCAAGCCGGCATTCGTCGATGACGTCATGGGCCTGGTGATCGGCCCGCTGTTCGTGGTCGCCGAACTGGCCTTCCTGCTCGGCCTGCGCAAGGAAATCGAGCATGCCGTGGTGGAGATCGCCGGGCCCACCTGCATTCGCGAGAAGAAGGCGCTGGCCTGAGCCGGTCAGTTAAACGTAGATACGGAGCGCATGTAGGAGCCAGCTTGCTGGCGATCCGGCGGCGTGATGATCATCATCCCTGCTGACGAAAAGCATCGCCAGCAAGCCGGCTCCTACGATTGCTCTGCACGGTCGCGGGGCTAGAACATTTCCATCCACTGTGCCGTCATCGAGCGTGCATGGCGGTCCACGGTGATGGGTGCGAAGGGACGGCCGGAAACGCTCTGCAGGGTGTTGCTCTGGCTGTTCATGTCGGCCAGCGCCGCACGCAGGTAACTCCAGCGTGTCTGTAGCTTGCTCACCTGTGGGTCGGATTGGTCCTTGAGTGCCTGCAGTTCACTGTCGATGGCCGGCAGCAGCAGGCGTTCGTCCTGACCGAGGTAGGTGCCGGGCTGCTCGCGGGCGATCTCGAAGGTGCCCAGGTAGGAGCGGCTGAGGTATTGCACGCTGAGGTATTCGATCTTCGCCGCCAGCTCGCTCTGGCCCTCGGCGCCGGGTAGGGCGCGTGCGGCGCTGAGAAAATCGCGCAGGGCACGGCTCAGGTCTTCGGGGAAACGCCAGGGTACGTTCTCTTCGCCGGGGCCATAGGAAACACCGTTGCGCAATTGGGTAACGAGTGCCTGATGGGCGCTGGTAAGTGCGGCGTTGCCTTGCGCCAGGTTCTGCATGGCACCCGCCAGCGCGGTCAGGTCGGCGTCCAGGCGCTGCTGATGGGTCTTCTGGAACCCTTCGCCACGTAACAGCATGAGGCTGCTGGTGGCGCGGCTGGCGTGTATCTGAATTTGCTCCTGCGGGCTGACGGCCTCGGCGAAGGCCATTGGCGAGAGCCCGACGAAAAGTCCGAGCGACCAGAAAAAAGCATGGCGCAACAGTGCTTTACAGCGCATCCGGGGTGCTCCTTGTTATTGTTTTGAGCAGGTATGCAGTGGGCAGCGTCAATGACGCAGCGCCAAGACTACTGCGTCGGACGCCCTGTAGCATGACCCAAAAGAGTGATTTCGTCGGAAATCGCTACCGTTCAGGTGCTGTTCGCCAGATTGCGCAGGTACTCGGCGCTGAGCAGGCGATTGCGCTCGCGCAAGGGAATCTCCAGCTGCTCGGCGAGATGCAGCAGCATCTCGCGGCTGGGTCGGGCGCGTCTGGTTTCGACGAAGCTCAGGTGGCGGGTGGATATCTGTGCCTCGCAGGCGAGGTCGAGCTGGCTCAGGCGGCGCCTTTGGCGCCATTGGCACAACAGGGCGCCGGCGGTCTGGGTATTGTTCATGGTCAGCACGATAGTTCAGCCAGGTCATGTCAGCCATTACCTGGCAGGTAATCGACGCCCCGCGCGTTTCGGCGAAATCTGTAGGCCAGGCACCGCCCCGGTGCCGCTACGGAGGATTCGCCATGAACGCACTGCAACCCACCCCGATGCTGCGCAACACCCTCTTGCTCGATGGCCTGCTCAGCGGTGTCACCGGCCTGCTGCTGGTCTTGGCGGCCGGCTGGCTGGGCGTCTTGCTCGAACTACCGCGCCTGCTGTTGCTGGTCGCCGGTAGCGCCTTGCTGCCCTTCGCAGCGCTGCTGGTGTGGTTGTCCAACCGCGCCGAAATCAGCCGTCAGGCGATCTGGGTGGTGATCGCGGTCAACGCGCTATGGGTGATCGACAGCCTGCTGGTACTGGTGATCGGCAGGGTGTCGCCGAACCTGTTCGGCTACGCCTTCGTTATCGCTCAGGCGCTGGCGGTGACGCTGCTGGCCGAGCTGCAATGGTTCGGCCTCAAGCACTCGCAGGCTGCCGCCGTTTGATGGTCAGGCTCAGAGACCGCGCAGCGCCAGTTCTGCCCCAAGCAGCAACAGGCCGATGAAGAACCAGCGTTTGAAGCGCTCCGCGCTGATGCGTTTGCGCAACCACTGGCCGCCGGCCATGCCCAGCAGCATCGGCAGCGGGCTGCGACCGTCGCACAGCTGCCAGATGTTGGTCACCATCGACGGGATGATCAGCAGCGCGGCGGCCTGCAGCTTTGTAGGGTGGGCTTTAGCCCACCAAATAAAGGCTGAGCTCTGTTTCGGTGGGCTGAAGCCCACCCTACGCCCACCTTACGTCCTACCCTACGAAGAGCTACACCTGGGCGCTGACCGGCTTGCCACCCTTGGGCTTGAAATACAGGGTGGTACCGCGGGCGAGGTTGTCCAGGCTGACGTGATCCTTGGCTACCTCGGCCTCGATCAGCTCGTCCTGGCCTTCGACCTTGAGGGTGATGCGGGTGATCGCGCCGAGCAGACGAATGTCGCGCACCTCGCCGGCCTTGTGCTCCGGGCTCGGTTCGCTGGACAGGTCGACTTCGTGCGGGCGGAACAGCACGTGATGATCGTTGCCCACATACAGGCGATTGGCATCACCGAGGAAGTGGTAGACGAAATCGCTGGCCGGGTTTTCGTATACCTCGGCCGGCGTGCCGATCTGCTCGATCACGCCCTTGTTCATCACCACGATGCGGTCGGCCACTTCCATGGCTTCTTCCTGGTCGTGGGTGACGAACACGCTGGTCAGGTGCACGTCCTCGTGCAGGCGCGCCAGCCAGCGGCGCAGCTCCTTGCGCACCTTGGCATCCAGCGCGCCGAAGGGTTCGTCGAGCAGCAGCACTTTCGGCTCCACCGCCAGGGCGCGGGCCAGGGCGATACGCTGGCGCTGACCGCCGGAGAGTTGTTCCGGGTAGCGATCGCCGAGCCAGTCGAGTTGCACCAGGTTGAGCAGTTCGTGCACTTTCTGCTGGATCACGTCTTCGCTCGGGCGCTCGCGCTTGGGCTTCATGCGCAGACCGAAGGCGACGTTGTCGAACACCGTCATGTGGCGGAACAACGCATAGTGCTGGAACACGAAGCCGACATTGCGATCACGCACGTCGTGGTTGGAGACGTCTTCGCCGTGGAACTCGATGGTGCCGCTGTCCGGGGTTTCCAGGCCGGCGATGATGCGCAGCAGGGTGGTCTTGCCGCAGCCGGACGGGCCGAGCAAGGCGACCAGTTCGCCGCTCTGAATATTCAGGTTGATCTCGTTCAGCGCCTTGAACGCATTGAAGTTCTTGCTGACGTTGCGGATTTCGATACTCATGTTTTATTCCTCGCCCGCACTGGCTTTCAGGCGGTTGATACGGGATTCGCTCCACTGCTTGAGCAGCAGGATGAACAGCGCCAGAAGCAGTAGCAGGCTGGCAACGCTGAAGGCGGCGACGTGATTGTATTCGTTGTAGAGAATCTCGACATGCAGCGGCAGCGTATTGGTGTAGCCGCGTATGTGTCCGGAGACCACCGATACTGCGCCAAACTCGCCCATGGCCCGCGCGGTGCACAGCACCACGCCGTAGATCAGGCCCCATTTGATATTGGGCAGGGTCACGTGCCAGAACATCTGCCAGCCGTTGGCACCGAGCAGGCGCGCGGCCTCTTCCTCCTGCGTGCCCTGTTCCTGCATCAGCGGGATCAGCTCGCGGGCGACGAAGGGCACGGTGACAAAGATGGTCGCCAGGACGATGCCGGGCAGGGCGAAGATGATCTGGATGTCGTGCTCGCGCAACCAGGGGCCGAAGAAGCCCTGGGCACCGAACAGCAGCACGTAGATCAGACCGGCGATCACCGGCGACACCGAGAACGGCAGGTCGATCAGGGTCACCAGAATGCTCTTGCCGCGGAACTCGTACTTGCTCACGCACCAGGCGGCGGCTACGCCGAACACCAGGTTGAGCGGCACGGCGATGCCCACGGCGAGCAGGGTCAGTTTCAGGGCGCTGATGGCGTCGGGTTCGAGGATCGAAGCGACGAACACGCCGGCGCCCTGTTTGAGCGCCTCGGTCGCCACCACGAACAAGGGCAGCAGCAGGAAGAAGGCGAACACCAGCCAGGCCGAAATGATCAGCAGGCGGCGGCCCAGGGCGTTACCGCGGCGCGCGGCATTGTTGGCGGCGCTGGCCGTCAGGGTTGCAGATGACATGCCTGGCTCCTTAAGAACGGCTGATGCGGCGCTGCAGCAGGTTGATCAGCAGCAGCAGGATGAACGACACCACCAGCATCAGCACGCCGATGGCGGTGGCGCCGGCGTAGTTGTACTGGTCCAGCTGCACCATGATCAGCAGCGGCAGGATCTCGGTCTTCATCGGCATGTTGCCGGCGATGAAGATCACCGAGCCGTACTCGCCAACGCCGCGGGCGAAGGCCAGGGCGAAGCCGGTCAGCCAGGCCGGCAGCAGCGCCGGCAGCAGCACGTGGCGGGCCACCTGCAGCGGCTTGGCACCGAGGCAGGCGGCGGCTTCCTCGACTTCGCGCGGGATGTCGGCCAGCACCGGCTGCAGGGTACGCACGACGAAGGGCAGGGTGACGAAGGTCAGCGCCAGGGTGATGCCCAACGGGGTGTAGGCGATCTTGAAACCCAGGGACGTGGCGAACTGGCCGATCAAACCGTTGGGCGCATAGAGCGCGGTCAGGGCGATACCGGCAACGGCGGTGGGCAGGGCGAACGGCAGGTCGATCATCGCTTCGATGATCTTGCGACCGGGGAAGGTGTAGCGCACCAGCACCCAGGCCAGCAGGGTACCGATCACGCCGTTGATGATGGCAGCGAGAAAGGCGGTGCCGAAGCTCAGCTTCAGGGCGGCCAGCACGCGCGGTGAGGAAATGATTGCCCAGAACTGATCCCAGGTGAGCTGGGCAGCGTGGACGAACATGGCACCCAGGGGAATCAGCACCAACAGGCTGAGGTACACCAGGGTGTAACCCAGCGTCAGCCCGAAGCCGGGTATGACGGGGGAAGTGCGGCGAGACATGCAAGCTCCTTGGTAGGGCGGGTGGAACCCGCCACTGGCTGCGACGATCTTGCGGCTGCATCCGCCCTACATGGGCGGACGCGCCGTGGCAATCACTGGGCTTGGTAGATCTGGTCGAACACGCCGCCGTCGTTGAAGAACTTCGGCTGAGCGGTTTTCCAGCCATCGAAGTCAGCGTCGATGGTTACCAGCTTGAGCTGCGGGAACTGCTTGGCGAACTCGGCCGCCACCGCCTGGTTGCGTGGGCGGTAGAAGTGCTTGGCGGCGATGCGCTGGCCTTCCTCGCTGTACAGGTAGTTGAGGTAGGCCTCGGCGACTTTGCGGGTGCCTTTCTTGTCGACGTTCTGATCGACCACGCTCACCGGCGGTTCGGCGAGGATCGACAGCGACGGCGCGACGATCTCGAAGTTTTTCCCGCCTTCTTCCTTGAGCGCCAGGAAGGCCTCGTTCTCCCAGGCCAGCAGCACGTCGCCGATGCCGTTGTTGACGAAGGTGATGGTCGAGCCACGGGCGCCGGTATCGAGCACCGGGACGTTCTTGTAGAGCTTCTCGGTGAAGGCCTTGGCCTCGGCTTCGCTGCCGTACTTCTGCTCGGCATAGGCCCAGGCGGCGAGGAAGTTCCAGCGTGCGCCACCGGAGGTTTTCGGGTTCGGGGTGATCACTTCCACGCCCGGCTTGACCAGGTCATCCCAGTCCTTCAGGCCTTTCGGGTTGCCCTTGCGCACCAGGAACACGATGGTCGAGGTGTAGGGGGTGCTGGCGTCCGGCAGACGCTCCTGCCAGTTTTCCGGGATCAGCTTGCCGAGCTTGTACAGCTCGTCGATATCGCCGGCCAGAGCGAGGGTCACCACGTCGGCGCGCAGGCCATCGATTACCGCACGGGCCTGCTTGCCCGAGCCGCCGTGGGATTGCTGGATGGTCAGCGCTTCGTTGCCCTGGGCCTGCCAGTGCGTGTTGAAGGCGGCGTTGAATTCGGTGTACAGCTCACGGGTCGGGTCGTAGGACACGTTGAGCAGGGTTTGCGCGGCGGCCACCGGGCCGGCGACCCCTGTAATAACTAGTGCGCTGGCCAGCGCGGCCAGGGCAAAACGGCGAATGGACATGGTGCAGCTCCTAACTGTGAAATTCTTGTGTTGGCGTATTGGGTGTCAGGCGGGGCGATCTTTCTCGAGCCCTCTGGTGGTCCAGTCGGGCCGCATCATGTTTCAGCTGTTCTTGGTACTCGGTTGTTGCAGGCGGATCTTTTCCTTGCGCTCGATCTGCACGACCTGGCCGTTGTGCACGGTGATTTCCACCGAACCGAATTTCAGGCCATGCAGGGCGGTCTGGATCTCGCGCAGGATGCTGGCTTCATCCTGGCCTTCGAGGTTTCTCAGCGTCGCGGTCATTTCCAGGCTCCTTGTGAATAGGTCGCCAAGGCGGCGGTATGGAGTACCGATGCTGGCGTGGAGCGGATAGTAGAGAGATGGAAATATTCTTAAAAGTATTGTTTAAGAACATTTATATTCCTTTTAGAAATATAAAAGTGGTCGCCGGAAGCGCATTTATGGAATAAGCAAATAAATTCTTATTCTTTTTGTAATCAGTTCATGCTGCCTAGACTGACGCCATTCGATTCAGGGAGGCGCCGTTGTGGCCAGCGAAGCAATCCGTTATCTGATCCTGCCGGGCTGGCAGGGCTCGTCCGCAGAACACTGGCAAAGCCATTGGCAGCGCAGCCTGCCCAACAGCGCGCGGGTCGAGCAGCAGGACTGGCTCAACCCGCAACGCGCGGATTGGGTGGCTGCGCTGAACCAGGCGATTGCCGACGATCCACGCCCGCTTATCCTCATCGCCCACAGCCTGGGTTGCGTGACGGTGGCGCACTGGGCGGCGCAGGCACCCATCGAACTGCTGCGCCGTGTACGTGGCGCACTGCTGGTGGCGCCGGCTGATGTGGAACGCCCGGGTTGCCCCGAGCCGCTGCGCAATTTCGCACCGATGCCGCGCGATCTGCTGCCCTTTCCCAGCCTGCTGGTGGGATCCGACAACGACGCAGCGGCCAGTGCCCTGCGCGCCATGGAACTGGCGCGGGCCTGGGGTAGCGAGGCGGCGATTCTGACCGGTGCCGGGCATATCAACGTGAAGTCCGGGCACCGTTACTGGGAGCAGGGCTTCGGCTATCTGTATCGCCTGCAGAGCCGCATCGAGCAGCAGGCGCGGCTGCGCGCCTGATTTTGCACAACTAGGTAGGAGCCAGCTTGCTGGCGATGCTTTTCGTCAGCGGACGCCGGATCGCCGGCAAGCCGGCTCCTACGGTTATGCCATTGCGCTTTCTTCCAGGGTGTCACTCGTGCCGAACACGTCATCTCCACTGACCTTCACCGACGCCGACAAAAGTCCACTGAGCATTCGGGCCAAGGCGCTGGTATTCGTCGATGCGCGTTCGCGCCAGTTGCGCGAGCGTGCCGAAGCCTTGGCGGGCAATGGCCAGCCGTTGCTGATTCTCGGTGAAACCGGCACCGGCAAGGAGCTGCTGGCGCGCTATATCCATCGCCACAGTGAGCGCGCTGGCCTGTTCGTGGCGGTGAGCTGCGCGGCGATAAGCCCGCAGTGGGGCGAGGCCGAGTTGTTCGGCCATGCCGCCGGTGCTCATGTCGGCGCCGGCAGTAGCCGTGCCGGCTGGTTCGGTTCGGCCAATGGCGGCACGCTCTACCTGGATGAGATCGCCGACCTCTCGCGCCCTCTGCAGAGCAAGCTGCTGGCCGCGCTGGAAACCCGCGAGGTGTATCGCGTCGGCGCCAACCAGGCGCTGCCGGTGGATGTGCGTCTGCTGGCGGCGAGCAGCATCGATCTGGCCCGCGCGGTGGCTGCGGGTACCTTCGATGAGCGCCTGTACGCCTACCTGTGCGACGGCCAGTTGCTGTTCCCGGTGCTGCGTCAGCGCGTCGGCGACATCCTGCCGCTGGCCGAATACTTCCTCGGCAAACATGCCTTGCGCCTGGGCCTGACCATTCCGTCGATCAGCCCGGCGGCGCAGGCCGTGCTGGAGGCGCACCGCTGGCCGGGCAATACCCGCGAGCTGGAGAACGTCATCCACTTCGCCCTGCTGCTGGCCGGTAACGCCGAGATTGGGCCGGAGCATCTGGAGCTGCCAGGAGGCGTGTAATCGCCCCGGATTACATTCGGGCTACGGACCTGCGGTATCTGCGTGTGATCGGTGCACGCCCTACGGCGCGAGCAGCGACACCGACTTGATCTGCGCCCATAGCGCCTGGCCGGCGTGAATGCCTAACTGATCGAAGGAGTAACGGGTGATTCGCGCTAGCAGGCGCTGATCGCCGATGCGCAGGGTCAACAGCATCTGCGCGTCCAGCGCCTGCCAGCCATCGACCCGCACCGGTAGCAGGTTGAGCAGGCTGCTGCCTTCGGCACGTTGCAGGCTGAGGCTGACGTCGCGCGCCTTGATCTTCACCCGTACCTGATGCCCGCTGAGCAGCGCTGCATGGGGTAGACGCAGGCAGGCTTCGCTGCCGGGAAGGTTCAGTTGCAGCAGATCGTAGGCGGCATCGTGAGCGCAGACCTGGCCGTCGATCACGGCCTCGGCCTCGTCGTCGCTGGCGAACGGCAGATCGGCGCGCAGCAGGGTCTCCTTGAGCGGGCCGCTGGCGCGCACCTGGCCTTCGTCGAGCAACACCAGATGATCGGCCAGGCGCGCCACTTCGTCCGGGGCGTGGCTGACGTAGAGTACGGGGATGTCCAGCTCTTCGTGCAGGCGCTGCAGATACGGCAGCACTTCCTGCTTGCGCTTGAGGTCGAGCGAAGCCAGCGGCTCGTCCATCAGCAGCAGGCGCGGGCTGGTGACCAGCGCGCGGGCGATACCGACGCGCTGGCGTTCGCCGCCGGACAGCGCCGAGGGCATGCGCTCGAGCAGGTGGCCGATGCCCAGCAACTGCAGCGCCTGTTCTAGCGCTACTTTGCTTTGCGACGCGGGGATGCGCCGCTGGCCGTACTCCAGGTTCTTGCGCACGCTCAGGTGCGGGAACAGGTTGGCGTCCTGGAACACGTAGCCGATGGCGCGCTTGTGCGCCGGCAGAAAGAAACTGCGCTCACTGTCCTGCCAGAGCTCACCGGCGACCTGCAGGTAGCCCTGCTGCGGGCGATCCAGCCCGGCGAAGCAGCGCAGGCAACTGGTCTTGCCCGAACCGGAATGGCCGAACAGCGCACTGACGCCGCGCCCGGGCAGGTCGAGGTCGACATCCAGGGTGAAGCCCGGATGCCTGACCAGAAAGCGCGCGCGAATGCGCCCATCGTCAGCGACGGCCGCTGCCGGGCGCTTGCCGAAACCGAACATCACAGCGCCCTCATCTTATGGCTGCGCCCGCTGTACAGCGTGAGCAGAACGATGAAGGAGAACGCCAGCATGCCGCCGGCCAGCCAGTGCGCCTGGGCGTATTCCATGGCTTCGACATGGTTGTAGATCTGTACCGACACCACCTGGGTCTTGCCGGGGATATTGCCGCCGATCATCAGTACCACGCCGAACTCACCGATGGTATGGGCGAAGCTGAGAATGGCGGCGGTGATGAAGCCGGGGCGGGCCAGCGGCAGCACCACGCTGAAGAAGCTGTCCCAGGGATTGGCGCGCAGGGTCGCGGCGGCCTCCAGCGGGCCGCGACCAATGGCCTCGAAGGCGTTCTGCAGCGGCTGCACGACGAAGGGCAGGGAGTAGAAGATCGAACCGATCACCAGACCGGTAAAGGTGAAAGTGAAGGTGCCGAGACCGAGGCTCTGCGTCAGCTGACCGAAGAAACCATTGGGCCCCATGCTCACCAGCAGGTAGAAACCGATCACCGTCGGTGGCAGCACCAGCGGCAGCGCCACCACCGCGCCGACCGGGCGCTTGAGCCAGGAGTCGGTGCGCGCCAGCCACAGGGCAATCGGCGTGCCGATAATCAGCAGCAGCACGGTGGTCAGTGAGGCCAACTCCAGGGTCAGGAGGATGGCGTCGAGGTCACTCTTCGACAGCGGCATGCAGGAATTCCGGAAGTGGAAAGCGTGGCCCGAATGCGATCCGGGCCACGGCTATTACAGCTTATAACCGAACGACTTGATCACCTTGGCCGCTTCCGGGCCTTTCAGATACTCAACCAGTGCCGCCGCTGCCGGGTTGTTCGCGCCCTGCTTGAGAATCACCGCGTCCTGTTTGATCGGGTCGTACATATCGTCCGGGACGATCCAGGCCGAGCCGCTACTGACCTGGCCGTCCTTATACACCTGCGATAGCGCGACGAAACCCAGCTCGGCATTACCGGTGGAGACGAACTGATGCGCCTGGGTGATGTTCTGGCCCTCGACCAGCTTGGCTTTCACCGCCTCGCTCAGGCCCAGCTTGTCCAGCACCTGCATCGCGGCCAGCCCATAGGGGGCGGCCTTGGGGTTGGCGATCGACAGGTGCCTGAACTGGCCGGCCTTCAGCGCCGCGTCCGTGCCGTCGAGGTAGCTGGCATCGGCTGACCACAGCACCAGGCTGCCGATGGCATAGGTGAAGCGCGAGCCGGGCACGCTCGCGCCCTCGCGCTCCAGCCTGGCCGGCGTTAAGTCGTCGGCGCTGAGGAATACATCGAAGGGCGCGCCGTTATTGATTTGCGCATAGAACTGCCCGGTGGCGCCGAATGAGGCGACCAGCTTGTGCCCGGTGGCTTTCTCGAACGCGGGCGCGATGGCCTGCATCGGTGCGGTGAAGTTGGCGGCTACGGCGACCTTGACCTCATCGGCCGCCACGCCGCCGGTGAACAGCAGGGCGAGGCCGAGCAGGCTGCGTTGCACTGTCTTGATCATGGGAATGTCGCGTACCTGCATCTCGTTGCTCCGGTCTGTGGGGCCGTTGATGAATCGCGCAGCCATACTACTTCGTTATATTTGTTTGTATATAGCGACAGGCACGATGTACGCCGGTGACTGGCCAAGCCATCATGGCGGGACTCAGGCCGGGGGTAGATGGCGTTGTGCGTGCTGCATCAGGCCAAACCTGACCTATAAGTCAATCCGGCTGAGATCGGCTGCGTCGCCAAACACTGGCCAGCCAGGGTTGCTGGTCGCGTGGCAGGCCGGCGGGGCGGTAGTAGTGCTCCAGCTCGACGAAACCGGCCGCTGTGAGCCGCGCGCGCCAGCGTTCCAGGTCGTGGTAGCTGCCGTAGCGCGGGCCGTTCCAGCCTTCCTGATTCTCGCCACGTGGGTTGGAGCTGAACAGCACGCCGCCGGCCTTGAGTGCCGCATGCAGCTCGCCGAGTACGCGCGGCAGCTCCTGATCGGGCACGTGGAACAGGCTGGCGTTGGCGAAGATGCCGTCGAAATGCCCGGCCGGCAGCTCCAGTTCGAGGAAGCTCTGCTGCCACACCTCGCAGCCGCTGTCGGCACGCGCCATGGCGACGAACTCGGCGCAGCCATCCAGGCCGATGGCTTCGTGGCCGAGGCCGCTGAAGGTGCGTAGGTCGCGCCCCGGCCCGCAGCCGAAATCGAGGATGCGCCAGGGCTTCTCGCCCTCGATATGCCGCAGCAGCGCAGCGATGTTCTGGCTCACGTCATGGTCGCGCGTGCCTTCGCGAAAGTCCTCGGCGCTGCTTTGGTAGTGGGCCAGGGTGAGAGCGCTGATCTGCGCGAGTTCATCGGGGCTCAGGGGCATGGTGAGGTTCCGGTAAAAGAGCGCATTAAAACCCTTTGGCGGGGCACACGGCAAGGCCCTTGTTTGGTGGTCAATGAACCTGCGTGCCGCTTGCACAGCCCCATTTCCTGAGGGGTGTAGACCGGCTGTCTGCAGCCGGGCGCCCACAATCAAGGAGATAACGCGATGGTTACGCACTACAAAGTCTCTGGCCATCTCGCTTGTGGCTCTCATGGTGAAAAGCTGCCCGCCACCACCGAGCTGGACAAGGTCAAATACCGCAATTGCCGCAAGACCGAAGTGTTCACCGAAGCTTGACGTAACTCACGCAATGCCGCGCGCCGTGCCGTCCGCCGCGAGAAGGCCGCGCGCGCCGTCAACGACTGGCGCACTTCCTGGGAGGCTCGATTGGCTGCCTTGCCAGGCCCGCAGTGTCTGCCGCGTGGTTTCGGCGACCAGGCATTCGTCTAGTGGATATTGGCGGGAGGAATGACCTCCCGTATCCGCCCGCGCTGTCAACACCTGTAGGAGCCGCGCCCCGCGGCGAATGGAGCCGGCAGCTCACTATTGCGATACGGTCGCATCCGTTTTCGCGCCGGGGCGACGCTCCTACAGTGACCGAACCAGCAGTGACCGAACCAGCAGTGACCGAACCAGGCGCGGTACCCGGCGTTGTCCAGTAAGGCGCTGGTGTGTGTCTGACGCCTGCGCGCTGACCAGGGCGCGATCTGCGCAACAGCCTGTTCCCGGGTTTGCCCCGTGGCGGAGCATTCCCGTAGATTGGCCGGCTTACCTCGTCCGGCACTGGCCGGTTCTGCCTCGAGATTTTCGCCGTGTCCGCTGCTCCCGTTTCCGTTTACCGACTTCCCGGTTTCCTGGCGTTTCTCATCGCTCGCATCGTCGTGGTCTTCGCCGTACAGATCCAGGCCGTTGTGGTGGCCTGGCAGGTCTATGATCTGACCCGCGACCCGCTGTCGCTGGCCTATGTTGGCCTGGCCCAGTTCATCCCCATGCTGGTGCTGCTGATGCCGGCCGGCGACTTGATCGACCGCTACGACCGCAAGCTGATCCTGATGCTCAGCTGGCTGGTCGAGGGGGTGTGCGCGGCAGCGCTGCTGTGGCTGTCGCTGAGCGAGGCGGCGGTCAGTTGGTACTACGCGGTGCTGGTGCTCTACGGCTGTGGCCGCGCCTTCACCGGGCCGGCGTTATCCAGCCTGCTGCCACAGATCGTGCCGCGCGAGCGCCTGGCCGCGGCCATCGCCGCCAACAGCATGATCATGCGCGGCGCGACCATTTCCGGCCCGGTGATCGGCGGTGGCCTGTATGCCATTGGCGGTGGCGGGCTGACCTACTCGGTGTGCCTGGCCTGCTTCCTCGCCGGCTGCGTGTTGCTGCTGCGGGTGCCGGTACGCTATGCCGAGAAAATGCAGGCACTGGAAGCCACTGCCTGGGCGCGCTTCACCGCCGGTATCCACTTTATCCGTACGCGCCCGATCATCCTCGGCACCATCTCGCTGGACCTGTTCGCGGTGCTGCTCGGCGGCGTGATCGCACTGCTGCCCATCTATGCCCAGGAAGTGCTGGAAGTCGGCCCGACCGGCCTCGGCCTGCTGCGCAGTGCCATGGCTATCGGCGAGGTATCGGTGGGGCTGTACCTGAGCATGAAACCCTTCAACCGCAATGTCGGGCTGGTGATGTTCGGCGCGGTGGCGCTGTTCGGTGTGGCCAACCTGGTGTTCGCGCTGTCCAGCCTGTTCTGGCTGTCGTTCGCCGCGCTGGTGGTGGCCGGTGGTGCGGACATGGTGAGCATGTACATCCGCTCATCCCTGGTGCAGTTCTCCACCCCGGACGCCATGCGTGGCCGGGTCAATGCGGTGAACATGCTGTTTATCGGATCTTCCAACGAACTGGGCGAATTCCGCGCCGGCACCAGCGCCGCCTGGTTCGGCGTGGTGCCGGCAGCGCTGATCGGCTGCGCCTGCACCCTGATGGTGACGGGCGGCTGGATGCTCGGTTTCAAGAGTCTGCGCCAGGTGAATCGCTTCGAGGATGCTTCGCCAGCGAAGGTGGGCTGAAGTAGGGCTGCCCGCGACGCCTGCCGCTCGTCGCGAAGCGAGCAGTCCGCCAGAGACTGCGGATGTGCGCCGATCAACGACCGTAGGATGAGAAGAGCAACGCGAAATCCATCACCGCAATTGCTTTGGGTATTGCTTTGCTCTAACCAGCCTAGTTGCTGTTCCGACACGTGGCATGGTGGACAAACTCCGCGTTGTCCACCCTACGCGGCGGGGATATCTGCGTAGGGAGGATGACGCTTTTTTCATCCACCGTGGGGCGAGGTTGTCCGGGCTACTTGCTCTTCCATCCACCGCGAGGCTGTCCACGCTTCGCGGGCAAAATGCCATCTCGGTTGTTTTCGCGCGCCAGACGCCAGAGTTGGCGATCAAGACCTTCCCAAACCCACCCACAAATTCTGTGAACACCGCTGTGGATAACCTTTGCAAAAGCCCTCTGCGCCTAGCATTCAAGCGGGTCTCAGCAGGCCGTTCAGTTTTTGTCCAATGACGCTCTGCTGGCGTTATCGCCAGGCGGAATATCGCTTTAAATCAATTACTTGGCTCTGGTTCTCAACTGCTGAGCAGGGCGGGGGCGTGTTGCCGGGTGTCGTGCACAAAATCTGGGGAAAGCGTTGTGGATAACATGCGGGAAAACGCGTCCAGGCCAGGTGGGGTAAGGGCTGCGTGGGGCTGGTGATTTTTCGTGCGGTGTCGCGCGGCTGTCATCTTTCGTGGCTATAGTGATCGGTCGATTTGCAGCCGCTGGAGCCATCTAATGCCCGATTCCTCTGAACGTCCCGCCCCGGTCAGTTTGCTGCAGGCGTTCTGGTTCTGGTTGAAGCTGGGGCTGATCAGTTTCGGTGGGCCGGCCGGGCAAATTTCGATCATGCATCAGGAGTTGGTGGAGAAGCGCCGCTGGTTGTCCGAGCGGCGTTTTCTGCATGCGCTGAACTACTGCATGTTGCTGCCCGGGCCGGAGGCGCAGCAGCTGGCCACTTATATTGGCTGGCTGATGCACCGCACCTGGGGCGGGGTGATCGCCGGGGCGCTGTTCGTGCTGCCGTCGCTGTTGATCCTGATCGTGCTGTCCTGGGTCTATCTGGTGTTCGGCGATGTGCCGTTGGTGGCGGGGATTTTCTATGGCATCAAGCCGGCGGTGACGGCCATCGTGGTGCAGGCGGCCTGGCGCATCGGCGGGCGGGTGTTGAAGAACGCCTGGCTGTGGGCCATTGCAGCAGCGGCCTTCGTCGCCATTTTTGCGTTGCAGGTGCCGTTCCCGCTGATCGTGCTCGGTGCCGCGCTGGTGGGGTATATCGGTGGGCGGCTGGCGCCGCAGCACTTCGCGGTCGGCGCCGGGCATGGCAATGCGGGCGGGGCGCATGCGCCGGCGCTGATCGATGACGAGACGCGCCTGGCGCATACGCATTTTCGCTCCAGCCGCCTGGCGCTGATCCTGCTGGTCGGCGCGCTGCTCTGGCTGCTGCCGATGGGCCTGCTGACCCTGGCGTTCGGCTGGCAGGGCACGCTGACGCAGATGGGCTGGTTCTTCACCAAGGCAGCGCTGCTTACGTTCGGCGGTGCCTATGCGGTGCTGCCTTACGTGTACCAGGGCGCCATCGACCACTTCGGCTGGCTGACGCCCCGGCAGATGATCGATGGCCTGGCCCTCGGCGAGACCACGCCGGGGCCGTTGATCATGGTGGTGGCCTTCGTTGCCTTCGTCGGCGCCTACGGCCAGCCGGTGTTCGGGGGCGATGCGGCCTTCGTCAGCGGTGCGCTGGCGGCGGTGCTGGTCACCTGGTTCACCTTCCTGCCGTCGTTCTTGTTCATCCTCGCCGGTGGGCCGTTGGTGGAGTCAACCCACGGGCAGTTGAAGTTTACAGCGCCGCTGACCGGGATCACTGCCGCCGTGGTTGGGGTGATCCTCAATCTGGCGCTGTTCTTCGGTTATCACGTGCTCTGGCCCGAGGGCTTCGCTGGCACGTTCGATTGGGTGTCGGCGTTGATTACCCTCGGTGCGGGCGTGGCGTTGCTGGGCTTCAAACGCGGGGTGATCGAGACCATTGCCGGGTGCGCTGTCGTCGGGCTGGTGGCGCATCTGTTGGGTTGAGTGGTGGATTATGCGGTGCATTGCGTGGCGGCGCTGTTGCGCATCGCCACCCACCGGGCTGGCGGGGCTGTGATGGCCGGGGCGCTGCAGCTGACCGACAACTACAAGGTTGCCACGCCGGCCAACTGGCAGGACGGTGACGAGGTGGTGATCGTGCCGTCGCTCAAGGATGAAGCCGAGATCGCTCAGCGCTTCCCGCAAGGCTAGCGCGCGGTTAAACCCTATCTGCGCCTGACGCCGCAGCCCAACCGTTAAGGAAACATCATGCATGTCGTGTTGCTGTCCGGCAGCCCTGCGGCGCGCTCGCGCACTGAAGTGCTGCTGGACTACGTGCGCGCGCCGTCGACCACGGCGACCTGGCCCAGGTCGCTCAGGCTCCGACCGTCTCGGTTTCAGCGGCGTGCTGATCCCCACTGGACGTTCCTGCGAGGACTCCTGGCTGGTTGCTGCGTCCCGCATCCCGGTGACGCAGCACCTCAAGTTCCTCGCTGCCCTGCGCCCGGGGATCATTTCGCCAACCGTGGCTGCGCGCCAGGCGATGGCCCGACCGTGGCGGCGCGGGTCAAGGAGTATGCGGAGCTGGGCATCGACACCTTCATCTGCTCCGGTTACCCGCACCTGGAGGAGTCGTACCGGGTCGCCGAACTGCTGTTCCCGCATCTGGACGTAGCCGCGCCTACGCGTCCGGAACGTCGCGGTTATGTCAGCCCGTTCGGCGAAATGATCTCCAGCGACATCCTGCCGAAGGCGGCTTCGGCGAGCTGAAAAGCGCCCTCTCCCCCAGCCCCTCTCCATGAATGGGAGAGGGGAGCCAAAGCGTGCCGCTGGGTATTCCGACGGCACCTGATAGCTCCCTCGCCCCTTTGGGGAGAGAGGGCAGGCGCACGACTTTCCCGGATTGCATCTGGGCTACATCAGTGAACCATCAGGAGAAACGCCATGACCATCAAAGCCATCAACGTGCGTAACCAGTTCAAGGGCAAATCAAGGAAATCGTCATCGGCGACGTACTGTCGGAAATCGACGTGCAGACCGCTGCCGGCATCGTCACCTCGGTGATCACCACCCGTTCCGTGCGGGAACTGGAATTGCAGGTGGGCAGTGAAGTGATTGCCTTCGTGAAGTCCACCGAAGTGTCCATTGCCAAGCTGTGATTGGCGGATGATGGCTCCCTCGCTTCAGCGTGGGAGCCCAAGCCTGGGCGCTTTGCGCCCGCTTGCTCTGGTGCTGCACCAGCATCTGACGCAGAGCGTCTCTGGATGCATTCCCACGCGGAGCGTGAGGAACGAGCAAAGAGTGGTTGCCTGAGCAGCCTCGGCGACTAGGGCTGCATGGCGTTTTCAACGCTGAAAGGAGACTGGTTATAAGAAGTAAATAAAAAGATATTTTTCAGCTATATGATTTTTCTGCAGAATCGCGCCATCAAATAGCCTGCCTGCAGGTTCCTCTCGCGATAAGAAGGACGCCATAGATGCTGAAGAAGATCGTTCTGGCCACCGTGGCCAGCGCCACCCTGCTCACTGGCTCGCTGAGCCATGCTGCTGCCGATACGCCATTCCACAACGCCTCCTACGACATCGCCCGCGAGCTGTTCGGCGAGATCAATCCGCTGTTCGTCGAGCATTGGAAGCAGCAGAGCGGCAAGGAAGTGAAGATCATCCAGTCCTTCGCCGGTACCTCGCGTCAGGCGCAGGACATCATCCAGGGCAAGAAGGTCGACGTCGTCACCTTTAACCAGGTAACCGATGTGGACATCCTGGCCAAGCGCGGTCTGCTGCGTGAAGACTGGGCCAAGCAGTTCCCCAACAACGCCTCGCCGTACTACAGCACCACCGCGTTCCTGGTGCGCGAAGGCAACCCGAAGAACATCAAGAGCTGGGACGACCTGATTCGCGATGACGTGAAACTGGTATTCCCCAACCCGAAAACCTCCGGTAACGCCCGCTACAGCTACCTGGGCGCCTGGCTGTTCGCCAACGAGAAATTCAACGGCGACCAGGATAAGGTCAAGGCCTTCGTCGGCAAGCTGCTGAAGAACGTCGAGAACTTCCCCACCGGCGGCCGTGGCGCCACCGTGGCCTTCGCCCAGAACGGCCAGGGCGACGTGCTGCTGACCTTCGAGTCGGAAGTGATCAACATCGCCAAGGGTGACGAATTCAAGTCCGCCAAGCTGGAAATCGTGGTGCCTGAAGTCAGCGTGCTGGCCGAGTTCCCGGTGGCCATCGTCGACAAGGTTGCCGACGAGCGCGGCACCCGCGAGCAGGCCAAGGCCTTCCTCGACTTCCAGTACAGCAAGGACATCCAGCAGCTACTGACCCGCTACAACTACCGCGTGCACAACCCGGAAGTGGTCGAGGCGACCAAGGCACAGTTCGCGCCGGTACGTCTGATCAACCCGAACGAGATCCTCGGTAGCTGGGATGACATCACCGCCAAGCACTTCGACAACGGTGGTATCCTTGACCAGCTTCTCGCGACTGGGCGCTGAGCGCGCCGGTCTGGCGTAGCAGGCTGTTGAAAAACGTAGGCGAGGCAGGCAAGACAATACCGATGGCGGCCCCGCAAAAACGGCCGAAAAAAGCACTGGGCCCGCACTCGGGTTTACGTGCTGTAAATGAGCATTTTGACTGGGCTCGCACGCGAGGCCGTTTTTAACGCAGTATTGCCAACGTAGGTAGTTTTTCAACGGCCTGTTAGGGCGGGTGTAACCCGCCTGCCATGAGTGGCGGGTTGCACCCGCCCTACGCGAGCATCGTAATGGTCCGTTGGCCGCTTTATTGGCGGCCAACTGCATTTGTAGAGCCGAGCTTTTCGTGAGTAAACCGACGCTGTTCTTCCTGCAGACTCCGCTGCTGCCTGGCTTCGGCCTGAGCTTCGGCGTCAGCGTGCTGTACCTGTCGCTGGTGATCCTGCTGCCATTGTCGGCGCTGCTGCTGTACGTCAGTGACATGAGCTGGGCGCAATATTGGTTCGCCATCAGCGATCCGCGCGTGGTGCAGACCTACAAGGTGACCATCTCGGCGGCCTTCTACTCGACCCTAGCGGTACTGGTGATCGGCCTGCTGCTGGCCTGGATCATCACCCGTTACGATTTTCCCGGTCGGCGCATCGTCGATGCGCTGGTCGATCTGCCCTTTGCCCTGCCCACCTCGGTGGCCGGCCTGACCCTTGCCACACTTCTCGTGCCTAATGGCTGGATCGGCCAGTGGCTGGGCTTCAAGGTGGCCTACGCCTACGCCGGTATCGTGGTGGCGATGGTGTTCACCAGCATTCCCTTCGTGGTGCGTACCGTGCAGCCAGTGCTGCAGGATCTCGGTTCGGAATACGAAGAGGCCGCGCGCACATTGGGCGCCAGCCGCATGCAGACCTTTCGCAAGGTGATCCTGCCGACCCTGACCCCGGCGCTGGTCACCGGCGGCTCGCAGGCCTTCGTGCGCAGCCTCGGCGAGTTCGGCGCGGTGATCATGATCGCCGGCAACATTCCCTACCAGACGGAAGTCAGCTCGCTGATGATCTTCGTCCGTCTGCAGGAGTTCAATTACCCGGCGGCGGCGGCCATCGCTTCGGTGATTCTGCTCGCGTCGCTGGCTCTTCTGTTCCTCCTGCAGGTCGTGCAGGGGCGTCTGTTCGCATGGCAACGGCAAGGTCGATGAAAAAACCTCAGGATTGGCGCCAGTGGGCGCTGGTAGTGCTCGGCCTGATGGTCGTCACGTTGATGTTGCTGGTGCCGCTGGCGCTGATCTTCACCAAGGCGCTGGCCGGCGGGCTGGATCTGCTGTGGAGCAACCTCGGCGAGGACTACATGCTCCACGCCATCGGCCTGACGCTGCTGGTGGCGGCGATCACCGTGCCGCTGAACCTGTGCTTCGGCATCTGCCTGGCCTGGTGCGTGACCCACTACGATTTTCGTGGGCGCAAGCTGCTGACCACGCTGATCGACATTCCCTATGCGGTGTCGCCGGTGGTCGCCGGTCTCTGCTACCTGGTGGTCTACGGCCTGGAGAGCTTCGTCGGGCGCTGGTTCTACGATAACGGCATGCAGCTGATGTTTGCCTGGCCGGGCATCGTCATGGTCACCGTGTTCGTCACCGCGCCCTATGTGGCGCGCATTCTGATTCCGGTGATGCAGGCCCAGGGTCAGGACGAAGAAGCCGCTGCCATGTGCCTGGGTGCCAGCGGCTGGCAGATCTTCCGCCGCATCAGCCTGCCGAAGATCAAATGGGCGCTGCTGTATGGCGTGGTGGTGACCAACGCCCGAGCGGTCGGTGAGTTCGGCGCGGTATCGGTGGTCTCCGGCAGCATCATCAACCAGACCCTGACCCTGCCGCTGTTGGTCGACCAGCTCAACAACGACTACAAGCCCGCGGCTGCCTTCACCGCTGCCGGCCTGCTGGCGTGCATGGCGCTGCTCACCCTGTTCCTCAAGACGTTCATGGAGTGGCGTCAGCGCCAGCTGATGCAACGCGCCGAGGCCTGATCAGGGTGAACGCTTATGGTGGATGTGAAGAGTGGCATCCCTAGGGGCTTCATTTCCTATCGCAGCTGAACCCGCTCCTACGGAGCGTGGTGCTGGTGTAGGAGCGGCTTCAGCCGCGATGCTCTTCCGACGCTGCCACCTGCACCTGATTGCGACCACCATGCTTGGCCGCATACAGCGCCTTGTCGGCGCGCTCGCGCAGTTGCTCGGCTTCACTGTGCACATCGGTGCCGGCGATACCGGCACTCAGGGTGCAGGAGAATTCGCTGCCATCGGCGATGAAGCGCAACTCGGCGAAGCGTTCGCGAATCTCGTCGACGATCTGCTTGGCCTGTTGCGGGGTGCAGTCCGGCAGTACCGCGAGAAACTCCTCGCCGCCATAGCGCCCCAGACTGTCGACCCGACGCAGGCGCTGACGCAACAGGTTGGCCAGGGCGCGGATGACGTTGTCGCCGGCGGCGTGACCATGTTCGTCGTTGACCCGTTTGAAGTGATCAATATCCAGCATCACCACACTGGCGCGGTCGCCGCTGCGTAGCGCGCGCTCCAGCTCGATGGCCACCTGCTCCTTGATATCGCCATGCTTGAGCAGGCCGGTGAGGCTGTCGCGCGCCAGGGCGTTGGACAGCAGACGTGCGCGCTGAGCGCGGGAGAACACGGTGGCGACCAGGGCGTTGTCGGAAATCGGCTTGGTGACGAAGTCGTCGCCGGCCTTGATCAGCGCATTCATCTGCTTGCCGATATCGGTTTCCGCCGACAGGTAGATGATCGGGATGCGCAGCCAGTCGTCGTTGCAGCGGATGATCTGCGCCAGCTCAGGGCCGGTACAGTCCGGCATGTTGACGTCGAGCAGCACCACCTCGGGATTGAAGTCGCGCAGATGCTCGAAGATCTGCGCCGGCTCCTGAAGAAATTCCACCAGCATGCCGGCATCGCGCAGTACCAGGCTGTAGCGGCTGGCCAGATCGCGGTCGTCGTCGACGATCAGCACCCGGTAGGGCTCGCCGCTCTGCTGGGCGAAGCAGCGTTCCAGGCGGCTTTCCAGCTGCGGAATGTCCACCGGTTTGGCGAAGAAACCCAATGCCCCGGCCCGCACTGCCTGCAACTGGGTGGCGAAGTCATCCTGGTGGGTCAGCACCAGCAGCGGCAGGGGCACCTCCAGGCGCTGCTGCAAGCGTGCAGCGTAGTCCAGGCCGCTGCAGTCTTCGTTGGCCAGGTTGACGTCGACGATCAGCGCGTCCGGTATCTGCTGCTCCAGGGCCGCATCGAGGCCGGCGATGGAGTTGAAGTGCTCGGCCTGATAGCCGAAGTTGTTCAGGGTCAGGCGCATGTTTTCGCCTACGGCTATTTCATCCTCGAGGATGTAGATGAGCCGGGACTCGGTGTCTCCACGCAGCGCCTGTGGTATCTGCTGCTGCACTGCGCCGGGTGCCGTGTTGCTGGAGGTCTGGTTGCCCAGGCGTTGCAGCGCCGCGATGAATTCGCCGAGTTCATGCTGCAGGCGTTGCTGGTGTTGAAGCCAGCGTTCGGCCTGTTGTTCCAGCTCCCGCGCGTGCTGGCCGAGCTGGTCGAAACCGAAGGTGCCGGCACTGCCGGCCAGGCGATGCAGTTGGTCGCGTAGCGTCTGCAACAGATGCCTGCGCTGCTCGTCGCCGGCCTCGAGCAGTTGCTCGCCCTGCTGCGTCAGTTGCGGCAGCTCCTGGCGCAGGCGTTCGGCGAACTGCTGGCCGAGCTGCTGCAGGCGTTCTTGCAGGGTCTGAGGGATGGCGTTGCCGTCGTGTTTATCCATGGCGTCGGCTCCAGATCTGCCGGATCTGGGCGGCGAGCTGCATGGGATCGAAGGGTTTCACGATCACGTCGAGCGCGCCCAGGCTGCGGTAATGGGCCACTTCGCCGGGCTGGACCTTGGCCGTCATGAAGGCTACCGGCACCTCACCGATATCCACCAGTTCGTGCAGCCTCTCCAGCGTTTGCGGGCCGTCCATGCCGGGCATCATCACGTCGAGCAGGATGAAGTCGGGCGCGAAGCCTTGTACCTGATCGAGCGCTTCCTGGCCGCTGGCGCAGCTCAGCACCTGGAAGCCGCCGACGGCTTCCAGAGCGACCTTGGCCACGGCCTGGATCGAGGGGTCGTCCTCGACGTGAAGGATGCGCTTGAGCTCAGTCATGGCGGGTCTCCTTGGCGGGTAACAGGCGGTTGAGCATGTGCAGGAAGTGTTGTCCATCATTGCGTGATTTGGCCAGTGCCGCGCTCACCCCGGCCAATTCATGGCCATCCATCTCGCTGGCCGAGAGCACGGCCACCGGTAGCCCTGGCCGCTGCTGTTGCAGTTCGTCGAGCAGTTCCAGGCCGTTGCCGTCGGGCAGACCGAGATCGAGCAGAACCAGGTCGAAAGGCTGCTCGGCGAGCAGGCGACGCGCTTCGGCGAGGCTGTCGGCGGGAACGAACTCGGCCAGCTCGCGGGCCTGTTCGGCGACCACCAGACGCAGATCGTGATCATCTTCCACGTGTAGCACGCGTGGGCTCTGCGGCAGATTCTGCAGGGCCTGAGCAAGGCTGGCGAGCAGGCGCTGCGGGTCGATCGGCTTGCTCAGCCAGTCCAGCGCGGGCACGCCGTCCAGTGCCAGGCGGCCCTCCTCACAGGCGGCCGATACCACCAGAATTGGCAGCTTGCGATAGCGCGCGTCGGCGCGCAGTTCTTGTACCAGTTGCATGCCGTCGCCGTCCGGCAGGCGCAGATCGAGGCTGATGGCGGCGGGTATTTCCTCACGCAGACGGGCGCGTGCTTCGCCCAGGCTGTGGGCCAGACGCACGCGATAACCGGCATTTTCCAGCAACTGGCGCAGCAGGTTGGCGATTTCCGGTTCGTCCTCGACCACCAGCAGGCTACGCCGGCCGTCGCTGGCCGCGGGCAGGGCGGCTTCGGCCAGCGCGGGCAGCTCGAACCAGAAGCAGGCGCCCTGGCCCTCTACCGAGTCGAAGCCGATCTGTCCGCTCATGCGTTCGATCAGCTCCTTGCTGATCGCCAGGCCCAGGCCGGTGCCGCCTTTACTGCGGCTGTCGCTGGCGTCGGCCTGAGAGAACTTGCTGAAGATGCGCTGGTGAAATTCGGCGGCGATGCCTTGGCCCTGGTCGCTGACCTCGACACGCACGCGAGCGCCATGACTTTCGGCACGCAGGCATACCTCGCCGTCGGGCGGCGAGTACTTCACGGCGTTGGAGATGAAGTTGGCCAGCACCTGCTGCAGACGCATGGCATCGATCCGTACGCGAACCGCTACGCAGTCGAGCAGACGCAGCTTGACCTGGTGGCGGTCGGCGTAGGCCTGGTTGCTGTCCAGTGCCTCCTGGAGCTGGGCGGCAAGCGAGCAGGGTTGCAGGTCGAACTGCATCTTGCCGGCTCCCAGTTTGTCCATGTCCAGCAGGTCGTTGATCAGGTGGCTGAGACGCTGGCTGTTGGCCTGGGCGATGCCCAGCATGGTGCGCATGCTTTCCGGTACCGTGCCCAGTGCGCCGCCATTGATCAGGCCCAGCGAGCCGGCGATGGCGGTCAGCGGTGTGCGCAGCTCGTGGCTGACGGTGGAGACGAACTCGCTCTTGAGGCGCTCGATACGCTTGGCCTCGCTCTGGTCCATGATGGTGCCGGAGATGCGCAGCGGGTAGCCTTTGTCATCACGCTGGATGTAGCCGCGCAGCAGCACCGGCAGTTCGCTGCCGTCGACACGCAGCAGGCGACAGTCGATGGTGAAGTTGCTGGCGCCTGTGGACAGCGCATGTTTCAGACGGGCGCGCGTTGCTGGCAGATCGTCCGGGTGCACCAGTTTTTCCCAGGCCCAGGGGGCATCGGCAAAACCCGGCGGGCCCTGCTCCGGATAGCCGAGCATCTGCCAGCCGTGGGCCGAGGCGAAGAAGCTGCCGGCCTTGACCTCGATATCCCACCAACCGTCATTGCCGCCCTTGAGCGCCAGCGCCAGGCGCTCTTCGCTGCGGTGCAGCTGTTCGGTGATGCGCTCGGCCAACTGCTGTACCTGCTCGCGGCGCAGGCTCAGGCTGCTGATCAGAAAGAACAGCAGCAGGCTGATGCAGACGCCCAAGGCCAGCAGTGAGCCCTCGCCGCGATGGGCGGCATCGAGAAAACCTGGGGCGTAGTGAAAGTTCAGGTACCAGCGCTGGCCGAACAGTTCCAGCTTTCGCTGGGCGTCGGCAGGCGTATCAATGGCGTTGCCAGCGCTGCTGTAAAGCAGGTCGGCGGCAGCCGTATCGGGGGCGGCATAGACCTCGAACTCCAGGTCACGTTGGCGTGCACCGAGGATGCCGTCCATCAGGTCGTGCGCGCGGTAGGGGCTGTAGACAAAGCCACGCAGCGCGGCGAGGCGCTGCTCGGGAGTGTCCAGCGGTTGGTTGTGCCGGTACACCGGGGTGAACAGCAGCAAACCCGGTTGGACCTTGCCATTGGTTTCCTGCACCAGCGTGACGCGGCCGGACAGACGGCTCTGGCCGCTGCGTGCGGCGCTCAGCATGGCGGCCTGGCGCACGGGTTCGGACAGCATGTCGAAGCCGAAGGCGACCAGATTACGTCTGGTGAAAGGCTCGATATAGCGAATGGCGCTGTACAGCGTACGCTCGCCAAGCGGGCGCACGCGGAAGTTGGGGTAGCCCTCGGCACGCATTTCGGTTTCGAAGGCGTGCAGCTGTTCGGCTGGCAATACCTGGCTGAACCCCAGGCCCTGGATGCCTGGGTAGCGTTCTTCCAGGTTCAGTCGACGCGCGTAGGTGCGCCAGTCGTCGCGACTGACCTCTTTATTGGCATCGAGCAGGGCGGCGCCGCCGAGCAGGATGCTTTCCTGGTTATGCATGCGCTGGATGATGGCCTCGCTGATTTCGTCGGCAAGGAGCTCGAGCTGGCGTGAGGCGGACGCGCTCTGGCTCTGGCGCAAGCTGTCCCAGGCCAGCAGCGTCGCGCCGAGCGCCAGCGCCAGCACGCCCCAGGCCAACAGATTTTTGTGGCTGAACAGCTGCCCGAGCAGTTGCAGGCGTAGCGTGATGTTGTCGTTCATGGCTGCACCCCGACTTGCGGCAGCTCCAGCCAGAAGGTGCTGCCTTGCCCCTCCACGGAGTCGAAGCCGATACGGCCACCCATGTGTTCGATGAGCTCCTTGCTGATCGCCAGGCCCAGGCCTGTGCCGCCCTGGCGGCGGGTGTCGCCGGCATCGGCCTGAGAAAATTTGCTGAAGATGCGCGGCTTGAAGTCTTGCGCGATGCCCTGGCCCTGGTCTCGCACGCTGATGCGTACCCAGCCGTCCGTGGGCACGGCTGCCAGCTCCACGCTCTGTCCGGCGGCAGAAAACTTGGCGGCATTGGCCAGCAGGTTGGCCAGCACCTGCTCCAGGCGCTGGGCATCGGCATATACCTGGCAATTGATGCCCGGCAGTAGCACCAGTTGCACCCCGTACTGCTCGGCATAGGGCTGGTTGCTGCGCAGCGCCTGCTCCAGCAGTGGGCGCAGGGCTAACGGCTGCAGATCGAAGCGCATCTTGCCAGCGGCCAGCTTGTCGATGTCCAGCAGGTCGTCGATCAGCTTGCGCAGGCGCTGGCTGTTGCTCTGGGCAATTTCCAGCATCTGCTGCATCTGCTCCGGCACCGCGCCAAGGGCGCCGCCATTGATCAGGCCGAGTGAGCCGGCGATGGCGGTGAGCGGGGTGCGCAGTTCGTGGCTGACGGTGGAGATGAACTCGTTCTTCATCTGTTCGGTGCGCTTGCGCTCGGCGATGTCGCGGATCACCGCGATAAAGCGGCGCTGCCCCTGGTGGCTGATCTGTGACATCGCCAGCTCTATGGGGAAGCATTCACCATCCTGACGCAGGCCTTCCATTTCGCAGAGCTGGTTGATGGCGCAGCCCTGCCGCAGTAAGTCGCTCGCCAGGTGCGGAACCAGTTGGGTGATGCTCTGACCGGCGACCTCGGGCTGGCGATAGCCGAATATCGCTTCGGCCGCATGGTTGAAGGTCTCGATGCGGCCCTGTTCATCGATGGTGACGATGGCGTCGACCACGTTGTCGAGCAGGGTACTGAGGTAATGCTCGCGCTCGCGCACCGCGCGCTCGGCAGCGACACGATCACTGAAATCCTGAATCTGCGAGACGAAATGCACAGGCCGACCCTCGCCGTCACGTACCAGCGACACGCTGAGCAGTACCCACAGCGTGCGTCCCCGCTTGTCCAGGTAGCGTTTCTCCATCTGATAGGCGTTGATCCGCCCGGCCAGCAGATCGGCGACGTTCTGCCGATCGGCATCGAGATCATCCGGATGGGTGACCTGCTGGTAGGTACAGGCCAGCAGCTCTTCGCGGTCGTAGCCGAGCATGCGGCACAGCTCGTCGTTAACCTCCAGCCAGCGGCCGTCCGGGCTGACCAGTGCCATGCCCTGTGGCGCGGTATTGAAGGCATTGAGAAAACGCTGTTGGCTCAGGCGCAGTTCGTCCTCCATGGCCTGGCGTTCGCTGATGTCCCAGATGAAACCGTCGATCCACAACAGCCTGCCGTGGCTGTTGTATTCGCCACGGCCTTTCTCGCGCACCCAGACGTTATGGCCATCGGCATGGCGCAGGCGGTAGGTGAGCTCGAACCTTTCCTGGCGCGCGATGGCCTCGCCGATACGGTAGGTGATGGCCAGGTCGTCGGGATGCACGATGCTGGAAAAGCTGCGCACCTGGTTGTCGATGAAGTCGCTGGCCGGGTAACCGCTGAGGTTGGCAATTTCATCGCTGATGTAGCGCATGCTCCAGTCGGCGTCGTTGGCGCAGCGATACACCACACCAGGCAGGTTGGCCACCAGGCCGCGGAAGCGGCTCTCGCTCTTCTGCAAGGCGCGGGTGGCCTGTTGCAACTCGCTGATATCGCTGGCGATGCCGAGAAAGCCGTTGATCTGGCTACTCTCGTCGAACATGGCGCTGACGGTGAGGTTGACCTGGCGCAGGCTGCCGTCCTTGTGGCGATAGGTCCACTGGCGGGTTTCCGGCTCGCCGCCACGGACGTTGTGTACTAAGACTTCGAAGCTCTCCAGCGGGTGGCCGGCGACCTCGCTGAGCTCGCGGGCGCGGGTCTGGATTTCGTCCGCGAGATGAAGCATTGCCGGAGTCCGCTGTCCGATCATCTCCTCGGCGCTGTAGCCGAGCAGACGCTCGGCGCCGGAATTGAACAGGCTGATGGTGCCGCCGGCATCGGTGGCGATGATCGATACCCCGGTGGCCGAGTCCAGCACCGCTTGCAGATAGGTGCGTGCCGCGCGCACGGCGCGCTCCTGCTGCTGGCGTTCCAGAATGGCGCCGACCCAGCGGGCGAACAAACCGAGGAAGTCGCGGTCGGCGTCATCGAATGGCTGCCTGCGTCGCTCGGGGTTGGCGAAGGCCAGGGTGCCGAATGGCTTGCCCTCCACGCGCACGACGGTGCCGATATAGCTTTCCAGGGCGAACTGGCGATAGCAGGGTTGGTGCCTGTGTGGCGAGTCGGCCATATGGGTGATGGCCAGCACATCGTTGTGCTGCAAGGCCAGGCTGCAGTAGGTGTCGCCCAGTTCGAACAGTTGGCCGTCGCTGAGGGCGTCGTCGGGAGATACCTGTACCAGCACCTGGTACTGCTCGCCCTGGATACGGCTGATGATGCCCAGCGGCATGCCGAAATGCTCCGCGCCCAGGCGCAGCGCCTGGCGCAGTTGCTCGGTGCGGCTCAGGCTGGGCAGCGCAGCGATCTCATTGAGCGCGCGCAGCACCGCCTGTTGGCGCTGCATCAGGCGCTGCGTGCTGCGCCGGGTGCTGCGCAGCAGAACCAGCAGCAGGGCCTCGGCGCCGCACCAGGCGAGCAGCCATTTGATCACCAGCCAGCGCTTGTCGCTGCGGTGCAGGTTGAACTGATCGCTGACGTCGTGCCAGATCAGTGCGACCGCCAGAGGCGCTGCGCTGGGGTCGTGACGTTGCCGGTAGCTGCTCAGCGCCACCTGATTGACCAGATAATGGCGTTCGCCATCGTCCAGCAGGCGCACGCTATCGCCCTCGCTCGGGGCGGGCAGTCGCTGTTGCTGTTGCCAGGCCAGGACCTGGGGCCGCGAATGATCCATCAACTGCCAGCGCTGGGTATCGCCGGGCAGGCCGCGTAGTTCTTCGCCGCTGTCCGAACTCAGCAGCAGGTCGTCGCGCAGCAGCAGGGCCACACCGCTGTCGAACTCGCGGTCCAGCTGGGCAAGATCCTCGAGCACGCCCATTGCCACTTCGATGGCGCCGACCTGTTGGGGTCCGTTGTTGCTCTCGGCCGGCAACGGGACAATGGCGCGCATGCCGACGCTGCCGCGGGTCAGACCCAGACCGGCCTGGCTCCTGGCGCTGCGCAGCGCCTCCAGCACCATCGGGCGCCAGCCAATCTGCAGGTCGCCAAAGTGCTCGGGTTCGTGCACGCGCAGCAGCACCTTCACGTCTGGCGCCAGGTGCACGTACAGCCGAAACGGCTGGTGCGCCTGCAGGTTGCGCCAGCGCGGCGCCAGGCGGGTGTAGAGCTGACTGCGGATGCTGGCCAGGCTTTGCGGATCGCTCGCCGGCAGGGCGTGAGCCTGGCGCACCAACTCCGTCACCCAGGCATCGGCAGCGATGGTTTCCGCCAGCAACTGCGCGCGTTCCTGCATCCCATGCTGGGTGCTGTTCAGGGCCATGCGCTGGATGTCTGCCTGTTTGCTGATCTGCAGTTGCCAGAGCGCTTCGCGCTCGTTCAGCGCCTGGCGCCCGAGAAAGGCGAAGAACAGCGCCAGACACAGGCTGCCACCGATGACTATCCAGCGGCCGGCGTCCCGGCGGCCGGCGTCCCGACCACTGGCGCCGCGGCCACTGGCATTGAATTGACCGAACCAGCGATTACTCAGCCTCGGTTTACTCATTCGTCGCGCCTCAGCTCAGCCCGGCCAGGCGGCGCAGGCGCTGTACTTCCTGACTATCGGCGTTCTGCTGTTCGACGCTGGCCAGGCGCATGAGAATCGGCTCGCGGCGCGTATTGCCGGGAGCCAGGCCGTAACAGGCGCCGATCAGTTCACGCAGCCCGATGGGCAAACGCCAATTTGCCTTGAGGCGGTTGGCCAGTTCGCCGCTGTATTGGCGCAGCGCTTGTTGCACTTGTTCCTCGCTCAACGGCAGACCGCGGTTGCGCCAGATCTGCGCCTGCTGCAGCACGGCCAGCTCGCCCATGCGTTGTAGCAGGGCAGCGCTGTGCAGGGGTGCCGGGTCTAGCTGACAGGCTTTGGCCAGTGCACCGACCTTGTGCCGCAGGTCCAACTGCGTCTGCATCAGATTCTGGCCCAGGGTTCTCAGGTCGGCGTCCTGCAGGCTGGCTGCCGGGCGTAGCGCCAGGCCCTGAATCAGATTCAGCGCGGTGGCTGCGCCCAGTCGGCGCACGGCATCGGGCAGGCTGACGCAGGGCTGTCCGGTGCTGTTGTAGAGGCTGCTGTTGGCCGCAGCGATCAGCCGCGCCTGCACGGCTGGGTCCTGCTGCCAGTGTTCGCCGAGTTGCTCCAAGGTACCGGGTGCTGCCGTGATGTCGCGCAGTTGCTGAAAGAGCTCGTCATGCAGTGGCAGATCGAGCTCCTCATCGGGCAAGGCGCCGAGATGGTGAAGAAAATCCTCGTCGTTGGCTGCCGCCACGTGCGGCTCATCATCGTCGGGTAACAGGCGGCGCAGGCAGTCCAGAACCTTGGGTACCTGGAAGGGTTTGCTGATAAAGGCGTTGATGCCCAGGGCGCGCACCTCGAGTACGCTGCCGCGGTCGGCGCGCGCGGTGATCATCACCAGCGCCACCTCAGGGTCCTGGCTGCGTACCGCCTGCAACAGCAGAGTGCCGCTGCCGTCCGGCAGGTTCCAGTCGGCGATCACCAACTGCGCCGGTTCGCGCTGCCAGGCCGAGATGGCGTCTGCCACGCGCACCTGGCAGTCGACGCGAGCGCCGGGGCGTAGGCTCAGTACGATCTGCTTGAGGAGATCGGCGATCCAGGGATCGTCTTCGAGAATCAGCACACGCATGCTCAGCTCCTGGTGCTGGACGGGCTATCCTTCGCTTCGCTCAGTGTGGTGGCGTCGACGGCTCTGGCTACAGGTTGCGGACGGCCGAAGTGGTAGCCCTGGCCGTAATTGCAGCCTAGCTCGCGCAGGAAGGCGGCTTGAGCGGGTTGTTCGATACCTTCGGCGAGAACCTTGAGGCCCAGGCTCTTGCCCAGGGCGATCACTGCGCGGGCGATGGCGGCATCCTCCGGGTCGTCAGGCAGGCCACGCACGAAACTCTGATCGAGCTTGAGCTTGTCTACCGGCAGGCGCTTCAACCGCGCCAGCGAGCTATAACCGGTGCCGAAGTCGTCGATGGCCAGGCGCACGCCCAGTGCACGCAGGCTGGTGAGCAGTTTCAGGGCGGCGTCAGGGTCTTCCATGATCGCGCTCTCGGTCACTTCCAGCTCCAGCTGCTCGGGTGGCAGGCCGGTGGCAGCCAGCACGCTGGCAACTTTCTGGTCCAGCTCGCCGCGGCTGAACAGGCGGCTGGAGACGTTCACCGCGACGAAACTCAGCCCACCACCTTCGGCGTTCCAGCGCACCATCTGGCGGCAGGCCTGCTCCAGCACCCAGGCGTCGATGGCGGCGATCATGCCGTTATCTTCGGCAATCGGGATAAATTCGCCAGGCGCAATCAGCCCACGTTGCGGGTGCTGCCAGCGCACCAGTGCCTCCATGCCCACCTGGCTACCGGCACCCAGGTCATGCAGCGGCTGGTAGTAAACGCGTAGCTCGTCATTGTCCAGGGCATGGCGCAGGCTGCTGGCCAGTTCCACGCGCTGACGGGCGTAATCGGTCAGCTCCTGCACGTAGAAGGCATAGCCTTCACGGCCGCTGCTCTTGGCCTTGAACAGCGCCGAGTCGGCGTTACGCAGGATCTGCTCGACGCTATCGGCATCTTCGGGGAACAGGCTGATGCCGATGCTGGCGCCAATGTAGAGCTCGTGACCGTCGAGGTGAAAGAACGTTTCCAGGCTGCGCAGCAGGCGTTGTGCAAGCTCAGCTGCCTGAGCGGCGTCGGCGCAATTTTCGCTGAGCAGGCCGAACTCGTCGCCGCCCAGCCGGGCCAGCGTGCAGCCACTGGGCAAGTCCTGCTGCAGGCGTTCACCGACGCCCTTGAGCAGCAGGTCGCCGACGTTGTGGCCGAGGCTCTCGTTGATGTGTTTGAAATGGTCCAGGTCGATCAGCAGCACTGCGCCGCGCAGTTCCTCGATCTTGCTGCGCTCCAGTGCATGGGCGACGCGCTCGGTGAACAGCAGGCGATTGGGCAGGTTGCTCAGCGGATCGTGGTGGGCCAGGTAATCCAGCTCACGCTGCGAACGCTTGAGCGCCGTGATGTCGGAGAACACCGCCACGTAATGGCTGACGCGCCCCTGCGCGTCGTGGATGACGCGGATGCATTGCCACTGTGGGTAGATTTCGCCGCTCTTGCGTCGGTTCCACACCTCGCCACTCCAGGCGCCGCGGTTCTGCAGGGCGTGCCACAGGCTCTGGTAGAAGGCGGTGTCATGACGGCCGGATTTGAGCAGGCCGGGGTGCTGACCGAGGATTTCCTCGCTGCTGTAACCGGTGATGCGGCTGAAGGCCGGGTTGACGTGAACGATGCGTTGTTCGGCATCGGTAACCAGTACCCCTTCCTGGGTGGCATCGAACACCGCTGCGGCCTGGCGCATGCTGTCGTCGATGGCGCGTTGCTGGGTGATGTCGCTGGCGATGCCGATGAAGCGCTGTGGTTGGCCGTTTTCGTCACGCAGCAGGCGACCGCGCGAGTGAATCCAGCGATAGCTGCCATCGGCATGGCGCAGGCGATAGATGTTGTCGTAGTGCTGTTCGTTGAACTCGGTGTTGAGCGTATGCAGCGCGCGCTCCATGTCATCCGGATGCAGGCGCGCGGCCCAGTCTTCGCGGGTATCGCCCAGGGTTTGCGGAGTGAGGCCGAGGAGCCTGGCGTAGCTCTCGGAGAAGAATACCTTGCGTCTGGACACGTCCCAATCCCACAGGCCATCGCGCGTGGCATCCAACGCCAGGCGCAGACGCTCCTCGTTACTGGCCAGTTCCAGGCGTGCGCGGCGGTACTGCAGGGCATAGCGGTGCAGCACCAAGTAGAGCAGCGAACTGGTGAGCGCGACGAACAACAGGCCCTTGAGGGATTGCGCGTGCTCCTGCTGCGTCACGGACAGGCCCAGGGCGGTCAACAGATGGTCGCTGAAAAGAATCCACAGAGCGGCGAGCAGGAGGTAGCCCAGGGTCAGACGCAAGGCGGCGATGTCGATACGCATGGGCAAGCGGCAGTGCTCCCTGTAAATGCTGGCCAGTATATATGCTTCACTGCTGAAACATTCTCATCTAAAAGACCACCTGGTTTTCTGGCATGGGTCAGGGATAATGTGATCAGGTTCGTCCTTGCAGGACAAGCCGCGTTCCCCCCTTTCAAGAGACAACAGCGCCCATGTGGTACAACGGTTTACTCGACCTGTCGGTCTGGCAATTGGTGGCAGTCACTCTGCTGATGACGCATGTCACCATCGTCAGCGTCACCGTCTACCTGCACCGCTACTCCGCGCACCGTGCGCTGGAGCTGCATCCTGCACTCAAGCATTTCTTCCGCTTCTGGCTGTGGTTGACCACCGGCCAGAACACCCGTGAGTGGACGGCCATCCACCGCAAACATCACGCCAAGTGCGAAACCGTCGATGACCCGCACAGCCCGGTCATCAAGGGGTTGGGCACTGTGCTGCGCAAGGGCGCCGAACTCTATCAGGAAGAGGCAAAGAACCAGGAAACCCTGCGTATCTACGGCAAGAACTGCCCGGATGACTGGATCGAGCGCAATGTCTACAGCCGCTATCCGATTGGCGGCGTGACGTTGATGGCGATCATCGATCTGGCCCTGTTCGGTGTGCTCGGTATGACCGTCTGGGCGATCCAGATGATGTGGATTCCGGTATGGGCCGCGGGCGTGATCAACGGTCTTGGCCATGCTGTCGGCTACCGCAACTTCGAATGCCGCGACGCTGCCACCAATCTGGTGCCCTGGGGCATCCTGATCGGCGGTGAAGAACTGCACAACAACCACCACACCTACCCCAACAGCGCCAAGCTGTCGGTGAAGAAGTGGGAGTTCGACATGGGCTGGGCCTGGATCAAGCTGTTCAGCTTCTTCGGCCTGGCTCAGGTGCAGCGTGTAGCGCCCATCGCCCATCGCGTCGAAGGCAAGCGCAATCTGGACATGGACACCGCCATGGCCATCCTCAACAACCGCTTTCAGATCATGGCGCAGTACCGCAAGCTGGTTATCGTACCGCTGGTCAAGCAGGAAATGGCCAAGGCGGACGAGTCCGTGCGTTACCTGTTCCGTCGCGCCAAGCGCCTGCTCTCGCGTGAGCCGAGCCTGCTGGAAGAGCAGCATCACGCGCACATCGCCGATATGCTGGCGCAAAGTCAGGCTCTCAAGGTGATCTACGAGAAGCGTCTGGCGCTGCAGCAGATCTGGGTCAAGACCAGCAGCAACGGCCACGACATGCTCGAAGCCATAAAGCAGTGGGTACACGAGGCCGAGGCCAGCGGTATCCAGTCGCTGCGTGAGTTTGCCGAGCAGCTCAAGACCTACTCGCTGCGACCGTCCAGCGCAACTGCCTGATCGCCGCTCGTTACAAGCAAAGGCCCGCCGAACTGGCGGGCCTTTGTGTATGTCCAACAGCTCGCACTATGTTCATTTCAATGCGAGGCGAAGGACGGATGGCCGCTGTAATGGACGATCAAGGCAACGCTGTTTCCGAGTTGGAGGCGCTGACCCTGGCTCTGCTGCACAGTCGGGCCGAAGTGGAGCGCCTGGGCGAGCGTGAGCAACTGTTCAGCAGCCTGCTTGGTAGCGTCAATGCCGTGCTCTGGGCCTTCGACTGGAACGAGCAGCGGATGATCTATGTCAGCCCTGCCTATGAGCGTATCTTCGGTCGTTCCGCCGCGCTGCTTTTGGCCGATTATGGCGAATGGCGCAACAGCATCTATCCGGACGATATCGACTACGCTGCCGAAAGCCTGGCAAGGTGCTGGAAGCCGGTGCGGTGGAGTCTCGCGAGTACCGCATCATTCGCGCTGATGGCCAATTGCGCTGGCTCAGCGACAAGTGTTTCGTCAGCCCCCGCATGGGAAGCGCCGAGCAGGGCTGCGTGATTGTTGGTATTGCCGAAGACATCACCGAGAAAAAGCGTCTGGAAGGCGAACTGCATCGCCTGGCCACCACCGATGTGCTGACTCAGAGCAGCAATCGCCGGCATTTCTTCGAATGTGCCCGCAGTGAGTTCGAACAGGCGCGCCAGTTCGGCAGCCCGCTGGCTTTCCTACTGCTCGATCTCGATGATTTCAAGAAAATCAATGATCAGTACGGCCATCAGGTCGGTGATGAAGTGTTGCGGCGCCTGGCGCATTGCGGCAGCAATGCCCTGAGGCGCGGCGATCTGTTCGGGCGTATTGGCGGTGAGGAGTTCGCGGCGCTGTTTCCTGGTTGTGAGCAAGATGTGGCCCTGCAGATTGCAGAGCGGCTGCAGCGTGAGGTGCAGCGCCTCGGCTTCCAGCATGAGGGCCGGCATTTCGGCATCACGGTCAGTCAGGGGCTGACCGTGATGCGTGCGACGGACGCCAGCCTCGATGGGCTCTATGCGCGCGCCGATGCCGCCATGTACACGGCCAAGCGCCAAGGCAAGAACCAGATCGTCCTGGGCTGAGGTTCTGGCGGTTTTCCGCCTGGGAACAGGTTCTCATAAGCGGAAATTTGCCTATCTTGATTGTCATTACATGGTCACTGTGCTGCAGGAAAAATGTAACCTATTGTTCTAGAGGCCTCGCGGGCTTGCTATAAGGAACTGGCGCGTTATCTGCATAGGCTCCGGCAGATGCCGGCCAGGATGTCGGCGCACAATAACAACGACGAGAGAGCATTCACCATGCACCACTCTGCCCGCTTTATTTCGGCCGCTGCGCTGCGTTCGCCGTTGTTCTGTTCTTCCTGAGTTTTTCATACGCCCATTCGAGCCTGGCTTTGCCGTGCCCTGGCTCGTGGGTGTGTGTGCCCTATTCGTTCCGGCCTGCCTCTTCGTGCCGAAGTCTGCGCCGGACGATGCGTCACCTTAAACACACTGGAGAGAAACATAATGAGAAAGACCTCCCTGGCACTGGCCGTAGCCGCCAGCACCCTGGGCCTGAGCCAAGTCGCCTTCGCCGATTTCATCGGTGACAGCAAAGCCAGCCTGACCATGCGCAACTTCTACTTCGACCAGAACACCGTGAACACCACCAACAACAATGGTGAGGCCAGCGAGTGGGGCCAGGGCTTTATTCTCAACTATCAGTCCGGTTTCACTGAAGGCACCGTTGGCTTTGGTGTCGATGCTGTCGGCATGCTGGGCGTGCGTCTGGATGGTGGTGGCCGCAACACCAAGGCTGGCCGTGACCGTACTCCGGGTCAGCTGTTCCCGCTGGAAAGCGATGGCAGCGCTGTTGATGAGTTCAGCAAGGGCGGCCTGACCGGTAAGGTTCGTGTCTCCAAGACTGAGGCTCGCATTGGTACCCTGACTCCGCGTCTGCCGATCCTGGTCTCCAACGACGGTCGTATGCTGCCGCAGCTGTTCGAAGGTGGCATGATCACCTCCAACGAGATTGACAATCTGACCCTGACTGCTGGTCAGATCGAGCACGCAGTAGGCCGTGCCTCGAGCAACAGCACCGGTCTGGCTGTGGATGGTGGTAGCCAAGCCTCCAACAAGTTCTACTTTGGTGGTGGTGACTGGAAGATCAACAAGGATCTGACTGCGCAGTACTACTACGCCAACCTTGAAGACTATTACAAGCAGCACTTTGCCGGCCTGGGCCACAACCTGGCGCTGGGTGAGGGCAGCCTGAAGACTGATCTGCGTTACTTCCGTACCACTTCTGATGGCAAGAACGGCAACGCCGCCGGTCGCACTGCGGGTTATTCTGCCAACCGAACCTTCGGTGACGGCACCGGCGAGATCGATAACAACACCTGGAGCGCTGCCTTCACCTACACCCTGCAGAGCCACGCGCTCATGCTGGGTTATCAGCGCGTTTCCGAGGACAGCAACTTCGTACAGCTGAACCAGGGCGGTATCGAAGGTTCTGCGGGCGCTAGCGTGTATCTGCTGACCGACCGTCTGGCTCACAGCTTCACCCGTGCTGGTGAGCGCACCACCTTTGGTCAGTACACCTACGATTTCGCTGGTGTCGGCGTCCCGGGGCTTAAAGCTTCGGTTGCTTACCTGAAGGGCACCAATGTGCAGCGTGCCGACGGTACTGAGGCTAAAGAATGGGAGCGTGACGTCGCTCTGGACTACGTATTCCAGGATGGCGCCCTGAAGGGTCTGGGTCTGGGCTGGCGTTACGGCGTGCTGCGTGGCAACGCTGCAACTGATGTTGACCAGAACCGTCTGATCGTCAGCTACACCCTGCCGCTGCTCTAAGGCTGTATTGGCGCGGCCTTGCCCGCCAGTGTTGTAACGAAAAAGCCCGCATCGAAAGATGCGGGCTTTTTTTATGGCTATGTCTGAGTTAACTGTTGCATATCCCTATACCCCAACGCCTCTTTCAAGCAAATCAATGGGTTGAGCTGTGTTTTGTAGCGCTCAAGCAGGCGGCGCCAGCCCAGATAGTTCGTTAGGTACTTGGTGGCCACACCATGAAAAGGAATCATCCAGCTCTTGAGTCGGCTGTCGTAGGCATTCACGTTCTGGATGTGGAAAGCACCATCAACCCGTCGATTCTGGCTCGGGTTAATCGGTCGGTGAGTGATGCCTTCAACCTTGGCGAAATGGGCGTAGACACCTGCGCTGTCAGTACAGAGAATCGCATCCGCGTCTATCAGCGGGCGTAGCCGCTCCCCTATGTGCTGTGCATCCAGCTTTTCCAACTTGAAGTCTGCCTGCTGACCACTGCGATCTCTTACCACCAGCACAGGAATTTGCTCGGCAGACAGTCCGC
>NZ_QASO01000094.1 GCF_003052605.1 Ectopseudomonas oleovorans | reverse complement strand
CGTAGTAGAGATCCACTCGATTGCACAGTGACATGAACTGATGACGAACCGGTCGCACCGACCTGTGTGTAACCTGCTGCATCCATCGGCCCTCTGCTTTGCAAGGCCGCTAGCCCGGTTAGGCGCACAGGAGCGAAATTCATCATGGCTCAAGGCTAACGCCTTATCAGAAGTCGAATATACGGAAGCAGTCGTACCTAGGTTCAGAGGCAGATTATTTCACTGGCAAAACGGGAGGAGTCCATATACGGATGCAATCCGGGAACTCTCCGTGTCAGCGCCGGCTCAGGCCAGCAGGCGCTTCCACAGGCTCAGTTCGTCGGCCAGCTCCTGGCGCAAGGTTGCCAGGGGCTGTTCCAGACCCAGTTTGATCTGCGCGGGCAAGGGTGCTTCTGGTTCATGCGCCGCTTGCAGGGCGCTGGCCAGTAGCACCAGATCGGCCAGGTCGGCAGGGCCGTCATGTTCGCGCTGCCATTGTCCATACTGGCGTGCGCACTCGACGACGGCAGGTGGCAGTTGCCAGCGCGTGAGGATCAACGCTCCCAGATTGCCGGAGAGTGATTCGCAGAGTCCTTCCAGCGTGGCCGCGTCACGAGAGACCTGCGGCCAATGCTCCAGCTCCGAGAGCAGCGGCAGGCTGCCGATGTCCTGCAGGAGGCCGGCGAGCATGGCGTCGTCCATTGATAACCCCGTGCGTTGCGCCAGCACCGCACAGTGCGCCGCACGCTCGCGCGCGTGACGCCAGCGCAAACGAAACACCTGTTGTAACAACGCATCGGTGCTGCTGAACAGGTGTTGCAGGCTGAAGCCCAGTACCAGGTCTGCCAGCTGGCGGGTGCCCAGACGGTCGAGCAACTCGCGCAGGGAGGCGCACGGACGATTGCCGCGCACCAGCGGTGAGCTGGAGAACTGCATCAGGTAAGCCGCCAGGGGCGGGTTGCCATTTATCACCCGCGCCAGTTGTTCGGTAGAGGTCATCGGGTTGTCCAGCAGCTTGCGGATACGCATGGCTGCTTCGGGCATTTGCGGGATCTTGGCCTCGCCTTTGAGAAAACGATTGAGCAGCGCCAGGCGCAGGGTATCGGTGATGGTCGACATGGAGTCCCAAAAGCATCAAGGGTGGTGGGCAATAGGCTAGCAAAGCATGCTGACACCTGTCGCAGGCTCATGTCCTTGACTTGCCCTAACCCCGTCACTAGCGTGCCTGCATTCGTTTCAAGGCACGCAGGACGTTCGCATGACCGATGACCACATCAAGCTCGAAGCCAGTTGGAAGCACGCACTGCGCGAGGAGTTCGACAAACCCTACATGAAGGCGCTGGGTGAATTCCTGCGGGCAGAGAAGGCCGCAGGCAAGGAGATCTATCCGCCGGGCCCGCTGATCTTCAATGCGCTTAATTCCACGCCGCTGGATCAGGTCAAGGTGGTGATCATCGGTCAGGATCCTTACCACGGCCCCGGTCAGGCGCACGGCCTGTGCTTCTCGGTGCAGCCGGGCGTGCCAACACCGCCGTCACTGCTGAACATCTACAAGGAGCTCAAGCGCGATCTCAATATCGATATTCCCGCCCATGGCTACCTGCAGAGCTGGGCCGAGCAGGGCGTGCTGCTGCTCAATACCTCGCTGACCGTGGAACGCGCCAACGCCGGTTCGCACGCAGGCAAGGGCTGGCAGTTCTTCACCGACCGGGTGATCGAGGTGGTCAGCCAACATCAGCCTAAGCTGGTGTTCCTGCTCTGGGGCAGCCACGCGCAGAGCAAGCAGCGTCTGATCGATCCGACCAAGCATCTGGTGCTGCGCTCGCCGCATCCGTCGCCGCTGTCGGCGCATCGCGGTTTTATCGGCAATGGCCATTTCAGTCGCTGTAACCAGTTCCTCAGCCAGAATGGCCTGCAGCCGATCGAGTGGCGTCTGCCGGCGCTCTGAGCGTTGCTTCAGCGTTGCACGACTGCCTGATCAATCGTGCACTGCTGCGCCGCCAGGTCAGCATGCAGGCTTTGCAGATGCTTGTCGGCGCGCGCCAGTTGCGTTGAGTCCGCTTGCCTGACCAGGTCGACGATCATCTCGGCCATGGCCTGGCGGTTGCTTGCATAGCTGGCCCGATAGGCGTCGGTATAGAAGCGTTCGCGCTGTTGCAGCAGGGCGGTCATGCGCGCCGCGAAATCATCGCCACGGCGAACATCCAGTGCTTCGCGCAGCGCCTGTTGCCAGGCCATGCGGTTTTCCAGCCAGACCTGGTTTTGCTCGCCCAGGCCTGCTGCCCAGACGCGTACGCGTTCGCGTTGTTCGGTATTCAGCTTGCCGAACCAGGGTTGCAGACGTTTTTCCATACGTTCGGCACGGTTACTGATCTGCTCCGCCAGTGGCGGCTCGAGAAACTCCTCGCGTAGCTTGGCATTCTGCTCGTCCATGGCCGTCACCAACTGCTCGACCTGACGTGGACTGAGGCCACGCAGCAGTTCGATGGTACTGGGCGTGATCTCCACGGCGAGGCGCTGCATGGCCTGTTCAACATCAGCCAACTGGCTGGCCATCAGCTCGCTGTCACGGTTGTTCAATGCCTGCTGACTGCGTTGCAGCCAGTCGAGATAACGCGGCAGCTCGACACTGCAGTGCCAGGCCAGATGCTCCTGCAGCTGGGGTTTGAGCCAGGCGCTCTGCTCGCGGGTCAGCGCCACGTAGTCGCCCAGCTTCCAGGGAATCAGCCAATCGAGGTTGCGATAGGCCAGGTCGACACGGCTGCAGGCACTCAACAACAGGGAGATGGCCAGTAGCAGAAGCAGAGGCTTGCGCATGGTCGATGCTCATGAGGGCAGAGTCGTTGAGACTAATACTCGTCGAGGCTGACGCAAGAGGGCGGAAATATTCGCTTATGACTTCGCTGGTGTGAGGTTCGGATCGTGGGCAGAAGGGATTCTTTGCATGGATTGGGAAAGTGCGGATTGATACCGGACTGGTAAGTGCGTGTGTTCTTTTGCGCTATTTACGTCCGGGCAAAGGTCATTGGCGTGTCGATCTTTTGTCTTGGTTTCGCCCCTTACGGGCGAGTCACTTGACTCGCTACGCTCACCCTTCGGGCCAGCCTACGGCTGTTACTGCGCTGCGCTTCGTAGCTCTTGCTTGCCCAAGAGAAAGTAACCAAAGAGAAGGGCACCCCGACATCCGAGCTAGGCGCCCCCGCCCTGCTGCGCCGGGGTTCCCTCATTCCATCACCACTCCAGGGGCCCGCCACGAAGGGCCATCCCTGGCCCATCGTGGCTCTCGCGACATCCATGTCGCTCAACCCCTTACGCGGCGATTTCACTCGGCCTCCTGAAGGGGATTTGGGCGTCGTCTGTGAGATCGCGGTGAAAGATCAAAAGCCAGACGCCGCTGAGTTTAATTATGTGGAGATTACGCAAGCTCGCGACCTGGTCCCCTTCAGGAGGCCGAGTGGAGGTTTTGCGTAGGGGAGCGAGCCGCATGGATGCGGCGAGATACCGATGGCGGCCCCGCTTAAAGGGCCAGGGATGGCCCTTGTAAGCCGGCCCCGGAGCAACGCCGGAGCGAGGAAACGCAGCGAAGCGGAGTAACAGCCGCAGGCTGGCCCGTAGGGTGAGCAAAGCGAATCAAGTTTCGCGTAGCGAAACCCGGATGTCGGGGTGCCCTTCTTTGGCACACCTTTCTTGGGCAAGCAAGAAAGGTGTGGCGCCCGTAGGGGGCGCAACCTAAACGCTCAGTGGACTCGGTAATGGATAGTGCCAAGTCAGTAAGCAATACGCACACAAACTCACTAGTCCAGTGTCAAACGCATCCAAATAGGAATAACCAATAAAAACCGCCCCGAAGGGCGGTTCCCATGTCGCAGGTTGCGCTTAGCCGCCGAGGTAGGCGTCGCGTACCTTGGGGTCGTTGAGCAACTCTTCGCCGCTGCCACGCATGACGATGTGGCCGTTCTCCAGCACATAACCGCGGTCAGCCAGCTTCAGCGCCTGGTTGGCGTTCTGCTCGACCAGAAACACGGTCACGCCGTCTTTGCGCAGTTGCTCGATGATGTCGAAGATCTGCTGGATGATGATCGGCGCCAGACCCAGCGACGGCTCGTCGAGCAGCAGCAGGTTGGGCTTGCTCATCAACGCACGGCCGATGGCGAGCATCTGCTGCTCGCCGCCGCTCATGGTGCCGGCGCGCTGGGCGAAGCGCTCCTTCAGGCGCGGGAACAGGTGCAGGACCTTGTCCAGTTGCTCCTGATTTTCCGCCTTGTCACCGAAGAAGCCACCCATGGCCAGGTTTTCCTCGACGGTCAGGCGGGCGAACACGAGACGGCCTTCCGGCACGATGGCGATGCTCTTGCGCATGATCTCGGGAGTATCCATGCCCACCAGCTCTTCACCCATATAGCGGATGCTGCCGCTGGTGGCGCGCGGGTTGCCGCACAGGGTCATCAGCAGGGTCGACTTGCCGGCACCGTTGGCACCGATCAGGGTGACGATCTCGCCTTTCTGCACATCGATGCTGACATCGTGCAGCGCCTGGATCTTGCCGTAGAAGGTTGAGACGTTGTTGAAACTCAGCATGGATTACGCCTCCCCCAGATAGGCTTTGATCACGTCCGGGTTGTTACGGATCTGCTCCGGCGTACCGTCGGCCAGGGGGGTGCCCTGGTTGATCACGTAGATGTGGTCGGAAATGCTCATCACCAGCTTCATGTCGTGCTCGATCAGCAGCACGGTGACATTGTGTTCGTCACGCAACATGCCGATCAGCGCCTTGAGGTCTTCGGTTTCGCGCGGGTTGAGGCCGGCGGCCGGCTCGTCGAGCATGAGAATGCTCGGGCGCGTCATCATGCAGCGGGCGATTTCCAGGCGGCGCTGCTGACCGTAGGCCAGGGTACCGGCGCTACGGTTGGCGAAGTCCACCAGGTCGACCTGTTCCAGCCAGTAGGCGGCGTACTCCATGGCCTCGCGTTCGCTGCGGCGGAAGGCCGGGGTCTTGAACAGACCAGCCAGGTAGCCGGTGTTGAGGTGGCGATGCTGGGCCACCAGCAGGTTTTCCACCGCGGTCATGTCCTTGAACAGACGCACGTTCTGGAAGGTCCGTACCACGCCCTTGCGGGCGATCTTGTGGCCGGGCAGGCCTTCGATCGCTTCGCCATTGAGGCGGATGCTGCCGGAGCTCGGCTGATAGAAGCCGGTCAGGCAGTTGAATACGGTGGTCTTGCCGGCGCCGTTCGGGCCGATCATCGACACCACCTGCTTTTCCTTGACGTTCAGGCCCACCCCGTTGACGGCCAGCAGGCCGCCGAAACGCATGGATAGGCCGCTTACTTCGAGAATCGTGCGGCTCATCGCTTCAGCTCCAGGTGGGGACGTTGCATCGGCAGCAACCCTTGCGGGCGCCAGATCATCATGAAGATCATGACCAGACCGAAGAACAGCATGCGGTACTCGCTCAGCTCACGCATTTCCTGCAGCATCACCATGATGATGGCCGCGAGGATCACGCCCAGCTGTGAGCCCATGCCACCCAGCACGACGATGGCGAGGATCATCGCCGACTCGATGAAGGTGAACGACTCCGGTGTCACCAGGCCCTGACGCGCGGCGAAGAAGCTACCGGCGAAACCGGCCAGGCTGGCACCGATGGTGAAGGCCGAGAGCTTGATCACGGTCGGGTTCAGGCCCAGCGCGCGGCAGGCAATCTCGTCTTCACGCAGCGCTTCCCAGGCACGGCCGATCGGCATGCGCAGCAGGCGGTTGACCAGAAACAGGGTCAGCAGCACCAGCAGCAGGGCGATCAGGTAGAGGAAGATCACCTTGTACTGCGAGTTGTAGGCAATCTCGAAGTAGCCATGGAAGGTCGGCATATCGGCCGGCACACGGCGCTCGAAGGACAGACCGAACAGCGTCGGTTTGTTCTCGTTGGCGATGCTCAGACCGTTGGGGCCACCGGTGTACTCGGTCAGGTTGCGCAGCAGGATGCGAATGATCTCGCCGAAGCCCAAGGTCACGATGGCCAGGTAGTCACCGCGCAGGCGCAGCACCGGGAAACCCAGCAGGAAGCCGAACAGCGCTGCCATCATGCCGGCCAGCGGCAGGCAGATCCAGAAGCCCAGGCCGAAGTAGTGCGCCAGGATCGCGTAGCTGTAGGCACCGACGGCGTAGAAGCCGACATAACCCAGATCGAGCAGGCCGGCCAGACCCACGACGATGTTCAGGCCGAGGCCGAGCATCACGTAGATCAGGATCAGCGTGGCAATGTCCACCGCGCCGCGGCTGGCGAAGAACGGCCATACCAGTGCCACCATGACCATCGCCAGAATGATCCAGCGTTGGGTGGAGGGCAGGGTGAGGAAGTTGCCAATTTGCCCGGAACCACTTGGCAGCTTGGGCAGTTTGGCCCAGGCCGGGGTCAGTTGGTCACGCAGCAGTTGCCAGAGGAAGACCAGCGCAGCAGCACCACCGATGCACCAGAGTTCGAAGGCGGTAGCGCCTTCGACACGCAGGCTGATACCGATGGTGCTGAGTTTCAGGCCCAGTACCGGGTAGGAGATGATCAGCACCAGCAGGGCGCTGAAAATCGCGGATTTGAGGCTCTTGATGGTGGTGGGGCTCATACCTTTTCCACCTCCGGGCGGCCAAGGATGCCGGTTGGACGGAACAGCAGCACCAGTACCAGCAGGCTGAACGCCACCACGTCCTTGTATTGATCACCGAAGATATCGGCGCCGAAGGCTTCGGCAACGCCCAGCAGCAGGCCGCCGAGTACCGCGCCAGGGATGCTGCCGATGCCGCCGAGTACCGCAGCGGTGAAGGCCTTGATACCGGCGAGGAAGCCAAGGTGCGGGTTGATCACGCCGTAGTTCATGCCCAGCAGTACCGAGGCGATGGCAGCCAGTGCCGCACCGATGACGAAGGTCAGGGCAATGATGTTGTTGGTATTGATACCGAGCAGGTTGGCCATCTTCAGGTCTTCGGCGCAGGCGCGGCAGGCGCGGCCCAGACGCGAACGCGAGATGAACAGGGTCAGAGCGATCATGGTGACGAAGGTGACGATGAAGATCAGCACCTGCATGTAGGACACCACCACGCCGTTGGCCGCGCTTTCACCAAGGATGAAGTTGCCCGGCAGCAGGCTGGGGATGGCCTTGTCCTTGGAGTCCTGCGAAAGCAACACGGCGTTCTGCAGGAAAATCGACATACCGATCGCGGAGATCAGTGGGATCAGGCGGTTGCCACCGCGCAGGGGGCGATAGGCCACCCGTTCGATGCTGTAACCATAGGCACTGGTGACGATCATGGTGGCGGCGAAGGCCGCGATCATCACGAAGGGCACGGCTTCCAGGCCGAACATGGCAAGGCCGGCGATCACGGTGAAGGCTACGTACGAGCCAATCATATAAACCTCGCCATGGGCGAAGTTGATCATGCCGATGATGCCGTAGACCATGGTGTAGCCGATGGCGATCAGGGCATAGGTACTGCCAATGGTCAGGCCATTGATCAGCTGTTGCAGGTAGTGATAAAGATCAGGCATTGCCTAACTCCTGGGCGCTTGCGTGAAGCGGCGCTTGTGGCGCAGCGCGAGGCCGGAATTCTTCTAATGAACAAAGCCCACTGCAGCAGTGGGCTCTGGGTTAAGAACCTGTTCATGATCTGCTGCGCGTCGGCCCGCCGGGTCAATGGCGGGCGCTAGCTCGCTAGCCCATGAATCAGCTTCTTCGGCGGGGTTACTTGGCTTCGGACTTGGTGCCGTCCTGGTGCCACTCGTACACCACGAAGCTGAAGTCCTTCAGGTCACCCTTCTCGTCGAAGGCCAGGGTGCCGGTGGGAGTGTCGAAGCTGTTGGCGCGCAGGGCAGCGGCGACCTTGGCGGTATCGGTGTCGCCAGCTTTCTCGATGCCTTCGGCGATGACCTGAACAGCCGCATAGGCCGGGAACACGAACGGGCCGCTCGGGTCTTCGTTCTTGGCCTTGAAGGCCTCGACCAGCGCCTGGTTCTTCGGATCCTGGTCGAAGGACTTCGGCAGGGTGACCAGCAGGCCTTCGGAAGCCGGGCCGGCGATGGCCGAGATTTCCTTGTTGCCCACACCTTCCGGGCCCATGAACTTGACGTTCAGGCCACGCTCTTTGGTCTGGCGCAGCAGCAGGCCCAGTTCCGGGTGGTATCCACCGTAGTAGACGAAGTCGACACCAGCCTGGTTGAGCTTGGCGATCAGCGCGGAGAAATCCTTGTCGCCGGCGTTGATGCCTTCGAACAGGGCGACTTTCACGCCTTTGCCTTCCAGGGTCTGCTTGACCGCAGTGGCAATGCCCTCACCGTACTGCTGCTTGTCGTGAATGACAGCAACGGTCTGCGGCTTGATGTGATCGGCGATGAAGTTGCCGGCGGTCGGGCCTTGCAGGCTGTCCAGACCGATGGTGCGGAACACCAGTTCGTAGCCGCGAGCAGTGATGTCCGGGCTGGTGGACGCCGCGGTGATCATCAGGATGCCTTCGTCTTCGTAGATATCCGAAGCCGGTTGAGTGGAGCTGGAGCACAGGTGACCAACCACGAATTTGACGCCGTCGTTGACGATCTTGTTGGCCACGGCCACGGCCTGCTTCGGATCGCACGCGTCGTCGTAGACCACGCCTTCGAGCTGGGCGCCATTCACGCCGCCGGCCTTGTTGATCTGCTCGATGGCCATCTTGGCGCCGATGAACTGCATTTCGCCGTACTGAGCCACTGCACCGGTCACCGGACCGGCCAGACCGATCTTGATGTTGTCGGCCGCCATCGAATAGCTGGCCGCCCCCGCCAGTGCCATTGCCGCGAACAGCTTGGAAATCTGCTTAGCCTTGTTCATGAGTGCTCCACTCTTATGTTTTTCGTTGTTGTAGTTCTTGCGGCCGAAGCTGCAGAACCGGGTCCGTTACCCCGGTAATGCCTCCGGCAACTGTACCGGAACAGTGTAGAGCGCGGATTTGCGCCTTGAAAGCCGGCAACTGGAGGCGAAACGTGGGGTTGTCGCTAAATTGCAAGGAATGTATAGAAAAACGGCGTGGCCTAAGTCGGCTGGCGAGCGTCGCGCGGTTGCCAGGGTAGTTGTCGGCGCTATCATTGCGCGCCTGCATTCAAAGCCATCGACACGGGACACACCATGACGGATCAATCTAGCACCCTCTATGCCAAGCTGCTCGGTGAGACAGCGCCGATTCGTTGGCAGGAACTGCAGCAGTTCTTCGCTCGCGGTTCGCTACTCTGGGTCGAGGGGGGCAGGATCTGGTGGCGGTCGCGCAGGCTGTGGCCGAGAACGATCAGGCTCGAGTCGCGCAATGGATGAACCAAGGCCTGCTGTGCAAGCTCGAAGATTCATGTGCCGAAGATCTGCTCTCGCGTGACCCGCAGTTGTGGGCAGTCGTGGTCGCCCCCTGGGTGCTGGTACAGGAAAGGGCAGGGGATTCGACCCTGCACTGAAATGGCGCGCTGCAGGGCTGTGAGCAGCGAGCTAGACTCTTCGCACGCTCCCGTGAGGGAGTTTCTCGCAGCGCCACGGCAAAGGAGTGAGCCCAATGTTCGAACCTGGTCACCTGCATCGCAGCAATCCGCCTGGCCTGGGCGGGCAACCCGGTTACAGCATCGATTTCTACTATGAGGTGCGCGAGGATTCGCAAGAAGGGTCCATGTTGCATGGGCGCCTGGTTGGCGAGATAGAGGGCAGGGCATTCGAGGAAGTCTTCGAAATGCATCGCGATACCGCGTTCAACTTCGCCAGCGTGATTTCCCGCTTGGTGGCCAAGCATGGCCTGCCGCCCAACCATAGCCCGATCATGCGGGCGCATGCCGAATACGATGCGATCTTCGAGGACATTCGCGCCAAGCTGCACGCCAAGCCGGGTGAAGCGGTGGACCTCGATCACCTGGAGCGCGACGGTCTGACGTGACTCCCTGGCTGTTCGAGGACGAAAAAACCGGATTCCAGGATCTGGTTTTTTCATTCTTGGTCGTGCGTCAGGCCGCGACGAAACCAGCAGGGTAGGCCAGCGAGGCTTGGCTGCTTTGCACTTCGGCGATGGTTTCGCGCACGACCTGCTTGGCCAGGCAAGCGCACTTGCCGCACTGGCTGGCGATGCCGAGCGTGCCGCGCACTTCACGATAGCTGCAGCAGCCCTCGTAGACCGCATCGCGGATTTGAGTATCGGTGACACCTTCACAGAGGCAGACGTACATAAGCAAGGCTCGTCTTGGAGGTTCTGTTCGATGGATCGGATACTAATGTTAATGAGAATGCTTGTCAAATATCGATTGCGAATGCTCGCAGTGTCTGACGAACGGTTCAGCTTTCGGCAGGGGCGGGTAGAAAAGGTCTTTGAGTTTTCGCGGGGAGGATACTTTTGACACCGGACTGGCAAGTTTGTGTGCGTATTGCTCACGGGCTTAGCACTATCCATTACCGAGTCCACTGAGCGTTTGGGTTGCGCCCCTTACGGGCGCCACACCTTGACACGCCCGTGAGGGGCGAAACCAAGACGAAAGATCGACACGCTAATGATCTTGGTCCAGAGATAAATAGCGCTGCACGCAGAACACACAAACTTGCCAGTCCGGTGCCAATCTGCACTTTCCCAAAACTATGCGTAGAACCTAAAAAAACCGGCGGACGCCTAATGCTGATCAGATAAGTTCGTCACCACCCCTTCCTACTTGCAGTAGAGGGGGCGCTTTTCGTAGGAGCCAGCTTGCTGGCGATGCTTTTTATGGGTGCGCCAGGCATGGCGCGTAGCGCCGTGACTGGCGCTGTTCGGTTCACTGTGGTGGTGA
>NZ_QASO01000093.1 GCF_003052605.1 Ectopseudomonas oleovorans | reverse complement strand
TTGTGCGCCCAGCATGGGCGCACTCTTGGAGGTGCAAGTCCTCCCGTGAGCTGGCCACAGTGAACGAAGCGAAGCGCAACTGCGTAAGGGTGACCGAGCGTGGGGAGGAAGCGTGGAGCGTAATCTGCGAGCCGATGGACAAGAATCGGATATGAGGCGCTGCCGAGCAGGGCGAGCGGGCAAGGAATCGCGAAGCTCTCGTGGCCAAGGCGAAGCGGCGTAAATCCGGCGGTTGTGCAGAGAAGGAGTGCGTTCTTACCTGGGGAGATCTCGCTTTACGCCTGAAAGGGCGACGGTGCTTGATCGGAGCGAGAAGTCAGCAGAGGCCGTAGTAGTCGAATAGCTGAGCCACTGTAGGCTCGAAACACCAGACGAAGGGCCGAACGAGAAGGAGCATCAAACGTCTTGTCGATGAGCCGTGCATTGCATCAGATGCCTGTGAGAACGGGGCGGGGCGTCCAGGATCGAGGTGAAGCCTCGATGCTACCGTCCAGCGATGAAGCACGCCTCCCGCGCCAAGGGTTGGGGGATGCAGGGCGATGCCTGTTGGAACAGGTTGTCGCACAGGAGAATATGCAGCGCGCCTGGAAGCGCGTGAAGGCGAACAAGGGAGGTGCTGGGGTGGATCGCCTGGACATAGTGCAGACCGAAGCCCACCTCAGGCAGGTATGGTCGAGTATCCGACGGCAACTGCTGGCGGGAACCTACCAGCCATTACCAGTACGGCGCGTATGCATACCGAAACCAGACGGAAGTGAACGAGAGCTGGGCATCCCCAGTGTGACCGACCGTCTGATCCAGCAAGCGCTGCTGCAAGTGCTGCAACCGCTGATTGATCCCACTTTCAGCGAGCATAGCCATGGATTCCGGCCAGGTCGCCGAGCCTGGGATGCGGTTTTGTCTGCCCAACGGTATGCCCAAGAAGGCTACTGCGTCGTGGTGGACGTTGATCTGTCCCAGTTCTTCGACCGGGTCAACCACGACATCCTGATAGAGCGTTTGAGTAGGCGCGTGAATGATGCTGGCGTGATCCGGCTGGTGCGGGCCTATCTAAATGCTGGAATCATGGATGGTGGTGTAGTGATCGAGCGATTGGAAGGCACGCCGCAAGGTGGGCCACTGTCGCCACTACTGGCTAACGTGCTGCTCGACGAGGTGGATAAAGAGCTTGAACGCAAAGGACATCGTTTTGCCCGTTACGCCGACGACTGTAACGTCTATGTGCGCAGCCAGAAGGCTGGCGAGCGGGTGATGGCCCTCCTCAAACGCTGCTACGACAAGCTGCGCCTGAAGATCAATGAATCGAAAAGTGCAGTGGCGAGCGTGTTTGAACGTAACTTCCTCGGATACTGCTTATGGCAAACCCACGATGGTGAGGTGCGGCGTGCCGTTTCGAAGAAGGCACTGGGGGTGTTCAAGCAGCAGATCAGGCAGCGTACTCGCCGTAATGGCGGGCGCAGCCTTGCCGAGGTGATCGAAAAGCTTTGCAGCTATCTGCCGGGATGGAAAGGCTACTTCAGCTTGGCGCAAACCCCGCGAGTCTGGCGAAGGCTGGATGAGTGGATGCGTCGAAGGCTACGAGCCCTTCAACTCAAACAGTGGCGACGCGGCAAGACGATCTACCGGGAACTGCTTCGTTTAGGGGGTACGCAGAGCGTGGCGCAATCGGTTGCGGCGCTGAGTCGCCGCTGGTGGCATAACAGCCTGACTGCCGGACACCAAGTATTGACGATCAGCTATTTCGATCGTCTGGGCATGCCAAGACTCTCCTGACCTCAACATCTCGAACCGCCCGGTGCGGACCCGCATGCCGGGTGGTGTGGGAGGGGAACGGCGGTAGCCGTCCCCTATCCCGATTTCCGCTGAAAACTATTGGCTGTTCGCAGTTTTACTGCGGCCGCTGTCGCATTCGACGAAAAGGTTTTTTGAAACGGTTGTTTATTTGTTTACTATCACTGTAAGCGTCCAGCCAAGTCACCTTCCGAACTCCAGCATTAAGGGCGATGGTGTATGGCTTGTTAAAGGCCGCTATAGGAGATTGCCCGCCGTCTTCGACGGAGCGCTGTCGTGCAGCAAACTGGGGTGCAATTGCGCCTATCGGCTTGTGGGTACCTGTAGGAGCGGCCCATGGCCGCGATGCGTTTCGCGGGCATGGGCCGCTCCTACAGGTCTTTGTGCAGATTTAATTTCTATATAAAGCAACGAGTTATTTCTTGCTTGATGAGAGTGCGCGTGAAAGAAACAGTATTGATCGTCGGCGGTGGCGCTATCGGTTTGCTCTCGGCCTATGTGCTGGCCGAAGCTGGAGCGCAGGTCTGTCTGCTGGAGCAAGGCCAGCTGGGGCGGGAGTCTTCCTGGGCCGGTGGCGGTATCGTTTCGCCGCTCTATCCCTGGCGCTACGGCGCGGCGGTGACGGCGCTGGCGCATTGGTCGCAGGATTTCTATCCGGGCTTTGGCGAGGAGCTGCTGGCGCTGACCGGGGTCGATCCCGAGGTGCATGTCACTGGGCTGTACTGGCTGGACCTGGATGACGAGGCCGAGGCGCTGGCCTGGGCGCAGCGCCAGGGGCGGCCGCTGGATCAGGTCGAGATGGCGGCGGTGTACCGCCAGGTGCCGGTGCTGGGGCCGGGTTACCGGCGTGCGGTGCATATGTCCGGGGTGGCCAATGTGCGCAATCCGCGTCTGGTCAAGTCGCTGCGTGCGGCGTTGGCCGCCATGCCCAATGTGCAGCTGCGCGAGCACTGCCCGGTGCGCGGCTTCATTCGTGAGCAGGGCGCCATCCGCGGTGTGGTGACCGAGCAGGGTGAGCTGCGCGCTGAGCGCGTGCTGCTCACTGCCGGGGCCTGGAGTGGTGAGCTGCTGGCCACGCTGGGGCTGAATCTGCCGGTCGAGCCGGTGAAAGGGCAGATGATCCTCTACAAGTGCGCCGAGGACTTCCTGCCGAGCATGGTGCTGGCAGGCGGGCGCTACGCCATTCCACGGCGCGACGGCCATATTCTGGTGGGCAGCACCCTGGAACACGCAGGCTTCGACAAGACGCCGACCGATAATGCGCTGGAAAGCCTCAAGGCCTCGGCCCAAGAGCTGTTGCCTACACTCAAGGATGCCGAAGTGGTGGGGCATTGGGCCGGTTTGCGGCCCGGTTCGCCCGAGGGCATTCCGTTCATCGGCGAGCTGCCTGAGCACCCGGGGTTATGGCTGAACTGCGGGCATTTCCGCAATGGGCTGGTGCTGGCGCCGGCATCCTGCCAGTTGCTGGCTGATCTGATGCTGGGGCGTGAGCCGATCATCGATCCGGCGCCTTATGCGCCGGCGGGGCGTTTTTAATAGTCGCTCGTCAACGCTTGCAGGGGGCGGCGCAGGCGGTCTTGATCGCCGGCAAGCCGGCTCCTACACAGGCGTGAGCAGGGTCTTGTCTCAGTCGATACCCAGCTTCTTCAGGCGGTAGCGCATCGAGCGGAAGGTCAGGCCCAGGCGTTGCGCCGCCGCCGTGCGGTTCCAGCGGGTTTCTTCCAGTGCCTGCATGATCAGTTTGCGTTCGATGTCCTCGAGGTAGTCCTCGAGGTTGTCGATCTGCGCCAGGCTGGCTTCGCCACCTTCGCTACTCGGGCCGCTGGCATCGGCCAGGCGTAGGTCGCTGGGCGTGATCTGATCGTCTTCGCAGAGGGTGTAGGCGCGTTCGAGCATGTTTTCCAGCTCGCGCACGTTACCGGGAAAACGGTAGTTCTTCAGCTTCTCCAAGGCATCGGGATGCAGTTTGGCTGCAGCCAGGCCGGTGCCTTCGGCCAGGCGCGTGAGCATCACCTCGGCCAGTTGGGCGATATCTTCGCGGCGCTCACGCAGCGGTGGCACGCGCAGTTCGATGACGTTGAGGCGGTAGTAGAGGTCCTGGCGGAAACGGCCAGCCGCGACTTCGCCTGCCAAATCCTTGTGGGTGGCGCAGAGGATGCGCACATCGACCACCACTTCCTGTTGGCCACCGACGGCGCGCACGGCCTTTTCCTGAATGGCGCGCAGCAGTTTGACCTGCATCGGCAGTGGCAGATCGGCGACCTCATCGAGGAACAGGGTGCCGCCATTGGCCGCCTGGAACAGGCCCTGCTTGTCTTCGATGGCGCCGGTGAAGCTGCCTTTCTTGTGGCCGAAGAACTCGCTCTCCATCAGCTCCGAGGGAATAGCGCCGCAGTTGACCGGTACGAACGGCTGTTCGACGCGCGGCCCCTGCTCGTGAATCAGGCGCGCTACCAGTTCCTTGCCGCTGCCCGACTCGCCGCTGATATAGACCGGCGCCTGGCTGCGTGAAAGTTTCAGGATCTGCTTGCGCAGCGCTTTCATCGGTGGCGAGTCGCCGAGCAGGCGGCTGTCGACCGGGGTTTCCTCGCCCTCGGGCGCGCGAATGCGCAGGGCCGTGGCGACCAGTTCGCGCAGGCGGCCGAGGTCCACCGGCTTGGTGAGAAAGTCGAAGGCGCCGGCCTTGAGCGAGTTGATCGCGGTGTCCAGGCTGCCGTAGGCGGTGATCATCGCCACGGGTACCTGTGGATGACGTTGTTGAATGTGCTGCACCAGATCCAGGCCGGTGCCATCGGGCAGGCGCATATCGGTCAGGCACAGATCGAATGGCTCGCGCGCCAGCCATTCACGCGCTTCTTTGACGTTGCGCGCACTGCGGGTGTCCAGCTTCATGCGTCCGAGGGTGATTTCCAGCAGCTCACGGATATCGGGTTCGTCGTCGACGATCAGGGCTCTCTGACGGTTCATGCTCAGCTCAGTTTGCGCGGATGGGCGAAGGTGATGCGGAAGCAACTGCCGCCCCCTTCGCGAGGTTTATAGTCGAGGCGGGCCTGGTTGCTCTCGCACAGCTCGCGCGAGATGTACAAGCCAAGGCCGGTGCCCTTGTTTTCCGTGGTGTAGAAGGGCTCGAAGATGTGCGGTTCCTGCTCGGGCGGCACGCCGGGGCCGTCGTCGAGAATCTGCAGTACCGGCAGGTCGCTTTCCGCATCGCGGAACAGGCGCAGCCAGACCTGGCCGAGCCGGTGCTTCTGGGCGCTGTAGCGCAGGCCGTTTTGTACCAGATTGGTCAGTACCTGGTTCAACTGGTGTGGATCCATGCGCGTCTGCAGGCTACCGCCCTGGGTTTCCAGATGGAGCTGCCGGTCGGCCGGTGCCGAGCTGCGAAATTCGCTGGCGAAGCGGTGTAGCCAGTATTTCAGGTCGAGCAGTTGCGGTTCGGCCTGGCGCCGGCGCGAGAGCTGCAGGACGTTCTCGATCACCAGGTTCATGCGTTTGGAGTGATCCTGAATGATCTGCGCCAGGCGCTGATCCGGGCCTTGCAGGTCTTCCGATTCCTGCAACAACTGCGCGGCATGGCTGATGGCGCCGAGCGGGTTGCGAATTTCGTGGGCGATGCCGGCGGTCAGGCGGCCCAGCGAGGCCAGCTTGAGTTGCTGGGCCTGCTGGGCGATCTGCGAGATGTCATCGAGAAACACCAGAATATGTTGCTGGTCGTCGCGTTGGAGGGAAATGAAGCTCGGTTGCAACACCGGGCCATCGACCTGCGCCTGCAGGCTTTCCGGCCGCAGGGTCGGGTTGTGCAGCCACTGCTGCAGGCGTTTGACCAGCTCGGGGCAGTGTGGGTCGATGATCTTGCCGGTCAGTTCGCCACGGCCCAGTAGCTGCGTTGCCCCCTGATTGGCCAGCAGCACGCGGTGTTGGGTGTCGAGCACCAGGATGCCGGTGCGCATGCGTTGCAGGATCTGCGCATTGAGCTCTTCGAGGTTGGCTACGTCGGCTGCACGTTTTTCGGCCAGGGTTTCACTGATCTGCAGGCGTCGGGTGATGCCCTGGATGAATAACGCGCCAGCGAAACACAGCGCGCCGAGGGCGCCAGCCTGCACGTACTGGGCGGCGGCAGCCGGGCGGCTGAGGCTGAGGTAGAAGGTCAGGTAGATCAGCGCTATCGCGGCGATGGCGGCGATCAACAGGCCAACGCGGCCGCGCAGCAGAATGTTGGCGATCGCTACGGCGACCACCAGCAGGTTGCCGATGCCGCTGGGCGTGCCGCCCGCTGCATAGAACAGGGCCGAGAGAAAGATCACGTCGACCAGCGCCAGGCTGAACAGCTGCATCAGGTGCTTGGGTTTCTGCACCAGTACGGCGATGAAGATGTTGAGGATCAGGTAAACCCAGCTGCCGGTGCGAAACAGCTCGATATGCACGACATCCAGCAACTGCTCGTCGAGGTTGCTGGAGATCAGCAGGATCAGCGCCAGGCCGATGGTCAGGCGATAGAAGTGATAGAGCCTGAGGATGCGCTGCCCTTGTGTGCTGTTCTGTACGCTGGTGTCAGCGGTCACCGGTGTGCGGGCCTTGTTCGAGGTGGGCCTGGCTGCAGTACCACTGCTGATCCTGGCTCAGTGCCTGGGCCTTGGGGATGTGCACGCCACAGTGCGCGCAGCGAACCATGGGCGCGGCGGCGTCCTCGGCTGCGTGCGTGCGTTTGGGCTGGCTGATGAAGCGGCGCCAGATCCAGATCGCGGCAAAGATGATGGCGACCCAGAACAGCAGGCGGAAAAGACCCATATCGTGCTCTTTTGTTCGTTGAAAGTCGGCAGTTTAGCCAAGCCGAGTGCATCGGCACAGTGCAGCGAAGGTAGCGTGTGAGCTGTTTCCTCGCGGCAGGGCGGTTGATGGTTGCAGGCCTGAAATACCGGGCATGAAAAAGGTTCTTCGCATATTTTGGGGAAAGTGCGGGTTGACACCGGACTGGCAAGTTTGTGTGCGTACTGCCTGCTGACTTAGCACTATCCATTACCGCGTGTACTGAGCGTTTGGGTTGCGCCCCTTACGGGCGCCACACCTTTCTTGCTTGCCCAAGAAAGGTGTGCCAAAGAAGGGCACCCCGACATCCGGGTTTCGCTACGCGAAACTTCCCTCGCTCCGGCGCTGCTCCGGGGGCCGGCTTACATGGGCCGTCCCTGGCCCATTAAGCCTCTCGCCGCATCCATGCGGCTCGTCCCCCTGCGCAACACCTCCACTCGGCCTCCTGAAGGGGACCAGGTCGCGAGCTTGCGACATCTCTGGAAGATCAAAGTCGGTAGCGTTTGGCTTTTGCTCTTGACGCACGTTCTCACAGACGACGCCAAAGTCCCCTTCAGTAGGCCGAGTGGAATCGCCGTGGAAGGGGTTGAGCGACATGGATGTCGCGAGAGCTGCGATGGGCCAGGGATGGCCCTTCGCAGCATGCCCCTGGAGCGGTGATGGAGCGAGGGAACCCCGGCGCAGCAGGGCGGGGGCGCCTAGCTCGGATGGTGGGGTGCCCTTCTCTTTGGTCACTTTCTCTTGGACAAGCAAGAGAAAGTGACTCGCCCGTAAGGGGCGAAACCCATCAGGTCAGGCGGCGTGCTAATGGATAATGCCAAGTCATCGACAGCTAACACGTAGTTGCCAGTCCGGTGTCAAGCGTATCTTCCCCGCGATAACGCGAAGAGCCATGAAAAAGGGAGGCCGTAGCCCAATGCCGATCAGATAAGCTTGCCAAAGCGGTCTTTCGTAGGAGCCCCGCCCCGGGGCGAAGCTTTTCAATCGCGTATCGCCCTGGTTCGCGGCGGGGCGCCGCTCCTCCCATTGGCAGCGTCGACGCTTAACTGACAGATATTAGGCCGTAGCCTCCCTCGTTCAGTCACGCTGCGCTCAGTCGAACAGGCCGAAGGTCAGGTAGCTCCAGATCGAGCGCTTCTTCGCCGTTTCGCCGGTTTTGGCGTCCTGCTGCAGCTCACGCGGGATCTGCTGTGCGGCGTCTTCATACTGGCGGATGACGTCCTGGCTGGCGCGGGTTTCGCCCGGTGGCAGCGGCGTTTCGGTTTCGATCAGGCCCAGGGTGGCCTTGGCCAGCCAGGAGCGGTTGTCGGCTTCCTCTTCGAGCGGTACGAACTGGCCGCTTTCCAGGCTCGGGTGGTCAGGGTAGTTGAGCTTGAGGGTTTCCAGGCTGGTGGCAGCCAGGTCGTCCAGGGACAGACGCTGATAAGCCTCGGTCATGATCGCCAGGCCATCGCCGACCGACGGGGTTTCCTGGAAGTTCTCCACCACGTAGCGACCACGGTTGGCGGCGGCGACGTAGGCCTGGCGGGTCAGGTAATAGTGGCCAACGTGCACTTCGTAGGCGGCCAGCAGGTTGCGCAGGTAGATCATGCGCTGCTTGGCGTCCGGGGCGTAGCGGCTGGTCGGGTAGCGGCTGGTGAGCTGGGCGAACTCGTTGTAGGAGTCGCGCGCGGCGCCGGGGTCGCGCTTGGTCATGTCCAGCGGCAGGAAGCGCGCCAGCAGGCCACGGTCCTGGTCGAAGGAGGCCAGGCCCTTGAGGTAGTAGGCGTAGTCGACGTTGGCGTGCTGCGGGTGCAGGCGAATGAAGCGCTCGGCGGATGACTTGGCGGCCTCCGGCTCGGCATTCTTGTAGTAGGCGTAGATCAGCTCCAGCTGCGCCTGCTCGGCGTAGCGTCCGAACGGATAGCGCGACTCCAGCGCCTTCAGTTTGGCGATGGCCTGGGTGTAGCTGCGGTTGTCCAGGTCGGCCTGGGCCTGCTGGTACAGCTCCACCTCGCTGAGGTTTTCATCGACCTCCGGCTGCTTGGAGGAGCAGGCGGCGGTAAGGGCGAGGATGGCGATCAGCAGCAGGTGTTTCACTTGCATGGCGGCTTGCGTCCCTGTGACGGCCGCGCGGCCGTCCTGTTATGATGAGCGCCCCCGGAAAACCCTGGGGCAAAGACGCCGTATTTAACCACAAGCCTGTCGCCGAAACCAAAGGCCAGGCTCCCGCCGTTGCCGAAGATGACTTCTATAAACAAGCAGCTGATTCAACTCCAGGCCATCGTCCCCTTTGAACAGGGCGGTCAACGCCTCGACCAGGTGGCTGCGCAGCTGTTTGGCGAGTACTCCCGTTCGCGCCTTTCTACCTGGATCAAGGAAGGTCGCCTGACCGTCGATGGCACCGTGGCACGCCCGCGCGACACCGTGCATGCCGGCTCGACCCTGGTGCTCGATGCCGAGCAGGAAGCGCAGGGCGAGTGGGTCGCACAGGACATCGAACTGAACATCGTCTACGAAGACGAACACCTGCTGGTGATCGACAAGCCAGCGGGGCTGGTGGTGCATCCGGCTGCCGGGCATGCCGACGGCACCCTGCTCAACGCGTTGCTGCACCACGTACCGGATATCGTCAATGTGCCGCGTGCCGGTATCGTCCATCGTCTGGACAAGGACACCACCGGCCTGATGGTGGTGGCCAAGACCCTGCAGGCGCAGACCAACCTGGTCGAGCAACTGCAGAAGCGTACCGTCAGCCGCATCTATGAATGCATCTGCATCGGCATGATCACCGCCGGCGGCACCATCGATGCGCCGATTGGCCGCAGTTCCAGCCAGCGTCAGCGCATGGCGGTGACCGATGGCGGCAAGCCGGCGATCAGTCACTACCGCGTGCTCGAGCGCTACCGTTCGCACACTCATGTTCGGGTCAAGCTGGAAACCGGGCGCACGCACCAGATTCGTGTGCACATGAGCCATGTTGGCTATCCGCTGGTGGGCGATCCGGTCTATGCCGGGCGTTTCCGCATTCCGCCAGCCGCCAGCCCGACCCTGGTGCAGAGTCTCAAGGAATTCCCGCGTCAGGCCCTGCATGCGCGCTTCCTCGAGTTGGATCACCCGGCTACCGGCAAGCGCATGAAGTGGGAGTCGGCGCTGCCGGATGATCTGGTCTGGCTGCTGACCCTGCTGCGTCAGGATCGCGAGGCCTTCGTCGGGTGAGTGCCCACGACTGGCTCGTTCCCGATTGGCCTGCGCCGGCCAACGTGCGCGCCTGCGTCACCACCCGTAGCGGCGGCGTCAGCGCGGCGCCGTTCGATACCTTCAACCTGGGCGATCATGTCGAGGACGACCCGATTGCGGTGGCCAGTAACCGTCAGCATCTGGTCGAGGCCCTGGCTTGCCAACCAGCCTGGTTGCGCCAGGTGCACGGCATCGTGGTGGCCGAAGCCAATCCTGCCGTGGTCATCGAAGCCGATGGCAACTGGACGGCCACGCCGGGCATCGCCTGCACGGCGATGACTGCCGATTGCCTGCCTGCGCTGTTCTGTGATCGCGCGGGTACGCGTGTGGCAGCGGCCCATGCCGGTTGGCGCGGGTTGGCCGGCGGCGTGCTGGAGGCGGCCGTGCAGGCGCTCGGCGTCGCGCCGCAAGAGCTGCTGGTCTGGCTCGGCCCGGCCATCGGCCCGGCTGCGTTCGAGGTGGGAGCAGAAGTGCGCGAGGCCTTCGTGCGACAGCATGCCGAGGCTGCCAGCGCATTCGTGCCCAGCGCCAATGCCGGCAAGTTCATGGCCGATATCTACCGACTGGCGCGTATTCGTCTAGCCGTCATCGGGGTGACCGCCGTCAGTGGTGGCGGGCTGTGCACCTACACCGACCCGCGTTTCTACTCCTATCGCCGCAGTGCTCGCACCGGGCGTTTCGCCTCGCTGATCTGGCTGCAGCCCTGATCTGTAGGAGCGAGCTCTGCTCGCGAACCCTGTAACCCAAAGGCTTCGCGAGCAGAGCTCGCTCCTACCTGTTCTGTCGTGGGCATTCGTCTTGGGTTTTTTAACCCTTAATCACCAATATCAATAGTGCTGTCGCGAGCGAGACGACCGGTCATATGCTCGGCGCCATGAACGGCATTCGACTCGACAAGCGCGACCTGATCCTCAGCAAAGGCTCGGCGGTGATGACCCGGCGCGGCTACCACGGCACCGGTGTGCTGGAGATCGTCCAGGCGGCCGGGATTCCCAAGGGCAGCTTCTATCACTACTTCGCCAGCAAGGAAGAATTCGCCCTGCAGGCGCTGGCTTTCATCTATCGCCCGCGTCTGGCGCGTTATGCCCAGGCGCTGAACGATCCGGCGCTGAGCCCGCGTACGCGCATCCTCGCTTACTACCGCGACCTGCTGGCGCATTTCGCCCGACAGGAGACGCCGCAGTACCACTGCTTCATCGGTAGCCTGAGTTTCGAGATGAGCGAGATGCTGCCGGCGATCGGCGCCGAGGTCGCGGCCATCCAGCAGGCGTCTGTGGACATCCTGCGCGACTGCCTGGAGCAGGCGCAGACTGCCGGTGAACTGCCCGCCGACGAGGACTGCGGCAATCTCGCCACCTTTATCAGCGACGCCTGGCAGGGCGTGTTGGCTCGCCTCAAGGTGGGCCGCAACCTGCAGCCGCTGGAAGCTTTCGTCACCCGCCTGGAGCGTTTGCTGCAGGCCTGATTACCGTTCAACCCCAGAGGAAAGATGATGAGCGCTCCCGTTCAAGCCCTGTTCGCCCCGTTCCGCCTCGGTAACCTGGAGCTGCCGACCCGTGTGGTCATGGCGCCGATGACCCGCTCCTTCTCGCCCGGTGGTGTGCCCAACGCCAAGGTCGTCGAGTACTATCGTCGCCGCGCGGCCGCGGGCGTGGGCCTGATCGTCACCGAGGGCACCACGGTCGGCCACAAGGCCTCCAACGGCTACCCGAACGTACCGCGTTTCTATGGTGAAGACGCCCTGGCCGGCTGGAAGCAGGTGGTCGACGCCGTGCATGCCGAGGGCGGCAAGATCGTCCCGCAGCTCTGGCATGTGGGTAATGTGCGCAAGCTGGGCACCGAGCCGGATGCCAGCGTGCCGGGCTTCGGCCCGATGGAGAAGGTCAAGGACGGCCAGGTGGTAGTGCATGGCATGACCCAGGCCGATATCGATGAGGTGATCGCTGCCTTCGCCCAGGCTGCACGCGACGCCAAGGCCATCGGCATGGACGGCGTGGAGATCCACGGTGCCCACGGCTACCTGATCGACCAGTTCTTCTGGGAAGGCAGCAACCAGCGTACCGACGGCTATGGTGGTGACCTGGCGGCGCGTTCGCGTTTCGCCATCGAGCTGATCCAGGCCGTGCGTGCGGCGGTCGGCCCGGACTTCCCGATCATCCTGCGTTACTCGCAGTGGAAGCAGCAGGACTACAGCGCGCGCCTGGTGCAGACTCCGGAGCAGCTGGAGGCCTTCCTCAAGCCGCTGTCCGATGCCGGCGTGGACATCTTCCATTGCTCGACGCGCCGCTTCTGGGAGCCGGAGTTCGAAGGCAGCGACCTCAACCTGGCCGGCTGGACGCGCAAGCTCACTGGCAAGCCGACCATCACTGTCGGCAGTGTCGGCCTGGATGGCGAGTTCCTGCAGTTCATGGTCAAGACCGACAAGGTGGCCGAGCCGGCCAGTCTCGAGAATCTACTCGAGCGCCTGAACAAGGAGGAGTTCGACCTGGTCGCCGTGGGCCGCGCGCTGCTGGTCGACCCGGATTGGGCACTGAAGGTGCGCGAAGGCCGCGAACAGGACATCCTGCCGTTCAGCCGTGATGCGCTGACCACGCTGGTCTGAGTCCGTTTCTATCGGGCGCCGCGATCCGGCGCCCCGTTTTCAGCCCCGGCACATCGGGGCTTTTTTACATCTGCATGTTTTGAGTGGATGTGATCACGTAGGGCGGGTGCAACCCGCCAGATTGTCTCAGTGGCGGGTTTCACCCGCCCTACGGGCAAGCTCCGTGCTGACGCAGAGGTGCGCTGGCTGCATGGCGCTGCGCAGGTGCTGTTCGAACAGCGCGACGATGCCGTCCCAGCTGAGGTGGCTGGCATGTCGGCGGGCATTGAGGCGGATGCGCCGCAGCACCTCTGCATCTTCCAACAGCTCGCAGGCGGCTTCGCAGAAACCGGCTTCGTCGCCAGGGCGAGCGAGCATGCCATTGTGGCCGTGATAAATATGCTGGGCGGCCGCCGCCTGGTCGAATGCCACCACGCCAAGACTCGATGCCAGGGCTTCCAGCACCACGTTGCCGAAGGTTTCCGAGAGGCTGGGGAACAGGAACAGATCGCCCGAAGCGTAGTGCGTGGCCAGCGTTTCACCGCGCTGCAGGCCGCAGAAAAGCGCCTCCGGCAGCTGCGCCTGCAGGCTGGCGCGCAGTGGTCCGTCTCCCACAAGAATCAACCGCATACGGCGCCGCGGATGAGCTGTCTGCAGGGCGTGGAAGGCTTTTACCAGCAGGCCAAGGTTCTTCTCTGCCGCCAGGCGCCCGACATGCAGCACGGCCAGGTCATCCGGCCCCAGGCCCCAGCTTTCGCGCAGGGCGTCGCAGCGTCTGCGTGGGTGGAACAGCTGGCTGTCGACACCCCGCGCGAGCAGGGCCAGGCGTTCGAAGTCACGGCGTTCGAGGTCGACCTTCTGGCCGATGCTCGGCACCAGCGTCAGCTGCGTGCGGTTGTGAAACCAGCGCAGGTAGTTGGTCATCGCCCGGGTCAGCAGGCCGATGCCGTAGTGCCCGGTGTACTGCTGGAAGTTGGTGTGAAAACCGCTGACCACTGGGATCGCCAGGCGCCTGGCCGCGCGCAAGGCGGACAGGCCAAGCGGGCCTTCGGTGGCGATATAGAGCACATCCGGGCGTTGCCGCTGCCAGCGCCTGAGCAGCTTGTGCAGGGATGACTGACCCCATTGCAGGCCGGGGTAGCCGGGGAGTGGCCAGCCGCGGGTCAGCAGCAGGTCATCGTCGGAGTCTTGCGTGTGATCGATGTCCTGGCGCGGCCGTATCAGTTGCACGCGGTGGCCACGGCTACGCAGGCCGTCGACCAGGCGACCGAGGGTGTTGGCCACGCCGTTGATTTCCGGCGGGAAGGTTTCGCTGATCAGCGCGATGTGCAGAGAAGGTGCGTTCATGTAAGCAGTCTCTGCCCAGGTCATGTAGTGAACATGACGTTTCGATTGCGGTTATGTGTCAGGCGAGCAGGCCGCGCAGTTGTTCGCGTAGCCAGGCATGTGCCGGGTCGTGATGCTGCTGGCGATGCCAGATCAGGCTGATCTTCACGGCGGGCATCTGCGCTGGGACGTGCTCGACTATCAGCCGGCCCAGCGTTGGTAGGCCAGTGCTCAGGGCGAGCATGGCCTGCATTTGCTGCTGACCTACGAGTGCGTGGCGGTGGAGGGCGGCTGCGAGCTCGTGCGCACCCTCGAGTACGGCTTCGACAACTGGCTGATGCGCCTGGCCAACCGCTTGTTCATGCACAGGCGCGTCGAGCGCGAGTCGCAGGCGTCGATGCAGGCGTTACACGATGTCCTTGCGTGAACCTAGCGCCTGCTCGCCGCGCTCGCGTACCCAGAACAGCGTGGCACCGGCCACGGCAGCCGGCATCATCAGGATGTTCAGCCCCGGCACCAGCAGTGCGGCGTAGGTGATACCGCCGAAGCTCAGGCTCTGCCAGCGCTTCTCGCGCAACCAGGCGAGCATGTCCTGCCAGCTCATCTTGTTGTTGTCCGCCGGGTAGTCGATGTACTGCACGGCCATCATCCACACGCCGAACAGCAACCAGAGCGGCGCGGCGACCAGGTTGACCACCGGGATGAAGCTGAGGATCAGCAGGCCGATGGCGCGTGGCAGAAAGTAGGCCAGCTTGCGCATCTCGCGGCCCATGGTGCGCGGCACCATGGCCGCCAGCTCGGCCCAGCTAAACGGTGGGAAGTGATCCTCGCCGCGCGCCACCACCTCGACCTTCTCCGCAAGAAAACCGTTGAAGGGCGCGGCGATAATGTTGGCCAGCAGGGTGAAGGTGAAGAACACCATCAGCAGTACCAGCACCACGAACAGTGGCCAGAGGATGTACTGCAGGAAGCTCAGCCAGTTCGGCAGGGAAGGCATGAAGGTATCGACCCAGCCGCTGAACTGCTGCACAGCAAAGCTGATCATGGTGACGAACAGGATCAGATTGATCGCCAGCGGCAGCAATACGAACAGACGCAGGCCGGGACTGAGTACCAGCCTCAGGCCTTCTCGCAGGTATTGCGGGCCGGACAGGACGGGAGCGGCGGGCATGGCGGTCTCCTGAGTGGTTGATGCGCGCGACCATACCGACTTTGCCTGCGCGGTGAAAGTTCAGTCATGGGGCAATTCACCCCGAGGGCCATAGGCGGACTCTATTCGCGGAATTGGCAATGGATATTTCCGCTTCGCCAGTCGCCTCGATAGCCTTGCGCCCAGTTTCATTTTAGGGCGCCTCTAAAAACGTAGGCGAGGCAGTCAGCGCAAGGCAAACACAGGCGAAAAACGATCGGAGTCGCGCTCGACTTTACGAGCTGTAAATGAGCATTTTGATCGGACTCGCGCACGAGCCTGTTTTTAACGCAGCGATGACAACGCAGGTAGTTTTTAGAGGTGCGCTTTTTGCGGGGCTCTCAACATTCCAAGCCTTCCCCTAGTGCTTCGAGAGTCCCTTTTTATTCTGGCCTGCCGGCCCTGTGGGCCTGCAAGGAGTTAGCGATGTCTGCCGTTCGTCATGCCCGCGTCATCATCCTGGGTTCCGGTCCTGCCGGTTACAGCGCTGCCGTCTATGCCGCACGCGCCAACCTGAAACCGCTGCTGATCACTGGTATCCAGGCCGGTGGTCAACTGACCACCACCACCGAGGTGGACAACTGGCCGGGTGACCCGCATGGCCTCACTGGCCCGGCGCTGATGCAGCGCATGCAGGAGCATGCCGAGCGCTTCGAGACCGAGATCGTCTTCGACCATATCAACGCCGTGGATCTGGCCGGCAAGCCATTCACCCTGGTCGGCGACAGCGGCACCTATAGCTGCGACGCGCTGATCATCGCTACCGGTGCGAGCGCGCGTTACCTGGGGCTGCCCAGTGAGGAGGCGTTCATGGGCCGTGGCGTTTCGGCGTGCGCGACCTGTGACGGCTTCTTCTATCGCGGTCGCGAGGTCGCGGTGGTCGGTGGCGGTAATACGGCCGTGGAAGAGGCGCTGTACCTGGCCAATATCGCCAGCAAGGTCACGCTGGTCCATCGCCGCGAGACCTTCCGTGCCGAGAAAATCCTGCAGGACAAGCTGCACGCGCGCATTGCCGAGGGCAAGATCGAGCTGCAACTCAATGCGGAGGTCGACGAGGTGCTGGGCGATGCCAGCGGTGTCACCGGCGTACGCCTCAAGCAATACGGCGGTGCCTATCGCGAGCTGAAGGTGGATGGCCTGTTCGTTGCCATCGGTCACACGCCCAATACCAGCCTCTTCGAAGGCCAACTGGCGCTGAAGGACGGTTACCTGGTAGTCAATGGCGGGCGCGAGGGCAATGCCACCGCGACCAGCATTCCTGGCGTGTTCGCCGCCGGTGACGTGGCCGATTCGGTCTATCGCCAGGCGATCACTTCGGCCGGTGCCGGCTGCATGGCGGCGCTGGATGTCGAGCGCTATCTCGACGGGCTGTGAGGCTGCAGCCGCGTTGTTGGCGGCCATTGTAGGAGCCGGCTTGCCGGCGATGCTTGGCAATGGCTGATCGCCCGCAAGCGGGCTCCTACGGGCCTGGTGTCTGGCCGCTCAATCCGGCCAGTGCCAGGGCGGCTCGTCGAGCATGCCCTGGCCGCGTATGCAGGTCTGGCCGAGCTGTTTTTCCAGCTCCAGGGTGTTGCAGTCGGGGCTTTCCTTGAGCGTGGCGATCAGACGGTTGGCGTGAGAGACGACCCACACCTGCGTTTGCTTCGACGCGGCGATGATCAGCCGGCCAAGTGCAGGTAACAGATCCGGGTGCAGGCTGGTTTCCGGTTCGTTGAGCACCATCAATGATGGCGGCCGCGGCGTGAGCAGGGCGGCCACCAGCAGCAGGTAGCGCAGCGTGCCGTCGGACAGCTCGGCGGCGCTCAAGGGGCGCAGCAAACCTTCCTGGCGCAGTTCCACGGCGAAGCGTCCGCCGGCCTGAAAGTCTATATGCAGACGGCTGCCGGGAAAGGCGTCGTCGATGGCGGCATCCAGGGCTTCGCGGTCGCCGATCTCGCGGATGGTCTGCAGTGCTGCGGCCAGGTCGCGGCCATCGTGGTGCAGCACCGGTGTGCGCGTGCCCAATTGCGGCTGGCGCGCCGGCGCCTCGGCATCACTGCGAAAGTGATCGTAGAAGCGCCAGCGGCGGATGGTTTCGCGCAGCTGGAAGACTTCCGGGCAATTCGGGTCGTTGCCGATCTGGTCGAACAGGCTGTCGTAGTTCGGCACGTGCTGGGCCAGTACCTGCCAGCTGCGACCTTCACGCATGCGCACCATCGGCCCGGCGCGATCCACCAGCAGCGAGGCGGGGCGGTAGCTGGCGCCGGCCCAGATGCACTCGCGCTTGATCTCCGGGTCGAGAGCGAAGGCCGAGCTGCTTGGCTCGGGCAGGCCAAGGGCGATGGCGTAGCCGAAATCCTCGCCGGCAAAGCCCAGGCGCAGGCGCATCACGTTCTGTCGTGGGCCACCCTGCACTGGCACCTCGCCGCCCAGCATGCGCCGAGAAATCTTCTCCGGCCCGGCCCAGAAACTCGACTCCAGTCCACCTTCGCGCGCCAGCGCATTGACCACGCCACCTTGCGCGGTTTCCGCCAGCAGGCGCAGCGCGCGGTAGAGGTTGGACTTGCCGCTGCCGTTGGCACCAGTGATCAGGTTGAGCCGGCCGAGCGGCAGGATCAGGCTGTTGATCGAGCGGTAGTTGGCGACGGCGAGGGTGTGCAGCATGGCGGAGTCATCCTGACAAAACGATCAGCGACCATGGCGTGGCGAAAACGCCAGCCAGGCCAGTACTGGGTAGCACAGGTAATGCAGGCTGAAGAGAAACAGGCCCATGGGGCTGGGTGTGTCCTGCAGGTACATCATGCTCAGCAGGCCGAGATAGAGCAGCCCGAGCACGCCGCCGTAGAGCAGGGTGAAACGCCAGCGCTCAGCGCTGCTGGGCGCACGCCCGGTACGCCAGTGAAACACCAGCGCCAGGCCGGCCGCGATGGCCGCGGCGATCAGCAATGTGGTGAACACGCCGCCCAGGCGCACGAAGGTGCGCAGCAGCAGGTTCAGCACGATGGCCGCGATTACTCCCGCCGCCGCGTAGTAGCGCAGTTGCAGGTTCTGGCTCACAGGCTTTGCACCAGGCCGAAGCGTTTGCTCAGTACCCGCTGCAACAGGGCTTTGGGCAGCAGCGTGGCGAGCAGTGGCAGGGCGCGGCTGCCATTACCCAGGCGCAACAGGCGCGGGCGCTTGTCACGCTGTACGGCGGCCAGCAGTTGCGCAGCAAACTCGCTGGCCGGGGTCGGGTTGTCCTGCGAAGCATTGGCGCGGGCTCGGATACCCTCGCGCAGCGGCCACCAGGGCGAATCCTCACGGATCAGCGCCTCGGCCTGTTGGCTGGCGTTGGCGCCGAAGCTGGAGGCGATGGCGCCGGGCTGCACTTCCATCACCTCGATGGAGAACGGCGCCAGCTCCATGCGCAGCGCGTCGCTCAATGCATGCACGGCAGCCTTGGAGGCACAGTAGGCACCGGCGAAGGGCGTCACCAGTACCGAGGAAACGCTGCCGATATTCACCACCAGGCCACGGCTGCGACGCAGCAGCGGGAAGAACGCGCGGGTCACGCCGACGATGGAGAAGACATTGGTTTCGAACTGCCGCTGCATGGCTTCCACGCCACCGTCGAGCAGCGGACCCATGGCGCCGTAACCCGCATTGTTGATCAGCACATCCAGGCCGCCGATCTCCTCGCTCAGGCGAGCGCTCAGCTGTTGCAGCGCTTGGCCATCGTTGACGTCGAGCTGCACCGCATTGAACCCGGCCTGCTCGAGCGCTGTGAGGTCGTTCTCCTTGCGCGCCGTGGCCCAGACGGCGTAGCCACCCGCCTTGAAGGCGTCGGCCAGGGCGCGGCCGATGCCGCTGGAGCAGCCGGTGATAAGGACGCTGGGTTGGGGCATGCGCGGGACTCCCTGAGACGCGAATGGGGTTGCAGCTTAGCAGGCTTGGCTTGAGGTGATGGCGGACTGTTCACCTAGGCTCCTGAGTCCGCCCTACGGGGCTGGCAACGGATGTCGAGCTGTAGGAGCGAGCTCTGCTCGCGAACGCGTATTACGCCGCAAGCTTCGCGAGCAGAGCTCGCTCCTACGGTCGGCGTGTTCAGCGAATGAACTTGCCTTGCAGGCGCTCGGCACGAAACTCCAGCGTAGCCGGGCGATAGCCGCTGCGCAGGTCGGGCAGGGGCATGCAGTCGCTCCAGCTGGCACCCGGCAGCAGTTCACCGGGGCCGCTGTAGCGTGGCGATTCGTAAAGGCGCTGGGCCAGGTTGGTGGCATTGCCGGGACGGTAGGCGGCGACTTCCCAGCGCAGCTCGAGCAAGGCGGCGTCGCTGCCGTTCTTCAGATCGATGGCCAGCGGGCGGTCGGCAGGGCAGCGCTGCGGGTCGTAGTGCAGGCGTAGTTCGAGGTGGGCGAGGTAGCGCTCGTCGCGGCTTTCCTGCCAGATCATCCAGGTGGCCACCAGACCCAGACCGACCAGTGCGGCCATGGACACCGGTAGCGCCTTGGTCGGATAGCGGATCAGCAGAATCAGCCAGGTAATGACGAGTGCGACACCGAACAGCATGCGGGCAGTCCTTTTGGAAGTCTGCGCTCATCCTACACTAGCCAGCCCTGCGCCAGGAGGGGCGCAATGGCCGCTTATCCTGGCGCCGGCGAAAGCGGGAACCGGGGGACAGGATAGCGATGCCCGCTTGTGCGGGCATGCGGTGTTGCCTGATGCCCGACATGGGGCGGGGCGTACTGTGCTTTCAGTCCTGCGGCTGGTCGCGCAGGAACACCAGGCTGTCGGCCTTGGAATGCTCGGCTGAATAACGGTAGCCCTGATAGTTGAAGTCCTTCAGGCCTTCGGGGTTGGTCAGGCGCTCCTTGATCACGTAGCGCGCCATCAGGCCGCGGGCTTTCTTGGCGTAGAAGCTGATGATCTTGTACTGGCCGCTCTTCAGATCCTTGAACTCGGTGTCGATGATGCGCGTGTTCAGTGCCTTGCGCTTGACCGCACCGAAGTACTCGTTGGAGGCGAGGTTGAGCAACACGTTGTCGCCCTGCGCAGCCAGCGCCTCGTTCAGCCAGGCGCTGATGCGCTCGCCCCAGAAGGCGTACAGATCCTTGCCACGGCCGTTGGCCAGCTTGGTGCCCATTTCCAGGCGATAGGCCTGCATCAGATCCAGCGGGCGCAGCACACCGTAAAGGCCGGAGAGTATGCGCAGGTGAGTCTGGGCGAAGTCGAAATCCTCTTCGGAGAAATCCTCGGCGTTCAGCCCGGTATAGACGTCGCCCTTGAATGCCAGCAGCGCCTGCTTGGCGTTGGATGGATTGAACGGTCGTTCCCAGCTACCGAAACGCGCGGCGTTGAGGCCGGCGAGCTTGTCCGACAGATGCATCAGCTCGGCGATCTGCGCCGGGCTTAAGTCGCGCAGCTGGGCGATTAGCTCCTGGGCGTGGTCGAGGTGTTCGGGTTGGGTGAAGCGCGGGGTGGCAGGCGGCGTCTCGTAGTCGAGGGTTTTGGCCGGTGAAATCACCATCAGCATGTGCGGAGTCTCCAGAAAGCGTGAGGGCGATTCTAGAGGTCAGGGGGCGGCAAGACCACCTATCGGAGTGATTGAGAGGATCAGCATTGATGCCTTTGTAGGAGCTGGCTTGCCGGCGATCAGCGTTGACGGGATCGCCAGCAAGCCGGCTCCTACAGGAGCGCAGAGAGTCAGGCGATACGAACAGCGCCCTGCACCTGATTGGCGCGGCATGCTGCAAGAGGGGGCGGGTAAGGGAGGCGAGTTACAGCAGGTAGGAATTCGGACTTTAACGGGGTGCTGGTGGCTCGCCAAGCACTATCTGCCGCCTCTGCAAATAAACCTGTGTGGCGATAAAAAAACGTTTTTCTGTCATGTGAATTGGAGTAATTAAAAAGCAAGACCGCCGAAACCTGCAGACAGGTGGCGGCCATTGGCCCTCACTTTGCTTGCCACCTTTCGGGGCCGACCTGAAAAAAGTCGGCGGTCTCTGTCCGGCGCAGCACCGCCCTGGTATTGCGTCGCCTGGCTACTACAAGAAGGTGACCGAGTATGGATGACCACGGACGCTCCAAGCCCACCGCTCCAACCCTCTACGCCCTCGACACCAATGTTCTGATCCACGATCCCAACGCCTTGCTCAACTTCGAAGAACACCACGTCGCCATCCCGATGACAGTATTGGAGGAACTCGACAAACTGAAGTCCGGCAAGCACGGTGTCGCCGTCGAATGTCGCCAGGCCATCCGCCTGATCGATCAAATTCTCGCCGGGGCGGAGCCCGAGGACGTCGAGTACGGGGTACCCATCCAGCGCGGCAAGAGCGGCCCCTGCGGGCGTCTTTCCATCCTTATGAGTAAAAGTGCGGCGCCGGTGACCTGGCTGCCGGAAAACCTCAACGACAACAAGATCATCAACCAGTTGGTGGAGCTGAAGTCGCGCAACCCCGGCCTGTCCGTGGTGCTGGTGACCAAGGACATCAACATGCGCCTGAAGGCGCGCGCCTGCGGGATCGACGCCGAGGACTATCACACCGACCAACTGGTCGATGACGTCTCGCTGCTGTCGAAGGGGTATCACGACATGCCCGGCTCGTTCTGGGATCGCGTGAGCAAGGTCGACACCCGTCAGGACCATGGCCGTACCTGGCACCGCGTGCAACTGACCGACAACCTGCCGGCCGTGCACGTCAACGAGTTCATCCTCGATGAACAGGGCTTCGTCGGCTGGATCAAGGCGATCAAGGGCGACGAGCTGGTTATTCTCGACATGCACCAGGAGCCGCTGCTGCATCAGGAAGCCTGGGGCCTGAAGCCGCGCGACATCCATCAGGCGCTGGCGCTGTTCGCGCTGCTCGATCCGGACATTCACCTGGTCAACCTGTCCGGCGCCGCCGGCTCGGGCAAGACCATCCTGGCGCTGGCCGCAGCCATCGAGCAGACCATGGTCAGCAAGCGCTACCGCAGGATCATCGCCACCCGCAGCGTGCAGGGGCTGGATCAGGAGATCGGCTTTCTGCCCGGTACCGAGGCGGAAAAGATGGAGCCCTGGCTCGGCGCGATTACCGACAACCTCGAAGCGTTGCACATGGAGGACGAGAGCACCCACGGCAGCGTCGACTACATCCTGCAGAAGGTGCCGCTGCAGTTCAAATCGCTCAACTACATACGCGGGCGCAGCTTCCAGCAGAGCCTGATCCTCATCGACGAATGCCAGAACCTCACCCCGCACCAGATGAAGACCATCATCACCCGTGCCGGCAGCGGCTCGAAAGTGGTATGCCTGGGTAACCTGGCCCAGATCGACACCCCTTACCTATCCGCGCCCAGCTCGGGCCTGACCTACCTCACCGAACGCTTCAAGGACTTCCCGCACGGCGTGCACATCACCCTGCAAGGCGTACCACGCTCGATCCTCGCGGAGTACGCGGAAACCCATATGTAACCCTTCAGCTGTGAAACACTGGCGCCCCTGCTCGTAAGAGCGGGGGCGTTTTAGTCTGCATCAACGAATTTCTGCAGGGCCCGTGGGAGCGGCTTCAGCCGCGATGATCGCGGATAAATCCGCTCCTACAGAAGCGCGCATTTGGCTCCCCTCTCCCGCTTGCGGGAGAGGGGCTGGGGGAGAGGGTTCGTAGCTCGGCTGCAATCCGGGCCGCTCGGCTGCAGGATTTCATCCGACCTACAAGAGGACTGCAAATCCTGACCTGCAGGTTTACAATCGGTCGATTCCCGTCTGGAGCTTTCCCGTGCTGACCCACCTCGATTCCCAAGGCCGCGCGCACATGGTCGACGTCACCGACAAGGCGACCACCTTCCGCGAAGCCACCGCTGAAGCGCGCGTGCGCATGCTGCCCGCCACCCTGCAGATGATCGTTGCCGGTGAGCACCCCAAGGGCGACGTATTTGCCGTGGCACGTATCGCCGGCATCCAGGCCGCGAAGAAAACCAGCGACCTGATCCCCCTTTGCCACCCGCTGATGCTCACTGGCGTCAAGGTCGAGCTGCGCGCCGAAGGCGACGACAGCGTGCATATCACTGCCCGTTGCAAACTGTCCGGGCAAACCGGTGTCGAGATGGAAGCACTGACTGCCGCCAGCGTCGCCGCGCTGACCATCTATGACATGTGCAAGGCCGTGGATCGCGGCATGGTCATCGAGCAGGTACGCCTGCTGGAAAAGCTCGGCGGCAAGAGCGGTCACTACAAGCTGGAGGAACAAGCATGATCCGCGTGCAATACTTCGCCCGCTACCGTGAAGCCCTGGGCCGTGACGACGAACAACTGAGCGGCGACTTCGCCACCCTCGACGACGTACGCCTGCACCTGGTGGCCCGTGGCGGCGAATGGGAAGTGCTGGGTGAGCAGAACCTGATGTGCGCGCGCAACCAGGAACTGTGCAGTCTCGACGAACCGCTGGCCGAAGGCGATGAAGTCGCCTTCTTCCCCACCGTTACCGGTGGTTGATGCAGGCGTAGGGTGGGCTTCAGCCCACCAAACCGACTCTGAAAACGCCTCTTCAAACGAGACACTCCCATGACCATCCGCGTCCAAGCCCAACCCTTCGACCCCGGCACCGAGCTCAACGCCCTGCATGCCGCCAACCTCGGCATCGGCGCGGTGGTCACCTTCGTCGGCTACGTGCGCGACTTCAATGAAGGTCGCGAAGTCGGCGGCATGTTCCTCGAACACTTCCCCGGCATGACCGAAAAGGCTCTGGCCAAGATCGCCGATGAGGCCCGTGAGCGCTGGCCGTTGCTGGGCATCGAGATCATCCACCGCATCGGTCGTCTGGAGCCGGGTGAGCCCATCGTCTTCGTCGGCACCAGCAGCGCCCATCGCCAGGCCGCGTTCGATGCCTGCAACTTCATCATGGATTACCTGAAGACCCGCGCGCCGTTCTGGAAGAAGGAAGACACCAGCGAAGGCCCGCGCTGGGTCGAAGGCCGCTGCAGCGACCAGAACGCCGCCGAGCGTTGGAAGTAGCAGGGAGTCATGGGGCTGTTACCTGAACCCACCTTCGACGTGGCGCCATCAACCGCTTGGTGGGTTACGCGGCGCACGACTTTCATCTGAGTCTTGAAGACCGTCATTCAGCGCCGCTAACCCACCCTACGAGTGACCGCGCGCTGAACCGTAGGGTGGGTTAGCCGCCTGGTAGATCTGTTGAGTGAGTCGTAATGCCTGCTGCGGCGTAACCCACCATTGGCGCAACGCGATCCATCACTCGGTGGGCTAGGCGGCGCACGGCCTGAAGGCCGGTATTCTGCGTTGCCAGCCTTAGTGGCCGCGAAAGCCACATCACGTGTAGGAGCTGGCTTGCCAGCGATGCGTCAAGCGGATCGCCAGCAAGCTGGCTCCTACAAGAGCGGTTTCACGCCAACGCCAGATGCACCCGCAACGCAATCGGCACCAGCATCAGCAATACGCCCAAACCCAGCACGCGTACGCCCCATTCGTGTTCGCGAAAGTTGAAGCCGACTCCCAGCAGCAGAAAGCCGCCGATCAGCAGCATCAGCATCAGGTGATAGTGGTCCATGGCGCTTCTCCACGTTGCGATCCTGATTACAGCTTAGTCCCGCCGTCTGGCTTGGGGGCTGATCTGGGGCAATGAAAGTCTGACTCGATTGGCGACAAAGTGCGTCTCGATTGGTCGCTGTCTGGAGCCAGGGCCTGCTCCATACTGTGCGCAGTCATCGTCAAGGATCGTCCATGCGCCTGTTCCCCTCACTCCTGCTCGCCGGCCTGCTGGCCGCCATGCCGCTGGCCGCTGTCGAGCGCAGTTTCACCATCCTGCACAGCAACGACTGGCAGTCGCGCCTGCTCGGCTTCGGCCCCAACAATGAATACAGCCCGGCGACGGTGAACGATGACGACACCGTCGGCGGCGTCGCCCGGCTTGCCACGTTATTGAATGAGCGCCGCGCGGCAGCCGGTGAAGAACCTGTGCTGTTGCTCGACGGCGGCGACTTCACCATGGGTACGCTGTTTCACACCATCGCCCGCGAGATGGGCAGCGAACTGCGCCTGATGAGTGAGCTGGGCTATGACGCCGCGGTGATCGGCAACCACGAATTCGACTTCCGCCCAGCCGGGCTGGCCGCAATGATCAGCGCGGCGCACAGGGCCAAGGGCGAGGCGCTGGTGCCACTGCTGTCGAGCAACATGCGCTTCGATCCGGGCAACAAGGCCGATGACAGCTTGCAGGCACACGCTGACGCCGGGCGCATCCTGCCGTACAAGCTGATCGAGCGCGGCGGCATTCGTTTCGGTCTGTTCGGCCTGCTTGGCAACAACGCCGTGGCCGTCAGCCCGATGATCAAGCCGGTGACCTTCGCCGACCCGGTCGCCACCGCCAGGGAAACCGTGGCCAAGCTGCGCGAGGAGGGCGCCGAGGTGGTCATCCTGCTCTCGCACATGGGCGTTACCCAGCAGGCCGATGGCAGCTGGCGCGGCGAGGAAGTGGAACTGGTCGAGCAGGTGCCCGGCGTCGATATCGTCGTCGGCGGCCATTCGCATGTGGCACTGCCGCAGCCGGTGCTGGTGGGTGGACGTACCCCGGTGGTGCAGGCTGGTTCCGAGATCCAGTACCTCGGCGAACTGCGCATGAGCCTGGGCGACGACGGCGTGCCGCGTGTGCGCGACTACCGCCTGCATGCGGTCAACGACAGCATCATCGGCGATGCGACCATCACCGCCAAGGTCGAAGACTTCAAGCAGGTGGTCAGCGAGCGCATGCTGGCGCCCAAGGGCTACCGCTTCGACCAGCCGCTGGCCAAGGTCGACCAGAGCCTGGGCCGTGATTTCACCGATCAGACCCTGGCCAATCTGGTCACCGATGCGCTGCGTCATGCCGTCGATGCCGACCTGGCCTTCACCGGCAACGGCACCATCCGCGATGACCTGCTCAAGGGCCGCAATGGCGTGCAGGACGTCTCCGACCTGTTTCGCATCGCCCCGCTGGGCATCGGCCAGTTCGACGACGAACCGGGCTACCCGATGATCAAGGCCTACATCAGCGCGCGCGAAATCAAGTCACTACTGGAGGTACTGCTGCTCGCCTACCAGCTGCGTGACAGCCAGAGCTATTACCCCCGGGTTTCCGGCGTGCGCTTCACCTACAACCCCTGGCGCGTGCCGTTCGACCGCGTCAGCCGCATCGAAATCGGCGATTCGCACGGCGGCTACCGTGACCTGGACCTGAACGACACGCGCCTCTACAGCATTGGCGCCACCAGCTACGTCGGCAGCTTCACCTGGCTGGTACCGGACCTGACCAAGGGGCTGCTCAACGTCATCCCCAAGGATGCCGAGGGCAGAGCGCTGCCGCGTATCGAAGACGCCATCATCGACCAGGAGCCGGATAAGGAAGGCGTGCAGGAACTCAAGGAATGGCAGGTGCTGCTCGACCATATCCGCAGCCTGCCGGATCTCGATGGCGACGGCCTGGCCGATATTCCCACCAGCGGTGCGGCTGCCGAAGCGCGCATGATCCGCGCGCCCAGCCTGCACCCGGCCGAGCTGTTCCGCCTGGCCGGGCCGATGCAGTGGGGCGCCAGCGCGGTGATCCTGGCCGGCGTGCTGCTGATTCTCTGGCTGCTGAGCCGCCCGCTGCGCCGCCGCTGTCAGCGTTAACGTCCGTAGGGTGCGCCGCGCGCACCGGGAATGACGCGCCACTCGGCCCTCACGCTCGTAATATGCGCCCATACGCTCTCGGTCGCGCCTGCCTGAACATCATGACGCCGTTGAGGTTGCTGCGTCCCCTACGGTCCGCCACCTTGCCAAGCCTTGCCTGCCTCCGTATGGTGCAAAGCCGCCTGATTCGGAAGCTACGCAATGATCGCTCAGCACTGCCCGCTCGGTGACCGCGCACAGCCGGCCAACCCCCACTCGGATAAATGTCGCGTCGCCTCATGAACGCACTCAATCATTCGCGCCCGCTGGCGCTGTTCGGCCTGTTGCTGGCCAACCTCTGCTGGTCCGGCAACGCCCTGGTGGCGCGCGCCTTCGCTGGCGAGATCGCGCCGTTCACCCTGTCGTTCTGGCGCTGGTGCCTGGCCCTGGCGCTGCTGCTACCCTTCGTTGCCATGCCGTTGTGGCGCCATCGCGTGGCGGTGCGCACTGCCGGCTGGCGCCTGCTGGTGCTCGGTGGCCTGGGTATCGCCGGCTACAACTCGCTGCTCTACAGCGCGGCGCAGACCACGGCAGCCATCAACATCTCGCTGGTCAACACCTGCCTGCCGCTGGTGACCTTCATCGGTGCCGGGCTGCTGCTCAATGAATGGCCGGCGCGCCGAGCCTGGTGGGGCATGCTGGTGGCCGTGGCGGGCCTGGCGGTGCTGATCAGCCAGGGGCAATGGAGCCGTCTGGCCAGCCTGTCGTTCAACCAGGGCGACCTGATCATGCTGCTGGCCGTGGTCGACTGGGCGCTGTATTCGCTGCTGCTGCGGCGCTGGTCGGCGTACCTGCAGCCGATCCCGCCGCTGGCACTGCTGGGCGTGTTCATCCTGCTTGGCCTACCGCTGATTCTGCCGTTCTATCTATACGAACTGAGTCAGGGCGCGCATCTGGCAATCAACGCTGCCAACCTCTCGGCCGTCGCCTACACCGCCGTGTTCGCCTCGCTGCTGGCCTACCTGGCCTGGAACCACGGCATCCGCGTGATCGGCGCGGCCAAGGCGGCGCTGACCAACTACCTGATGCCGGTATTCACCGCGTTGCTGGGGTGGGTACTGCTGAACGAGAGCCTGCAGCTTTATCACTGGCTGGGTGCCGCGATGATCTTCGGCGGCCTGCTGCTGGCCACGCGCCCCGGTAAAACACTGTAGCGCGGCGGGGCTACACAGACGCAGCAGGCACTGTATCACCCTGTAGAAGCCGCGCCTCGCAGCGAATCGCATGAACACCGCGAAAGCAAAAGCTTCGCCCCGGGGCCGGGCTCCTACGCAGGGCTGTACCGCTTGTTAGCCGCGGGTGGATCACGCCTCGATCCACCTTTCAAAGCCGGCGGATGAAAAAGGCGTCATCCGCCCTACGGCGATCCCCTCACTCCGGCTTCAGCATCACCAAGGCTTCACCGCCTTCACGGTCATGCATGAGGATGAACGGCTGCCCGGCGATCATCATCCTCACCGGCACCTTGCGCGGCACCGTGGTGCCGGCGTTGATCGCAGCTGCGCTGAGCAACTGACGAGTCAGGCTGTCATCCTCCTGCGCCTCGCTGGTTACCACGCATTCGTGGCTGACCTTGACCTGAATGCTCAGGCTCTTGTCCGCATTGAAGCCGACGGTGGCAAAGCCCATATCGGTCATCTCGGTGACGCCATGCTGGCGCGCCACGCGATGCGCCTCGGCAAAGCTCGGTGCCGTCTGCAGGCAGATATCGCGAAACGCCTGCACCACGGGAGAGGTAATCGGTACCGGTGGCTGCGAGCCGAAGTTGGCGCAGGCGCCAAGAAAACTGCAACTGACCAGCAGGGCGAACTTTTTCATCACATCTTCCTTAATGTTCGGTTGGTTCAGGGTTGCTGGCAAAGATCATGCCCCAGCACCTTTGAAGCCAGTCCCTTGGCCAGATAGGTTTCCACCACGCGGCCATCGCCGCACTCGGTCTTGTGGCCGATGGCGACACCGATGGAAAGCAGGACGAATAGCGCCAGGCCGATATTCTGGATGGGCGTCATGAGAGGGCTCTTTTGCGAAAACAATGGAGCAGGATGAAGAGGCGGGTAGGGGATGGCAAGTGCCAACCCCATCGCCATCACGTCGCTGATGCAGAGATGTGAACGTTACGGCAACGTGATCGACAGACCGCCCAGCATGAAGCGCGCAATGATCATCCAGGCAACTGCACTGATGATGCCCAGCACGCTGTAGCCGACGATGATGCCAATCGCGATCTGCTTCCACAGCCCGGCATGGCGGTTGGGTTCGTTGCGGTAGTGCGTCGGCATATCACGCTCCGCGCGCAGATCGTCGAAGTCGTCTCTCGCTCTCAAGGTGTTCTCCTGGTTCGTTGTCCAGCACACGGCGGCGCTGCAGCCTGCTGGGGGCGGATTTTCCGGCATCGCCCGACAGCCCCGCAAGCACCGTCCGAGCGGTTGAGAGGTCAGCCGCAGGCTCAGAAACGAGCGATTCAGGGAGTCGCCACCCGCGAAGCCTAACCGCTTGATAAAACGTAAATTTATCGATGATCTGGGGTTGACAGCGGTAGGCGAGACGCGGACAATGCGCGCCGTTGGCTACATAGCTCAGTTGGTTAGAGCGCAGCATTCATAATGCTGATGTCCCAGGTTCAAGTCCCGGTGTAGCCACCATATCCTCGTTTCTAGCTGTCTACAGCAGTCTACGAAACACCCCAAGAAGCCCGCCCTGTGCGGGCTTTCTTGTCTCTGGCTGTATCTACTTATCTACCCCTAGCCCTTCCCGCCGTGTATGCCCCTGTGTATGCTTCGACAAAAGTTGAACTCGAGGCATACACACCATGAAGCGTTCGGAGATCAAGCGCCGCCCCCTGGCAGATACCACGCTGGCCAGCCTCGAGTCGGAGGCAGCTGCCTACCGCGAATTGGACAGTGCCGGCCTGTATTTCAGGGTGAAGCCCAACGGCGGCAAGTCCTGGGAGCTGCGCTACAAGAAACCGGACGGCAAATGGTCATGGTTGGGGTTGGGTGGTTACCCGGAAGTCAGCGGCGCCCTCGCCCGACAGAAGGCCGCTGAGCTGAAGGCCGATGCGTCTGCCGGGCGCAACCCCCTTGCCAGCAAGCAAGCGCGCAAAGCCGAGGCACTGGCGACTGCCAACAACACGTTCGAGCACCTGGCCCGGGAGTGGCACACCTCGCGCCTTGGTGGATGGGACAGCGGAACCGCTGCGAGGGTGATGGGTGCGCTTGAGCGCCATGTGTTCCCCACCTTCGGCAAGCGCCCTTACACAGAGATCCTGTCCATGGAGTGGATGGAGCTGCTGCGCGGCATGGAGCAGCAAGGCATCCTCGAGCAGATGAGCCGGGTGCGTGCCTACTGCAAGGACGTGTACGACCTGGCCAGGGTTACCGGCCGGGCCGTGAACAATCCGCTTGAGGGCATACACAAGTTCCTTTCCTCCGGCAAAGCCGAGAACTATGCCCACGTCTCCCGGGACGAGCTGCCCGCGCTGCTCCGGGCAATTCAGTCCTACCCACACGCCAAGGATGTGCAAATAGGTTTGCGCCTGCTAACCCTGCTGGCCGTCCGCCCCAGCGAGCTACGCGAAGCCCAGTGGTCAGAGTTCGACTTTGCCAAGCAGGTGTGGACGATCCCGGTAGAACGCAAAGGCCGCAAGAAGGGCCGCGAACACCTGGTGCCACTCTGCCGCCAAGCCATTGCCCTGCTGGAAGAACTGCGGCCGATCACTGGAGCCTATGCCCTGCTGTTCCCTGGCCGTAGTGACCGCACCAAACCCCGAAGCGATACCGTGTTTCTAATGGCCCTGCGCCGCCTCGGTTATGAGGGCCGGCAGACTGGCCACGGCTTCCGCCATATCGCCAGCACCATTCTGAATGAGCACGGCTTCCCGGCCGACCATATCGAAGCTCAGTTGAGCCACAAGGCGCCGGGCGTGCGCGGGGTTTACAACAAAGCTCAGTACATCGAACAACGCACGACCATGCTGCAATGGTACGCCGACCATTTAGACAAGCTCGCCGCCAGTAACGTGGTAGACATCAAGCGACAGGCCTAGATGTGCTGACACAAAAAATCGCGCCTTCATGTCACTGGCTAGCAAGCTGCAATAGCTGAAACGCAAAAATTATCCAAGAACAGCGCAGAAAAGATGAGCCTCGGGCTTTCAATCCCTTTAAACCTAGTCTTCAGGGGAGCCCAGGGTGCGCAGCTACCACCACAACAGCTCAACGCACGGTATTCAAAGCCATCCTTCTGGGGCGTCAATCAGCGACAAACAGCAATACCCTAGTTAATGCTTGGTGCTATCCCCGCCTGCTGCGTCAGCATCTTCAAAATCACCAACGCAAACGCCCGGCTCTTGGTCTCGTTATCCAGCACTTCCAACGACATCTTTTCGTTGTCGGTCATGGCATCCAGCACGGTGTCGAGCACGCGCTTGGGGAACAGACCGTGCATCACCTGCTCGACCGAGTGGTTGTTCACCTGGGCCATCACATCCTCCTGACGGCTGATGCGGTTGGCGATGCCGGTGAGGAACTGCAGCTGGTCCTCATCGCTCACCTCGGCGCCGAAGATATCGTTCAGCGCCTCGATGATTTCCGATAGCCGTTTCTTCTCCGGGTCGTGGGGCTTGCCACTGCCCAGCCCTGTAGCCGGATCGAGGCCGTAGTTGCCTTGCTCCTCGCTCAGGCGCAGCTGGTGCTCGGCGCGCTTGGTCAGGCGGTAGTGGGTCAGTTGCAGCTCGCCCACGTCCACGTCTTCCTGATCGAGGCGATCCACGCGCAGCAGCGGGTGCAGGTGCTTGGCGTATACGCACAGCTGCTCCAGCTCGCGATCCTCATAGGGAATGATCTGCGAGAGGAACTCGTACAGACGCACGAAGCTCTGCAGGTTCTTCTTGAACAGGTCGAGCTGATCCACCTGCTCGCCGGCTTCCTTGACCGCTGCTTCGGCCTTCTTCACGCCTGCGCTGTCGCCGTTGCGCTCGGCGGTACGCTTGAATTCCAGCGCATGCAGGCGTGATTCCTGGGCCAGCTTGTAGCGCTTGGCAAAGCGCTCCTTGGCAGGCGCGCAGTAGTAGCTGAGTTTGCTGGCGGCGGCCTTGGGGTCGAAGAAGGCCAGCGCGAACGCCGTCACTTCTTCCCAGTGATAAATACCCTCGGCATCCAGCTTCTTCTGCAGGTCATAGATGAGCTGCGGGTCGGTCACGTCGGTCAGCTCGGCCTTGGTGTAGTACGGCAGGAAGGCGTCGAGAATGTCCTGGGCGTCGTTGAAGAAGTCGAGGATGAAGGTCGGTTTGCTGTCGCCGAAGGTGCGGTTCAGCCGCGACAGGGTTTGCACGCAGTCCACGCCCTGCAGCTTCTTGTCCACGTACATCGCGCACAGCTTGGGCTGATCGAAGCCGGTCTGGTACTTGTTGGCGGCGATCATCACGTTGAAGTCCTGGGTGTCGAAGGCTTCCGCCAGGTCACGCCCGTTCAGGCCGGGGTTGAGCAGGCTGCTGCTTTCCGTCACTTCTTCGGGGATCACTCCATCCGGCAGCACACTGCCGGAGAAGGCCACCAGCGGGTGCACGTCGGTGTAGCCCATCTGCTGCACATAGGCCTGCACTGCCAACTGGTAACGCACTGCTTCCTGCCGGCTGCTGGTAACCACCATGGCCTTGGCCTGGCCGCCCAGCAGGTGGCGGATATTGGCGCGGAAGTGCTCGACGATCACCTCCACCTTCTGGCTGATGTTGTACGGATGCAGGCGCACCCAGCGCGCCAGCTTCATGCGCGCCTTTTTCGAGTCCACTTCCTCGTCGTCGCCGTCCGGGTGGGCGATTTTCCAGGCGGTGCTGTAGGTGGTGTAGTTCTGCAGCACATCGAGGATGAAACCTTCCTCGATGGCCTGGCGCATGGAGTACAGGTGAAACGCCTCGGGCTTGTTGTCGGCACTGGGTGGTAAATCCGGGTTGGCCGGGCGACCGAACAGCTCCAGGGTCTTGGCCTTGGGCGTGGCGGTAAAGGCGTAGTAGCTGATGCGCTCGTTGGGCGCGCGGGCAGCCACGGCAGCGTCCAGCAGCTCTTCGGCGCTGATCTCTTCGGCGTCCGGGGCATCGCTGCCGAGAATCTGCTTGAGCTTGCTGGCCGATGAGCCGGTCTGCGAGGAGTGCGCCTCGTCGGCGATCACCGCATAGCGCCCGCTGGCCAGTTTGGGGTATTTGTCCAGCGCATCGAACAATGCCGGGAAGGTCTGGATGGTGACGATGATGATGCGCGTCTGCTCGGCCAGCGCTTCGGCCAGTTGCTCAGACTTGCTCTGGCTGCCGACATCGCGGGTGATGCACTTGACCACGCCCTGGGCGTGCTCGAACTGGTAGATAGTGTCCTGCAGTTGCTTGTCCAGCACGGTACGGTCGGTAATCACGATCACCGAGTTGAACAGGCGCTGACCCTCGGCATCGTAGAGCGAGGCCAGTTGATGCGCCGTCCAGGCAATCGAGTTGGACTTGCCGGAGCCGGCACTGTGCTGGATCAGGTAACGCTTGCCCGGACCTTCGGCGCGGGTGGTTTCAATCAGTTTGTTCACCACTTCCCACTGGTGGTAGCGCGGGAAGATCAGGGTCTCCTTGGTCACGCGCTTGCCGTCGGCATCTTCTTTCACGCTCTTCTGCAGGTGCAGGAAGCGGCCCAGCACCTTGAGCCAGGCATCCGGCTGGAACAGGCGCTGCCACAGGTAGCCGGTGGCGTACTGGCTGTCATCCGGCGCAGGCGGGTTGCCGGCGCCGCCGTCGAGGCTGCCCAGGTTGAACGGCAGGAAGAAGGTTTCCTTGCCGGCCAGCTGGGTGGTCATCGCCACTTCATCCTGGCTCACGGCAAAGTGCACCAGCGCGCCACGTTTGAAGGTCAGCAGCGGCTCGGGTTTGCGCGTCAGCGGGTCTTTTACCGGGCGGTCGTAGCGGTACTGGCGCTTGGCGTTTTCCACGCTCTGCTTGAACTCGCTTTTCAGCTCCAGCGTGGCAACAGGAATGCCGTTGACGAACAGCACCAGATCCAGACGGGGGTTGTATTCCCCCTCGCGGAAGTGAGGGGAATAAGACACCTCCGGCACCACGCGCAGGCGGTTGCACTGGTAGCGCTTGAGGGTGTCCGGGTTCATGCCGTGGTCGGGCTTGAAGCTGCACACCTCGATCTTCACTCCCGGCAGCTTGAAGCCATGGCGCAGCACATCCAGGGTGCCGTCCTGCTCCAGTTCGCGCACCAGCTTCTGCACCAGCACGGCTTCCGGGTTGTTCGGGTTGGCCTTGGCGAACTTGTCCCAACGCTCCGGCCAGGCGTCCTTGAAGTAACCGAGAAAGTCCTCGGTATACAGCGCCGTGCGCCGGTCATAGCCGCTGGCCGGGCCGGTGAGCCAGCCCTGGGCGACCATGGCGGTGATGATGTCCTGCTGGAATCGGACTTCCTTGCTGTCAGCCATAACGCGTTCTACTCCTTGCCCGGCAGCGTGCCTGCTGTTTCAGTTAAAGGCTGCTTCAGCAGCACAAAATGCTCCACCAGCCTCACCATCAACTCTTTCTGCTCCGGCAGGCTCTCAGCCACCAGCAGCGCCAGTGCCACCAGCGTGTTGTCGTTGATCAACTGCTCCACCGAGCGCGCCAGCAGGTGCTGGTTCAGTTGCAGGTACCAGAGAAACAAAAACGAACCACTGCGCTTGTTGCCATCGGCCAGCGGGTGATTCTTGATGACGAAATACAGCAGATGCGCCGCGCGGCTGGCCACGTTGGGGTAGAACCAGTCATCGCCAAAACCCTGCTCGATGGTGGCAATGGCCGAGGCCAGCCCCTCGCCGCGCAGTTGGCCGAACAGCTCGGTCGCCTCGCCCTTGGCCATCAGCGTGGCCTTCAACTGCGCGATGGCCGCCAACACATCGTCCAGCGCCAGGGCGCGCATGTCGGTCTGGCGTGCGTTCTGCTCCTGCAGACTTTGCTCGTCAAAGCCCTGCAGCAGGCTCCAGCTGCGGGCATAATCACCGATCACCTGCAGCACGGCGCGGCCCTGCTCATTGACCAGTTGCTGGTTAGCCAGGGTGCGCGACAACAGGCTCACCGCCTGCTCGAACTCGATACCGCGCTCCGCCAGACGGCGCTGGTTAAGGGTGTAGCCCTCGACCAGATGCGCCTGCAACACCCGTGTAGCCCACTGACGGAACTGGGTAGCCCGCCTGGAACTGACGCGATAACCCACCGAGATGATGGCATCCAGGCTGTAGTGCTTGATGCGCCGACGCACCTGGCGGGCACCTTCCTGACGAACCACTAAGAAATCCTTAGTGGTTGCCTGCTCGGCCAACTCGCCATCGTTGAAGATTTTTTTCAGGTGCATCAGCACGTTTTCAGGCGTGGTGTCGAACAGCTCGCCCATTTGCGCCTGGCTCAGCCACAGCGTGTCGTGCTCCAGGGCGACCTGCAGCTGCGCCTGGCCATCGGCCGAGGTAAAGATCTGAACCTGCTGACTTGTGGCCGGCAGGTCAGGCGCTTCCTTGCTATCCGCCATTTACACGGCCTCTGCTACTTCAAACTTTGGGGCTTGGGTGCGCGCCGGTGGCCGCCAGCCGCGCACGTCGATTTTGCCGGTGACGGCGGCGGAGATAAGGGCGGAGCGGCGTTCTTGGAGTAGTCCTATCATGACTTTGCACTCTGAAAGCAACGAGTCAAATAGTCCGGCTTCACTGTTGAGGTACTCGGCTATTTGTTGCTGCTCATCCACCGGCGGCATTGGCACCACTAGACCACGAATGTCCTCAACGTTCACTCGCTTGAAGGTCGAACCAATCATCAGGTTATCAAGCTGAACTGTTACTACAGGGGAGCGTAAAACGGCCTGCAAGTAATCACTTGAAAGCCACTCAAATTGCTTCTTAAGCAAACATACGTCTTGCCCCATGGCAAATGGTGGATGCCAATCAGCAACCTGCGCCACTTCACCAACCGTTGCGTTACGGCTGAAAATCAAATCGCCAGCAACTGGTTTTCGTCCTGCCTCGATAAGCTGACGGTAAAACACTTCCGTTGTTTGCTTTGCATTTTCGAGAGTGACATAGCGGCACTGGACCTCTCTAATGCTTGCGAGCGGAGTGCCATCGTCTACGAACTCAGCAGTGATGTGTTTGCAGTCGGTTACTGACCAAAACCATTTTAAGTCTGCAACAACCCAATGTGCTGGCACCTCGCCCAGCCACTCCACGCCGGAGTCTTTCATCTGTACCGTGGGGTCGAGGCCTTTGGTGACGGCGTGGGAGATAATTGCCTGGCGCTTTTCCTTGAGCAGTTCGATCAGGCGCTGCTGCTCTTCGATCAGCGCGTCGATGCGGGCGGTTTCGTGGTCGAGGAAGCGAGCGATTTGGATTTGCTCCGTCTCAGAAGGAACGCCCAGCACAATATTCTTCATGTCAGAAAAGTTCGTGCTCCAAAGGTCAGCGACTATCCCCTTACCCCAACGGTAATACTCCTCCTGAAAGGGCTCGCTTCTGAATAGGTGATGAATAAATGGGCCGTATAACCCAGTCGGAATCAATACGGTGCAAATCAACGAAACTGAGCCATCTAGTGGCGATAGTCCGGATGACCCCTTTCGGTCAGAGCGACTATTGATAACAAAATCGCCTGCCAGCACCTTCTTCCTATTGTCTCCATCCTGCGTTTTGGTTGCGCTTTCAAGTCGAGGAACTATTCCGTGCTTGGTGACTGATAAAGGCTCGAACTCAGTATCACTGGCCCTTTCGCGGCGCTCATCGAAGTAATGACCAAGACGCTTCAGTACCCAATGCTCAGGTACGTTACCCAACCAAGTAAAGCCTGACGCCTTATATTTCGGATAACTGGGGAACGTCATGCCGACAACCCCTCAATCATCTGCTTGATGCGATCGGTGCAGGCTTTCAGGTCGCGGTCGATCTCCGACAGAGGACGCGGTGGCTGGAATACGTAAAAGTGGCGGTTGAAGGGAATCTCGAAGCCGACGATACCCACTTCGCCGTCCTGCGCATCCGTCTTGCTCTCGTCGATCCAGGCATCCGGCACATGGGGTTTCACTTCGCGCTCGAAGTAGTCGTACACCGACTCGCCCAGCGGCACGTTTTCGTTATCGCGCAGGCCGGCATCGGCTTCCGGCTGGCCCTTGGTCATGCAGATATCCGCTTCGGGGTCGCGCTCGCTCAGGGCGTTGAGGATGGCCTTCAGCTCCGGCGTGCTGGGCGATACATCGTGAGCAGTGAGCGCCTTCTTCAGCAGCTTGCTGAACTGCTCGCGGTTGCGGTGCAGCTGGCTTGCGTCCATGGCCTGCAGGGCTTCAATCAGGCGCTGGCGGGCTGGGGCATCCATCTTCTCGATGGCTTTTTCTTCCAGCACTTTCTTGATGCGCTCGGCACTGGTCTGGAAGTTCAGGCGCAGCGGGCGCTCGACGGTGATGCGCCGGTAGCCGAAGGCCTCGACGGGGAAGATCTTGCTCTGCGCAGTTTCCTCGAAGCGGCCATACAGACGCACCAGTTCGTCGATCTGATCCTCGGTGAGGTACTGGCGTTTGCTGCCCAGCGACTTGCGCATCTTGGCGAAGTGCTGGCTGCCGTCGATCAGCTGCACCTTGCCCTGGCGCACGGCGGCCTTGTGGTTGCTCAGCACCCACACATAGGTGGCGATGCCGGTGTTGTAGAACATGTCGGTGGGCAGGGCGATGATGGCTTCGACCAGATCGTTCTGCAGCAGGTAGCGGCGAATCTCCGACTCGCCCGAACCGGCGCCGCCGGTAAACAGCGGCGAGCCGTTGAGGATGATGCCGATACGCGAGCCACCTTCACGCGGGTCTCGCATTTTGCTGACCAGGTGCAGCAGGAACAGCAGCGAGCCATCGGACACGCGCGGCAGGCCGGGGCCGAAGCGGCCGTTGAAGCCCTTTTCGCTGTGCTCGTCGGTGATCTGCTTCTGTACCTTCTTCCACTCCACGCCGAACGGCGGGTTGCTGAGCATGAAGTCGAAGCGGCTGTCGGCCAGTTGGTCGTCGGACAGGGTGTTGCCCAGCTTGATGTTGGTGACGTCCTGGCCCTTGATCAGCATATCCGCCTTGCAGATGGCATAGGACTCGGGGTTGAGCTCCTGGCCGTGCAGCGACACGGTGACTTGCTGGCTAATGGACTGGATGTACTCGTCGCCCTCGGAGAGAAAGCCGCCGGTGCCGGCAGTTGGGTCGTAGATGGTGACGATGCTGTTGGGCTTGAGCTTGTCGTCCTGCCCGGTGATCACCAGCGAGGTGGTCAGGTGCACGATATCGCGCGGGGTGAAGTGCTCCCCGGCGGTTTCGTTGGAGCTTTCCGCGAACTTGCGGATCAGCTCTTCGAAGATGATGCCCATGCCGAAGTTGCTGATGCGCTCGGGGCTCAAATCGGTGGCGGCAAAGCGCTGCACCACCTGATACAGCAGGTTGGCGGCGGAAAGCTGCTGCACGAAGTCTTCGAAGTGGAAGTGCTCGAAGATCTCGCGGGCATCCTTGCTGAAGGACTGCACGTAGCTCATCAGGTCGGCGGCGGTCTGGGTGTCGGACAGCGTGCCGAGAGTCAGCTTGGAGGCATTGAAGAACTGCTGCCCGGCCGCGCGCAGCAACAGCCGCTCACGCACCAGATCAGGCCGACCTTCCTGCGCGTAGGACTCACGGATCACCGCCTCCTTGGTCGGCTCCAGCACACATTCCATCCGCCGCAGCAGAGTAAACGGCAGGATGATGCGGCCGTACTGCGACTGCTTGAAGTCACCGCGCAGCAGGTCGGCAATCGACCAGAGAAAGGCGGCCGTCTGGGAATGGTTTTCCGTGTTCACGCAACTGCTCCTTGGAATACGCGCAAAAAAACGAGTCTACCTTGCCGAGCGCTATTCGATCACACCAATCTGGCTGTGTGCTCCAGATGCCACAGAGCCAGTTGAATGGCTGATATGGGGTGACGGATAAACACAGACGCTACCCCACCAACGTCTCAACCGCATCAGCCAGCTCATGGTATTTGACCGCCCTGGCTCCCAGGCTCTGGAGGCGCTTAAGCATGATTTCACACTGCGCGCCCACCTTCTCGTTGAGGGTACTGGCGCTCAGACAGTAGAAATCCCACTGATCCAAGTCCAGTGGATCTACTTTGTCCTTGTCCTGAGTAGAGAGCACGCAGAACACATAGACCTGCGCGGGACGCGTCTTGGTCTCCGAGCGTTTTCTGGTCTGCGGATTCCATACTTTTGTTGGCGCAATGGAAAACTTGATCGCTGAAAACCCCTCCTGCCCCCAGGACTGCAGGTAGGCAGCAGACTTCACCTCTACCCGTATTCCCGCTGGCGTCTTCAGGTCGTAGGCGTCCCACTGGGTTCTCACGCCATGATTGCAGCCCAAAGCGCTGGCAACTATGTATTCAGCCAGCACACCGCGCTGCGCATTATTCAGTACATCCGAGAATGCCCAGCGCCAAAATGACAGCAGGTCAACGCCGGTTGACTGCCCATCCGCAATGAATTGCTCACTGCCGGTTTTGCGGGTCAACTTGATAGGGGGAAGGTAGTTAGCGCTCAAGAAATATCGTCCATGCTCGTGTATTCATTCTGGTGGCCTGAGAAACCGGAGCCAGTTGCATAAGCATCAAGCCATACCCATAGTCGTGACTAAACGAGGGTTGGCTCAGAAGGACGCTGGCAATGGTTTCAAAAGCATGCACCGTGAACCATAACCGATGCGGCAGGAGCGGAATAAACTTGCGATGTACTCGAACCAACGATTGGCATACCACGTAGCGACGTGGTTCGTTTGGCCGGCGGATAAAAGGAGTTGCCCATGACTGCACAGCTGAGAGACACCCTGGAACATGCAGGGAACACGATGGGAATGACCAGCCTGCCCCTGAGTACCTACTGGCGCATGAATGGCTCAAGGCAAGCGGACGATGCCACGAATGCTCGCCACTTTGCGGATATGGGTACCTTTTGTTGGCGGCGCTACACCGCGCAATGGCGCATTGAGCAGGAGCACCTGTATCTCGTGGAAATCAATGCCACTTACAAAGACGGCACGCCGGTTGCGCTGGAAGACTTTTTCCCCGGCTACCCGGAGCGGGTGTTCGCGCACTGGTTCAGTGGTGAGCTGCGCTGCCCCAGGGGCGAGCTGTTGGAGTATGTACATGCCGGTTTTGCCAGCCGCTATGCCGAAACGCTGGTGTTTACCGTTGAGCGTGGCGTGGTGAAAGGCCAGCACTGCATCGATAACCGCATCCAAGGTGCCAACACATGAGCGCATTCTGGTATTGGCTAGGAGGTTATCTGCTTGTCGGAATTTTGCCGATAGGTGGCGCATACGGCTATGCGAGGCTGATCAAGCGCTCAGTACCCACCGAAGACACGATGACCTGGAAGGAAAGTACCGCGTGCTTTCTGGCGGTATTGATTCTATGGCCGCTGGTGATCGCCATGCTGGCTTACGAAGGGCTATTCAACCGCCGCCCACCTGCCCCGGTATACCGTGAATGGATCGCAACGCCGGCCAGCCTGACCGAGCAATTATCACGGGAGCGCATCGAGCAGCTGGAGATATACAGTGACCCACTCAATGCAGTGCCTGCCGTGCCTTTCGGCCATCTAAACGACGCCTGGCAACGTTTCTGCCAACAACTGCAGGAAACCGACCAGCTGTGGGCATTCCGCATTGATGCTAGCCAAGATACAGGGCTCGACTACGACAAACGCTACGGCATCGTTGAAGGCTACGCCCTGCTTCGTGGTGGCCAAATATATGGTGAGTTCTACGCGAGGATGGATTGATCCAGGCTGGTCGGGGGCCTGCAGCGGAGTGAAAAGCATGCCCGCTCGTCGGCTTTTTACACCGCCAAAAATCAGCTACAGAAGCGCATACGCAAGCTACGAAAAGAGGCTGGCTGAAACCCAGCAGCCGGAGCCATGTATGCCAGCCTGTATGCCTTAAAAAACAAATGCCGTCAAAATCAATACAAAACAGTACCTTAGCTAACCAGTTCAAATGACGGTGTACCATAAATTTCAAGGGGTTAGCGCAAGCTAGCCCCTTTTTATTTGGGCCGGTGTCCCCGAACTGTCCCTTTCTTGTCCCAGCCTACGACTGTCCTGATAAGCGATCTGGTATTGCATCCATGCTGTCGCATATCTCCTCAAGAAGCTCAGAGAATGCACTCATAGCGGTCACCACTTTTTGGTACTCAGAAAGGCTAGCTGAGCATGCATCGCTGAGAGGAAACGGTTCCAGCACCCCCATCGTATAGCTCACACATTTCTTGGTCGGATGATCTACGAGTAGGTACCCGCCACACGGTTGTTTCACGGTATCCGTCCGGCCAACACACCTTCCTGGCCCCGACGCCAAAGGCGATGGTGTCCACCTGATTTAAGTGGACACCATTTCTAGCCTTTTAAGCGGGTCTTTCATGCAGCCACAACGCCGTTCCTACTCCAAATCCTTCAAGGCTCAGATCATTCAAGAGTGCGCCCAGCC
>NZ_QASO01000092.1:10673-36292 GCF_003052605.1 Ectopseudomonas oleovorans | reverse complement strand
GCGTAAAGCAGAAACGCCGTGAACAGCGGTGGTCGAGACCATCAGGAGGTAGGAGTCGGAAACTCCGAGGGCCGGTCTGGGCGCTTAGCTACCGCAGGCGACACATCAACGGAACCAAGCTCGCTGATGCTGTTTGTCAGTAGGCAGGAACCGCCGTATACGGAACCGTACGTACGGTGGTGTGGGAGGACGGCGGGGGCGACCCCGCCTCCTACCCGATTACTGCGCCAGGGCAACCAGTCCGGCGTGCTGGACCAGCTCCAGCAGCGGCTGCGGGTACACGCCGATGATGAAGGCGAGCAGGGCGACCACCAGCAGCATGATGCCGCCGGCACGCTGACTCCAGTCGAAGGGCGCATCGTGGCGATGCATATTGGGTTCGCGCATGAACAGCGTGACCATCACCCGCAGGTAATAGAACACGCCGATGGCGCTGCCCAGCACCATGGCGCCGAGCAGCCACCACAGTTGCGCTTCGACACCGGCGGCGATCACGTAGAACTTGCCGATGAAGCCGGCCGTCAGCGGAATGCCGGCCAGCGACAGCATCATCACCGTGAGCACGGCGGTCAGGTACGGGCGGCGCCAGAACAGGCCACGGTATTCGTACAGCGCATCGGCATCGCGGCCGCTGTAGGGGGTGGACATCAGGGTGATCACACCGAACGCACCGAGGCTGGTCAGCACGTAGGTGGCCAGGTACACGCCCACGGCTTCCACCGCGAGCCCCTTGCTCGCCACCAATGCCACCAGCAGGTAACCGAAGTGGGCGATGGACGAGTAACCCAGCAGGCGCTTGAGGTTGTTCTGCAGCAGCGCCAGCAGATTGCCGAACAGGATCGAGGCGATGGCGATCAGGGTCAGCAGGTCGCTCAGCCAGCCGCCGCTCATGGCCGGGGATATCTGGTACAGGCGCAGCAGCACGGCGAACACCGCTACCTTGCTGGCGGTGGCGAGAAAGGCCGCCACTGGCGCAGGGGCGCCTTCGTAGACGTCCGGCGTCCACAGATGGAAGGGCACCAGCGACAGCTTGAACGCCAGACCGATCAGCATCATGCCGATGCCGATCTGCACCAATTGGCTGCTCTCGCGCATCAGGCTGGCGCCGATATCGGCAAAGCCCAGGTTGCCCGACTCGGCATACAACAGCGCCATGCCGAACAGCAGGAAGGCCGAACCAGCGGCCGACAGCACCATGTACTTGATGCCGGCCTCCAGCGAGCGCTTGTTGAAGAAGGCGTAGGCGATCATGCCGTAGGTGGGCACCGACAGCAGTTCCAGGCCGATGAACAGGCCCGCCAGATGTTGGGCGCTGACCAATACCAGGCCACCCGCGGCGGACAGCAGTACCAGCAGGTACAACTCCTCGCGGTTGCCCGGATAGCCCTTGCCCGAATCACCGCCCAGATAAGCATGGATCAGCGTGATGCAGGCCAGGCTGGCCGCTAGTACCAGGGCCATGTAGTAGCAGGCGAACTTGTCGATCAGCAGCAGCGGAGTGACTTCGAGCGGCGCCACCTCAAGTGCCGGAATCAGTGACAGCAGCGCCAGGTTCAGGCCCACCACCGAGAGGATGAAGGTCACCGTGTGATTGCGCTTGGCGGCGATGGCCAGCATCACTACGACAGCGGTGAGGCTGGTCACCAGCAGTGGCAGTAGGGCGATCAGGTGTTGCAGGGTGAATTCGACAGCGTGATGTTCCATGAGTCTCTAATCCTTACCCTTACCGGCCCGAGGCGAGTTGATCGAGGGCGCCAGCCATCCACTGCTGCACGCCGTGCATGCTGGCAGCGGAGGTGTCGAGCACCGGTTGTGGGTAAACGCCAAGCAGAATCAGCAGCACGCCAAGGCCGAGCACCATGGCCAGCTCGCGCGGTTTGAGGCCGGGCAGCGGCGCTTCCTGTTGCACCGGGCCGAAGTAGGCGCGGTGAATCATCGCCAGGGCGTACACCGAGCCGAGCACCAGGCCGGTGGCCGCCAGCACCACGACCCAGGGCGCGCTGGGGAAGCTGCCAATCAGGATCAGGAACTCACCGACGAAGTTGCCGGTGCCGGGCAGGCCGAGTGCGGCAGCGGCAAAGAACAGGCTGATGGCCGGCAGCCAGGGCATGCGCGCCCAGATCCCGCCCATCTGGCGCAGGTCACGGGTGTGCAGGCGCTCGTAGAGCTGGCCGCAGAGGATGAACAGCGCAGCAGCCGACAGGCCGTGGGCAACCATCTGCACCACCGCGCCTTGCAGGGCGATCTGGCTGCCGGAATAGATGGCAATCAGCACGAAGCCCATGTGCGACACGCTGGAGTAGGCCACCAGGCGCTTGATGTCGGTTTGCGCGAACGACAGCAACGCGCCATAGAGGATGGCGAACACACCGAGCCACTGGGCGATGGGGGCGAACTCCGCCGAGGCGTTGGGGAACAGCGGCAGGGCGAAACGCAGCAGGCCGTAGGCAGCGGTTTTCAGCAGGATGCCGGCCAGGTCCACCGAGCCGGCAGTCGGCGCCTGGGCGTGGGCATCCGGCAGCCAGGAGTGCACCGGCACCACCGGAAACTTCACCGCGAAGGCGACGAAGAAACCCAGCATCAACAGGTATTCGGTGCCCGGCGCCAGTTCGGTCTTCAGCAGGTCGGCGTAGTTGAAGCTGAGCACGCCGGTCTGGTTGAAATGCACGAATACCAGGGCCAGGATCGACACCAGCATGATCAGGCCGCTGGCCTGGGTGAAGATGAAGAACTTGGTGGCGGCGGTGATACGGGTACGGCCGTCGCTGCCGCTATGACCCCAGAGCGCGATGAGGAAGTACATCGGCACCAGCATCATTTCCCAGAAGAAGAAGAACAGGAACAGGTCGACGGCGAGGAACACGCCGACCACGCCGCCGAGAATCCACATCAGGTTGAGGTGGAAGAAGCCGACGCGGTGCTGGATCTCGTTCCACGAGCAGAGCACCGAGAGCACACCGAGCAGACCGGTGAGCACCACCATCAGCACCGACAGGCCGTCCATCGCCAGGTGGATGGTGATACCCAGGCGCGGGATCCAGTCGATGACGAACTCGTGGGCCCAGCGCGGGCCGCCGTCCGGGGCCGGTGCCAGGGTGAAGTCACCGCTGACCCATAGCCACAGACTCAGGCCGAACAGCAGGCTCATGGTGATCAGGGCGATCCAGCGCGGCAGCACGGAGCCGAAGCGCTCGCCTTGCCAGCACAGCAGGCCGCCGATGAAGGGAATCAGGATTAGCCAGGGCAGAATCATCAGGCTGTTTTCCTTAACTCAGAAAGAGGATGGCGGCGAGCACCAGTACGGCGCCCCCGGCGATCGAAGCGGCGTACCAGCGCACCTGGCCGGTCTCGCTGCGCACCAGCGCGGCGTTGCCACCGCGCGCGAGCAGTGGAATCAGGCCAATGCCGCGGTCGATCGGGTCGCGGCGCAGCAGTTGGCAGAGCGCAAGGTAGGGGCGCACGAACAGTTTGTCGTACAGCCAGTCGAAGCCCCAGGCGGCGAACCACAGGGCGCTTAGCAGACGACCCGGCGCGCTCTGCGCCACGGCGGAAGCGACGCGGCGCTGGCCGAGGAAGAGCAGGGCGGCGATGACGATACCGCTCACCGCGATCAGCCCCGACAGCAGCTCCAGGCTGTGCTTGGCCTCGCCACCGGCATGGCCGGCGCTTTGTGGCAGCACGCCGGCCAGCGGCGGGGTGATCCAGGCGCCGATGAAGGTCGACAGCACGATCAGCACCAGCAGCGGCAGGTTGTGGGCGATGCCATGACCGGCGTGCGCCTCGGTCTTCTGCTCGCCGTGGAAGGCGATGAAGATCAGGCGGAAGGTGTAGATCGAGGTCAGGAAGGCGCCGAGCAGGCCTGCATAGAGCAGCTCGCTGTGGCCACTGGCGAAGGCTTCCCAGAGGATTTCGTCCTTGGAGTAGAAGCCGGCGGTCAGCAGCGGCAGGGCGGCCAGGGCGGCACCGCCGACAACGAAGCTGGCATAGGCCAGCGGCAACTTCTTCCACAGCCCGCCCATCCTGAAGATGTTCTGCTCGTGGTGGCAGGCATGGATCACCGCACCGGAAGCAAGGAACAGCAGTGCCTTGAAGAAGGCGTGGGTCATCAGGTGGAAGATTGCCGCGTCCCAGGCGCCAACGCCCAGGGCCAGGAACATGTAGCCGATCTGGCTCATGGTCGAGTAGGCGAGGATGCGCTTGATGTCGCTCTGCACCAGGGCGGCGAAACCGGCCAGCACCAGGGTCACGCCGCCGACGATGCCGACCAGTTCGAGAATTTCCGGGGTCAGCAGGAACAGGCCGTGGGTACGGGCGATCAGGTACACGCCGGCGGTGACCATGGTCGCCGCGTGGATCAGCGCCGACACCGGGGTCGGGCCTGCCATCGCATCGGCCAGCCAGGTCTGCAGCGGCAACTGGGCGGATTTACCCACCGCGCCGCCGAGCAGCATCAGGGTGGCGACCCACAGCCAGGCGTCACCGGCCACATACTGCTGCTGCGCCCGTACCATCAGCTCCTGGATGTTCAGGGTACCGAGGTTGATGAACAGCAGGAACATGCCGATCATCAGGAACACATCGCCGATGCGGGTGACGATGAAGGCCTTGAGCGCCGCGTTACCGTTGGGCACGTGCTTGTAGTAGAAGCCGATCAGCAGGTACGAGCACAGGCCGACGCCTTCCCAGCCGAAGAACAGCACCAGCAGGTTGTCGCCTAATACCAGCAGCAACATGCTGAAGATGAACAGGTTGGTGTAGGCGAAGAAGCGCGAATAGCCTTCCTCGCCGCGCATGTACCAGCTGGCGAACAGGTGGATCAGGAAACCCACGCCAGTGACCACACCGAGCATGGTCGCGGACAACCCATCCAGATGCAGGGTGAAGCTCGGCGCCAGGCCTTCGACGCTCATCCACTGCCACAGGGTCAGGCTGTAGGTGCCGTCAGCCGGTGGATTGCCGAGAAAGGCGGCAATGACCCAGGCGGCGCTGGCGGCGGCCAGGCCGATGGAGCCGACACCGATCAGCGCACTGGTGTTTTCCGAGAGGCGTCCGCGCGAGAAGGCCAGCAGCAGCCAGCCGAGCAGCGGGAAGAATAGAGTCAGGGCTAGAAGGTTCATCCGCGCATCTCGCTGGCAGCGTCGATATCCAGAGTGTTGAAGCGGCGATACAGCTGCAGCAGGATCGCCAGGCCGATGCTGGCTTCAGCGGCTGCCAAGGTGATCACCAGAATGAACATCACCTGGCCGTCAGCCGCGCCCCAACGGGCGCCGGCGACGACGAAGGCGAGCGCGGCGGCGTTCATCATCACTTCCAGGCTCATCAGGATGAACAGGATGTTGCGCCGCACCATCAGGCCGACCAGGCCGATGCAGAACAGTACGCCGGCCAGAGCCAGGCCGTGTTCCAGAGGTATACCGGTCATGCGGTGGGCTCCTTGGCGTCGTGGCGGCCCAGGTGGTAGGCAGCGACCAGTGCGGCGAGCAGCAGCATGGAGGCCAGCTCCACCGCCAGCAGGTAGGGGCCGAACAGGCTGATGCCGACAGCCTTGGCCTCGACCGTGGTGTGGCCGATATGGGCGTCGCTGACATGATTCAGCAGCACATAGAGCAACTGGCCGAGCAGCAGCGCGCTGAGAATTGCCGGGCCGACCCAGATGCCGGGCGTCAGCCACTTGCGCTCCTGCTCGGCAGCAGCCGGGCCGAGGTTGAGCATCATCACCACGAAGACGAACAGCACCATGATGGCGCCGGCATAGACGATGATTTCCAGCGCACCGGCAAAGGGCGCACCGAGGGCGAAGAACACCATCGATACCGCCAGCAGCGAGACGATGAGATAGAGCAGGGCATGCACCGGGTTGGTATTGGTGACCACCCCGACCGTTGCTGCCACCGCCACACCGGCGGAAAAGTAGAATGCGAATTCCATCAGAAGCTCCTCATTGCGCTCGCCTCGTGAGAAGCAGCGGCATATTTCGGGAGATGACACCAAAGACGTAGGAGCGAGCTCTGCTCGCGAAGCGTTTGGCGTCGTCTGCGTTCGCGAGCAGAGCTCGCTCCTACAGGGCGGGAAAACCCATGACCTTGGCTCATGGCAGCAAGCTCTTGACGTTGATCGGCTCGGCCTCGTTCTGCGCGGCGCCCTTGGGCTTGCCGGCGATGGCCATACCGGCAACGCGGTAGAAGTTGTAGTCCGGGTTCTTGCCGGGGCCGCTGATCAGCAGGTCTTCCTTCTCGTACACCAGATCCTGGCGCTTGAACTCGCCCATCTCGAAATCGGGGGTGAGCTGGATCGCGGTGGTCGGGCAGGCTTCCTCGCACAGGCCGCAGAAGATGCAGCGTGAGAAGTTGATGCGGAAGAACTCCGGGTACCAGCGCCCGTCGTCGGTTTCCGCCTTCTGCAGCGAGATGCAGCCCACCGGGCAGGCCACGGCGCACAGGTTGCAGGCCACGCAGCGTTCCTCGCCGTCGGGGTCGCGGGTGAGGACGATGCGGCCACGGTAGCGCGGCGGCAGGTAGACCTGCTCTTCCGGGTATTGCAGGGTGTCGCGCTTGCGAAAGCCATGGCTGAACACCATGGCCAGGCTGCGCAGTTGGGTGCCGGTACCGACCAGCACGTCCCAGATGTACTTGAACATTGCTTTTCTCCTTACTGGGCCGTGGCCAGCACGACGGCGCCGGTCACCAGCAGGTTGATCAGGGTCAGCGGCAAGCAGAACTTCCAGCTGAAGGCCATGACCTGGTCATAGCGCGGGCGTGGGATAGATGCGCGCAGCAGGATGAAGATCATGATGAAGAAGGCCGTTTTCAGCGCGAACCAGAAGAACGGAATCTGCGGCAGGATGCCGAACGGGCCGTGCCAGCCACCGAAGAACAGGGTTACCAGTAGCGCTGACACGGTGACGATGGCCACGTATTCGCCAACGAAGAACATGCCCCATTTCATGCCGGCATATTCGATGTGGTAACCATCGGCCAGCTCCTGCTCGGCTTCCGGCTGGTCGAACGGGTGACGGTGGGTCACGGCGACGGCAGCGATGAAGAAGGTACAGAAGCCGAAGAACTGCGGAATGATGAACCACAGGTTCTGCGCCTGGTAATCGACGATGTCGCGCATGTTGAACGAGCCGACCTGCGCCACCACGCCCATCAGCGCCAGGGCCAGGAACACTTCGTAGGACACCGTTTGCGCCGAAGCACGCAGGGCACCGAGCAGGGCGAACTTGTTGTTGCTCGACCAGCCAGCGAACAGCACGGCATACACCGACAAACCCGCCATGGCGAAGAAGAACAGGATGCCGATGTTCAGATCCGCCACGCCCCAGGTCGGCGTGATGGGGATGATGGCGAAGGCCACCAGCATCGCGGCGAAGGCGATCATCGGCGCCAGGGTGAAGATGAACTTGTCGGCGAACGGCGGCGTCCAGTCCTCCTTGAAGAACATCTTGATCATGTCGGCGGCGATCTGGAACATGCCGAACGGCCCCACACGGTTGGGGCCGTAACGATCCTGCCACCAGCCGAGCAGGCGCCGCTCGATGAAGCTCAGCAGCGCGCCGCAGACCACCACCACCAGCAGGATGACGATGGCCTTGAGTACCGCGATGACGATCTCGATCAGTTCGGGCGTCAACCAGTTCATTGCGCGGCCTCCTGCAGCAGGGTCACGCTGGCACCAGCGACTGCTGCCGGAATACCCGGCAGGCCAAGCGGCAGGCCGACCAGACCGACGGCCAGGTCATCACGCACCTGCAGCGGCAGGCGCAGCGCCTGGCCGTTGATGCGTAGGGCCAGCAGCGCACCGTCGTTCACGCCCAGGCGTGTCGCTTCCTCGCGGGCCAGGGCCACGTAGGGCTCGGGCATGCGCTCCTGAATAGGTTTGGCGCGCGCGGAGTTTTCCTCGCTACCGAACAGGTGGTGCAGCGGCGCCACCTGCCAGGTGCCGGCTGCCGGGTTGAACGCGGCGTTGACGGCGAACCAGGGCAGTGCGTTGCCGGCGGCTTCGAGCAGACGCACGCCGGGGTCGCCGGCACGCAGATGACCACCGACCTCGTCCTGGAACTTGTTCCAGGCCTGCGGCGAGTTCCAGCCCGGCGACCAGGCGAACGGAATCTGCTGACGGTCTTCCTTGCTGCCGGCGTAGCCTTCCATGGAGAAGGCGAAGGCCGAATCCTGATCCTGCGGCTGACGCGGTTCATGCACGCTGATATTGGCGCGCATGGCGGTGCGGCCGCTGTAGCGGTGTGGCTCGCGGGCCAGCTTGAGGCCCTTGATGCGGAACGAGGCGCTAGGCGCGGCGTCCTTGATCCCTGCCAACAGCGGGTTGCTGGCAGCGCAGGCTGCGGTGACCTGATCCAGCTGCGTCCAGTCAACGGCCTTGCCTTGCAGGGTGCTGTGCAGCGCGTGCAGCCAGCGCCAGCCTTCGCGGATCAGAATGCCGGCGTCGTAGTAGCTCGGCTCATAGACCTGGAAGAAGCGCTGGGCGCGGCCCTCGAGGCTGACCAGGGTGCCGTCGCCTTCGGCGAAGGAGGCCACTGGCAGCAGCAGGTGGGCGCGTTCGCTGGTGGCGGTGCGCTGGTGATCGGCGACGATCACCGCCTGTGCGGCGCTGAGCGCGGCGTCAACCTTGGCGGCATCGGCGCGGCGGTACAGGTCGTTTTCCAGCACGATCACGGCATCGGCCTGGCCGCCACTCAGGGCTTCCAGCGCAGCATCGACGGACTCGCCGCCCTGCTCTTTATCCAGAAGCAGTGCCAGGCCCAGGCTGTTGGCTTCGGGCACCACAAGGCTCAGCGAGCCGTTCTTCTCGCGGTTCTTCAGCGCGCTGGCGATATTGGCGGCAGCTTCGATCAAGGCCTTGTCGCCCAGCGAGGCGCCGGAAACGATCAGCGGGCGCTTGGCGTTGAGCAGGGCATCGGCGATGCGCTGTACCAGCGCTTGCGCCTCGGCTTCCAGGCCGTCGACGGCCGGTGCACTGGGGTCGATGGCGTGAGCCACGGCGAAACCGATGCGAGCCAGGTCCGCCGGTGCGGCGTGCACGCTTTCGGCGGCCACGTCGTCCAGGCGGGTTTCCGTGACGCTGGCGATAAACACCGGGTGACGAGCATGCTGCGCAACGTTCTGCACAGCGGCCATATGCCAGTCCTGAATCCGTGCACCGGCAGCGATCTCGGTGGCCTTGCCCTTGACCGCCTGGCGCAGGGCCAGGGCCAGGCGTGCGGCGGTCTGGGTCAGGTCTTCGCCGAGGACGAAGATGGCGTCATGCAGCTCGACGTCGCGCAGGGTCGGCGTCGGCAGCGGGCCGTTTTGCAGGATGTCGCGAATCAGGCGGATATTGGCCAGTTCGCTGGCAGCGATGCCGCTATAGAAGTTGTCGGCACCGACCAGTTCGCGCAGGGCGAAGTTGGATTCCAGGCTGGCGCGCGGCGAGCCAATGCCGATCACGCGCTTGCCCTTGAGTAGCTCGGCGGCCTTGTCCAGTGCGGCATCGATGCCGATGGCCTGGCCGGCCAGCAGCGGCTGACGCGGGCGGTCTTCGCGGTTGACGTAGCCATAGCCAAAGCGGCCACGGTCACAGAGGAAGTATTGGTTGACCGAGCCGTTGAAGCGGTTCTCGATACGGCGCAGCTCGCCGTAGCGCTCACCAGGGCTGATGTTGCAGCCGCTGGAGCAGCCGTGGCAGATGCTCGGGGCGAACTGCATGTCCCACTTGCGGTTGTAGCGCTCGGAGTGGGTCTTGTCGGTAAACACGCCAGTCGGGCAGACCTCGACCAGGTTGCCGGAAAACTCGCTTTCTAGCGTGCCGTCCTCGACGCGGCCGAAGTACACGTTGTCGTGCGCGCCGTAGACGCCCAGGTCGGTGCCGCCGGCGTAGTCCTTGTAGTAACGCACGCAGCGATAACAGGCGATGCAGCGGTTCATCTCGTGGGCGATGAACGGGCCCAACTCTTGGTTTTGATGAGTACGCTTGGTGAAGCGATAGCGCCGGGTGTTATGCCCGGTCATCACCGTCATGTCCTGCAGGTGGCAGTGGCCACCTTCCTCGCACACTGGGCAGTCGTGCGGGTGGTTGGTCATCAGCCATTCGACGACGCTGGCGCGGAACGCCTTGGATTCCTCGTCGTCGATGCTGATCCAGGTGTTATCGGTGGCGGGCGTCATGCAGGACATGACGATGCGACCGCGGGTGTCGTTCTCGTCGTTGTACTGCTTGACTGCGCACTGGCGACAGGCGCCGACGCTGCCAAGCGCCGGGTGCCAGCAGAAGTAGGGGATATCGAGTCCAAGGGACAGGCAGGCCTTCAGGAGGTTGTCTGCACCATCGACTTCGAAATCTTTGCCGTCTACGTGGATAGTGGCCATTTCTTCAGTCTTCGTTTACCCGCTTCAGAAAAGCGGCTGGCTAAGGGAATTCGTCTGTTCAGCTCGCACTTGCCGGCATGCGGGGCGTGGTCGCCACCTTGGCCACACCGGCCTCGAACTCTTCACGGAAATACTTGATGGCACTGCCCAACGGCTCCACGGCGCCTGGCGCGTGAGCACAGAAGGTCTTGCCCGGGCCGAGGAAGTTGACCAGGCCGAGCAGGGTGGCGATGTCCTCGCGAGTGCCTTCGCCGCGCTCGAGGGCACGAAGGATCTTCACGCTCCAGGGCAGGCCGTCGCGGCACGGCGTGCACCAGCCGCAGGACTCGCGGGCGAAGAACTCTTCCATGTTGCGCAGCAGGGAAACCATGTTGATCGAGTCGTCGACCGCCAGCGCCAGACCAGTGCCCATACGGGTGCCGACCTTGCCGATGCCGCCGGCGTACATCTGCGCCTCAAGGTGTTCGGGCAGCAGGAAGCCAGTGCCGGCGCCGCCAGGCTGCCAGCATTTGAGCCTGTAGCCATCGCGCATGCCGCCAGCGTAGTCCTCGAACAATTCGCGGGCGGTGATGCCGAACGGCAGTTCCCACAGGCCGGGGTTCTTCACCTTGCCGGAGAAGCCCATCAGCTTGGTGCCGTGGTCTTCGCTGCCCGGGCGGGCGAGGCCCTTGTACCAGTCCACACCCTGGCCGACGATGGCCGGCACGTTGCACAGGGTTTCGACGTTGTTGACGCAGGTCGGCTTGCCCCAGACGCCGACGGCAGCCGGGAAGGGCGGTTTGGCGCGCGGATTGGCGCGGCGGCCTTCCAGCGAGTTGATCAGCGCGGTTTCTTCGCCGCAGATGTAGCGGCCGGCGCCGGTGTGCACGAACAGCTCGAAATCGAAACCGCTGCCAAAGATGTTCTTGCCGAGCAGGCCGGCGGCCTTGGCTTCATCGATGGCGCGGTTGAGGTTACGCGCCGCATCGACGTACTCGCCACGCAGGAAGATGTAGCCGCGATAGGCCTTCAGTGCGCGCGCCGAGATCAGCATGCCTTCCACCAATAGGTGCGGCAGCTGTTCCATCAGCATGCGGTCTTTCCAGGTGTTGGGTTCCATTTCGTCCGCATTGCACAGCAGGTAGCGGATGTTCATGGATTCGTCAGCCGGCATCAGACCCCACTTCACGCCCGTGGGGAAGCCTGCGCCGCCACGGCCCTTGAGGCCGGACTCCTTGACGGTCTGCACGATGTCGGCCTGGGCCATCTCGGTCAGTGCCTTGCGTGCGGCCGCGTAGCCGTTCTTCTGCTGGTATTCCTCCAGCCATACCGGCTGGGCGTCGTCACGCAGGCGCCAGGTCAGCGGATGGGTTTCTTCGCTGCGGGTGATGCGGTTGGCTGGGCCGATGGAGGTCAGGGTCTTCATTTGTAGTCCTCCAGCAGCTTGGCGACGCCGTCAGGTCGAACATCGCCGAAGGTGTCGTCGTCGATCATCAGCGCCGGCGCCTTGTCGCAGTTGCCCAGGCAGCACACCGGCAGCAGGGTGAAGCGCTCATCGCTGGTGGTCTGGCCGAGGCCAATACCGAGCTGCTTCTGCATCTCACTGACCACCGACTCATGGCCGCCGATGTAGCAGGTCATGCTGTCGCACACGCGAATCACGTGGCGGCCGACGGGCTGACGGAAGATCTGGCTGTAGAAGGTGGCCACGCCCTCGACGTCGCTGGCAGGAATGCCGAGAATTTCGCCAATGGCGTCAGCGGCGCCGTCCGGCACCCAGCCGCGTTGCTTCTGCACGATCTTCAGCGCTTCGATGCTGGCGGCGCGCGGGTCTTCGTAGTGATGCATCTCGTGCTCGATGGCCGAGCGCTCGGTTTCGCTGAGGGTGAAACGGTCGGTCTGAATTAGCGTGCTCATGATCAGCGGTCCACGTCGGCCATGACGAAGTCGATACTGCCCAGATAGGCGATCAGATCCGCCACCATGCTGCCGCGAATCACCGAAGGGATCTGCTGCAGGTGGGCGAAGCTGGGGGTACGAATCCGGGTGCGGTAGCTCATGGTGCTGCCGTCGCTCGTCAGGTAGTAGCTGTTGATGCCCTTGGTCGCCTCGATCATCTGGAAGGCTTCGTTGGCCGGCATGACCGGGCCCCAGGAAACCTGCAGGAAGTGAGTGATCAGGGTTTCGATGTGCTGCAGCGTGCGCTCTTTCGGCGGCGGCGTGGTCAGCGGATGGTCGGCCTTGTACGGGCCTTCCGGCATGTTCTTCAGGCACTGGTCGATGATGCGGATGCTCTGGCGCATCTCTTCCACACGCACCATGCAGCGGTCGTAGGCATCGCCATTGGCTGCCAGCGGTACCTCGAAATCGAAGTGCTCGTAGCCGGAGTAGGGGCGCGCCTTGCGCAGGTCGAAGTCGCAACCGGTGGCGCGCAGGCCGGCACCGGTGGTGCCCCACTCGAGCGCTTCCTTGGTGTTGTACTGCGCCACGCCGATGGTACGGGCCTTGAGGATGCTGTTCTTCAGCGCGGCCTTCTCGTATTCGTCGAGGCGCTTGGGCAGCCAGTCGACGAATTCCTTGACCAGCTTGTCCCAACCGCGCGGCAGGTCATGGGCGACGCCGCCGATGCGGTACCAGGCCGGGTGCAGGCGGAAGCCGGTGATGGCTTCGATCACCTTGTAGGCGCGCTGGCGGTCGGTGAAGGTGAAGAACACCGGGGTCATGGCGCCGACGTCCTGGATATAGGTGCCGAGGAACAGCAGGTGACTGGTGATGCGGAAGAACTCGGCGAGCATGACGCGGATGAAGTCGACACGGGCCGGCACCTTGATACCGGCGAGTTTCTCCACCGAGAGCACATAGGGCAGGTTGTTCATCACCCCGCCGAGGTAGTCGATGCGGTCGGTGTAAGGGATGAAGCTGTGCCAGCTCTGCCGCTCGGCCATCTTCTCGGCGCCACGGTGGTGGTAGCCGATTTCCGGCACGCAATCGACGATCTCTTCGCCGTCGAGCTGCAGGATGATGCGGAACGCGCCGTGGGCGGATGGGTGGTTGGGGCCGAGGTTGAGGAACATGTAGTCCTCATGCTCACCGCCACGTTTCATGCCCCAGTCTTCGGGATTGAAGCGCGCGGCTTCTTCCTCGAGCTGCTGCTTGGCCAGGGTGAGGCTGAACGGATCGAATTCGGTGGCGCGCGCCGGGTAGTCCTTGCGCAGCGGGTGACCTTCCCAGGTCGGCGGCATCATGATCCGGCTCAGGTGCGGGTGGCCGGTGAAGGTGATGCCGTACAGATCCCAGACTTCGCGCTCGTACCAGTTGGCGTTGGGCCAGATGCCGGTGGCGGTGGGCAGGTTGAGGTCGCGCTCGGACAAGGCGACCTTGATCATCACATCACTATTACGCTCCAGCGACATCAGGTGATAGAACACCGTGAAGTCGGCATCGGGAAGGCCGCGACGTTGGGTGCGCAGGCGCTCGTCGACGCCGTGCAGATCAAAGAGCATCACGTAGGGGCGCGGCAGGTTGCGCAGGCAGGTGAGCACTTCGATGAGGCGCTCACGGGCGACCCAGAGTACCGGCATGCCGGTGCGGGTCGCTTGCAGGGTGAAACTGTCGTCACCAAAACGGGCGCACAGTTCGGCGACGACGTCCTGGTCGTCAGCCTTGTAAGGCGGTATGGACACAACGGTGTCTTGAGTCATGGTCTCGGTCGCTGTCGATCAACGTAGAAAGTGGGCGTGACGCTTGCGCAGGCAAGCATCAGCTCAGACTTCGTCGGGGCTACGCAGGTTGGTAACGGCGATTCGCTGCTCGCGTCGCTGTTCCTTCTGCGAAGGCATTTCGGCACGGTAGATGCCTTGATCGCCAACGACCCAGGATAGCGGGCGGCGCTCCTGGCCGATGGATTCCTGCAGCAGCATCAAGCCTTGCAGGAACGCCTCGGGGCGGGGCGGGCAGCCGGGAATATAGACGTCCACGGGGAGGAACTTGTCCACGCCCTGAACGACCGAGTAGATGTCGTACATGCCGCCGGAGTTGGCGCATGAACCCATGGAAATGACCCACTTGGGCTCCAGCATCTGCTCGTAGAGACGCTGGATGACCGGCGCCATCTTGATAAAGCAGGTGCCGGCAATGACCATGAAGTCAGCCTGACGGGGTGATGCGCGAATGACTTCCGCACCGAAACGCGCCACGTCATGCGGGGCGGTGAAGGCGGTGGTCATTTCCACATAGCAGCAGGACAGGCCGAAGTTGTACGGCCACAAGGAATTCTTGCGCCCCCAGTTGACCGCGCCGTTAAGCACGTCCGAGAGCTTGCCCATGTAGATGTTCTTGTGAACCTGGTCCTCTAGCTGCGGGTCGGAGACGACCTCCCGCTGGCCGATCGGATACGCCTCGTTGGGCGCATTCGGGTCGACCCGAGTAAGTTTGTATTGCATCGCCAAAGCCTCATTGTTTCAGCTTCGCCTGCCGTTCACGACGTCCCTGCGGTGCCCAATCGAGCGCGCCGATACGCCAAAGATAGACAAGACCTGCCAACAGAATTGCTATGAAAACTGTAGCTTCGATCAGACCCGCCCAGCCGCTTTCGCGCACCGAGACTGCCCAAGCGAAGAGATAGAGGGCTTCAACGTCGAAGATCACGAAGAGCATCGCGACCAGATAGAACTTGGCTGACAGGCGCAGACGCGCGCTGCCGGTAGGAAGCATGCCCGACTCGAAAGGCTCGTTCTTGCTACGTCCCCAGGCTTTGCTGCCGAGCAGACTGGAAACGCCGAGCATGAAGGCGATGAGCGCGCAGACACCCAGCAAGAAAACAGCGAAGGCCCAGTTCTGGGGCATGGTGGTTACCGCATCAGGCATGCCGGTACTCCTGAAACTCAAGGAACGGCTTGTATTTGGTTAGCTGACAAGCACCGTCAAGGGTGCTGATGCAAAGTGTGTATACAATACTATGTGTATGCCGACTGTAAGTAAATTCTTCAAAGAAAATTATTCCTGCATTTTCATCACTATTGCCAGGTTTTTGCCTGAATTGTCGCATCGCTGTAATTGCGCTGCAGGCCATGCAGGTCGGCGCTTCTGGACTATGGCTGATGGCTTTGTTCTGGCAATCCGTGGCGCCCATTCATCCGGCTAATCTGCCTCATTTTGCTGGGTGATGCGCCTCGGCAAGATGAGTAATTGCCTGCCACTTTGGTATTGGGGCGACGGCAGCAGGCATTGACTTAAATTCTCTTGATGTATCTCTCCGCCTGCAGCTCTGCCTCAAGGTTTATCGGGCCTTTGGCATTTACTCGCCCATCCTGTCTTGGGGATATGCCAAGGCTGCGCCCTGTTTGGCTGAAGCGGTTTATCGCGCAAGTAAAAAAGCCCCGGCAAGCCGGGGCGGATTAGGCAATCGGCCGCTGCGGGTGCGTGGCCCGCAGCGGTTGAACCGTTCTTAGTGGAACTGGTTCATGGTGTTGTCTTTACCGCTCGCCTTCAGAGCAGCTTCGCCAGCGAAGTACTCCTTGTGGGTGTCGCCGATGTCGGAGCCAGCCATGTTCTGGTGCTTGACGCAGGCGATACCCTGGCGGATTTCCTCACGCTGAACGCCCTTGACGTAGGCCAGCATGCCCTGGTCGGCGAAGTAGCCCTTGGCCAGGTTGTCGGTGGACAGCGCGGCGGTGTGGTAGGTCGGCAGGGTGATCAGGTGGTGGAAGATGCCGGCGTGGGCCGAACCGTCACGCTGGAAGGTGCGGATCTTCTCGTCGGCGATCTGGGCCAGTTCGGTGTTGTCGTATTCGACGCTCATCAGCTTGGCGCGATCGTAGGCGGACACGTCCTTGCCTTCGGCAACGAATGCATCGAACACTTGCTGACGGAAGTTCAGGGTCCAGTTGAAGGACGGGCTGTTGTTGTAAACCAGCTTGGCGTTCGGGATGACTTCGCGGATGCGGTCAACCATGGCTTTGATCTGGCCAACGTGCGGCTTCTCGGTTTCGATCCACAGCAGGTCGGCGCCGTTCTGCAGGCTGGTGATGCAGTCCAGTACGCAGCGGTCTTCGCCGGTGCCAGCGCGGAACTGGAACAGGTTGGACGGCAGGCGCTTCGGACGCAGCAGCTTGCCTTCGCGGTTCAGAACGACGTCGCCGTTCTTCAGTTCGGCAGTGGACACTTCTTCGCAATCCAGGAAGGAGTTGTACAGGTCGCCCAGGTCGCCCGGCTGGTTGGTCACGGCGATCTGCTTGGTCAGGCCGGCACCCAGGGAGTCGGTACGAGCAACGATTACACCGTTGTCGATACCCAGTTCCAGGAAGGCGTAGCGAACGGCAGCGATCTTGGCGAGGAAGTCGGCATGTGGAACGGTAACTTTGCCGTCCTGGTGGCCGCACTGCTTCTCGTCGGATACCTGGTTTTCGATTTGGATGCAGCAGGCACCCGCTTCGATCATGCGCTTGGCCAGCAGGTAGGTGGCTTCCGGGTTACCGAAACCGGCATCGATGTCGGCGATGATCGGGACAATGTGCGTTTCGTAGTTGTCGATCTGGTTCTGGATCTCGGCAGCCTTGGCGTGGTCGCCAGCGTCGCGGGCAGCGTCCAGAGCGGTGAACAGCAGGTCCAGTTCGCGGCTGTCGGCCTGACGCAGGAAGGTGTACAGCTCTTCGATCAGGTCGGAGACGGCGGTCTTCTCGTGCATCGACTGATCCGGCAGCGGGCCGAACTCGGAACGCAGGGCAGCGACCATCCAGCCCGACAGGTAGAGGTAGCGCTTGTTGGTGCTCTTCAGGTGCTTCTTGATCGAAATCAGCTTCTGCTGACCGATGAAGCCGTGCCAGCAGCCCAGGGACTGGGTGTAGAGGGAGGAGTCGGCGTCGTACTCTTCCATGTCCTTGCGCATGATGTCAGCAGTGTACTGAGCGATTTCCAGACCGGTCTTGAAGCGGTTCTGAGCGCGCATACGGGCGACGGACTCGGGGTTGATAGCGCTCCAGCTGCTGCCGAACTTCTCTTTCAGAGCGGCTACAGCCTTGATGTCGTTTTGATATGCGGACATGGTCAATCCTTCAGAAAATGTGTTGGTTGAGCACCGACTACCCACGCAAAGCGTGCACGAATGCAGCGGCTGGGCGGCTACCACTTCGACGGCGAGAAAACGGCTGAAAGGCGAGGGTGTACTGCGAAGAGGGGGATGTAGGCGAGCAGATCGCTGGTCGCTTCAGGCGTCGGGCTCGTGGAAACCCTTGGCATTGCGCTGAACCTGGCGAGCTGTCTGTTACTTAACGCTTCCCCGTCCCTCAGGACAACTTCGTTCCAGTCGCAACCTCGTCGTACGGCCTTGTGGGCTGTTGGGACACGGACCGGTGCGAAGTACTTCGCGGGCGGTCTGGAGATCCTTTTCTGGACCCCTGGCTAGCGGGAGCGAGGCCATCATGCCTCTGGGAAGATGCTTCGTCAAACGTTTTGTAGTGGTTTTTTAAAGCTACTACATATTCAGTAGGCGACTGGCTGGTCACGCTTGGCAGCCCATGGGTTGGGCGTTTCAGGCATTTCGCGGGTTGCGAGAGTTGTCCATCGTTCTTGCGAGGGAAAGGCATTCGACTTTGGTCGGGGGTGTCAGTCGATCGCTTCGACCTTAAGGCGCAGCGACATGTCCTCGCGGCCCTGGGTGGAGTGTCGACGCAACACGTCACGGCCGCTGGAGCTGGTTTCCTCGCTGACGCCACCCAGGGTAATCCACTCGCCGAGTCGGCCGCTGACGCGGGTATCGGTGCTTTGCACATCGATCACGCCGGGTCGGCTGTTGCTGACGCGATCGCGTTGGCTGCTGATGGCAACGTGGACCAGTTCGCCAGAGAGGCTGGCTGTTACGTAGAAGCCGCGGGTCACGTCGCGGTACTGGGTATCCTGGTAGACCTGGCCGTATGGACCGGTACTGGTGGTGGTCAGCGGCACGCTCTGGCCGACCTGAATTAGCGCTGGATACCCTTCGGTGGCCTGTACCTGCTGGGTGCCGCCGCCACGGCTGTCGGTGCTGCGGCGGATGATGCGCACCTGGTCGCGACCGTTCTCTTCGCCGCGGCCGACTTGTACTTCGGCATTGCCGGCACTGAGCGTGCCATCGACGCGATAGCCGCGGTCGTTCTGGTAATTGCTGTCGGCGCTCTCCACGGTGATCAGCAAGCGACGCGGGCGGGTGTCGAGTTGCTGTAACAACACGCGCACTTCACCGATCTTGGCCGGTGACGCATTGACGATCAGTTGGTTGCCATAGGCACTGACCTTGCCCTCGTTACCGAGCATCGACTGCACCACGCCGAGTACGTCATCGGCAGTGCGGTAATTCAATGCGATTACCTCGGTGGCCGCTTGCAGCGGCAGGCACAGGCCGAGAAGCAGGGCGGCGAACAGCGTGCGCAGGGTCATAGCAGAAAGCTCCGCAGATCAGGGTCGGTGATGCTGGTATCCCAGGCCTGGTCGAACTGGGTTTGGCGTTGGCGCACGCGCGCCGGATCGTTGTACAGGGTGTAGCCGGATTGTTGATCGAGTTCAGGTCGCACGAACAGGCCCCTGTCATCGGCGATCAGGAAGGCCAGTTCCTCGCTGGCATAGTCCGGATTGAGTTTGCGGATATGCAGGTTGGAGGACAGTCGGCGTGACAGGGCGAGCAGACGATGACCTTCCTTTACGGCACGGGTCGGGTCGCGCAGCAGAATGCGCAGGCGCGCCCGAGGACTACTCAGCAGGAACCGGGTGCAGGCCTGTTGCACGCTGCTGTGGTGATAGAGCCAGGGCTCCAGGTCATCGCTGTACAGGCACAGGCTGCGCTGGGCTTGCTGGATCAGCGCCAGGATGTGGGCGCGAGCCTGCTGGGGCTGGCTGAAACGCTCCAGACGCTCGTGCTGGCCGAGTATGAACGGGGCCGGCTCCCATTGCGCCGCATCCGGCGTGATGGGTTCGGGGTTGTGCACGGCAAAACGCCCCGGCGACTCGAATTCGATGGCCGCCAGTTCAATGGGATCTGGCGTATCGATCGGTTCGACCGGGGCGTCTTTGTCGTTCATTTCGGTCTCTACTGGCTGCTGCGCACCATATCCACGTGCGGTATGCCGGCGTCGAGGTACTCGTCGCTGACAATCCTGAAGCCTAGCCTTTCATAGAACGGCGTGGCGTGCACCTGAGCGGTGAGCATTTGCTGATGCAGGCCGCGTTTTTCAGCTTCGGCAATCACCGCCTGCATCAGTTTTTCGCCCACTTTCAGGCCGCGCCAGTCCTTGAGCACCGAAACGCGACCGATATGGCCATCGGGCAGCAGGCGCGCGGTACCCACCGGGTAATCACCTTCCTCGGCGAGAAAGTGCACGGCGTCGGTATCCTCGGCGTCCCATTCCAGCTCCGGCGGTACCGATTGCTCGGCAACGAAAACGCTGTCGCGGATACGACGAAGCTCGGCATTGTCCCTATGCCAGTCCGCGACACGGACAGTGATCTCACTCATCGGCAAATCCCAGGCTGCCTTGCTTGACCAGTTCCCATAGCAGGGTACGCCCCTCGTCGTCGGCCAGCCAGGCGCCGAGGTTTTCCACATGTAACGCATCGGCGCTGCAGATCAGCTTCAACAGCTCGCGCAGGCGGGCGGAAACCAGGCGGCTCTGGCCGCTGGCGAACAGCACCAGGTCTTCGCCGACTTCCGACCAGGCCATGCGTGCGCTGGGGTTGCGAATGAGGATCGCGCCATCTTCCAGTGCGCCGAGGAAGTCCTCTTCCTCGATCTCGATGCCGGCAACCAGCTCCGGGTACTTGGGCTCGGTCATGAACTGGCCGAACCAGGTCATCAGCAGGCGTTCGTCACTCATGTGCTCGTTGAGCAGCGCCTTGAGGCGCTCCAGGGCGTCGCGCTGGATCTGGTTGGGATCCTCGCTCGGCTGGATGTCGGCATCGCTGTAACGCTCTTCGTCGGGCAGGAACTGGCCGAGGAAATCAGTGAAATGGGTCAGTACTTCGGTGGCGCTCGGCGCGCGGAAGCCCACGGAATAGGTCATGCAATCATCCTCAGCGGTGCCACAGTGGGCGAGGCGTGGCGGCAGGTAGAGCATGTCGCCGGGTGCCAGCACCCATTCATCGGTTGGTTCGAATTGCGCCAGGATCTTCAGATCGGCGTGGGGGAGCAGCGGGCTGTCGGAATCGCACATCTGGCCAACTTGCCAGCGGCGATGACCGTGCGCCTGCAGCAGGAATACGTCGTAGTTGTCGAAATGCGGGCCGACGCCGCCGCCGGGGGCAGCGAAGCTGATCATCAGATCGTCGATGCGCCATTTGGGCAGGAACTTGAAGTTTTCCAGTAGTTCGGCCACTTCCGGGACGAACTGGTCGACGGCCTGCACCAGCAGGGTCCAGTCGCGCTCGGGCAGATCCTGGAAGGTGTCCTCGTTGAACGGGCCGCGCTGCAGCTCCCAGGGGCGCGCGCCGTGCTCGATCACCAGGCGCGATTCGACTTCTTCTTCCAGCGCCAGGCCGGCCAGTTCGTCGGGGCTGATCGGGCTTTCGAAGTCAGGGATCGCCTGGCGCACCAGCAGTGGCTTCTTCTGCCAGTAGTCGCGCAAAAATTCACGGGCTGTGAGGCCACCCAGCAATTGCAGCGGAGTATCAGGATTCATCAGTAAGCCCTTGAAATAGATAAAAACCTTAAAACAAAAACGCCCGGCTCAGCCGGGCGTCCTTGGCGGACTGTCAAAAAACGTAGGCGAGGCAGGCAAGACAAGGCAAAAGCGGCCGAAGAAGCGGAGTTTACGTGCTGTAAATGAGCATTCTGAGGCCGGTTTTAATGCAGTATTGCCAACGTAGGTAGTTTTTCGGCTGTCTGCCAGGCTGATCGCGCTTAGATCCGCTTGGCCTGGGCCACGGCGTTACCGATGTAGCGCGCCGGAGTCAGTTGCTTGAGCTCTTCCTTGGCGGCGGTCGGCATGTCCAGGCCGTCGATGAAGGCCAGCAGGGCCTCGGGGCTGATGCCCTTGCCGCGAGTCAGCTCTTTCAGCTTCTCGTACGGGTTCTCGATGGCATAACGGCGCATGACGGTCTGGATCGGCTCGGCGAGCACTTCCCAGCAGGCATCCAGGTCTTCAGCAATTTTCTGAGCATTGAGCTCCAACTTGCTGATTCCCTTGAGGCTGGCTTCGTAAGCGATGACGCTGTGAGCGAAGCCGACACCCAGGTTACGCAGCACGGTGGAGTCGGTCAGGTCACGCTGCCAGCGGGAAATCGGCAGCTTGCTGGCCAGGTGCTGGAAGATCGCGTTGGCTATCCCTAAGTTGCCTTCGGAGTTCTCGAAGTCGATCGGGTTGACCTTGTGCGGCATGGTCGAGGAGCCGATCTCGCCGGCCACGGTCTTCTGCTTGAAGTAACCAAGGGAGATGTAGCCCCAGACGTCGCGGTCGAAGTCGATCAGGATGGTGTTGAAGCGAGCGATGGCGTCGAACAGCTCGGCGATGTAGTCGTGCGGCTCGATCTGGGTGGTGTAGGGGTTCCAGGTCAGGCCCAGGTCACCTTCGATGAACTGACGCGCGTTGGCTTCCCAGTCGATGCTCGGGTAGGCCGACAGGTGGGCGTTGTAGTTGCCCACGGCGCCGTTGATTTTGCCCAGCAGCGGCACGGCCGCGACCTGAGCGATCTGGCGCTCCAGGCGGTAGACGACGTTGGCCAGTTCCTTGCCCAGGGTGGTCGGCGAGGCCGGCTGGCCGTGGGTGCGCGAGAGCATCGGCACGTCAGCGAACTTCACTGCCAGTTCACGAATGGCGCCTGCCAGTTGCTTCATCAGCGGCAGCAGCACGCTGTCACGGCCTTCACGCAGCATCAGGGCGTGGGACAGGTTGTTGATGTCCTCGCTGGTGCAGGCGAAGTGGATGAACTCGCTGACCTTGTCCAGCTCCGGCAGCTTGGCAGCCTGTTCCTTAAGCAGGTATTCCACGGCCTTGACGTCGTGGTTGGTGGTGCGCTCGATTTCCTTGACGCGCTCGGCGTGCTCGACGGCGAAGTTCTCGGCCAGCTCGTTGAGCAGGGCGTTGGCTTCGGCGGAGAAGGGCGCGACTTCCGGGATGCCCTCGTGAGCGGCCAGGCGCTGCAGCCAGCGCACTTCGACCAGTACGCGGCTACGGATCAGACCGTATTCGCTGAAGATAGGGCGCAGGGCGCTGGTTTTGCCGGCGTAGCGGCCGTCGACGGGGGAAACCGCGGTGAGCGAGGAAAGCTGCATGTAGGCGTTCTCGGGCTGTCGGGCTGAAAAGCCATCCGGGGTCGCTGCGCGTCGTGCCTGCTTCAGTGAAGCGGGCGCTAGCTCAGGTGCCTGGACGACCTCTGGCGAAAAGGGCGCATATCATACATGAAAACCGGCGTGTGACCGCCTATGTCCTGCGTCTGGCGACCGATAACAGACTGGCGGCGAAGATCAATGCTGCACCGAGCAGCGACAGGGTGTCTGGCGTCTCGCCCCAGAGCAGCCAGGCAATGATGCCGGCGAAGACGATGGCCAGGTAAGCCACCGGACCGATCAGTCCGGGCGGTGCCAGGCCGTAGGCGCGTGACATGATCACCTGGCTGGCGGTGGCCAGCAGGCCGATGCCCAGCAGCCAGCTCAGTTGCGTGGAGTCGAGCGGTTGCCAGCTCCAGGTCAACGGGATGGCGGAGAGCAGTGCACTGAACAGCGAGAAATAGAAGACGATGCGCGTGGCCGGTTCGCTGTCGCTCATCTCTCGGATGGAGACGAAGGCAAAGGCCGCCAGCAGGCTGGCAGCCAGGCCGGCCAGGGCTGGCCCTTCGAATAATGCTGCGCTGGGTTTGGCTACCAGCAGTACGCCACACAAGCCAATCAGGCTGCTGATCAGCATGCGTCGGGTCAGTGGTTCCTTGAGCCAGATATGCGCGATCAGCGGAGTGAAGACGGGGGCCGAATAGGTGAACAGCATGGCGTCGGCCAATGGCAGATGGGCGATGGCATAAAAGAAGCAGTACATCGCCGCCAGGCCATAGGTGGTGCGCCACAGATGGGACTTCAGGCGGGTCGTGCGCAACGGGCGAATGCCGCGCACCAGCAGCAGCGGCAGGAAGAACAACACGCCGACCAGGTTGCGGAAGAACACCACCGACTCGTTGTTGACGCTGACGGAAATCTCGCGGATGCCGACTCCGGTGAAGGCAAACAGCAGCGCCGAGAGCGCCAGCAGCAGGGCACCCTGAAGGGGTTTGACGCTGCGGCTGGCGGGCTCCATGGTCAGTTTCGCGTCATGTCGTAGAGCGCTTTGAGCAGCTTGCCGCGACTGAATACCAACTGCCAGCGGTGGCCGCCGAGCTGACGCCAGAGGCGCGCCGAGCGGATGCCGGCGAGCAGCAGGGCGCGGATTTTCGCGGCGTTGTTCGGCTGCTGCAGGAAGCGCATGTCGCCGTGCACCTGAATGCGCTGGCGGAAGGTGCTGATGGTGTCCTGATACAGGCCGCCGCAGGCGGCGATGACGTTGTCATGGACCAGGCCAAAATGCTCGACCTGTTGCTGGATCTGATCCAGCCGGCTGCCCATCACCTGCAGCATGTCGCCGCGCTTGTCCAGTTGCCGCTCCAGGCCGATCATCGCCAGCGAATAACGCAACGGCTCGCGCTGCAGGGCGGATGGATTGCGTTCCAGCGAGCTGATCAGGGCGCGATAGCCATCACGCAGGTTGAGGTCGTCGCCACCGTATACATCCAAAGTGCTTTTCGGGTCGCGCACCAGCAGGCTGCCGAGCATGCAGCCCATCGAGGCTTCGCTGACCTGGCCGGTCCGGGCGATCTTGTCGGCCAGCACTGCTGCTTCGAATACGGCGCCCAGGGCAACCAGTTGCTCCTGCAGCGGGCTCATCGGGCGTCCTCGTACCAGGCTTCTGCGGTTTCGATCACGCCGCCGCCGAGGCACACCTCGCCGTCGTAGAACACCACGGACTGACCCGGAGTGACGGCGCGCTGCGGCTCGTCGAACACGGCGCGATAGCCGGTCTCGGTCCTCTCCAGGGTGCAGTGCTGATCGTTCTGGCGGTAGCGCACCTTGGCGGTCAGGCGGCGCGGGCTGCTCAGATCCACTGGGTTGACCCAGTAGATGTCCGAGGCGAGCAGGGCGCGTGAGAACAGCCAGGGGTGTTCGTTGCCCTGGCCGACGATCAGTACGTTACGCGTCAGGTCCTTGCGCAGCACGTACCAGGGATCGTCGCTGGCGTCCTTGAGACCGCCGATGCCAAGCCCCTGGCGCTGGCCGATGGTGTGGTACATCAGGCCGTGATGGCGGCCGATGACCTGGCCCTCGGTGGTCTCGATGTCGCCTGGCTGGGCCGGCAGGTACTGTTTGAGAAAGTCACTGAAGCGGCGCTCACCGATGAAACAGATACCGGTGGAGTCCTTCTTCTTCGCCGTGGCCAGCTCGTATTTCTCGGCGATGGCGCGTACCTGCGGCTTTTCCAGCTCGCCAACCGGGAACAGGGTCTTGGCGATCTGCTCGCCGCCGACGGCGTGCAGGAAATAGCTCTGGTCCTTGTTTGGGTCCAGGCCCTTGAGCAGCTCCGTACGGCCATCGATATCGCGGCGACGCACGTAATGACCGGTGGCGATCAGGTCGGCGCCGAGGCTCAGGGCATAGTCGAGGAAGGCTTTGAACTTGATCTCGCGGTTACACAGGATGTCCGGGTTCGGCGTGCGCCCGGCCTTGTATTCGGCCAGGAAGTGCTCGAACACGTTGTCCCAGTATTCTGCGGCGAAGTTGGCGGTGTGCAGCTTGATGCCGATGCGATCGCAAACGGCCTGGGCGTCGGCCAGGTCGTCCATGGCGGTGCAGTACTCGGTGCCGTCGTCTTCGTCCCAGTTCTTCATGAACAGGCCTTCGACCTGGTAACCCTGCTCCATCAATAGCAGGGCGGAAACGGACGAGTCGACGCCGCCGGACATGCCGACGATCACGCGTTGGGTGCTAGGTGCTTGCATGGGAATCTGCGAGTGAAGCCTTAAAAGTTGCCGAGTCTACCAGAAAGCCTGCCGCCCGTAGGGCGTACTCGGCTTTGGCTTCCTGCGTCGCTCTACCTCCTGCATCCATGCAGTCGTCGCGAAGCAGTACGCCGCTGGGTTTGTGTGGCGCTCAAGAGCGGCGGACTGCTCGCTTCGCTACGAGCGGCCGGCGTTCCGGTCCGCCCTACGTCCTCATCTGGAACCGGTGAGCACGGCATCCCCGGATTTCATCCGTATATGGACTCCTCCCGTTTTGCCAGTGAAATAATCTGCCTCTGA
>NZ_QASO01000092.1:0-10623 GCF_003052605.1 Ectopseudomonas oleovorans | reverse complement strand
AACAGGCTCAAAATGCTCATTTACAACTCGTAAACTCCGCTTTTTCGCCTGTTTTTGCCTTGCGCTGGCTGCCTCGCCTACGTTTTTAGAAGTCCCCATGCGGCGATGACCTACAGATGGGGCCTGCTGGATGAACTTCAAGGGCTTGGAGCAGGCGCATCATCGTCTCGGGCAGGTAAAAACCATCCGCAAGCCGAATATGGCGGGTTGCACCCGCCCTACGGCTCCAGCAGTTCCAGGCGACCGATTTCTTCCGGTTTGAAACTGAAGCTGGCCTGGCCACCGCCACTGCCCATTTGCTGAGAGAGGCGAATGCTGCCGTCGGCGTCGAGCCCGGCAAAACGTCCCTCCACCGTGCCGCCACTGGCGCGGCTCAGGCGCATGCTGAGGTTGCGGTACTGTTCCGGGTTGCGCTGCAAATGCGCCAGACTGAAACGCTGACGACGGTCGACCGGACGACTCAGGCGCTCCTCGACGGCAGTCGCTTCAATTTGTTGTGCCGGTTGCTTGGCCGCAACGGAGGGCAATGCCGGGAAGCGATCGCCCTCCACCATCCAGCCTTGCTCAGAGCGCTTGTGCAAACGAATTGGCAAGCGCTCGTTACGCCCGTCGATCTGCGCGTCAACCTGCAATTCCAGGGTATCGCCCTCGAAGGTGAACACCGGCAGTTTCAACTCGCGCACGTCGCGCGTAGCGAAACGTCGTTGCAGATAGTCCTGCAGGAGATGGGCGATGGTGTCATTGGAGTCGTACCGGGTATCGACCTTGCCATCCACATAGCGCAGGCGATCACGGTACAGCTCGACCCGACCACTCAGGCTGGTCTTGAAGCGTGGCGGCATGACCAGATGGAAATCACCGACCAGCCGATTCGGTTCCTGCGGTTGCAGGTCCAGATGCAGGGTGTAGCCACGACTCAGGCGACGCGCCTCGGGCAGATCCTGCTCCGGCAACAGCCAGCTCAGCTCGACCTCTGGCAGGTTACCGCTGTCCTGGGGCAGCACGTCGATACGTACAGAACCCTCGACTGGCTGCGGCAGGCGGATACTCAGTTCGCGCAGGGCGAAGAAATCCAGGCCTTCGCGCAGCACCAACACGCCATCGATCAGCTCACCCTGCTGCGGGTGAAATGGCTGGCCGTTGAGCTCACCGTCCAGCTCGATGGCAAGCTCGGCCGGCGCCTGCACTTCGGGCTTTAGCCAGTCCAGACGGACGATCGCCGCCAGACGTTCGGCATCCTTGCTCGCCAGCAAGGTCAAGCCCACCACCAGCGGGATGACGCCAAGCCCGATGAGCGTGACCGCGCTACGCGCTCGTCGCCAGTGGCGCACGATGTAGATCAGGGTGATCGGTGGGATCAGACTGCCCCAGCCCCACAACAGGCTGGTGGCGAACGCCCGCATGACCAGCCATACCAGACCGGCCAGCATCATTACCAGGCCACCAATTATCAGCAACGCATCCATCTACAGGGTCCTTGTTATGATTTCGCTGCGCTGCCGATCCGCTCCAATTGCCGGGCAAGTCTCAACGACTCAGGGCTCATCGACCTTGAAGTGGGTACGGGCGGTGGCAATCGGTTCGGTCTGCCTGGTCTGCCAGGCGGTGATCGCCACGTTGGCCACCCGACGCCCCTGCCGCCAGACCTGGCACTGCGCATAGGTGTCACGATAATGGCCGGCGCGCAGGTAATCTATCGAGAAGTCGATGATTTTGGGCAAATGTGGAATGCCCATGAACATCAATAGATGGAGCATGGCTGCATGCTCCATAAATCCGGCGATTACGCCGCCATGCAGCGCCGGTAATACCGGGTTACCGATGCAGTCGTGGTTGGCTGGCAGACGAAAGACCATGTCGTCGCCCAGACGCAGGCATTCGATGCCCAGTAGCTTGGCGTAGGGGATCAGATTGATCAGCGGGTCATAATCATTCTGCTGGTGCGCACGCGCTACCAGTTGCTCCAGACTCAGCTCGCTCATGCGCCACCGCCTTGCTGGATATTGCGTTTCAGCTCAGCGCCGCCCTGCATGGCCTTGCCCATGCGCATGAAGGCTCCGACCACGTGGGCAATTGGCTGCTCGGGATCGTCCTGATAGGCATAGCCGCGAGTGAAGATAATGTTGGGCGTGACCCGATAACACTCGGCGAAACCAAAGACGTCCTTGCCGGGCAAGGCCGGGTGCATGTAATCGATGCGCAAATCCAGGGTCGGGCATATTTCGAACTCCGGCAGCACGCAGACCGTGGAGATACCGCAGGTGGTGTCCATCAGCGTGGTAATGGCGCCACCGTGGATCACACCGGTGTCCGGGTTGCCGACAATATGCGGTGCGTAAGGCAAGCGCAGCGTCAGTCCTTTGCTATCGGCCGACTCAACACTCATGCCCAGCACCTGACAATGACGTAGCACGGCCAGAAACCGCTGCGCCCGCTCCTCGATCGACTGCTCACTCATCACACTGCTGCTCTGCCGCAAAAAAGGCTGCGCATGATAGCGCCTTGCTCCCGGACTGACACCCGTCCGGGCCAGCCTTCAAGGCCAAGGGAACTTATTGGCAGCGCCGACATTCAAAGTGACTGTGTGCTCTGGGGTAAGCCCAGCCACTTATAACTCTCACACATGGAGTGATGACCGTGAACAAACCTCTGACTTATGCCCTGCTGCTTGCCACTGCCCTGGGTCTCGCCGCCTGCGAGAAAACCCCGGAAGACAAGATGGAGTCGGCCAAGGAGTCAGTCTCCGAAGCGATGGAGAACCTGGGCGATGCCGCCAAAGACACCGGCGATGCCATCGAACAGAAGACCAACGAAGCCTTGGGTAATGAACCTACCACTGGCGAGAAAATTGAGGATGCGGCCAGCGATGCGGCCGATGCCATCGAGGATGCCGGCGACGAAGCCAAAGACGCTGTGGACGGCCAGTAACCTCCGCTGAGAATCAGGAAGGCCCGCAATGCGGGCCTTCTTTCATTTCAGCGCAGGGCTGATCATCAGCAGCAGGCTACAGGCCAGGCCCACCACCCATACCAGACTGCGCTGCCAGTGCAGATCCCACCAATAGAACAGCAGATACAGCACCCGACTGACGACGAAGGTGACGGCGAGAATGTCGATCAGAAAGCCGTATGTCTGCGTGGTGTGCGACACCTGCCGCGAACAGTGGGAAGGCCTCGATACTATTCAAATGCGCCGCCAGGGCACGCGCGCCGAAACCCGTCAGACGCGCCTGCTGGGCACGCGGGTGATGGTTGTCATAACGACCACCGCCCTCCTCGGCCATGGCCCTGGCCACCGGGGCCTTGGCGATGAAGATCAACAAGGCGCTGATGAAGACACACCAGAACGGCAGGCTCACTCACTCTTCTCCTTGGCCACCTCGACGGCCGGCGTTGGGGTATACACCATCACTTCCAGCACATCCGAATGGAACTCGCGGCGATACAGCACCACGACCACGCCGGCAGTCACCAGCATGAAGAACCAGGGATTGATGAACCACGCCAGGGTTGCCATACCGAAATAGTAGGCGCGCAAACCGAAGTTGAACTGGTTGGCTGCCATCGAGATCACCCGAGCTGTGCGCTCGGCGAAAGCCTTGCGCTCCTGCTCGGCGACATGCCGTTCACCCACCATCGGCGCCGACCCCACCAGCACCGCGGCGAAGTTGTACTGGCGCATGCACCAGCTGAAGGTGAAGAAGGCATAGACGAAGATGATGCACAGGCACAGCAACTTGATCTCGGACAGGCCACGACTGGCCTGTTGCACGAAAGGAATGTCGGCCAGCAACGACAGGGCGCGGTCGGAGGCACCCAGCACGGTGAGGATGCCGGCCAGGATAATCAGCGTGCTGGAGGCGAAGAACGAGGCGTTGCGCTCGAGGTTACCGATCACGTTGGCGTCGGCAATGCGATTGTCACGCAGCAGCATGCGGCGCATCCAGTCTTCACGGTACAGGTGCAGGACGCTGGCCAGACAGGGTGTGGTTCGCGCCTTCGAGAAGGCATAGCGGGTGTAGCCGCCCCAGCACAGAACGAACCACAGTGCGGCCAGAAAATGAGGCAGGTACGGATAGCTGTTGAGCATGCCAACTCCTTGTAAGACTGCTGCAGATTATAGCCAGGCTGTCTGTTTTCTTGTTCGACAAAAAGGCCGCCTCGTGGGCAGCCTTGTTTTGTTTCGAGGGTCTATTACGCAGTGGTAGCGCTCTGACGCAGGCCCAGAAGGCGGTCGAGCGCCACCACCAGAACCAGCGTCACCGCCACCGGCAGCAGCCAGCCCAGGCTCTGACCGGCCAGAGGCAGTTGCCCGAACCAGGCGGGGACCTTGTCGGCCCATGGGGTCGCGGCAACACCGTCGGCAACACCGAAGACCAGCGTAACGGCCATCACCGGCACGAAAACCAGCGTCTGGGAAACCCACAGGCGATCGGCCAGGCTCAATGCAACCAGCACGATAGCCAGCGGATACAGCCCCACCAGAACCGGAATCGAGAAACTGATCAGTTGGGTCAGGCCCTGATTGGCCACCACCAGGCTGAACAGGCCGAAAACGATTACTACCGTACGATAGGAAACCGGCAGCAGCTTGCTGAAGAACTCGCCACAGGCAGTCAACAGGCCAACAGCGGTGGTCAGACAGGCCAGGGTGATGACCACCGCCAGCAGCAGGCTACCAGGGGTGCCGAAGGTATGTTGCACGTAGGCGGTCAACACCTGCACGCCATTTTGAGCATCACCGGCGATGCCCTGGCTGGTAGCACCGAGATAGAACAGCGCCAGATACACCAGCGACAGACCGATGGCCGCGATAACGCCGGCAATTATCGAATAACGGGTCACCAGGCCTGCATCACTGACACCACGGTCGCGAATGGCGCTGGCGATCACGATGCCAAACACCAGCGCGCCCAGGGTATCCATGGTCAGGTAGCCCTGCAGGAAGCCCTGCACCAGCGGCGCTTCGCGGTAGCTCTCGGCTACCACGCCAATCTCGCCTGCCGGCGCGAACAGCGCAGCACCGCCCAGCACCAGCAGCGCTGCCAGCAGTACCGGCGTGATGAATTTACCGATACGGTCGACCAGTTGGCCGGGATTGAGCGAGAGGAACAGCACGGCTGCGAAATACACCAGGGTATAGATAAGCAGCGGCGCCCCTTCGTTACCGGTGAATGGCGCAATGCCCATCTCGAAGGACACCACGGCGGTACGCGGCGTGGCGAACAGCGGACCGATGGCCAGATAAACCGCTACCGCGAGGATTGCACCCGCCACCTTACCCAGGGGAGCGGTGAGTCGATCCATACCGCCGCCCACTCGGGCCAGGGCCACCACAGTCAAAAGCGGCAAGCCGACGCCGGTCAGCAGGAAACCGAGTGCTGCGGGAAACAGATTTCCCCCGGCGGCAAGACCAGCACTGGGCGGGAAGATGATATTGCCTGCGCCGAGAAACAACGCAAAGGTCATGAAACCGAGGGCCAGGAGGTCCGAGCCTTTCAAACGAGTCATAAAGGGAAATACCACAAGCAGGAAATCGAAGAGTTGCGGGGGTTTCCTTGAGGGATCGGGGGAAACGTCGCCCGAGCGTTTGGCTCGAACCACTGCAGGCATCGCCAGGCACTTGTGGCGCCACGGACACGATAAGGCGCACATACTAACGAAAAGTGTCCGCCAGCAGCACAGTTGGCGGACGAGCTGTCGAACTGGCGTAACTGACTGTCGCATCGGCAAAAGTTATGGGAAATCTGACCACCACACTTTCGCCCCTTACCTGGATCGCTCCTTATGGGACTCGACAACTCGCTCACAGCGCAAGAGACCGAATAACGACAAAGGCCGCGAAAGCGGCCTTTGTCGTTGAGCGCGAGGCTTACTCGGCCAGGCGCCAGGTGGTACCGCCCTTGCCGTCTTCCAGTACCACGCCCATGGCGGTGAGCTGATCGCGGATGCGGTCGCTTTCCGCCCAGTTCTTCTCCGCACGCGCTTGCAGGCGTGCAGCGATCAGTGCGTCGACCTCTGCTGCATCGACCTTGCCGGCAGCGCCGGCCTGGAGGAAGGCCTCTGGCTCCAGTTGCAGCACGCCAAGCACGCTGGCCAGTTGCTTGAGCTGGGCAGCCAAGCCGGCAGCAGCCTGCACGTCGGACTCACGCAGGCGGTTGACCTCACGGATCATCTCGAACAACACGGCGCAGGCTTCCGGCGAGTTGAAATCGTCGTCCATCGCCGCGCCGAAGCGCTCGACGAACGCCTCTCCACCGGCAGGCGCGGCTTCCGGCAAGCCTTTGAGGCCGTTGTAGAAACGCTCCAGGGCGCCCTTGGCTTCCTTGAGGCTCTCTTCCGAGTAGTTGATCGGGCTGCGGTAGTGACTGGACACCAGCAGGTAGCGCACCACCTCCGGGTGGTACTTCTCCAGCACCTCGCGAATGGTGAAGAAGTTGCCCAGGCTCTTGGACATCTTCTCGCCATCCACGCGCACGGCGCCGGCGTGCATCCAGGCATTGGCGTACTGCTTGCCGGTGGCCGCCTCGCTCTGCGCGATCTCGTTCTCGTGGTGGGGGAACACCAGATCCGGGCCGCCGCCGTGAATGTCGAAGGTCTCGCCCAGGCAGCAGGTGGACATCACCGAGCACTCGATATGCCAGCCCGGGCGCCCTGCGCCCCAAGGCGACTGCCAGCTCGGTTCGCCCGGTTTGACGCCCTTCCACAGGACGAAGTCCAGCGGGTCTTCTTTGGCCTCGTCGACCTCGATGCGCGCACCGATCTTCAGGTCTTCGATCTTCTTGCGCGACAGCTTGCCATAGCCAACGAACTTGCCGACGCGGTAATACACGTCGCCATTGCCCGGCGCGTAGGCATAGCCCTTGTCGATCAGGGTCTGGATCATCTGGTGCATGCCGGCGATATGGCCGGTGGCACGCGGCTCGATGTCAGGGCGCAGCACGGAAAGGCGCGCCTCGTCCTCGTGCATCGCCGCGATCATGCGCTCGACCAACGCCTCGAACGGCTCGCCGTTCTCGTTGGCCCGGCGGATGATCTTGTCGTCGATGTCGGTGATGTTACGCACATAGGTCACGTCATAGCCGCGCTGGCGCAGCCAGCGGGTGACGACGTCGAAGGCAACCATCACCCGGGCGTGACCGATATGGCAGAAGTCATAGACGGTCATGCCGCACACGTACATGCGCACGCTATTACCTTCCAGCGGCTTGAACGGTTCCTTGGCCTTGCTCAGCGTGTTGTAGATCGACAGTGCCATTACTGACCCCACGAATCGCGCAGCGTGACGGTACGGTTGAACACCAGCGCGCCAGCGGTCGAATCCTTGTCCAGGCAGAAGTAGCCTTCACGCTCGAACTGGAAGCGGTCGTCAGCGCTGGCCTGGGCCAGGGACGGCTCTGCACGGCAGCCGGTGAGCACCACCAGCGACTCGGGATTGATGTTGTCGAGGAAGCTGCCGCCCTCTTCGCTCTTCTCCGGATTGGCCGAGCGGAACAGGCGGTCGTACAGACGTACTTCGCATTCGACGCTCTCGGCCGCTGGCACCCAGTGGATCACGCCCTTGACCTTGCGACCTTCCGGGTTCTTGCCCAGGGTGTTCTCGTCATAGCTGCAACGCAGTTCGACGATATTGCCGGCGGCGTCCTTGATGGCTTCGTCGGCGCGGATCACGTAGCTGCCACGCAGGCGCACTTCGCCGCCAGGGATCAGGCGCTTGAAGCCGTCCGGCGGAGTTTCCTCGAAATCGCTGGCGTCGATGTAAATCTCGCGGGAGAACGGCAGCACGCGTACACCCATGTCCTGCTTGGGATGACGCGGCAGTTCGAGGTTCTCGACCTTCCCTTCCGGGTAGTTGGTGATCACCACTTTCAACGGCTTGAGCACGCACATGGCGCGCGCGGCGTTGGCATCCAGGTCGTCACGGATGGCGAACTCGAGCATGCCGATATCCACCAGACCACCAGCGCGGTTGACGCCGATCATGTCGCAGAAGGCGCGGATCGAGGCTGGCGTGTAGCCACGACGACGGTAGCCGGACAGGGTCGACATGCGCGGGTCATCCCAACCCTTGACGTGGCCTTCATCGACCAACTGCTTGAGCTTGCGCTTGCTGGTAATGGTGTAGTTCAGGTTCAGGCGGGCGAATTCGTACTGACGCGGATGCGCCGGCACCGGCAGGTTGGCCAGGAACCATTCGTACAGCGGGCGGTGATCTTCGAACTCCAGGGTGCAGATGGAGTGGGTGATGCCCTCGATGGCGTCCGACTGACCGTGGGTAAAGTCGTAGCTCGGGTAAATGCACCACTTGTCACCGGTCTGATGGTGATGGGCATGGCGAATGCGATAGAGGATCGGGTCGCGCAGGTTGATGTTCGGCGAGGCCATATCAATCTTGGCGCGCAGCGAACGGGCACCATCGGGGAACTCACCGGCCTTCATGCGGGCGAACAGGTCGAGGTTTTCCTCGACAGAGCGGTCACGGAACGGGCTGTTCTTGCCCGGCTCGTTCAGACTGCCGCGGTATTCACGCATCTCTTCGGCATTGAGGTCGCAGACGAAGGCCTTGCCGGCCTTGATCAGCTCGATGGCCCAGGCGTGCAGTTGGTCGAAATAATTGGAGGCGTAGCGCTCCTCGCCCGCCCACTTGAAGCCCAGCCACTTGACATCGGCCTTGATCGCGTCGATGTATTCCTGGTCTTCCTTGGCCGGGTTGGTGTCGTCGAAACGCAGGTTGCACTGGCCGCCGAACTCTTCGGCCAGGCCGAAGTTCAGGCAGATGCTCTTGGCATGGCCGATGTGCAGGTAGCCGTTGGGCTCCGGCGGAAAGCGGGTCACGATCTTGGCGTGCTTGCCGCTGTCCAGATCAGCCTGGACGATGGGGCGCAGGAAGTTGGCAGCTTTTTCGACGGTAGGCTTGCTCATGGTGTCCTTAACAATACTGGCGCGGCACAGGGTAGGCCGCTTCGGGCAAAGTCCGTATCATAACCAACCTGTCAAGCCCCTGACAGGGTGCACACCACCCTGACAACCGCTGTTTACCTCAGGGCCACAGACTCGAACCTGCCTCATCACGGATACGACCATGATCAAACTGCACACCAACTTCGGCGTCATCACCCTGAACCTGTTCGCCGACAAGGCCCCGGAAACCGTGGCCAACTTCGAGCAATACGTGAAGGAAGGCCATTACGACGGCACCATTTTCCACCGCGTGATCGGCAATTTCATGATCCAGGGCGGCGGTTTCGAGCCGGGCATGAAGCAGAAGCCGACCCGCGCACCGATCAAGAACGAAGCCAACAACGGCGTCGCCAACAAGGTCGGCACCATCGCCATGGCCCGCACCATGGAGCCGCATTCGGCCAGCGCGCAGTTCTTCATCAACGTCGCCGACAACGCCTTCCTCAACCACAGCGCGCCGACCGTTCAGGGCTGGGGCTACGCCGTATTCGGTGAAGTGGTCGAAGGCATGGACGTGGTCGAGAAGATCAAGGGCGTCGCCACCACCATGAAATCCGGCCACCAGGACGTACCGGTGGACGACGTGATCATCGAGAAGGCTGAAGTCGTAGCCGAGTAAGTCGATGATCCTGCTGATCTCCGATCTGCACCTCGAAGAGAAACGCCCGGACATCACCCGGGCGTTTCTGCATTTTCTCGCCACTCGCGCACGCCAGGCCGAGGCGCTGTACATCCTCGGCGACTTCTTCGAAGTCTGGATCGGCGACGACGGCATGACGCCCTTTCAGCACGAGATCGCCCGCGCCCTGCGCGAGCTGAGTAATGCAGGCACGCGCATCAACCTGATGCACGGTAATCGCGACTTTCTTATCGGCAAGGCGTTCTGCCGCGAGGCGGGCTGCACTTTGCTGAGCGACCCGCACAAAGTGCAGATGGGCGGCGAACCGGTGCTGCTGATGCACGGCGACAGCCTGTGTACCCTCGATGTCGGCTACATGAAGTTGCGCCGCTGGCTGCGCAATCCGCTGTCGCTGCTGATCCTGCGCAACCTGCCACTGAGCACGCGACAGAAGCTGGCGCGCAAGCTACGCAACGAAAGCCGCGCACAGACGCGGATGAAAGCCAGCGAGATTGTCGACGTCACGCCGCAGGAAGTGATCAAGGTGATGGCCGCACATGGCGTACGCACGCTGATCCATGGCCATACCCACAGGCCGGCGGTGCATAATCTGGAAGTCAACGGCCAACCGGCACGGCGCATCGTGCTGGGGGACTGGGATCACCAGGGCTGGGCATTGCAGGTCGACGAAACGGGCTTCAACCAGGCGCCGTTCGAACTGACGCCAGCCTGAGCGCAGCCCCATATACGGATGAAATCCGGGGCGATCTTTCGGTAAATCCCCGGATTTCATCCGTATATGGACTCCTCCCGTTTTGCCAGTGAAATAATCTGCCTCTGAACCTAGGTACGACTGCTTCCGTATATTCGACTTCTGATAAGGCGTTAGCCTTGAGCCATGATGAATTTCGCTCCTGTGCGCCTAACCGGGCTAGCGGCCTTGCAAAGCAGAGGGCCGATGGATGCAGCAGGTTACACACAGGTCGGTGCGACCGGTTCGTCATCAGTTCATGTCACTGTGCAATCGAGTGGATCTCTACTACG
>NZ_QASO01000091.1 GCF_003052605.1 Ectopseudomonas oleovorans | reverse complement strand
CGTAGTAGAGATCCACTCGATTGCACAGTGACATGAACTGATGACGAACCGGTCGCACCGACCTGTGTGTAACCTGCTGCATCCATCGGCCCTCTGCTTTGCAAGGCCGCTAGCCCGGTTAGGCGCACAGGAGCGAAATTCATCATGGCTCAAGGCTAACGCCTTATCAGAAGTCGAATATACGGAAGCAGTCGTACCTAGGTTCAGAGGCAGATTATTTCACTGGCAAAACGGGAGGAGTCCATATACGGATGAAATCCGGGGGCCGTTGGCGCTGCCTGGGTGTCGGCGCGACATGGACAGCATGGCGCTGTTCTGCGCTCAGCTCAGCTCGGCCAGCAACTGCGCGCAATCCTGCGCGTGCAGCCCGGTCAGCTCCGGCCAGGGGTTGTCCGGCAGGTTGACCAGCACGCTGCGCGCACCGGCGGCCTGGGCGCACTCCAGGTCGAAGCGGTAGTCGCCGACCATTACCAGCTCACGCGGCGTAACGCTCCAGCGCTCGGCCAGGTGCAGCAAACCGCCGGGGTGCGGTTTGGGTGGAGCCTCGTCGCGGCCAAGAATGTCCGCCCTGGCAAAGCAGTCATCCAGGCCGATGGCCTGCAACGTCAGCAACGCCAACGAGTGAGCATTGCGCGTGAGGATGCCGAGCTGGCAGCCACGCTCGCACAGGGTGCGCACCAGCTCGATGGCGCCCGGCGCCGGGCGCGAGGCCACTGCCAGCTCGCGCTCGTGCTCGAGCAGCCAGGCATGCTTGGCCGCGGCCTCCTCTGCCGGTAGCGCCGCCAGGTGATGAAGGATGTCCTCCTCCTGGGGAATGCCCAGCGCCCGCTTGATCGCCGGGAAATCATGCACGGCCAGGGTCAGGGTGCCGTCCATGTCGAACACCCAGTGACGTGCTTCGCGCAATCTATTCACTTCCAGTCCTCGCGCACGCGGGTCAGGCCTTCCTGCGCGGCCGAGGCCACCAGCTCGCCCTGGCGGTTATAGATGCTGGCACGGGAGAAACCACGGGCGTTGCCGGCCCAGGGGCTGTCCATGGCGTAGAGCAGCCAGTCATCCATGCGCAGGTTGCGGTGGAACCACAGCGAATGGTCGAGGCTGGCCACCTGCATGAATTTCTGGAACACCGACACGCCATGCGGCTGCATCGAGGTGGTCAGCAGGTTGAAGTCACTGGCGTAGGCCAGCAGGTACTTGTGCAGTTGCGGGTCGTCCGGGAGCTCGCCGGCAGCGCGGAACCACACGTACTTGACCGGTTCGCAGGGCTGCGGGGCAAAGGGGTTGATCAGCGTCACCGGGCGGATCTCGATCGGCTTGTCGCTGATCAATCGCTCACGTATGCGCTCGGGAATCATCGGCGCCACCATGCGTGCCAGCTCGGTTTCCGACTTCAGGCCCTCGGGGCCGGGAACGTCCGGCATCGGGCTCTGGTGGTGAAAACCTTCCTCCTCGTACTGGAACGAGGCACTACAGAAGAAGATGGGATGGCCCTTCTGTACCGCCACCACGCGGCGGGTGCTGAAACTGCCACCATCGCGGGTGCGCTCGACCTGATAGACCACCGGCAAACTGGCATCGCCGGGACGCAAGAAATAACCGTGCATGGAGTGCACGTGGCGCGCCTCCTCGACCGTCTGGCTGGCGGCGGAAATGCATTGGCCAAGCACCTGGCCGCCGAACAGCTGGCGAAAACCGAGATCCTGGCTGCGGCCACGGAACAGGTTTTCCTCGATCTGTTCCAGGCTCAGCAGCGCGACCAGATCGTCGAGTACCTGGGTCATGGAGTCTCTCCTTGTGCAGGGGTTGGTAATCGCGGTTGGGAATAGGCCGACAGGGACGTCAGGCGTTCATCCCATACAGCGCGGCCAAGGGTGAAATGGTAAAGACTTTGCCAGCCGCTGTCGGCATCGCCGAGCAATTCCCGCAAAGCGTCGTCGAAATAACAACCGATGCCAGTACCCGAAAGCCCGGCCGCCTCGGCTTCCAGATAGAGCACCTGACCAATCTGGCCACATTCCCAGTAGAGCCGTGGATAACGCCAGGCGCCATCCGCCACGGCGCCCTCCACCCGTGCCAGCATGGCCAAGGCCACACAGCCGTCGGCGGCAATGTCCTGGCCGCAGCTGAGAAACCCCGCCAGGCCACGCGCATCGCCTTCAAGCAGACGATACAGCGGCAGCTCCTCATCCACCCGCTGCCACAGGTAATCCTCGCGCAGCGGCTGCACACCGCTGCCCGTGCGATCCAGCCAGTACAGGCCAGGCGCAAGCCCCTGCACACGATGGACGAACAGCAGCAGGTCGATCTCGCTCGGCTCACCGCTGACGGCGAACGGCACCGGCGATTGCACCGGCATCAGGCGGCGCAGCCAGGCCAGCAGCAGTGCAGCCTGAATACCGCTGCGGCCGTCCATGCTTTGCGCACTGCGCCGGCGATGCAGGATGGGCCTCAAGGGCAGGCCGGGATTGTCATTGCGAACACCAGCAGCATCTACGCTCCAGGCCGCGCGAGGACGTGCCGGCGCACGGCATAGCCCATGTATGCGCTGCAACTCGGGCCAGTGGCGATACTCACGGGACAGGCGATTGGGCGCACCGCTCCGCTCAAGCTGTGCCAACGCCGTCAGCAGGGTCTCGGGCAGCGCAAACTCCAGCGTCTGCGCCGAACCTATCCATAGCAGGCAGTCGCCGTGTTCGGCCTCATGAAAGCCCTCATCATCCAGCCCCAGCAGGCCGTCCAGGCGTGCTTCGGCCACGCCCCGCAGCATGCGCACTTGCCAACCCTGCACGCCGGCGGCGATGGCCAACGCCGCCAGGGCATGCCCCAGGTCGTGCTGGCAATAACGGTAGGCGCGCTCGCCGTACTTCCAGGCTTCGCGCCAGGCGATACTGCTCAGGCCGAGGAGAAAACCGCCGGGCGGCAGGCAGTCGGCAAGCTGCCGGCCAAGCGGCGGCGGCAGCTCGCTGCGCACCTCCAGGCCATGGGTATCCGGCGCGTAGTGGGCCAGCACACCGTCCTCATCCACGACACCCGGCGGCAGCAACAGATAGGCTTCAGTCGGGTGCAGATTGCCGGATGACGGATTGACCCGCAGCGCCCAGCGGCTACCGCCAGCCTCCTTCCAGGCGGAAATGGCCAGGCTGTCGTACAGCAGTTGCGAGACCCTGGCGCGATTCAGTGGTGCGGGCGGTGCCTGCGGCCCGGCGAATGCAACATCGTAGGCCGGCCCCTCTTCCAGCGGGCGGTGGTACAGCTCGATCAGCCGGGCACCGTCGTAGCGACGAAACGGTGCCGGCTGGGTCGCCCAGTCCAGTTGCCCCGGCCCCGGTGCGAAGCGCTCGGGGGCGTGTTTGCTGAGCTGGTGATAGGCGAGCACGTCCGTCATCGCTGCGCCTCCCACTGCTCGCGGCTTATGCGGTAGAGCACGTGCGGCTGCAAGGGATGACCGGACGGTACGCGCGGATGGAGAAAATCGCCGCTATCGTCGCGCTGCATACCGATGCTACGCATCACCGCCTGCGACGGCAGGTTGGCCGGCACGGTGAAACTCAATACCTCGTCCAACCCAAGCTGCTCGAAGGCCACGGCCAGTGAAGCGCGCGCCGCCTCACTGGCATAACCCTGACGCCAGTGCGCCCGCGCCAGACGCCAGCCGATTTCCACGGCAGGCACGAACGGCGCATCGAAGCCGACCTGTGCCAGGCCGGTGACACCGATCAGTTCGCCAGTGTCACGCCGCTCCAACGCCCAGAAGCCAAAGCCGTGCTCATCGAAATGCGCCCGGATGCGCGCCAGCAGTTGCGCGCTCTGTTCGGCGTCCATAGGCGCAGGAAAATGACGCATCACCTCGGCATCGGCATTGAGTGCAACCAGCGCCGGCAGGTCACTGTCGCGCCAGGCACGCAGCAAGAGGCGCTTGGCGGAGGTTTCGATCAGGGGCATGGCGATTGTCTCGATTGGCTGCGACCATATGGCGTCGACTCGATGAGCACTTATTGTATGCCGCATACAGCCCGCCCTTCGCGGCCAGGCATCGTTCCCCATGGAGAAATTCCGCCTGCTGCGTGATCACCTGGTCGACAGCGGCCTGAGCACCGATGCCGAGCTGCATCGGCCCGAACAGTCTCCAGCGGAGGCCCTCACCCTTCGACCACATCGCTTGCTACATGACTGGCGAACTGTCATACGAGAACCCGCACAGAAAAGGTCTGGCAAAGCCAGGCGTAACGGAAGACGGCAGATAGCATGTACCACGGAGAAAAATTCAACGCCTGGAGCCACCTGATTGGCGCCGTTCTGGCGGCCATCGGTGCGGTATGGCTGCTGGTACTGGCCAGCTCCACGGGCGACCTGTGGAAGATTGTCGCAGTGGCCATCTACGGTGTCACCCTGCTATTGCTGTACAGCATCTCCACCCTCTACCACAGCATGCGCGGCCCGGCGAAACGGGTGATGCAAAAACTCGATCACCTGTCGATCTACCTGCTGATTGCCGGCAGTTACACCCCTTTCTGCCTGGTAACCCTGCGCGGCCCCTGGGGCTGGACCTTGTTCGGCATCGTATGGAGCCTGGCGCTGATCGGCATGCTGCAGGAAATCAAGCCTCGCTCCGAAGCACGCGTGCTGTCGTTGATCATCTACGCGGTGATGGGCTGGATCGTGCTGGTGGCGGTAAAGCCCTTGATCGCCGCCCTGGGTATGACCGGCTTCAAATGGCTGGCGGCTGGTGGCGTGCTCTACACCGTAGGCATCATCTTCTTCGCCTACGACAGCCGCTTTCGCCACTGGCATGGCATCTGGCACCTGTTCGTCATGGCCGGCAGCCTGCTGCATTTCGTGGCGATTCTGCTCTACGTGCTGTGATGACTTTCTCCCGACGATTGAAAAACGCCCACACCATCCATGCTCTGACGGGGCATAGTGACCAGTGTGCGTATCAATTGGATCGCCGATTACAACGTCAAGCCATTGCCGCTGGTTGCCCGGCGAAAAGGCGGAGGCCTGGTGATTGCCTGGATTGGCTGCGACCATAGCGCGTCGATTCGATGAGCACTTACTCTATGCCGCTACCGCTGGTCTACCACGAGGATTACAGCCCGCCCTTCCCGGCCGGGCACCGTTTCCCCATGGAGAAATTCCGCCTGCTGCGCGATCACCTGGTCGAGAGCGGCCTGACCACCGACGCGGAACTGCAACGTCCCGAGCTGTGCCCGGCGGAGATTCTCGCCCTGGTTCACTGCCCGGACTATATCGCCCGCTACATGGCTGGCGATCTGTCATACGAGGACCAGCGCCGCCTTGGCCTGCCCTGGAGCGATGCCCTGGCACGACGTACCGTGCGCGCCGTGGGCGGCTCGCTGCTGACCGCCGAACTGGCACTGCGTCACGGCCTGGCCTGCCACCTGGCTGGCGGCACGCACCACGCGCACTACGACTTCCCCTCCGGTTTCTGCATCTTCAACGACCTGGCGGTGATCGCCCGCTACCTGCTCGAAGCTGGCCGCGTGCACCGCGTACTGATTTTCGACTGCGACGTGCATCAGGGCGACGGCACCGCGCGGCTGCTGGAAGACGAACCGGACGCCGTTACCGTGTCGCTGCATTGCGAGCAGAACTTCCCGGCACGCAAGGCGCAGAGCGACTGGGATATCCCCCTGCCACGCGGCATGGGCGACGGGGATTACCTGAAGGTGGTGGACGATATCCTCAACTACCTGCTGCCGATCTACCAACCGGACCTGGTGCTCTACGATGCCGGTGTCGACGTGCACAAGGACGATGCCCTGGGCTACCTGCAACTCACCGACGCGGGCCTGGCAGCGCGTGACGAAGCCGTGCTGCAGCACTGCCTGGGCCGCGATATCCCGGTACTCGGGGTAATTGGCGGCGGCTACTCCAAGGACCACGCCGCCCTCGCCCGCCGCCACGGTATCCTGCATCACAGCGCGGCAAAGGTGTGGGCGGCGCGTGGGTTGGGCTAGACGCTCGTAGGGCGGGTGAAACCCGCCAATTCGCCGGTGGCGGGTTGCTCCCGCCTCCAGAAGGCATCCCCCTCCGCGACAGCATCTCCCCTCACAGAGCAACCACGGTATGGCAGCGCGAGGATTGGACTAGCCCTGTAGGGCGGGTGAAACCCGCCAATTCGCCAGTGGCGGGTTGCACCCGCCCTACGTGATCCTGACGATCAGCCGGCCTGCACCTTGTCCAACGCCTGCTCCAGGGTCGCCACGGTACGCTCGATATTGCCCAGCTTGTCCAGCCCGAACAGGCCCAGGCGGAAGGTCTGGAAGTCCGCCGGTTCGTCACATTGCAGCGGTACGCCGGCGGCGATCTGCAGGCCGATGGCGGCGAACTTGGCGCCGGTCTTGATCTGCCCGTCGTCGGTGTAGCAGACCACCACGCCCGGCGCCTCGAAGCCCTCGGCCGCGACGCTCTTGAAGCCGCGCGCTGTCAGCAGCGCGCGCACCCGGTCGCCAAGCTCCTGCTGTTGCTGACGTACACGGTCGAAACCGAGAGCCTTGGCTTCCAGCATGGCATCGCGAAAACGCGCCAGGGCGTCGCTGGGCATGGTGGCGTGGTAGGCATGACCGCCCTGCTCGTAGGCCTGCATGATCTGCAGCCACTTCTTCAGATCGCAGGCGAAGCTGCTGCTCTGAGTCGCTTCGACGCGCGCCTGACCCGCCTCGCTCATCATCACCAGGGCGCAGCACGGCGAGGCGCTCCAGCCTTTCTGCGGGGCGCTGATCAGCACGTCGATGCCACAGGCCTGCATGTCCACCCACAGCGTGCCGGAGGCAATGCAATCAAGCACGAACAGGCCGCCGACGGCGTGCACCGCATCGCTCACCGCGCGCAGGTAGTCGTCCGGCAGGATCATCCCCGAGGAAGTTTCCACGTGCGGGGCGAACACCACCTGCGGCTTGTGCTCGGCGATGGTGGTCAGCACTTCGTCCAGCGGCGCCGGGGCGAAGGCCGCCTGTGGGCCGTCCGCGACCGGACGCGCCTTGAGCACATGGGCTTCGGCGGGTATCCGACCCATATCGAAGATCTGCGTCCAGCGGTAGCTAAACCAGCCGTTGCGCAGCACCAGGCACTTCTGCCCGGTGGCCAACTGGCGCGCCACCGCCTCCATGCCATAGGTGCCGCTGCCAGGCACTACTGCCACGGCATGGCCGTTATAGACCTGTTTCAGGGTGGCAGAGATATCGCGCATCACGCCCTGGAACGACTGCGACATATGGTTCAGCGAGCGGTCGGTGTAGACCACCGAATATTCGAGCAGGCCATCGGGATCGATATCGGGGCAGATCTGGGACATAACGGGCTCCAGCCGAAAAGGTTCGGACAGAACCTGCCCCAACCCAGGGCAAATGACAAGGCCGAGGAGCACTCGGGTACCAGGCTGCTGAAAAACTACCTGCGTTGGCAATACTGCGTTAAAAACAGCCTCGCGTGCGAGCCCAGTCAAAATGCTCATTTACAGCACGTAAAGTCGAGCGCGACTCCGACCGTTTTTCGGCTGTTTTTGCGGGGCCGCCATAGGTATTGTCTTGCCTGCCTCGCCTACGTATTTCAACTGCCTGGTAGAATGCACAGCCGTTCCCTGACCGCCCCGCCACCATGACCACAGACAGCCCGACCACCGCTCATCACGTCGCCATCATCGGCGGCGGCCCTGCCGGGCTGATGGCCGCCGAAGTGCTGGCGCAAGGCGGCGTGCGCGTGGAGCTGTTCGATGCCATGCCCTCAGTGGGGCGCAAATTCCTGCTGGCCGGCGTCGGCGGCATGAACATCACCCACTCAGAATCCAAGGACGCCTTCATCGGCCGTTATGGCGAGCGTCAGGCCGAGATCGCAGCGCTGCTGCGCGAATTCGACGCTGATGCCTTGCGCGAGTGGATTCATGGCCTGGGTATCGACACCTTCGTCGGCACCTCCGGCCGTGTGTTCCCCTGCGACATGAAGGCCGCGCCGCTGCTGCGCGCCTGGCTGCGCCGGCTGCGCGAGCTGGGCGTGATGATCCACACCCGCAGCCGCTGGCTGGGCTGGAACGCCGATGGCAGCCTGCGCATCGCCAGCGCGGACGGCGAGCGCGCCCTGGCCGCCGATGCCTGCCTGTTGGCGTTGGGCGGTGGTAGCTGGGCGCGACTGGGCTCGGATGGCGCCTGGGTGCCGCTGCTGCAGGCGCGCGGTATCGAGGTCGCGGCGTTGAAGCCGAGCAACTGCGGCTTCGAGGTCGAGGGCTGGAGCGATCATCTCAGGGAAAAATTCGCCGGGGCGCCACTGAAGAACGTCGCCTTGAGCCTGCCTGGCCAGGCGCCTCGCATCGGCGAGTTCGTGCTAACTGCAGGCGGCATCGAAGGCAGCCTGGTGTACGCCTTTTCCGCCGATATCCGCAGCGCCATCGAGGCCGACGGCCAGGCCGTGATTCACCTCGACCTGTTGCCGCGGATGCCATTGGTCAAGCTGCTGCAGGCGCTGGCCAAGCCACGCGGCAAGCACTCGATGGCCAAGCACCTGCATCGCCAGGCCGGGCTGGACGGCGTGAAGGCTGCCCTGCTGCGTGAACTGGCGCCGGCTGCCGCATTTGCCGAACCGGCTGCTCTGGCGTCCTGGATCAAGGCGCTGCCGATCACCCTGCTGCGCCCTCGGCCGCTAGATGAGGCGATCAGCAGCGCTGGCGGCGTGCCCTTCGCGGCGCTGGACGAAGGACTGATGCTCAGATCCCTGCCCGGCGTGTTCTGCGCCGGTGAAATGCTCGACTGGGAAGCGCCCACCGGCGGCTACCTGCTCACCGCCTGCTTCGCCAGCGGGCGGGTCGCGGCGCTGGGCCTACTCGACTGGTTGCATGCCGTGTAGTTGTAGGGTGGGCCGGGCGGCGAGCGCTTCAGCGCCATCTGCCAGGGTTTCATCGGCGAGACCATCGCCGGAGAGGCGCTGCTGCTGTTCCATGACTCGGAAGTGGACGACATGGCGTGCCTGCTCGGCTGGCAGCCGGAGAACAAAGCGCAAACCTCGGAGATGTTACTGGACCAGGCCAGCATGCCAGTCTCGACCAGCTGATCCAGGTCAACCGCCAGCGCTGGGGCAAAACCCTGGCCGTGGAGATCAGCTATAGCCTGGAAGGCCATGCCATCCACTTCGATCTGCTGTTGTTCACCGAAGATTCGATCAAACGCCCGACCAACAAGATCGACTACCTGATGGAGTGAGGCGATGCCCGCACAGATCGATATCAAGGAAGTTCACCGGCTGCTCGACATTGCGCAATGCATCGACGTCGGCGTGGTGGTGCTCGACCGCCAATACCGCGTCGAAGTGTGGAGTGCCTTCATGGAGAACCATTCCGGGCTGGGGCTGGGGCCGGACCAGGTACAGGGGCGTTCGTTGTTCGAGCTGTTCCCGGACATTGACCGCCCCTGGCTGGAGCGCAAAGTGGAAAGCGTGGTGCAATTGGGCACCCGGTTACGGTTCTAGGTTTCCATGCGCCATGGCCGTCGCGGCTAAAGCCCCTCCCACGGAACATGTCCTGCCATGTGGGAGGGGCTTTAGCCGCGAGCGATCTGCCCCGGATTTCACCCGTGCTACAACTGAGTGCGCTGCCCTACTTCTTGCCGCCTTTGGGCTTGCTGCCGAAGCTCGGTACTTTGCGCACAGCCTTGGCCTTGGGCTTGGCGCCCTCTTCCTCGAACCAGCGGCCGAGGTGAATATTGCCCTTGCCGCCGCTCTTCGCGGCGCCCGCACCGGGGATCAGCTTCTGCTTGGGTTTCTTCGGTTTTTTCAGCACCTGGCCACCGACCGCCGTCAGTGGTACGCGGTGATCGGGGATGAAGTCCGGCTCATCGACACGCTTGATCAATTGCTGGGTCAGATTCTCGATCGCCGCCAGTTGATCCACCTCGTCGGCGCAGACCAGGGAGATCGCCTCGCCCGTACTGCCGGCGCGGCCGGTACGACCGATACGGTGCACGTAGTCTTCGGCGTTGATCGGCAGGTCGAGGTTGACCACCAGCGGCAGGTCATCGATATCCAGGCCACGCGCGGCCACGTCGGTGGCCACCAGAATCTGCACCTCGCCAGCCTTGAAGCGTTCCAGTGCGCGCAGGCGGCTCGGCTGTGGCTTGTCGCCGTGAATCGAATCGGCTGACACGCCCATGACCAGCAGCTCCTGTTCGAGCTGATCGACACCCTTGCGGGTCTTGGCGAACACCAGCACCTGGCCCCAGCGTTTTTCCTGCAGCAGGTGCAGGAACAGCTCGCTCTTGCGCTTCTTGTCCACCGGGATCAGCCATTGCTTGACGGTCTTGGCAGCAGCGTTGCGCGGGCTCACTTCCACCGACAGCGGGTCGCGCAGCAGCTCGCCGGCCATCTGCCGGATGGCATCAGAAAAAGTGGCGGAGAACAGCAGGGTCTGGCGCTTTTTCGGCAGTGCACTGAACAGCTCGTCCAGCTCGCGGGCAAAACCCAGGTCGAGCATGCGGTCGGCCTCATCCAGCACCAGGGTCTGCAACTGGGAGAACTTCACCGCGTTCTGCCGATACAGGTCGAGCAGTCGCCCCGGCGTGGCCACCAGCACGTCGACGCCCTTGCGCAGCTTCATCATCTGCGGGTTGATGCTGACCCCGCCGTACACCGCATAGCTGGTCAGGGGCAGGTGCTGGCCATAGCTCAAAAAGCTCTGCAGCACCTGCTCGGCCAACTCGCGGGTCGGCGTCAGCACCAGCGCGCGCACGCTGTTGCTGGCGACCTGCGGGCCTTCCAGGGTCAGACGCTGCAGCAGCGGCAGAGCGAAACCAGCGGTCTTGCCGGTGCCGGTCTGCGCCGCGGCCATCAGATCACGACCCTTGAGCACGGCCGGGATGGCCTGGCTCTGTACCGGGGTCGGGGTCTGGTAGTCGAGATCAGCAAGGGTATGCAGCAACGGCTCGATCAAACCGAGAGAGGCGAAGGTCATGACGGGTAACCGCAGGAAGTAAAAGAACTGGCGCGTAGTTTACCCGTGCCAACCCGCTTGTAGGAGCCCGCTTGCGGGCGATTGGCAACGGATCGCCCGCAAGCGGGCTCCTACACAAGAAGCGGCGTACGATGTAAGCCGGGCTACGATGTGGCCAACAACGCCCGCACCTTGGCCGCCGACAGATTCTGCAACTGGCAGAGAAAGGCATGATCGGCCTGGTGCCGGCCATGGCGCTCGCGCAACAGGCCGAACAGGTGCAGTGTCAGGTTCGCTGCCATCTCGGCATCGGCCAGCGCACGGTGGGCGCGGCCGGTATCCGGCAGGCCGGCCCAGGCATTGAGGTTGCCCAGCTTGTGGCTTGGCGCCTCGGGCAGCAGACGGCGCGACAGCAGCAGCGAACAGGCGAAGGGCTGCGCACGACGCCGGCGTACCCGCGCCAGCTCGGCGTCCCAGAATTTCTGGTCGAAGGAAGCGTTATGCGCCAGCAACGGCCTTTCGCCGATGAAGTCGGCCACCTCGTTCATCACCTGCTCCGACGGCGGCGCCTTGCGCAGCATGGCGTTGCTGATACCGGTGAGCTGCTCGATGAATGGCGGCACCCAGGCGCCGCTATTCATCAGGCTCTGGTAGCGGTCGACGATGCGCCCGTCCTCGATGATCGCCACGCCGATTTCGGTGGCGCGCGCCTGAGCCGGCGACACGCCAGTGGTTTCGAAGTCGATGACGGCAATGGATTCCACGTAAAACCTCAGAACATGTGAAGAAGTCGTCGCGAGCGATGGCAGGTCGCGTTTCGCCTGCGCGCAGCAAGCGGAGTGTATTGAAATACATGAGCATGGCGAGCACAGCGGTGAACCTGCTGACAGCGTCTCAGTGATTGCGCAGCAACAATTCACCCTCGATGGGCACGTACAAACTGGCCGCGCGAATCAGCGACTGCGCCGTCAGCCCGGGCGCGCCATAGGCGATGGCCTCGACGCCACGACTGCGCACGCGCTCGAGCAGCAGGTCGAAGTCGCCGTCACCGGAGGCCAGGACGATCTCGTCGACGCGCTCGACGGCATCGAGCACGTCAATGGTGATGCCGACATCCCAGTCGCCCTTGGCCGAGCCGTCGCTGCGCTGGATGTAGGGTTTGAGCTTCACGGTGAAGCCCAGCTTGCGCAGGGTCTGCTGGAACTGCTGCTGTTTGGCGTCACCACGGTCAATGGCATAGGCGTACGCCTCGACGATTACGCCACGGCGGCTGACCTCGGCCCACAGCACGCTGTAGTCGAAGTGGCAGCCATAGACCTGGCGCACCGTGTAGTAGAGGTTCTGCACATCGGCGAATACGGCGATCTTCTTCACCGGGAGTCCTCGGGGGCGACGAAGGCACCAGTATGCCAGAGCTGGGCCGCGGATGCGGCCGGGGCTGGCCCGAGCGCGGCGCAGCCCCTATCCTTGGCGCCATGACGTTTCTACAACAGCTGTGCCAGCGTAACCTCGACCTGCTCCAGAGCCAGGGAATCAGCCACCGCCTGGTCGAGCATGAGCCGGTGCTGGATTACCCCACCGCCCATGCCGTGCGCCAACGTTTCGGCCTGCGCGGCGTGGAGAGCAAGAGCTTGTTCCTGCGCACCGGTGCTCAGCGCTACGCCATGCTGATCAGCCTCGAAGGCGCCCGCGCCGACTGGGCCAGGCTCAAGACGCTGCTCGGCAGTCGCCCGCGCATCGCCAGCGACGAGGAACTGATCGAGCAAACCGGCTGCGTGCCGATGTGTGCCTGTCCGTTCGGCCATGACGCCGGCATCACCCTGCTGATCGACCGCGCGGTGCTGGCCTGCGACTTCCTGCTGTATTCACCCGGCCCACCCGAACTGACCCTGGAAGTGCCCGGCAGCGAACTGCCGCGTCTGCTCAAGGCGCAGCCCAACGCGCAGCTGGAGTACTCTTGAACCCATTCGACTGCCCCGGCGAACGGCCACAGCGCCCACGCCCTCACACTTGGTAACCTGCCAATGAAGCCTCTGTCCGTGCTGCGCGACGCCTGGTTTTTCTCCAGCCACAACCTGCTGGCCATTGCCCGCCTGACCCTGCCGCTGTTGCTGCTCGAAGCCATCGCCCAGACGATCCTCGCCGCCCAGCTCGGCGAAGGCGCCAACCCGGCCTATGGCGTGCTGCTCGGCATACTCTTCTACCCGCTGTATGCCGCACCGCTGATTCTCTTCCTGCATGCGCGCAGCATCGGCCAGACGCCCGGCAACGCGCAGCTGTTCGCGGCCGGGCTGCAACTGTGGCCGACCTTCGCCCTGATGACCGGATTGAGCACTCTGGCAATCATGCTCGGCCTGTCGCTGTTCATCGTGCCGGGCATCTGGATCATGATGCGCCTGGCCTTTTCCGAACTGATTCTGGTACTGCGCCAGGAGCCGCCGCTACGCGCGTTGCAGGCCAGCTTCACGTTGACCGAGGGGCGCTTCTGGCCGGTGTTCACCTGCCTGGCCAACGTGCTGGTGCCGTTGTGGCTGCTCGACTGGTGGACGCAGCCGAGCCAGAGCGACACCCTGCTATGGGTGCTGCATCAGACCGGCAACGGCTTCCTGCAGTTGTTCGCCATCGTGGTGCTGTTCCGCCTGTTCATGCTGCTCGAACCGCAGCAGGCGGCAAATGGTGAGAACAGTGACTAGGCTTGCTGTTTTCCCCGGCCCGGAGCGCGCCATGAGCGAAACGAACCCCAGCATCCTGTCCCACGTATCCATCGGCACCAATGACTTCGAGGCTACCAGCACCCTCTACGCCAAGGTGCTGGCCACCCTCGGTTGTCGGGAAATCATGCGCCATCCTGGGGCGGTGGCCTTCGGCCGCGATTACCCGGAGTTCTGGATGCAGACGCCAATCAATGGTCAGCCGGCGACCCTCGGCAACGGCAGTCACTTCGGCTTCGTCGCCCCGGACAAGGCCTCGGCGCATGCCTTTCACGAGGCAGCTTTGGCAGCCGGCGGCCAGGACGAAGGCCAGCAGATCGATATCCAGCCCCTGCAACTGACCGTTCTCATCCTCCATGCGAAAGGGCGGCCAGAGGTCGGTCATCACCCGTAGGGATTCGCCTTCGCCAGCCCGGCACAGAGGCGTCAGAATCAACAGTGCGAGTAGCCAAAGACGCATCAATTGCGCCCCGAACGCTGTGGCCGCAACCCGGAAAGCCGCGGTAGCAACACCCGCTCGAACAACCTCGGGAAGAAGCGCGCCAGCACCCGGGCGCGCCAATCGACGTTGGACAACACCAGCAGCCGCCGACGCTTGAGTGCCCCATGATAGATGGCCTCGGCGACATCCTGCGGCGAGGCCACCTTGCCCATCGCCAAGGGCGGTTGGGCTGCCACCGAGCCGTCACCGACCAGAGCGTTCTTGCGCAGGTCGGTCGCGGTAAAACCTGGGCACACCAGCATCACGTTCACACCCGAGCCCTTGAGCTCAAAGCGCAGCGTCTCGAACAAGCCATGCAGCGCGTGCTTGCTGGCGTTGTAAGCGCTGCGATAGAGCAACGGCGCGATGCCCGATAGTGAGCTGAGCACGATGATCTGCCCGCCGCGGGCAATCAGGCTGGGCAGCGCTGCCTGGGTGCAGTAGAGCGCGCCGAAATAGTTGACCGCCATGACCCGTTGGAACACTTCCAGACTGGTCTCGGCGAAGGTGCTGCGATGAGTGATGCCGGCATTGTTGACCAACACATCGATACCGCCGAAACGCTCCACCGCCAGCGCCACCGCGCGCTGCACCGCCTCGGCGTCAGCCACGTCGCAGAGCAGCCCCAGCGCCTCGGCGTTGTGATGATCGGCCAGGTGCTGCACCAGGCTGTCCAGCGCTGCCTGCTGCAGATCGAGAATCACCAGGCGCGCACCAGCCTGGGCCAGGCGCATCGCCAAGGCGCGACCGATGCCGGCACAACCACCCGTGATGAGTACGACCTTGCGGTCGAACACCTTGTTGGCGAATACCTTGCGATACATGCGCTGCTCCCGCTGCCCTGGACTCGGCGACACTACAACCTGTTATGGCTGCCATCGCAACAGGGCGGCGTGGCTGTGTGCTTGCAGCCACAGAAAAATACCTGTTCGGCGCGCTCGGCATGGTACTTCAGTGGCGTCAGTCCGCTGCCCTTGTGGCTGCCATCGCAGAATGGCTGGCTGGCGCTGCGCCCACAACGGCACCAGAAATAATCCCGCCCGGCCTCCACATCCACCGCGTAGGGGCCACGCTGAGCGATCAGCGGCTGGTTCATCGCAACCTCCCGGCAGGATCGCGCATGCCTGGGCCGACAGGCCGCAGTCAGGTATCCTCGCCTCCTTCCAGCATAGTCGCCCGTTTCGCCATGTCCCTGCCTCGCCCGCTTCGCCTGCTCCTGGTCATTGTGTTGCCATTGCTCGCTGTGCTGATTGCGCTGGTGTACAGCCTGACCTGGCGCCCGCGGCCCCATGAAGAAGCTGCCGTGTCATGCAGCGGGCAGGTGGCGCAGCTGCAGCCCGGCCAGGCACTCAAGGTGATGACCTGGAACGTGCAGTACCTGGCCGGCAAGCGCTACGTGTTCTGGTACGACCTGCCCGGCGGCGATGGACCGGACGAGCGCCCGAGCAGCGCCGACCTGGCCGTCACCCTGGATGAAGTGGTGCGCGTGCTGCGCGACGAACAACCGGATGTCGTACTGCTGCAGGAGCTGCACGACAAGGCCAAGGCCAGCGACTACCAGGATCAGCTGGCCCTGCTGCAAGCGCGCCTCAGCGACCTTTACCCCTGCAGCACCGAGGCCTTCTACTGGAAGGCCGGTTTCGTTCCGCACCCGCGCATCCTCGGCAGCGTCGGCATGAAACTCGGCACCCTCAGTCGCTTCCAGATCGCCCGCGCCGAACGCCTGCAATTGCCCATGCTCGAGAGCGACCTGCTGAGCCGTCAGTTCCAGCTCAAGCGCGCCTTGCTGGTCAGCTACCTGCCGATTCGTGGTGGCGACAAACTGGTGGCGATCAACACCCATTTCGATGCCTTCGCCCAGGGCGAGGACACCATGCAGCGCCAGGTGGAGATGACCGACGGCCTGCTCCAGCAGCTGCAAACCAGCGACAAAACCTGGGTACTGGGCGGCGACCTCAACCTGCTGCCACCCGGTCAGTTCCAGCATCTGCCGGAGGATCAACGTAGCTGGTACGCCGCCGACAGCGAATTGCAGGACCTGGCCCGGCGCTACCCGATGATCCCCAGCCTGCAACAGGCCAGCGGCGCACAGCAGGCGCAGTGGTACACCCATTACCCCAACGATCCAGCCGCCAGCGGCCCGGATCGCACCCTCGACTACCTGTTCTACAGCCCACGCCTGACCCCGCTCGCCAGCCAGGTTCGCCAGCGCGATACCTTGGCAATCTCCGATCATTTGCCGGTGATCGGTCGCTTTTTCCTGCCAACTCAGGAATAAACCGTGCAGAACTGGACAAATCCACCGCGACTTGTCCATGCTCGTTAGGCACCACTCGATAACAACGAAAAGACGGCGAAGAGCCGCGATAACCGGATGCCAAGACGCTTCTGCCTGATATTCATCGCCCTGCTATGGCTACACGCCGCTCATGCTGCCGAGGCCAGGCAACGCGTTCACGTGGGTTACTACGAGTTTCCGCCCTATTCCTATACCGACGCGCAAGGCCAGCCCAGCGGCTCAGGCCTGGAGCTGGCCGCACGCCTGCTCGACGAGGCGGGATACCAGGCAGACTTTCGCTCCTACCCCGGCGCCCGCCTCTACAGCGGTCTGCTCGACGGCAGCATACATATCTGGGCCGGCGCCTCAGGCAAGCCGGAGCTGGTCGAGCACACCCTCGAAGGCAAGCACCTGCTGGGGGAGATCACCCTCAACCTGTATTTTCGCCACGGCACACCTGCACCGCGCATTCCGGATGATCTGCAGGATCGTGGGGTGATCCTGATCACCGGCTACAGCTACTGGCAGGACGTCAATCAATGGCTGACAGATCCGGCGCGCAATATCACTCATCACCGTACCGCCAACCACACCTCGGCCCTGGAAATGCTCCTGCGCCGACGCGGTGATTACCTGCTGGACTATCAGGCCCCCGTCGAACAGGCCAAACGCACACTGGGCATGGGTGAACTGCCCTTCGTCGAGGTACAGCGTCTGCCGCTGCGGCTGATCTATTCGCGACGTGCGCCTGATGCCGAGCGCCTGCGCGAGGACCTGGATCGGGTGTATCAGCAGTTGCAGGATGCCGGCGAGGATCTGTGGCTGTACTGATCCGAGATATCGGCAGCTCTCCAGGGCACGGGTTCAGTCCACCCCTTGCCCGAGCATCACGCCGTTGACGACCTTGCCGTACAGGTTCACACCATCATCGGCGTGGTACTTGTCGCGGGTTTTCTCGATGGAGCCGTCGATCAACCGAGGGTCTTGCGGGCGCTCGTGGCTGTTCATGTAGGCCGCCACGTGCCAGGCATCGGCATCGCTGAGCGTACCGCCCTTGCCCAGCGGCATGTTGTGGCGGATGAAGCCGGCGGCGGTGTTGATACGGTGCATGCCCGCCCCCCAGTTGTAGGAGTCCTTGCCCCATAGCGGCGGCAGGACATAGTCCTTGCCGGCTTTCTGCCCCTCACCGTTATCGCCATGACAAACCGCGCATTGCTGCTGATAGACCTGCTCGCCACGGGCCAGGTCATAGCCACCCGCCGGTTCCTGCACCACCGGATACAGCCGCCCCGGTAGCGCCTTGCCCACCGGGGCGCCGGTCGCCAGCCAGTACGAATAGGCCGTGATGGCGTTGATGATGTGGCTGTCCACCGCTGGCGCGGTGCCGTTCATGCTGAACTGGAAGCAGCCCTGGATACGCTCGGCGAAGCTGTTGACCTTGTCGTTCTTCTTTCGATAAGCCGGATACATGGTGTAGGCACCCCACAACGGCGCCGAGTTGGCCTTGCGCCCCTGATCCAGATGGCAGTTGGTGCAGTTCATGCCGTTGCCGACATACTCACCGGCCTGGTTGCGGGTATCGACGAAAATCGCTCGACCCTCACGTACCAGCTGGCCGAATCCATCGTTGGGCAGGTCTTTCTCATGCGGAGGCTGAAACCACTCGCTATGTTCGGCCTTGGCCGGCGCTGCGGGTAGCTGACTCTGGTCTTCCATGGCGATGCTCGCTGCATGGGCGGTGGCGACGCTGGCCAGGCCAAGCGCGAACGGGATCAGGTGTTTCATCGGGCACCTCCGGCAGGCAGGCCGGCAAAGTAGTCGGACACGGCTTGGATTTCTTCTTCGTTCAGGGCCTTGGCGATATGCCCCATCAGGTCGTTTGGATCATTGCGGCGCACGCCCTTCTGCCAGTCGTGCAACTGATTGGCCAGGTACGCAGCAGGCTGCCCGGCCAGGGGCGGGAAGGTCTTGCCAACGCCGACACCTCCCGGGCCATGACAGGACACGCACTCGGGAATATTGCGTTCCCAGGAGCCCCGCAGCGCCAGGCTGGCACCCAGCCCATCGGCCGCGGCTGCACGATTCGGTGTGGCGTACTGGGCAGTCGGCAAAGCAGCGAAGAACCGCGTCACGGACTGGATGTCCTGATCACTCAGTCCGGCCGCGAATTGCTGCATGAAGGGATTGGAGCGTTTGCCTGCCTTGAAGTCATAAAGCTGCTTGGCCAGGTAGTCGGCAGATTGCCCGGCCAGACGTGGAAAACCGGCAGCCGCCACGCCCATCAGGGCATCGCCGTGACACGCCGTGCAAGTCAGCATCACCTGGCTGACGCCACCTTGCTGCGCAAGCGGTAGCGGCTCGAAAGCGAACACGCTGGACGTCAACGCCACACACAGCCCTAGCAGAGATAAACGAGAGGCTCTCATTGGCATCCTCTTCAATAGTTGTTATCAGGCTTTTCCAAGCGCACAACCAAGGCTGTGCGCCGACACTCAGGGCTTGGCAGAGCCCATGATGGTTTCCAGCATGTCCGGACGTGGCGCACCGTTCTGCTGCTGCAGACGGCCCGCATCATCGAGGTAGTAGATGGCCGGCGTCGCGGAGGCGCCCATTTCGCCCATCAGCTCCATGTTGGCGTTCAGTTGCTCCGTGATCTTTTCGGGGATCTTGCCCAGCGGTTTGAGCGTGCTTTCGCGCCCGGCCGATTCATGCTCGCCGAGCGCCTTGCGCTGATCGCTGGCAGCGAGCAGCGCCGCCGCCTTGCCGGGGCTGTCCGGGCGCAGCATGCCGACCATGACGTGGCGTACCTGCACACGCCCGGCCTCGACCCAGGGCCGCGCCTGACGCCAGAACATGTTGCAGTAAGGGCAGTTGGGGTCGGAGAACATGTAAACGACGCGTGGTGCCTTGTCGTCGCCGTCAGCGATCCAGGTGCTGCCTTGCAACTGCTGCCACATCTCCTGACCCAGCGGCTGATAGACCAGACGCTCCAGTGGTTCCTTGGTCAGGTCCCCCCCCTTGGCATCGAGCAAGGTGCCGATCAGCACATGCTCACCATCGGCCGTCAGGTACAGCGCCAGACCCTGGCCGTTGTAGCGCGCGGCATAGCCCTTGAGCCCACCAGGCGCGTCGAAGCTACCCACTACCTTGGCCCCACGGCCTTCGACAGCCTTGATAGCCGCAGGCAGCTCATCGGCCTGGGTCAGTGGCGTCAGCAGCAAGCCGAGCAAGGCTAGAGACTTGATTGAGTTCATGATCATTCGTCCGCTTTCAGGGTTTCCAGGGCCCGGGCCAGGCTGGCGCGGGACAGTTCACCGAGGTGGCTGCCAACCTGGCGACCCTCGGCGTCGTAGAACAAGGTGGTGGGCAGCGCACGTGAGCCGACCAGTTGCCCGAGTCGGCCGCCGCTGTCGAGCAGCACGTTGTCCAGTTGCAGCGCCTGGCTAGCGAGAAAGGCACTGACCTCGCCGGCACCCTCGCCCTGGTTGGCGAAGACGAAGGTCACACCCGGATGCTCACGCTGCGCCTCGGCTAGTACCGGCATCTCCCGCCGGCAAGGTGGGCACCAGGTCGCCCAGAGATTGATCACCATGGGCTGGCCAAGCTGTTCGCGCAGCGCCACCGACTGCCCCTGAACATCGCGCAGGGCCAGTTCCGGCAGTCGCGTGCCCTGCTCCAGCGTGTGCAGCACCAGGCTGCCCATGCCCCAGATCAGCAGCCCCGTGGCCATGCCACCGCCCAGCGCCACACGCAACTGCGCGTGACGCCACAGATACCAGGTGCCCAGCAGCCCTGCCGCCAGCAAGCCGCCCCAGGCGATGAAGCCGCCATCGCGGATGTCGATCACGCGCCAGGGTGCATCCTGGTAATGCTCGAAATACAGCGCAACGAAAGCCAGGCGCGCACCCAGCAAGGCGGCCAGCAACAGGCGAAAGATCAGTTTTTCCGGATTGACCTGGCGCTTGCGCCCCAGCCACCAGCCGACCAGGGTCGCCAGCAGCAGGCTCACCAACAGCAATACATGGCCAACGCCCAGCGCCAGCGGCCCTACGCCTATCGTCAACATCAGCCACGCTCCATGGTGCTATCCCAGACCCGCAGAAACTGCTGCGCATCCGCCTCGCCGGTGATGCGCTGCTGGCGCCGCTCCTCGCCGTCCGGGCCGATCAGCAGCAGGGTCGGCGGCCCCAGTACCTGGTAACGGCCGAGCAGTTCACGGCTCGCCGCCCCCGGCGCGGTGACGTCCAGACGCAGCTTGCGCGCATCGGCCAGGCGCGCCTGCACCTCGGTGTTGCCGAATACCTCGCGCTCCATGACCTTGCACGACACGCACCAGTCCGCGTAGTAGTCCACCAGCACCCATTGTCCCTGCGCCTTGGCTTCATCCAGTTCGCGCTGCAGGTGTCCGGGCTCGCGCACATCGACGAAGCTGGCCGTGCGTACCTCGGCCTGGGGCGCAGCGACAGCAGTGAACACCCCCAACGGTCGTAAAGGATCGCTGCCGCCGGCAGCCGCGCCCAGCAGCATCGCCACGCCCCATAGCCCAAGCAATGCCGCGCCGGCATGGGCCAGCGCACGCTGCGCCTGAAGCTGAGCAGCCAGGTGCACGAGACTGCTGGCCGCCAGTATCAGCCAGGCGCCGCTCAGCGCCAGCCAGATCGACTCGGCCAGCAGTGGCCGCAGCAGGTACAGCGCCGTGGCCAGAAAGAGAAAACCGAACACCGCCTTGACCCGCTCCATCCACAGTCCCGGCTTGGGCAGCAGGCGATTGCCCAGCGTTACCAGCAGCACCAGCGGCGTACCGATGCCCAGCCCCAGCGCGAACAGCACCAGGCCGCCCTGCAACAGGTCGCCACTCTGCCCGATGAACAGCAAGGCAGCCGCCAACGGTGCGGTCATGCAGGGGCCGACCAGCAGACCAGAGAGCACGCCGAGCAAACCGGCCCCCACCAGGCTACCGCCCTGCTGCCCGCGCCCGACCCGCTCCAGGCGATCACGCAGCGCAGCCGGCAGTTGCAACTCGAAGAAGCCAAACATCGGCAGCGCCAACAGCACGAACAGCGTCGCGAACGAGCCAATCAACCAGGGTTGCTGCAACAGACTCTGCAGATTGGCGCCGAGCGCTGCCGCCAGTACGCCGAGCAGCGCATAGACCAGCGCCATGCTCAGCGCATAAGTACCCGCCAGGGCAAAGCCGCGCGATGGCGAAGCGCGGCTACCCACCACGATACCCGCGAGAATCGGCAGCATCGGCAGTGAACAAGGCGTGAACGCCAGCAGCAGGCCCAGGCCGAAGAACACTGCCATGCTCAGCCACAGCGCCTGCTGCTGCAGACCATCGAGCAAGGCCAGGTCATCGGCCCGACCGGCTTCGGCGGCGCCAGTACCACCAAGATCGAGCATCCGGGTCTGCGGTGGGTAACACAGGCCGGCATCGGCACAGCCCTGCCATTGCACCTCGATACGCCCGCGCGCCTCGGCTGGCAGGGTCAGCTGCAGGCGCTCACGATAGATCTGCGAGGCACCGAAATACTCGTCCTCATGAGCCAGGCCCGGCGGTAGCTCTGGCGCCTGTTCATCGGTCAGGCCAGTGAACTTGAGGCGTTGCTGATACAGGTAGTAACCCGGCGCTATGTCCCAGCTCAGCGTCGTTTCACCTTCGCTCTGCTGCTGCACGTCGAGCACGAATGCCTGCTCGGCAGCCAGAAAGTCATCGCCCGAGCGCAGGCCGTCAATGGGCAGCGAGGCAAACGCGGCGCTACAGAACAGACTGAGGAGAACAACGAGCGAACGCATGACGACACCGCGCAACTGAGGAGGTGTCGAGGATGCCAAAGTGCAATTAACAGCCGATTAACAGCCCGCCAATCAGAGCCAATAATCCTGCCTTAATCGCGATGAGCGATACTGTCGACTCGCCCTCTGCCTCCACTACCGCCCATGCATGTTCTGCTTACCGAAGACAACTCGCTGATCGCCAGCGGCGTGATCGCCGGCCTGCAAGCCCAGGGGTTCACCGTCGCCCATGCGGCCAGTGCGGCGGCGACGCAAAGCCTGTTGCAGCACAGCCATTTCGACCTGCTGATTCTCGACCTCGGCCTGCCCGACGAAGACGGCCTGGCCTTGTTGCAACGCCTACGCCGCGACGGCATGGTGCTGCCGGTCCTGGTCCTGACCGCACGCGACGCCATCGCCGAGCGGGTTGCTGGCCTGCAGGCCGGCGCCGACGACTACCTGACCAAACCCTTCGATCTGCGCGAGCTGGCTGCCCGCCTGCACGCCCTGCTGCGCCGCGCCGCAGGCCGGACCACGCACCTGATCGATCACGGGCCATTGCAGTACGACCCGACCACCTGTGCGGTGAGTCTTTGCGGCCAGCCCATCGATCTTTCGCGCCGCGAACAGGCGCTGCTGCAGGCGTTGCTGCAGAATCCGGGACGCATCCTCAGCAGCGAACACCTCAAGGACTCGGTCTACGGCCTCGATGACGAGGTCGAGAGCAACGCCCTCAACGTGCATATCCATCACCTGCGGCGAAAACTCGGCAACGGCATCGTCGAAACGGTGCGCGGCCTAGGCTATCGCCTCGGCCCTGCCGGACATGAGGAGCAGCGGCCATGACCTTGCGTCTGCGCCTGACCCTCGGCCTTGGCGCCGCCTTCGTCCTGCTCTGGTCGCTGGCCGCGACCTGGATGCTCTATGACTTGCGCAACCAGCTGATGCAGTCGCTCGACGAACGCCTGGCGGCATCCGCGCGCATGGTCGCGGGCTTGCTGGTGCAACTACCGCAGGCACGCACGGCCAATGATCGCGTGCCACATCTGAGCGCAGAACAGTTGGGTATTCCCAACGGTCTGGCCTGCCAGATCAGCTCGCTGCGCGGCGAGGTACTGGCGCGCAGCCATTCGACACCGGACGACCTGCTCGACGCGGGTCAGAAAGGTTTTCGCGACCAGATCATCGGTGACCGCCCGTGGCGCAGCTTCACCCTGATCCAGGGTGATCTGCGCATCACCACGGCCGATCGCCTGGATGAGCGCGCCACGCTGAAACGCTCGATTCTGCTGGCTGCGGCGCTGCCCGTCGTGGTCGCCCTGCTCGGTAGCCTGGCCTTGCTGTGGATCGGGCTCGGTCGCGGCCTGGCGCCACTGGAACGAATCCGCGCCGCACTCGCCAGGCGCAGCGCCAATACCAGCGAGCCGCTGCCCTTGACCGGTCTATCGGCAGAACTGGCGCCCCTGGTAGAGGCGCAGAACCAACTGTTCCAACGCATCGGCGACACCCTGGAGCGCGAGCGCAGGCTGACCGACGACGCCGCACACGAACTGCGCAGCCCGCTGACAGCGGTAAAAACCCATCTGCAAGTGGCGGCAATGACCGAGGGCGACAACGCACGCACGGCCATCGCCATGGCCGAACAGGGCGCCGACCGCCTGCAACGCATCCTCGAACAGTTGCTGATGCTGGCACGGGTCGAGGGCAACCTGCCGTTCGATGAAGGCCTGCCCTGCCGACCGTTGGAGATCGCCCGTCAGGCCATCGCCGATGCCACGCAGAAAACCGGTGCGCCCATCGAGCTGAGCTGCGCCGACGATCTGCCCGAACGCTGCCTGGCGATGCCACCGGCCCTGGCCATCGCGGCATTGCGCAATCTGCTGGAAAACGCCCGCCGCCATACCAAAGCGGGAACCTCGGTGTCTCTGCACATAGCCCTTGATGGCCCGCATGGCGTGCTGTTCAAGGTACGCGACCAGGGACCGGGCATTACCCCTGAACGCCTGCAGCGTTTCACCGAGCGCTTCTGGCGCAGCGCCGACAGCGACGGCAGCGGCCTTGGCCTTTCCATCGTCAAGGCCATCGCTGAACGTTGCGGCTGCACCCTGCAGTTCATCGCCCATGGCGATGGCCTGGAAGTGCAACTGGGCGCAGCGCTACGCCGCGAAACACCCTGAGCCCTCACTTGCGCGGTTTGGCCCGCGCAGTGGGTTCGGCAATCAAGGGATCGTCCGGCCAGTAATGCCTTGCATCAAATGACGAGCACACCATTGACACCTCTCTGAGCCCCAGAATTTCTAGACTATGGCCGATATCTGCAGCCCGAAGATTGACAGTCAATACTACAGCGATGGATTGACAAAAAACGGGCTGGTCGCTGGTGAGATTGACATATTCATTCGGATCGAACCTTCCTACCTGCTCAAAGGGCTAACAGACTGAGTTTTTCCGAAGGCCTCACGCGAAGGATATGTCATGACGCTTGAGTCCCAAATTACTTTTCTTACAAACAGAATCTTCTAATCCTACAGGGATAGTTCTTGGTAGTTGACCTTCAGAAACCTTGTAGTCTTCGTAAATGCGGCTCGCTTGAGCCCCTCAAGGTCAAGCCTTAAGCGCGAGTGAATATCTGCCTCATATATCTTATCGCTGTTCAGCGTCAGAATATATTGCTTTTGTGCCAGTACCCTCTCGCTATCACCGAGATAGTTAAGACTTCTGAGCAGCGTGTCATAGTCGACATCAAAAATATTATCGTGTATCAACAACCCCGGGTGCCGCCTACCTATTTCAGCATTAGTTAGCAGGCCGAGATCGTAAATAAATACCTTCTCACGCTCATTGCTATGACTGCCATCATCATAAATACGGAGTTCAAATTTTACAACCTCTTTCTTCTTGGTTATTTCCACTTCAAAAGAGCTTTGCCGATTTCCAGCAACAACCTCGTGTATGTCGAGAATGGTTTGCTCCAGGGAGTCGATCACGTTAGAAGAATTAGTTACAAAGCTGTCGAGCAGAAAAATCAGGCCATCTCGCTCGTTTGTCTTTTCTTTCTTCTCGCGCTCGTAGTCTGCATGCTTTTTAATAAAAGCAGAAAGAGATGCGTGATCCTCTACCTTTTTCTGATAGGTCGCAATGGTCTGACGAAGGTTTTTTAGAGCACCTTTCTGATCAATGAGAGAAAGCTTTTCCCGGTAAATACGATCAAGACGGATGATGTTGGAATCTATGTCTTTAAGGCTATCTTCGAGCTCTTTCCGACGCCCGTCGACTAGGGTTTTCTGGAAGTTATCAATTCTTTTCTTGAAGGCGGTTACTTCTTCGATTTGCTTTTTGATGAGGTCACCAAGGCCTGCCTTGAACTGATTATAAAGCTCGGCTACCTCACCTTCGTCGATATAATTGTCGCCCCGGAATAGCTTGATCTTTGAAAGCTCAGTCTTGATGACTGCCTGCCGGGATCGAAACTCTTCGAGCTGTCTTTCAATCTCGATTATCTCATCCTTTACGATGTCGTAACCTTCAATATTTTCCAGGCGCTCGATTTCCTGGTGAATCCTTGTAACCTGGCTGATCAGTTCGTTTAAATCAGCCTTGGCCTCAGAAACATTTTTTCCGGTGATAGCGGCAATATTTTCTTTGGCCTTTGAAATGGCTTTTCCGATCTTGTCTATCTCCCCCCAAAGAGCCTTTGCCTGTTTGTATGGCTTGGGGTCGATATTCAGCAAGTAGAGATGCGGTGTATAGTCAGGCGGAATGTTTCGATTGGTGTCAAAGCATTTGATAATGGATTTAAATTCCGACCGTTCATCCCGTATCAAGGGCCCCATCATGGTGCGGAATGATGGGATGCTTTCATCGTTGGCTGAACCGAAAAGCAACGTCGTCAGATAGCTTGTGGCATCTTCGATGTCGGTGAAAGGAATGGTCTTCCCGCCCACCATCAGGATCGGACACTTATGATTATCGATGCTTCTTTTGATCGTGATGGGTTTGCCGTTGATCTCGAAATCCAGGCAAATTAGCGTACTGTAAGGAAAGGCTTCGTTCGGGATCAGGGAGACCCGGCTCTCTTCATGACGCTTTAGAAGACCGTAGTTGATGAACTCGACAGCCATGGACTTACCGACGCCATTGGTCTTGACATTGTTTTCTGTCGTCTCACCAAGTATGAGATTGATCCCGTCTTTAAATGAGATAGGATCGAAAACCTGCGGCTCACTGTATAATTTTCTAATTCTTAGCACTTTGCCACCAGATATGGCTCCTGGAATTCAATAATATCCAGGGAGTATAAAAACAGCATGGCGTAATAGATGCTCCTAGCATTAATCCCGCCTGACTTGGCCATCGTCTTCGCAATGTCAAATATGCTTACCTGAGATTCCTGGGACTCCTGAAGTAGCTTAAGAATCTCAAAGCCGAGTACGGGCGCCGATTTGCGTAGGTCGTCGTCTTTGGAGAATAAACTAGGCAACTGAGACCTCCTTATAAGGGAAGATATTGCACTTCACCAGCTGCTCAATGACGTAAAACTCTGCCGCCCCCTCATCAAAGGTGTACCCGTTATTGCCGAGAAGTGCGCTGAAATCGGAAATTATCTGTTGGAGCGCCACTTTCGGATCGCCCCCGCATTTTGTCAGTACGGCATCGCTATATTTTCTCAGATAGCTGGCCGCACGTCGCAGCTTGACCTGCCCAAAATCAGACTCTTTCTTAACGGCCTCCAGCACAGCACCGTACTCTATATAGCCATCATTGTACGCATCGACGAGAAAGTCGGCGTGATCCGCAAAGCGCTTATATATCTTTTCCTCTGGAATAGGTTCTTCCAGATACCCGCCGCCAGCGTCCTCATGGTTTTCATCGCTGATATGCTCAATGATGCCAAGAATGGTGAGAACCTCGTTGGGTAGGCTTCTCTGAGCGGGCAGTGACAACTCTGCATCCAGAAAATCCGCAATGGCTTTTAATTTTTTTAGATCCGGATCGGCGGTAATTTTCTTGATAAGGTCTTCCACATCAAGAATATCGGCCTTGGTATCAAGGGAATACTCGGTTCCGCCAATCGTCTCAGCCTCATGATTGGTTTTCTTTACAATATTCAGGATGAGTAGCCTGTCGAACTTCTTATAAAGCTCTTTTTCAATGAATTTTTCGACAGTGTACTTTGTTTTGGACAGAACTGAGGTGGATGTGACCTGGATAGCGATCTTATTTTGCTCGTCACCAAGATCAATGGCAGCAGCATTTTGATCGATGATATTTATGTTCTTAAGGCTGTAGCCGTAAACCAGATTCAAAAGGCCGCAGTAAAAATCTTCTGCACCGTGATTGATATCCGTCAGACTCAGGCTGTTGTGGTACTCAACCTGGGTCTTCAGCCAAGAGAGTGATGTGATTACTCTCCTCTGATAATCACTTCGGTTCATATATTTATGCTTCCCTGCACCGGCCTCTATCAGTGTCCGTATATTGGTGACGGCACGGTCGGGTAGGCCCGGTACACGTGGCGGAAAATATTCTCAGCGAGAATTTTAATTTCATCTTCGTTGTACTCGTCGACCGGTAGCCCTGTACTGTCGTCATACAGAAAATCATAGATCTTCTGCTTCACGGCATCGCGCGTACTTTCTTTCTCACGCCAGTTCTCGATCCGGAGCCGTTCTGCCTTCAGCGTATCCAGCAGTTCGGCAGCAACCTTCTTGATCTTTGTCGTATCTCCCTTGGAGAGCTGGGGCTTTGAGAGAAGGTCGAACAAGGCCAGGGTTTCCTCATCGAGCCCTTCTTCCATGGCGCGGCGTTCTTCCGCACTTAGATCATCGACGAGCTTCAGCAGCGCCTCAAAAGTCTTTTCGATGGTGAGCCGATCTTTTTCGAGATTGTATTCATCGACCAGCTTGTCGTAGTGGGCCTGGAAGTCGGTGCGCAGCGGGTTCTTCATCAGCAGGATGTTCAAACGTTTTTCGATGACTTCTTTGAGTCCCTGTACGGCGGTGTGCTTGGCCGGAGACTTGGAAAATTCCAGACGCAGCCGCTCGAAATCGATCTTGCTGATGTCATAGACCCCAGCACCCTCGCCTGCAGAAGCACGGGTATGAATCGTTTCATCAACGATCCCATGGAGCTGGCGAATGATGTCGCTGATGTCTGCGGCCTCGCGGTCGGCCTGCAGGCTCTTGTAGATGATATTGATGGCATCCCTGGCGTCGCGCTGCCCATTCACGCCGGGCACGTTGATGCAGGCTTTGAATTTCTTGAAGACCTCGCGCGCCATAATCTCGAAGCGCTTGCGGGTTTGGTCGTTTTCGTTGACCGCTTCTTTGGCTTCGATGATGGCAGCGTTTCGCGCAAACCCGGTCTTCTCGTTGATGTCCTCTAGGCAGAAGCCTTGGGACTGCAGGAAGTCGCGCACGAAGCCGATGGCTTCGATGAGGTCCGCCAGTAATTCTTCATTGGGCTTGGTCGGATCGAGCTCGCCTTCATCGTCGCCGTGCCCCTCATCCCCGCGACCAGCAAAGGTGGAGAGAGCCTGGCGCAGGTTTTTAAGGATGCCGCAGTAATCAACGATCAGGCCGTTGTTCTTACCCTCCGCAACACGGTTTGCGCGCGCAATGGCCTGCATGAGCGTGTGGGCCTGCAGAGGTTTGTCGAGATAGAGTGTGGAGAGGGTTGGTACGTCAAAGCCTGTCAGCCACATGGCACAAACAATAGCCACGCGGAACGGATGCTCTGACTTCTTGAAAGCGCTCTCAAGGTCAAGGCGCTTTCCGTCGCCAAGCAGGAAGCCCTCTTTCATCAGGCGACGGTGCGGGGTGATATCCAGGTCCCATTTACGGAACTTGTCCACCTCGCCCTGTTCTTCGCTCACCACGACGGCGATTTGCGTTTCGCGCATCCAGTCGATCTGGCGACGACGCCAGATGTCATCCTGCTCGTCCAGAGCGCTCGGTAAGTCTTTTTCCAGGCGGGCGACGTGCTCTTGCCAATAGTCATCTATCAGCTTGTGCATCCGCACGCAGGTGATCTTGTCGATGCAAACCAGCATGGCCTTGCCGGTTTCCCAGCCATTGGCGTAATGCCGGACAAAATCCTGTGCAACCTGTTCGAGGCGGCTGGTGCTGGTGATGATGTGGTAGTCACGCTTCAGCTCGCGCTCCAGGCGCTGCTGGACGTCGATATCATCAATTTCCAGTTCTTCGAGCTTGGCGGCGATCTTCTCGTTCAGGCCCTTCGGATCGGCCACACTATGTTCGTCGCCATCCTCATCAACGAAGCGCAGCTGCTCACCGCGCGCGTCGTAATAGAGCGGTACGGTGGCGTTGTCTTCGACAGCGCGCTGGAAGTCATAGGTGGAGATGTATTCGCCGAAGACCTTCTTGGTGATCTCGTCGTCTTTGAACAGAGGCGTGCCGGTGAAGCCGATGAAGCTGGCACCGGGCATAGCGTTGCGCATGTTCAGGGAGAGCGTGCCGTACTGGGTACGGTGCGCCTCATCAGTGATAACGATGATGTCATCCCGCTCCGAGTAAGGCTTTGCGGGATCGACCTTCTTGTTGAATTTCTGGATCAGCGAGAAGACGAAAGCTTTGTGCTGCCCCAGCAGCTCCTGCAAGTGTTCACCACTGGTGGCGCGGCATGGATCGCGGTCGTTATCCACAACCCCGCACCCGCCGAAGGTTTTGTAGATCTGGGTATCCAGGTCCTCGCGGTCGGTCAGGACAACAAAGGTGTAGTTGCCACCCAGCTTGCGGTGGACCTTACGGGCGAAAAACACGATTGAATAGGACTTGCCGGAGCCTTGGGTGTGCCAGAAGACCCCGAGCTTTCCTGCACGGGCTTTGCGATCCTTCACCGCCTCAATGGCGCGGTTCACGCCCAGGAACTGGTGGTTACGGGCGACGATCTTAACGAGTTTCCCCGAGCTTTCATCGAAGAGGATGTAGTTCTCGAAGATGTCCATCAGGTTGGATTTGGAGCATGTGCCTTTCAGCAGCGTCTCCATGTCCACGACGCCGGAACTGTCTTCGTGCAGGCGCTTCCAGTCGTTGAAGTGCTCAAACTTGCTGGAGACCGAGCCGATCTTGGCGTCCACGCCATTGCCCAGGACGATGAAGGCATTGTGGTGGAAGAGATGCGGGATGGTGTCCTTGTAGTCCGCAAAGTTCTTCTCGTAGGCCGCCTTGATGTCCTTGTGGACATTCTTAAGCTCCATGAACACGAGCGGGATACCGTTCACGAAGCAGACGATATCGGCGCGGCGGCGATACAGGTCGCCTTTGACCCACAGTTCCCTCACGACAAGGAAGTGGTTCTTGGATGGGTCATCGAAGTCGAATAGGCGAAGGCGCTTTTTGACGCGCTCGCCCTTCTCATTGCGGAAACTCACCTCAACACCGTTCTTATGAAGATTGTCCTTCTCGCGATTGGTCGCCAGCAGCACGGAGCTGCTGCTGTACTCAGTCACAATCCGCAAGGCGTCTTCATAGGCCTCCATGGGGAGACCAGGGTTGAGGTCGATGAGCTTCTGACCGAGGTAGCGGTTTAACACCACCTCGGATTCACTGGTGCGACCGAGGGTGCCTTCCTTGCCCAAAATCTCCTTCATGGCATAGATCGACTCATCCCACTGCAGGTCGTGCAGCAGGTAATTGGCAGTCGTTTCCTGCGCCAGGTGATCCTCGGTCATTGCACTCATACGACGATGTCTCCATTCATCAGACGTGGCAAGAGTAGGTCACGAGCCCGCTCAAGTCTTGTATTGTATTCTTCAAGCTTTTCAATTTGAGAGCGTATTGGCCGCACTTCTTTTAGGAAGCTTTCCAAAATTGGTGTTGCTGGGGCAAGTAGTTTCCTACTATATGCCATGTCTCGATTTAGCCCAGGCACGGCCACATCTGTGTTGATAAACCCAGCATACTGAAGCGCGTAATATATGTAGAGATTGCTTTGCTCCCTGGATATAAAATAGACAGTATCAATTGGCCAAAAATCTCTAGCTGACCAATATACGGCACCGACGTTGCCCTTCCTGCCGACGATAATCCCAGGCCCCTCTACAAGACTCTTATTATGTGTCCCAACGACGCCGCTTGAGCCATAAACGGAAACTGCACCATCAATACGATCATCTGCCTTTAATGCTTTACCGTAGTTAAGGGTTAGAATATCGCTTATTCTTTCTCTTCCCCACCCGCTTGGAACTCCATCTATTATTTTGGGTATGCGGATTTAATGGTTGATATGTGAAGTAGAAAGCGGAAGGGAAAACTAAATCCACAACGGACTAAATGGTTGATAGCTAACCGTGCCGGTCTTTCCAGATCCCCTTCCCTATAGCCATATGTAGGGAACACTTGAAAACTAGGCATATCTGTCTTGACAATAGCCCCGGTACAAGAAGCGGGTGTCGTTGTGCTCAGCCAGCCTTTCTTCGCCAAAAGCAATATTGCCACGAAGAGTGGTAGCCTACGGGCTCAGTACCTCCCCAGTTGGGTCATCGCCCGGCTAGAAGGTATTGAGGCGGCTCGGGGTGCATTGCACCATGTCGCGCCGGTCGGCAAGATGGAAGACTACATTGAGCGGATGTTGCGTAATGTCACGCCCTACTTGAACGAGGTGCACTGACCATGCATATCCAACCTACTCCCTTGAGGTCACAACAAAGCTAATGATCGATCTACTTGTTTTCCTCCCGGCATGTTTCGCACTGAACCTGGCGTTCGGCCCCAATAACCTCGTTGCGATGACACACGGTGCGCAAAAGGGCGTAGGGTTTTCCTTTATGGCAAGCACAGCACGGCTTGCCGTCTTCGTGCCCATGATTGCTGCTAGCGCGCTTGGTTTAGGGATGCTTTTGTCTGCTTCGGCGTTGGTCTTCAACGTGATCAAGATCGTTGGTGCCGCCTATCTGGTCTGGATGGGCATCAAGCTCCTCAGAACAACATCTGGCTCGACTAACCTAAACGCAGATGCAATGAAACCTTCGCTTCGTAAGGCATTCCGTAGTGAGGCGCTGATCGCCATCAGTAACCCCAAAGCAATCCTCATTTTCGCGGCATTCTTCCCGCAATTCGTGGATATAACGAATTACTGGCTGAGCTATGCAACTCTTGGGACGGTTTTTATCGCGCTAGAGGCCGTTGCAATAGCGATATATGCGTCAGCAGGGCGTTTTGCAGCAGCTTTCGCAGCAAACAAGCTGCACTGGTTTCAACGCGCCTCAGGTGGAGGAATGATTGCTTTCGGCATCCTGCTTCTTCTTAGTCGCCAACCTTCGCGTGTTGCCTAGGTTCTTAAGAACGCTTTAGCCAGTTGCTAGTCGTCTTAAGAGAATAACGTATGACCGAAATGCCCGACAACATCCTGCACCTGCCCTCATACCAGGTGCTGGGCTGCAAAGCCACCGACGATGAAATGCACTTCCAGGTAGACGCGCCCGATCCCATTGCTTGCGAGGAATGCGGGGTGCAGGGTGAGTTCGTGCGTTTCGGCAAGCGTGATGTTCCCTATCATGATCTGCCCATCCACGGCAAGCGGGTCACCCTCTGGGTGCTCCGCCGCCGGTACATCTGTCGGGCCTGCGAGGCTACCTTCAGGCCCCAGCTACCGGAGGTGGTGGACGGCTTCCGCATGACACTGCGGCTACATGAATACGTAGAGAAGGAGTCCTTTAACCACCCCTACACTTTCGTGGCGCAGCAAACCGGATTGGACGAGAAGACGGTACGGGACATCTTCAACGCCCGCGCCGCGTTCTTAGGCCGCTGGCACCGCTTCGAAACGCCTCGCATTCTGGGCATCGACGAGCTGTACCTGAACAAGCGCTACCGCTGCATCCTGACCAACATTGAGGAGAAGACCCTGCTCGATCTGCTGGCCACTCGCCGTCAGGACGTCGTGACTAACTACCTGATGAAGCTGAAAGACCGGCAGAAGATCGATATCGTCAGCATGGACATGTGGAATCCATATCGAACGGCGGTCAGGGCGGTGCTGCCACAGGCCCGCATCGTGGTCGATAAATTCCATGTGGTGCGCATGGCCAACGATGCTCTGGAGAAGGTGCGCAAGGGGCTCCGGAAAGAGCTGAAACCAGCCCAGATCCGAACCCTCAAGGGAGACCGGAAAATCCTGCTGAAGCGCGCTCACGAAGTCTCAGACCGGGAGCGGCTGATCATGGAAACCTGGACAGGCGCATTCCCGCAACTGCTGGCTGCCTACGAGCACAAGGAGCGCTTCTACAGCATCTGGGACGCCACCACACGACCCCAGGCAGAAGCCGCCCTGGACGAGTGGATATCCACCATCCCGAAGGGCCAGAAAGAAGTCTGGAGCGATCTGTTTAGGGCGGTGGGCAACTGGCGCGAAGAGATCATGACCTACTTCGAGACGGACATACCTGTCACCAACGCTTTCACGGAGTCCATCAACCGACTGGCCAAGGACAAGAACCGTGAAGGACGAGGTTATTCCTTTGAGGTGATGCGGGCGCGAATGCTCTACACCACGAAGCACAAGAAGAAGGCCCCGACTGCGAAGGTCTCTCCGTTCTACAAGAAAACCATCGGTTACGGACTGCCAGACCTCGCAGAGGAGCTCAACTACGGGGTCGATCTATCAACCATCTGAGGGTAGCATCAGGTTGGTGAGGGGAAGGTGCCCCATCAACCATTAAATCCGCATACCC
>NZ_QASO01000090.1 GCF_003052605.1 Ectopseudomonas oleovorans | reverse complement strand
CTAGCAGCTTGTCGGACTTGACCCCGCAAGAAAGGATAGAGCGGGATCAAGGTGCTTTTTGACGCGTTGCCGTTCCTTTCAGACATCTGAGTCCGCTGGCGCGACCCCAAGGACGTATCTGCACGCCTGGGCCGCCGTTTGAGCGGCCTCAGGGCGTACCTTTCTACCTTTACGCGGCACGCAGTACATGCAGGCGCTTGATGTTCCAGGCCATGGTCACCAAGCTCCATTCACCTTGAGCCTTGGCGAGTCCGCGCATGCTCATTTGCCGCCAGCCCATCACCCGCTTGATGATGCCGAACACCGGCTCAACCGTCTGCTTGCGCAGTTTGTACAGCGCTCGGCCACTTTGCGTGCTCAGGCAATGGGCCATCTGCTCGACCGGGTCGCTCGTCTGCGGTGACGGCGAGTCGGCGGCAAAGCGCTCCAGCACGGGCAAATGATGCGATTCGCGCTTGAGCGCCAGCAGCGGTTCGATCTCGGCTGCGTGGCAGGCGCTCACGTTGGCTTGGCTGAAGAAGCCGTTGTCCGCAATCAGCGTTTGCACCTCGCCCAGCGCGGCGGGCAAGGCCGCAATGCGCTGCAGCGTAGGGACCACTTCGCGCTTGTCGTTGCTGGCCTGGGTGACATGCTGTGTGATGACCAGCATCGTCTCGACATCCACCCCGGCCTGAGCGTTGTAGCTCTGCTCGAAGCCGCCGCTTGAGGCGGGCATGATGCGCGATTCTTCATCGGTTAGATTGACTTGATCGCTGTCTTTGGGGCCGGCCGCAGGTGGTTCGGGATCCTTGCCCCGCGGCTTCTTGCCGGCCTTGCGTTGGGCCTGACGCTTGGCCGTCTTGACCTCGAATTCCTGCTGCTCGACGGCGTGTCGCTCAGCCGCGCGCTGCTCGATCTTGGCCTTGGCCTGGGCAATGGCGCTGAGCCGATCTTCACGCCGGGCAATCTCGGCCGGTACATCCATGCCATCGGGCACGGCGGCACGGTCACTGTTCTCGGCCAGCGTCAACAACTGCTGGACTTCCTCGCGTAACTGCACCTCGATCCTGTTGGCATAGCCCCAGGACAAGGCTTTGTGCTTACTGGCATTGGCATCGATCTTGGTGCCGTCGAGCGCAATGTGGCCAAGCTTGAGCAGCTTCATCTCACGTGCCAGCAGCAGCACCTGGACGAACAGCGATTCGACCGCCGTCAGGAAGCGCCGACGGAACGTGGCCAGGGTGTCGTGGTCGGGGTGAGTGTTGGCCGCCACATAGCGAAACGCCACCGAGTCGTAGGTCGCGCGCTCGATCTTGCGGCTGGAGTGCACGCCGTTGGCGTAGCCGTAGATCAGCAGGCCAAGCAGCACGGCCGGATGGTGTGCGGCCGACCCCCGGCCGGCGTATTGGCCGGTCAGTTCGCGCAGATCGAGTTGCTCGATGACCTCAACCACGAATCGCGCCAAGTGATCATTCGGCAACCATTCGTCTACCGAGGGCGGCAGCAGGTACGCGGTGTCACGGTCAACTGGGACAAAACGGCTCATAGGGACGGGCTCTCGGTAGCAGAGCCCCGATTGTCGCGGATACCCCCAACGCGCGGAAGACTTGGAAAGTCCGACAGACTCCTAGGGCGTCTGATTATTCTCTGCAGTCTGCTGGTCTTTTGCGGCCAGGCCGCTGCGCTGACCATCTACAAGTACGTCGACAAGAACGGCGTGGTGACCTATAGCGATCAGGCTGCGCCCGGCGCGCAGGTGTTCGTGTTCAACGACCGCATGGTCGAGCGCCTGGACAACCAGGTGAAGCTGGAAACCAAGAAGCACGAAGCCGGCGAGACCCTGCTGATTCGCAATGACCTGTATGCCCCGGTGGAAATCGAACTGCGGCTGGAACAGGTACAGAACGCCATTGGCGCGCCGGACAAACCGATTCGCTGGGTGCTGCCACCGCGCAGCAATATCCGTCTGGCCACCCTCACTGCGCAGGACGCCTCCAAGCCGCTGCGCTACAAACCCAGGTTGCGCTACGCCCTCGGTGATCCGCGCCTGCAGCCGAGCATCCACCGTTATCCGCTGCCCTGGCGTGGCGGTCCGTTCCGTCAGACCCAGGGCGCCAACGGCACCTACAGCCATTTCACGCCCAAGGGACGCTATGCAGTGGACATCGCCATGCCCGAGGGCACGCCCATCGTCGCCGCGCGCGGTGGTGTGGTGGTCAAGACCGAGAACCAGCAGAGCGGTCGCGGCAACAACCCGGCCGGCAACTTCGTGCGCATCCTGCATGACGACGGCACCATGGGCGTTTACCTGCACCTGATGAAGGGCTCGGTCAGCGTGCGTGAAGGTCAGCGGGTGGAAACCGGCAGCCTGTTGGCGCGCTCCGGCAACACCGGCAACAGCACCGGCCCGCACCTGCATTTCGTGGTGCAGCGCAACGTCGGTCTGGCCGTCGAGTCCATTCCCTTCAACTTCCGTCAGCCGGTCAACAGCCTGCCGAACTTCGCCGTCGGCGGCGAATAGTCTGGCGGCAGAATATCAAGCAAAAAACGGCGACCCGAGGGTTAATGCTGATCAGATAAGTTAGTCACCACCCCCTCCTACTTGCAGTAGAGGGGCGCTTTTCGTAGGAGCCAGCTTGCTGGCGATGCTTTTTATGGCGGATCGCCGGCAAGCCGGCTCCTACAAAGATCGAGTGCAACGGCTTAACTGACTGGCATTAACCCGAGGGTCGCCGTTTTGTGAAAACCAGGCGTGATCAGCCGATTTCGATCATCTCGAAATCCATCTTGCCGACGCCGCAGTCAGGGCATAGCCAGTCTTCCGGCACGTCTTCCCAGCGGGTGCCGGGAGCGATGCCGTCATCCGGCCAGCCCTGGCTCTCGTCGTAAATCAGTCCACAGACCACGCATTGCCACTTTTTCATAAAAACCTCAGGCCAATCTCACGGTGTTGCGCGACGCAAGCTACCGCAATTGTACTGACGCGCCAAGTCGGCCGGTGGCATTCGCCACCAGCCAGGGACCAACCAAAGTCGGGCCGCGCAGTGCACAGCCCGCCATCAGTCAGCGAGCGGCCATCAGCGGGTCGGTCAGCGCCATGCCGTACATCGCCACCAGCGCGATCAGGCCGGCTGCAGTGAGGTAGTAGAGCGTCGGCAGGATGGTCTTGCGCAGGGTGATGCCTTCGCGTCCGAGCAGCCCAACGGTCGCTGAGGCCGCTACCACGTTGTGGATGGCGATCATATTGCCCGCCGCCGCACCGACCGACTGCGCGGCCACCATCATCGCCCCGGACACGCCGATCAGCTCGGCAGCGTTGAGCTGGAACTGTGACAGCATCAGGTTGGACACGGTGTTGGAACCGGCGATGAAGGCGCCCAGGGCGCCGACCGCCGGGGCGAAGAACGGATACACGCCGCCGACGCTGTCGGCCACCAGTTGTGCCATCGCCACCGGCATCGACACCAGGTCGCTGCCGTTGACCCCCGAGTTGATCAGGATACGCACCATGGGAATGGTGAAGATCAACACGAAGCCGGCGCCGAGCAGGGTCTTGCTCGACTCGCCCACCGCCGCCTTGAGTTCGGAGAAGCGCATGCGATGGAGGAAGAAGGTGATCAGCACTACCATGCACAGGATGCCACCCGGCAGGTACAGCGGTTCGATGGTGCCGGACACGCCGGTCTCACCGAGGATGTCCTTCCAGCCGAAGGTAAAGCTCATCAGCGCCGCTTTCACCTCGGGGAAGGTACGCGAGATCACCAGGAACACCGCCAGCAGCAGGTAGGGCGCCCAGGCCATGGGCACCGAGATCGGCGCCTTGCCGGCCACCTCCTCGATTTTCATCTCGATCTTGCCCATCCACTCGCTTGGCCAGTCTTTGGCGTCGGCGAAATCCCAGCTCTCCTTGGGCAGCAGGAAACCGGCCTTGGCCGCCGGCACGACGATGGCCAGACCGACCAGGGCGCCGATCATCGAGGGGAATTCCGGGCCGAGGAACACCCCGGCGGCCATGTACGGCAGGGAGAAGGCGAAGGCGGTGAAGATGGCGAACGGCGCCACCGCCAGGCCTTCCTTCCAGCTCTGATTCTTGCCGAAGAAGCGCGTCATGATCATCACCATGATCAGCGGCATCAGCAGGCCGATCAGGCCGTGGGTCATCGCCACCCGCGAGTAGATCAGGTGGAAGAAGGTCTCCCAGTCGCTGCCGTTGGCCACCAGCTGGGCGCTGATGCCGCTCTTGTCCAGGCCGGCGCCGACGCCCACCAGGATCGGCGTGCCCACCGCGCCGAAGGACACCGGCGTCGATTGCACCAGCATGCCCAGCACCACCGCGGCCAGGGCCGGGAAGCCCAGCGCCACCAGCAGCGGCGCGGCCACCGCGGCCGGGGTGCCGAAGCCGGAGGCGCCCTCGATGAAGCAGCCGAACAGCCAAGCGACGATCAGCGCCTGTATCCGGCGATCCGGAGTGATGTTGGAGAAGCCGCGGCGGATCGCGCTGATGCCTCCCGAATGCTTGAGGGTGTTGAGCAGCAGGATCGCGCCGAAGATGATCCACAGGATCGAGGCCGTGAGAATCAGCCCCTGCAGGCTGGAGGCGATGACCCGGTTGAGGGACATGTCCCAGGCCAGCAGGCCGATCAGGGCGGTGAGGACGAACACCAGCGGCATCGCGTACTTGGCCGGCCAGCGAAAGCCGATCAGCAGTACACCCGCCAGCACCAGTGGCACGAAGGCCAGGATGGACAGCAGCGTTTGACTCATGGGTTGGTTCCTTCTTTTTCTTGTGAACCACAGTTTTCCGGGGATACCCGGCGCCACGCATCTGGAAGGGCCGGGCGCCACGGCACCGACCTTTCCGCGAGCTGCGACGGCAGGGATCACCCATCGTCGCGCTCATGCTCGAAAGCCCCGACGGTCAGAAACCGTCAGGGCTTGTTACTGCTCCGTGGAGGCGTCAAGCGCCATCCACGGTTGTTAACCCCCTGTGTAGGAGCCCCGCCCCGGGGCGAAGCTTTTCTCCAGCTCCGCGGCGGGGCGCCGCTTCTACATGATCGGTGGGCTGCTCAGACCTCTTCTTTGAAGCGCAAACGCCAGGCATGCAGCAGCGGCTCGGTATAGCCGGACGGCTGCTCGCGGCCCTTGAATACCAGGTCGCTGGCGGCGCGGAAGGCATGGGACTGCTCGAAGTTCGGTGCCATCGGGCGGTAGGCCGGATCGCCGGCATTCTGCCCGTCGACCACCTGCGCCATGCGCTGCAGGGTCTCGCGCACCTGAGCCTCGCTGACCACGCCGTGGTGCAGCCAGTTGGCGATGTGCTGGGCGGAGATGCGCAGGGTGGCGCGGTCTTCCATCAGGCCGACGTTGTGGATATCCGGCACCTTGGAACAGCCGACGCCCTGCTCGACCCAGCGCACCACGTAACCGAGGATGCCCTGGCAGTTGTTGTCCAGCTCCTGCTGGATGTCGCTGGCGCTCCATGGGCGGTCGGCACTGACCGGCACGCTGAGCAGATCGTTCAGCAGGCTGTCGCGCTGGCTGGCCAGGTCGATCAGTTCCAGCTCGCTCTGCACCGCCTGCACATCCACCTGGTGGTAGTGCAGGGCGTGCAGCACGGCCGCGGTCGGCGACGGTACCCAGGCGGTGTTGGCACCGGCTTTCGGGTGGCCGATCTTCTGCTCGAGCATGGCTGCCATCAGATCCGGCATGGCCCACATGCCCTTGCCGATCTGCGCCTTGCCACGCAGGCCGCAGGCCAGGCCGACCAACACGTTGTTGCGTTCGTAGGCCTGGATCCAGGCGCTGGATTTCATGTCGCCCTTGCGCAGCATCGCGCCGGCTTCCATGGCGCTGTGTATCTCGTCGCCGGTGCGGTCGAGGAAGCCAGTGTTGATGAAGGCCACGCGCGCGCTGGCCGCCTCGATGCACGCCTTGAGGTTGACGCTGGTGCGTCGCTCCTCGTCCATGATGCCCATCTTCAGGGTATTGTTCGGCATGCCCAGCAGCTGTTCGACGCGACCGAACAGCTCGTTGGCGAAGGCCACTTCGAACGGGCCGTGCATCTTCGGTTTGACGATATAGACGCTGCCGGTACGCGAGTTGCCGCGACGCTGCAGGTCGTGCAGGGCGATCAGGCTGGTGACCACCGCATCGAGGATGCCCTCGGGAATCTCATGACCTTCGCCATCGAGGATCGCCGGGTTGCTCATCAGGTGGCCGACGTTGCGCACGAACAGCAGCGAGCGGCCATGCAGGGTCAGTTCGCTGCCATTGGCGGCGGTGTAGGTGCGATCCGGGTTGAGGCGGCGGGTGATGCGCTTGCCGCCTTTTTCCAGTTCCTCGACCAGATCGCCTTTCATCAGGCCCAGCCAGTTGCGGTAGACCACCACCTTGTCGGCGGCGTCGACGGCTGCCACGGAGTCCTCGCAGTCCATGATGGTCGACAGCGCCGCTTCCATCAGCACGTCTTTCACGCCGGCGGCGTCGGTGCTGCCAATGGGGCTGCTGGCGTCGATCTGAATCTCGAAGTGCAAACCGTTGTTTTTCAGCAGCACCGCGCTCGGCGTGGCGGCCTCACCTTGGTAGCCGACGAACTTCTCCGGTTGCGCCAGGGAGGTCTGCGCGCCGCTGCTCAGGGTCACCTGCAACTGGCCGGCGACCACGGCATAGGCACTGGCGTCGGCGTGCGAGCCCTTGGCCAGCGGCGCCGCCTGGTCGAGGAAGGCGCGGGCGAAGGCGATCACCTTGGCGCCGCGTACTTCGTTGTAGCCCGGGCCCTTGCTCGCACCACCCTCTTCGCTGATCGCGTCGGTGCCATACAGGGCGTCGTACAACGAGCCCCAGCGGGCGTTGGCAGCGTTCAGTGCGTAGCGTGCGTTCATCACCGGCACTACCAGCTGTGGGCCAGCCTGGGTGGCGATTTCGCTGTCGACGTTGGCGGTGCTGGCCTTAACCTGCTCCGGCTGCGGCAGCAGGTAACCGATGGAGCCGAGGAAGGCGCGGTAGGCGGCCATGTCGGTGATCGGGCCGGGGTTGGCGCGATGCCAGTTATCCAGCTCGGTCTGCAGACGGTCACGCTCGGCCAGCAGGGCGCGGTTGCGCGGGGCCAGGTCGTGCACCAGCGCGTCGAAACCGCTCCAGAAGGCCGCAGCCTCGATCCCGCTGCCGGGCAGCACTTCGCTTTCGATGAATTGCTTGAGCTCGGCGGCTACCTGCAGGCGCTGACATTGCACGCGTTCGGTCATTTTTCTGTTCTCCTGTCTGCATCCGGTTGCCTGGGATGCCTATGAATTTCGTCTCGCCTCGATCAGTCCCCTCGCCCCTCTGGGGAGAGGGTTAGGGAGAGGGGAATAGCGGCGTTTCGCGTCGCTTCCAGCCCTCTCCCCCAGCCCCTCTCCCGCAAGCGGGAGAGGGGAGAAAACGATGCGCGCTGCTTACAGCACTGCTATCCCCGCCTTGGCCACCTGCGCATCCTGCTCGGCCTTGACCCCGGACACGCCCACGGCACCCACCACCTGGCCATCCACCAGCACCGGTACGCCACCTTCCAATGAAGTCACCAGCGGTGCGCTGAGGAAAGCGCTGCGACCACCATTAACCATGTCCTCGTAACCCTTGGTCTCGCGGCGGCCGATGGCGGCGCTGCGCGCTTTCTCGGTGGCGATGTAGGCGCCGATCGGCGCGCAGCCGTCGAGGCGTTCCAGGGCCAGCGGGTGACCGCCGTCGTCGACCACGGCGATGGCTACAGCCCAGCCCTGTTGCTGCGCTTCGCTGCGGGCTGCCTGAAGGATCTGGGCGACTTCGTTCTGGCTGAGTACGGCTTTATGTTGCATGGCATACCTCATATACGTGGTTTCATAGCCCAATGAGATGGACTCCTCCCTCCTACGGCGTCATTGCGCCAGACTGAAGGTTGTAAAACAAGCAATCCCGGAGGGGGAGCCCGCATGAATGCAATCCGGGATTTGCGGCGTTCGTTGTCCCGAATTGGGCTACGGCGATCAGTGCATGGCCTCTTCGACTATTTCGATCCAGTGCCTTACCGGCGTACGTCCGGCGCCGTCCAGATGGGTCTGGCAACCGATATTGGCGGTGACGATGGCGTCCGGTTTGCCGCTTTCCAGGGCATTGAGCTTGTTGTCGCGCAGCTGGCGTGACAACACCGGCTGGGTCAGCGAATAGGTGCCGGCCGAGCCGCAGCACAGATGGCTGTCCGGCACGGCAGTGAGGCCGAAACCGAGGCGCGTCAGCACGCCTTCAACAGCGCCGCCGAGCTTCTGTGCATGCTGCAGGGTGCAGGGGCAATGGAAGGCCAGGCGCTGCTCGGCGCGTACCTGCAACTGCTCCAGTGGCTCGCTTTGCAGCACCTCGACCAAATCCTTGGCCAGGGCACTGACCCGCGCCGCCTTGCTCGCATAGGCTGGGTCGCTGGCGAGCAGATGGCCGTAGTCCTTGACGAAGGCGCCGCAGCCGCTGGCGGTCTGCACGATGGCTTCGGTGCCGGCCTCGATGGCCGGCCACCAGGCGTCGATGTTCTGCCGGGCGCGTTGCAGGCCGGCCTCCTGAGCGTTGAGGTGATAGTCGACGGCGCCGCAGCAGCCGGCCTCGCGGATTGGCGTGACACTGATGCCTAGACGATCGAGCACGCGCGCGGTGGCGGCGTTGGTGTTGGGCGACAGCCCCGGCTGCACGCAACCTTCGAGCATCAACACGCGGCGCGTGTGCTGCTGCGTCGGGCGTGGCTTGGCCGGGCGAATTTCGCGTGGCAGCTTGGCCTTGAGCGCGGCCGGCAGCAGCGGGCGCAGGGCCAGGCCAGTCTGGGTCAGCGTCTTGAACAGCGCCGGTCGTGGCACCACGGCGCGCAGTCCCTGACGCAGCAGGCGTTCGTTCAGTGGGCGCGGCACCGCCTGCTCGACCACTTCGCGGCCGATATCCAGCAGGTTGTGGTACTGCACGCCTGACGGGCAGGTGGTCTCGCAGTTGCGGCAGGTCAGACAGCGATCCAGGTGCTCCTGGGTCTTGGCCGTGACTTCGTTGCCTTCGAGCATCTGCTTGATCAGGTAGATGCGCCCGCGCGGGCCGTCGAGCTCGTCGCCGAGCAACTGATAGGTCGGGCAGGTGGCATTACAGAAGCCACAGTGCACGCAGGAGCGCAAGATGCGTTCGGCTTCCTCGGCGCGCGGCAGGCGTTTGGCCTGTTCACTCAAATTGGTCTGCACGTCTTATACCTCGGCGTACATGCGGCCAGGGTTGAAAATACCCTGGGGGTCGAGCTGGTTCTTCAGCTGGCGCTGGTAGCGCAGCAGCGGTGCGGCCAGCGGCTGGAAAGGTTGCGCCTGGCCGGCAGCGAAGCAGGTGGCGTGGCCGCCGAGCTTGGCCGTCACGCGCTGGATCAGCTCGCCATCGGCGTCGGTTATCAGCCAGCGTTGCGCGCCGCCCCAGTCGATCATCTGGCGACCGGGCAGGTCGAGCAGACCACTGTTGGCCGGCAGCGACAGGCGCCACAGGGTGCCCTCGCCAGCGAAGAACGGTAGGCGCTGTTCGCGCAGTTCATGCCAGTAGCCGTTGTCGATCTCTTCGCCACCAAGGCGTTGGCGCGCGGCCTGAACCGAGCCTTCGCCACCCTCCAGGCGCAGGTGCAGCGCCGCGCCGTCGTGGCTGGCGGCGCTGATCGGCAGCGGCTGCTGACCCCATTCGGCGAGCTTGTTCAGGGCATGTAGGGCGTCCATTTGCAGGCGCAGGCTGAGTACCTGGCGCGGTTTGGGCAGCACCTTGATCGACACCTCGGCGAGCAGGCCGAGGCAGCCGAAGCTGCCGGCCATCAGGCGCGACAGGTCGTAGCCGGCGACGTTCTTCATCACCTCGCCGCCGAAGCGCAGCAGCTTGCCCTGGCCGGTGATCACGCGAGTGCCGAGCACCTGGTCGCGTACCGAACCGGCCCAGGGCCGGCGCGGGCCGGACAGCCCGGTGGCGACCATGCCGCCCAATGTGGCGCCATCGCCCAGGTGCGGCGGCTCGCAGGGCAGCATCTGGTTGTTGGCTTCCAGCGCTGCCTCGATCTCGCTGAGCGGCGTGCCGGCGCGGGCGGTGAGTACCAGCTCGGTGGGGTCATAGCTGACGATGCCGCGATGCAGGCGGGTATCCAGCACTTCGCCCGTGGTGACACGACCCAGATGGGCCTTGCTGCCGCTGCCCTGGATGCGCAGCGGGGTGGCACTGTTCAGCGCGTAGTTGACTTGTTCCAGCAACGCGGCGCTGGCATCGAAATCATGCGACATCAGAAGCGCTCCAGTTCCGGGAAGGGCAGTTGGCCGTGATGCACATGCATGGCGCCGAACTCAGCGCAGCGGTGCAGGGTGGGGATGTTCTTGCCTGGGTTGAGCAGGCCGCTTGGGTCGAACGCTGCCTTCACCGCGTGGAACAGGGTAATCTCGTCGCTGTTGAACTGCGCGCACATCTGGTTGATCTTCTCGCGGCCGACGCCGTGCTCGCCGGTGATGCTGCCACCGACCTTGACGCAAAGTTCGAGGATCTTGCCGCCGATGGCCTCGGCGCGTTCCAGCTCGCCGGGTACGTTGGCATCGAAGAGGATCAGCGGGTGCATGTTGCCGTCGCCGGCGTGGAACACGTTGGCCACGCGCAGGCCGTACTCTTCGGACAGCTCGGCGATGCCGCGCAGTACGCCGGGTAGCTCGCGACGCGGGATGGTGCCGTCCATGCAGTAGTAGTCCGGCGAGATGCGCCCGACCGCGGGGAAGGCGTTCTTGCGCCCGGCCCAGAATTTCACCCGCTCGGCCTCGTCGCGGGCCAGGCGCACTTCGGTGGCGCCGGCCTTTTCCAGCACCTCACGCACGCGCTCGCAGTCGTCGGCGACGTCGGCCTCCACGCCGTCCAGCTCGCAGAGCAGAATGGCTTCGGCCTCCACCGGGTAGCCGGCGTGGATGAAGTCTTCGGCGGCACGGATCGCCAGGTTGTCCATCATCTCCAGGCCGCCGGGGATGATGCCGGCGGCGATGATGTCACCCACGGCGCGGCCGGCCTTTTCCACCGAGTCGAAGGCCGCCAGCAGCACCTTGGCCACCTGCGGCTTGGGCAGCAGCTTGACCGTCACCTCGGTGACGATGCCAAGCATGCCCTCGGAGCCGGTGAACAGCGCCAGCAGGTCGAAACCCGGTGCATCCAGGGCATCGCTGCCGAGGGTCATGAACTCGCCTTCGACGGTGAGGATGTCGACCTTGAGCAGGTTATGCACGGTCAGGCCGTACTTCAGGCAGTGCACGCCACCGGCATTTTCGGCGACGTTGCCGCCGATGGAGCAGGCGATCTGCGAGGACGGGTCGGGGGCGTAATACAGGTCGAAGGGCGCGGCGGCCTGGGAGATCGCCAGGTTGCGCACGCCGGGCTGCACGCGGGCGAAGCGGCCTTCGCGGTTGATCTCGAGAATCTGGTTGAAGCGCGCCATCACCAGCAGGATGCCCTGCTCCAGCGGCAGTGCGCCGCCGGACAGACCGGTACCGGCGCCGCGCGCCACCACCGGTACGCCACGGGCATGGCAGAGCTTGAGCAACTGCTGCACCTGCTCGATGCGCTCTGGCAGTACCACCAGCATGGGTGTGGTGCGATAGGCGGAGAGGCCATCGCACTCGTAAGGCTTGAGGTCTTCCTGGGTATGCAGGATGTCAAGGTCGGGCAGGCGCTGGCGCAGCTCGGCCAGCAAGGCGGCCTTGTCGACCTTGGGTAGCGCGCCGTCGACGCGCTCGTCGTACAGAATGCTCATGGCAGGCTCAATCGTGGACGATGTTGTTATTGGCGGTCATGCTGCAGACCTTGGTCTGCCTGTTTAGGCCGTCTGTATTTTTCCGTCCATCTTTGCTTGTGCTGGTATGACCAGTTTCTTTCGTCAGTCTTTCACCGCGATCCAGACAAAAGACTTATGCTTTAAGGCCTGGGCACTGGCTTCGAACGCAAGTGAATGTGCCTGCGAAAACTGGTACGACCAGTTATTGGAGGACTGGAAATGAATACGAATCAGGGTGCTGCACGACGCCAGGTGAGTGACGTGGTGGCCGAGCGCATCGAGCGGCTGATCGTCGACGGCGTACTCAAGGTGGGCCAGCCACTGCCGTCGGAACGGCGCCTGTGCGAAAAGCTGGGCATCTCCCGTTCTGCGCTGCGCGAAGGCCTCAAGGTGTTGCGCGGTCGCGGCATCATCGACACCGCCCAGGGTCGCGACTCACGGGTGGCCAAGCTCAGTGGCGAGCGCGACGCCAGCCCGCTGATGCATCTGTTCAACTCGCAGCCGCGCACCCTGTATGACCTGCTGGAAGTACGCGGCCTGCTCGAAGGCGAATCGGCGCGCCTGGCGGCGCTGCGTGGCACCGAGGCGGATTTCGTCCTGCTGACCCGACGTTACGAGGAAATGCTCGCCGCCCATGCCCAGGACAGCCCGGTCGACCCGCGCGAACACGCACGCCTCGATCATGCCTTCCACCTGGCCATCTGCGAGGCCTCGCACAATCCGGTGCTGGTGCATACCCTGCAATCGCTGACCGACCTGATGCTCAGCACCGTATTCGCCTCGGTGAACAACCTCTACCACCGCCCGGCGCAGAAGCGGCAGATCGACCGCCAGCATTCACGGCTGTATCACGCGGTAATCGAACGCCTGCCGGAACAGGCGCAGCGCGCCGCTCGCGACCATATCAACAGCATTCGCGACAATCTGCAGGAGATCGAGCAGGAAGAGCAGCGCCTGGTGCGCGCCACCATGCGTTTGGAGGGCTGGGCGTAGGGCGGGTGCAACCCGCCTGATGGCGGTGGCGGGTTGCACCCGCCCTACGTGGCTGAACTAGAGACACTGAAAGTTGGTGAGATGGTTCCGATGGGGGGTAACGGTACATTGAAGCAAGGGATCGACGCTGAGGGGCGCTTTCTTGAAGGTACTACTGATACGGGAGGGCCACTTTTCATTGAGGTGAAAAACTATACGAGCAGGTATGGTCTCTCTAATCTTAAAGAGCAAGTAGATAAGCATTTCAAAACCAAGATACTTAGGGCGTTGAATAACTCGGGCAATGGTTGGGCGCGCCAAGGTAAGCCGCATCTCCATTTTGAGTGGATGGGGGATGGCTTCAGCAAGGAAGTTAGCTTGGCCAACCGGAAGGAAGCAGTGCTCAAAATTTGTGATGATTATGTTCGCGGTGCGCTAGCTCTCGTGAACCCTGCTTTTGATTGTAAGAAAGATATTACCTTTCATATCGTAGATGAGCTTGTTGATCCATTAACCTCTAAGGGGATCTGACCATGTTGCCGGGTGTTCCACAGAAAAAAGCAGAATTTAAGTCTTTGACAGGTCGGCGCCCCTTGGAGGTATGCTTGCATGGAAGTATTTTGTATGTGCTTTATTGCTTGAATACGAATCGTGCGCTGGGGCCTTCTAGCTTCCTAAAGAAAATCGACCTGAATAGCTTCGATGGCGATTTTTTAAAGCATCCTAGTACCTACGAGCGCGAGGTAACTATACCTGGGTCTCGGATGATTAACCTCATTGACGATGCGCTGGTGATCTGTGGGGCGCTACCTGAGATCCTGAGTTTGGATGGTGCCACTATCATCTACACTGAGGCGGAAGGGGAACTGAACGCAAATTGGGATCCGGATAGCTGGTTGCATTATTGGGACGGGCGAGTCTATCGGGGCTATGGCTATCATGTTCCCGAACAGGGTGTTGATGTTATTGATATTCACACCAAATGCATCATTCATCATCTTGATCTAGATATACGTTATGAGAGCCCTTGGCAAGGCGAGTTGATGTGCGGCGAGCGCGTAAATGGCAATTTCGCTGTTTACTCATTACGCGAACGGCGTTATCTGGTCGACTTATCTTTGCAGCATTATCGTGGCGTTAACCCACAGAAGCGCATTGTAGCTAAGGTCAGTGAGGGGCGAGCTTATGTTTTAGCTGGTGCTACCTTGCTAGTGATCGATATAGCTAGTGGGCAATTGCTGCGCGAAATCAGCTATTTACAGTTAGCAGAGATGCAAGCTCATATGCAGGTCGAGCGCCTCAGCATGGCGCGTGCCTGTGCGTCCAATATGAGCATCTGCGGTACGAGTGTTATATTGACACTTTTTTCCGTCGGTGGTTATGCGCTCTATCTGGATCTGGCACAAGAACAGCCTCGTGTTTGGCTGTGGTCCGGCGGCCGCGATGTAGTTGCATTGAACTGTCCGGGTGATCTGGTTTATGGCCTGTCGAGTGCTGTTCCAATGGCTTGGGATAAATATTCGGGTGAGGTTGTCTGGCAAATGAAAGGCCCTACAGCCACAAACAAAATACAAGTCGGCGATCAATGGCTAGTGTTTTCTCAGCTGGCTGGCTACATCCAGTGTCATCACTGGAAGAAACCCTATATTTCTCCGCATCGTCCTCTGTGATTTTAATAGATGTTACCCCTCCTCTTAAATGGGGCGACGCTATTGCTGTGGCGTCGTAGGACTCCAAGTGATTTCCAGAGGCGCTGACAATGAAGGGCACCTGATATGACGGTAGGTATTCCAGAAAAAAAAGCGAAGTTTCGCTTTGCGCAGAAATTCGAGGGCGTCGTATCTGCCGCGTTGGGGGGCGATCAGTTATATGTGCAATACGGCTCAGACGAAGGTAAGCGTTACTTTAAGGCGTTTGACTTGCAGCAGTTCACTGGGGATGAGAACGATGAACCTGCGCGGCTCGTTAGGGAGGTGGAGGCACAATGGCGGCCGATGTTTCTGATGGGTAATTTGCTACATATCTATGGGAAAGCACCGGAGCTTATTGATGTCACCCAGTGGCAAGTGCTCTATAGCGAATATAATGGTATCGCCAATCCAGGCTGGGCGAGCAGTGGCCGCTTTGTCTTCCATGGTGGGAAGGTTTTCCGTACGTATGGTTGGAATGACTACAGTCAGGGGTTGGATATTATTGAAGGCGGCAAGGTCGTTGACCATGCTGAGATTGACATCCAATATTTCATGCCCTGTGCTGACGGATTGATTTACGGTGTGCGACTATCTTCATCGGTCTTCTGTGTCTATTCAGTTGCTGAAAAGGCTGTAAGGTTGGAAGTGGCGCTTGAGCGTTGTGAGTTCCCTGATGATACTCCGAAAACGGCAGTGTCCCGATGTGGTGATACGCTATATGTGTTGGCGGGTAATCATGTGCTGGTTATTGATCTGAAGACCTTTGTTGTCGTTGCCGATTTTGCCTATTTCAACAGTGACTTTATGCAGGCGCTGCTGGCCGGTTTGAAATATAAGAACCTTGCGTTTCCGCATTTCATTAGTGCCTCTAAAGATACTTTGGTGCTGAGCAATGCCGGCAGCATTGGTTATGTGCTGTGTTTATCTACAGCCGATGGTTCATTGCTTTGGGGCCGGAAAAGTAACTGGGAGATGCTTGCTGCAGATACTGACGGAGATTTGATCTTTGGTCTGGAAGAGCGCCGTCCACGGGCGTGGGATAAGTTCACTGGTGAGGAGGTATGGCAAGCCTCTGCTGGTACCATCGCCAACACCATTGAGGTGAGCGACAACTGGGTGGTGTTTCACCAGCCGTCTGGTGATATTCAGTGTTTCAACTGGAAAAAACCTTATGTTTCTCCGAGTCGTCCGGCTTAAAAGTAATGGCGATAACTATCATCCCTTTGCTTAAATCTGCTGAATGGACACGTTTGGCTGTTGGGAAAAATCTACTTGTCTCTTCTCTCCCCGTTGAAAACGCTGCGGCGAGCATCGCTGCTTCCCTAATCTTCTATGGCCTGGATCAGGCCGATAATGTGGCATTCCTGCCTGCGACTGGATCGAATCTACAGAGAATCGCTACGATCAGTCATTCGCCGCGTTGCGTCAGCGACTTGCTTATCTTGGTAAGTAGAGGATTCTGAAATGAGTGGCGTGCCAGAAAGAAAGGCTAAATACCATTTGGCGGGAGCAAACTGTGATTGTGCCAGTTGCTTGTTGGAGGGTGATGATCTTTATGTGTGGTACGAAAAGAACTGCGTAGCCGATCGTGTCCTGAGCCACTGCTTCAGAAAGATAGACCTCAATACTTTCTCCGGTGTGGAGGATGTTGTTTATGAGGGCCGTAATCTGTCAGGCTTCGCCAGTACGTTGGTCGATTGTGGCGAGTATATATGTGTCAGTGGCGGCGGCGGGGCGGTTTTCAGGAAGGCGGACATGTCTCTTGTGTATGTGGAGACTGAAGATTATTTGTCGGTCAATGGCTGGAGCACGGAAGCGCAAAGCTTCTTCTCTGATGGATTGTATTATAGAGCTGTAAATGTCCTAAGTGAGCCTCATAAAGGGTGCGACGTTGTAGATGTTGGAACCTGGGAAGTGCTTCGTCGTCTGAAAATGGATATGAATCATGTGAAACTTATTGGTAATGGGCTGTGCTATGGTATTAGAAGCTCTAAGAGATTCGCAATCTTCTCATTGGTTGATGCTGCTTTTGTTTTTGAGTTGGATTTGTTGGCGATGGGGGAGATGGATCCTGAGAGTTTTTTTGCTCGGGTGGATGACAGCGGTGAATTTATCGCAGTGCTGTGTGGGGATGTATTGGCTGTTGTTGATCCTGAGAAAAAGATTCTTGTAAAGAAAATAATGATCTCTGAATTGAGCCTGCTGTGTGCCACAGCTGCTGCTGCCGGGGTGGATGTGTTGGATTTGTGCATGCGTGGGATCAGGTTTCATGAAGGCGATGTAATCTTGAGCTCTAGTCGGTGCATGATCAGTGTTGCCGTTGATAGTGGCGTGTGTCGTTGGGTCAAACTCTACCCTGCAAACGTAAGTATAAGTCTGGCCTGTGTTTATGAAGACCTAGTTTTTGGTTCGAAGAATAATACACCTCATGCCTGGGATAGATATACAGGTGCGGAGGTCTGGGCGGCGGCCAGTGCTCTGCCTTGTCTGAGTGCACAGGTGAGTAAGGGATGGGTCGTCTATCATCAGGTAGGTGGGCATATTAGTTGCTTCCAATGGAAGAAACCCTACATCTCCCCACATCGCCCGGCCTGAAAGTAATGACGATAAACATCCTCCGTAACCGCTCCATAAACCCCGTCCTGGCGGACGGTTTTTTCAGGAAGCAGAGGCAGAAGCTGGCGAGCAGTTCCACGGCAGCAGCGCTTCGTAATCCTCGACGCGGCTCGCCGCTGACAGGCGTTCAAGGATGTGGCGCAACCAGGCGTAAGGCTCTTGCCCGTTGGCTTTGGCAGTTTCGATCAGGCTGTAGATCTGCGCGCTGGCGGTAGCGCCTTTCGGCGTGTCGCTGAACAGCCAGTTCTTGCGGCCGATG
>NZ_QASO01000009.1 GCF_003052605.1 Ectopseudomonas oleovorans | reverse complement strand
CCTAGCAGCCTGTCGGACTTGAATTCATAAATGGACAGAGCGCGACAAAGACAAAGCGAATTGCCCACTATTTGAGCGTTTTTAACCGGTTGTTGCCCTGAATTTCCTGAATTCGAGCGGATTCAGCCTCTGTTCACGCATTTTGAACGGAATGCGGGCGCAACGTGGCCATGCGTTTCAAGTTCCACGCCAGGCACACCAGGGTCCATTCGTTCTGGACATTCGCCAGACCGCGCAGCAGGAACTGACGGAAGCCCATCACCGACTTGATGATTCCGAATACCGGTTCCACCGTCTGCTTGCGCTGCCCATAGGCCGCGCGCCCGGCCTTGGTCTTGAGTCGGTGCTTCATTTTGTCGACCGGACTGGTCGGCTCCGATGACGCTGCCGGCTCTTCGAAACGCTCGCGCCAGTGCCGATGGTGGGCGTCGCGGCCCACGGCAATCAGGGGCTCGATCCTGGCGGCCTCGCAGGCTTCGACATTCTTCTCGCTGAAGTAGCCGCTATCGGCCAGGAATTTCTCCGGCTGGTTCAGCTCCTCGGGAAGCGCTTGAAGCTTGGCCAGCATCGGTACGACCTGTTCCTTGTCGTTGCCCGCCTGGGTCACATGCGGCGCCATGACCAACATGGATTCGCTATCGACCAGCGCTTGGGCGTTGTAGCACTGCTCGAAGCCGCCACCAGCCACCTTCATGATGCGCGACTCTTCGTCGGTCAGGTTGATCTGGTCGTCCGGGCGCGGGCCCACCTGCGGCGGCTTCGGCGGTTTGCCTCCAGGCTTCTTGCCGTTGGCCTTTTCCTTGGCCTCGCGCTTGTCCAGCTTGGCTTGATACTCGGCCTGCTCGCGCTCGAGGCGTTCCTTGGCCCGCGCTTCGATCTTGGTCTTGGCTTCTGCTATGGCGGCCAGGCGGTCTTCGCGCCGCTTGATCTCGTCGGGCAGACTGACCCCGTCGGGGAGGTCGCTCTGATCGGCCGCTTCTGCCAGCTTGAGCATCTCCTGGACCTCGGCCTTTAGCTGGGCCTCGATCTTCTCGGCGTGAGCATAGGACAGGGCGCTGTGCCGCGAGGCATTGGCGTGGATCTTGGTGCCGTCCAGACTGACCGTGCCAAAACGCGAGACTTGGTTCTCGCGCGCGATTTGCAGTACCTGCACAAAGGTCGCGGCGAACTGCTCTCCGTGGCGACGGCGGAAGCTGGCCAGGGTGTCGTGATCCGGGTGCTGGTCGCAGGCGATAAACCGGAACGCCAGGGAGTCATAGCTGGCTCGCTCGATCTTGCGGCTTGAATACGCACCCGTGGCATAGCCGTAGATCAGCAACGACAGCAACATAGCCGGATGGTAGGCAGCGCTGCCACGGCCCGCATAGACGCTCTCCAGCTTCGACAGATCCAGGCCCTCTACGACCTCCACCACGTAGCGCGCCAAATGTGACTCGGGCAGCCAGTCCTGCACCGACGGCGGGAGCAAGTAGTCGATTTCGCGGTTTATCGGTCGAAAGCGGCTCATACAGTCAGGTTCCAGGAGCGATGCGCAATTCTACCGGCGAGGGGAAAAGTCCGACAGGCTGCTAGGTAATGAACGGCCCGACTTTTACCCGACCTACGCCGAGGCCCAGGCGGCAGCCCAGGCGCTGGGCATCAAGAATCAGCCCGACTACAATAGCCGCTACAGCGAAGACCCGCGGCTGCCGGCCAGGCCCGGTAAGATCTATGCCGACGCTGGCTGGGTGGACTGGTACGAGTTCCTCGGTAATGACAATCCTAGCGCTGCGCTAGCCGACTACCCACTTATGTGGGCAAATGTTGAGCGGTGGCTGAAGACCCAAACGAACATCTCCACAAAGAAATCCGCGATCAGGTTTTTTGTGGGCGGTTTCTATCGGGTTCAGAGGTTTCCCGACGAACCCAGGTACCTGCTGCTACGCGCTAATCCATTCCCCATCGAGGCCTATCATCAGTTCATCGAGGCCCAAGCCGAGTCCCTAAAAAGGCCTTATCACGCTGCTATCACGGCCTTTTTCGGCTGGCTTTTGGATGAACACTGCACCGATGCCGACGCGGACGAGCGCATTGTGCTTGCTGAGTTCCGGAACCCCTTTCAAACGGTGCTGGCCGGCTTTGCAGATAGCTTGCAGGCCTACCGGCCCAACCAGTCCACCAAGCCGCCGCTTGGTTATGAATATATCCTCCGGGCGCGCAATTTCCTCGTGCCGAACGGCGAACAGGTATTGCAGACAAGGCCGAGCCTGACGGATTTGCCGCACCTACAAGACTTTTTTGCGACCCGCGCCGACTGGATTTATGTGGACGAGTCGTTGATCGACCGCGACGACCCGAACTGCATCTGGCGCGTGGTCAAGGCTGACCGCAAGATGAAAGACAAGCGCGAAGTGGTAAACAGCTATCAGATTTGGTCGCCTGTTCGCTTTGTGGCGCTTTACACGTTGCTGCGTTTTCCGCTGCGCGGCCAACAGATTCTCTGGCTGGACAGCGGCGAGGCGGATAACGAGATAGCCGTTCTCGATGCTGAGCATGGCGGTGTTCGCTGGGAGAAGAACATCGGCCCCCTGGCTGGGAAAGGGAGCAAGAAGCGTCGCCCGCAGGCTGCGGTACAGCGCGGCGACAAGGGCGCGCCAAAGCTCTATGTGACTACCAACAAGACCGGACGCCAGGAGGGTGGCTACGAAGTTGAGTGGATTCCTGATGATTTGCTCTATTGGTTCCTCTTGCTGCGAGACTGGCAAGCCAAGTACAACCCGCTGAAAGAGCCGACGCGCTGGTCTGATATCAAGCTTCGTGCCGAAACCAATGAGAAGATTTTGCAGGCACGTGGCACCCAATGCTTTCTGTTCCGCACGGACGCCTCGGGTCAGCCGGCATTCACCACAACGGCTTTCACTCATACTTTGCCGGAATTGCTCTACACGATTCAGCGCACTGGCGAAAACCTTGCCAGCGAAAGTCCCGGCTCCAAAGCGAACAATAAGCGCTATATCAGCCCCTACACACCGCACAGCCTGCGTGTCAGTCTGATCACGGCGTTCATCGCAGACGGCGAAGCGCCTATTCACCTTATCTCCAAGCTTGTTGGTCATGCCTCGCTAGTGATGACGATCTACTACATCAGGCTGAACAACGATCAGATGCGCCGCACCATGGGCGAGACTGAGAAGCGGGCCGCACAGATCTCAACTCAGCGCCATGCCGAAGCGGTAAGCACACAGGGATTACAGCCGCTTCGCCATCAACTGATTGCAACGGACGGAAATCGCTTGCTGCTCGAATCTGACGTGCCGAACTCGGCCTGCGTGGTATTCGATCACGGCATCTGTCCCATGTCAGGCGCTGCATGCCAAATCGGCGGCGAGGCTGTGGCCGAGAGAAAAGTTGAAAGTCTTTATGCCCCTGTCGAGGCGGGCTATCTCGGGCAGAAAAATTGCCCGCGATGTCGGTTCTTTGTCACCGGGGTTCCGTTCCTTGGCGGCCTGGTGGCGCTGGCCAACGAACTCGCGTTGGAGATTCACGCGGAAAGCGCACGTTTTCAGAGCTACGCGGCGGAGGTCGGTCGGCTTGAACAGGACTGGTATGACGCCTGCCAGGCCAATCAGCCGGACACTCAGCACTCGATTCGAAAGCAGGCGAGCGCCAACCAGCAACTCAGCGCCGGGAAGCTCGACGGCCTGCTGACTGACTATGCAGCCCTCAATCACTATGTCCAAGGCTGCCTGAAACTCATCAAAGAAGGCGAGCAGAGCGGCGAAGGCGAGAATGGCGTCAGACTAATCGCCGGTGGCGATCTTGCCGAAGTCGGTGTCGCTTTTGAAGAGTCCAAGACCAACTACCATTTGCTGGCCGAAATCTGCCAGAACGCGACTATCTATCGGTCGGCCAATCCCTCGCGCGCCGTGCCGCTGATCGCCCAGGCCATCGACCGTATGGCCGAGAACAACGGCTTGGCACCGACCATGTACAGGCTTGATGACGAACAGAAGCTGGTCGTTGCCAACGAGATGAACCGGATTCTCCTTCAGCGTTTAGGGTCCTGGGAAAAGATCGACGACCTGTTTTCGGGCGACCTGATGCTGCTCGACATCGACGCTCACGAGCCGGAGCTGACGCGCATTTCGACCGAGATCAAACAGCTTCTCTCTAATCCCAATCGCGTGTGCCAGTTGACCCACGAGGCTTCTATTAATGAGTGACCAACTTGTTTCGCCGCAGGACACCTACGGGCGGCTGATGAGCGAGGCCAGCGATAGCCGCCGCAAGCGCAGCCTGGAAGCCATCAATGAAGCGTGTCGGCTGCTGCATGAGCGGCATTCCTCGGACTTCTCCTACAAGACCATCATCACCCTTGGCAAAGACCGTGGGCTGCCGGTTCCCGGGGAAAAGTCCATCGTCAATACGACCGGCGCGCATTACCGGGAACTGATCCAGTCTTGGAGACTCGTGTCGCTGCCCAAGGCCAGTAAGACAAAGGCTGATCCAAATGATTGGATCGAACACATCCAAGACCCAGTGCTGCGCATGAGCGTGAGGCTGCTCGCCAAAGAGTTGCGGGCGCTCAAGGCCAAGGAGTCGCGGAAGGCTAAGTACAGTGGCGCACCGATCATCCTGGGAAGCACAGCGGGACAAGCCGTTTCCACTCGGCCGCTCTTGAATGATGCTGAGTTGGCAGCGTTGAAAGCTGCGATTGATCCGGCGTCGCTTGGCCTAGTGGGGCTGTCGATTGGCAGCAGGGGCGAATTGGTGGATGTGAAGAGAAGGACGATCCACAAGCCGGGTTTCCGTGATGCCATTGAAAAAGTTCTGGCTGTGCAGGTGAAGTGAAAACCGCCATCTAAGTTAGACTCGCGTTTTTGCGCGTATTCCAAGGAGCAGTTGCGTGAATACGGAAAACCATTCCCAGACGGCCGCCTTTCTCTGGTCGATTGCCGACCTGCTGCGCGGTGACTTCAAGCAGTCCCAGTACGGTCGCATCATCCTGCCGTTTACCCTGTTGCGCCGGATGGAATGCGTGCTGGCGCCGACCAAGGATGAGGTGATCAAGCAGACCTTTGCGCAGGAAGGCCGTCCCGATACCGTGCGCGAGATGATCCTGCTACGCGCCGCTGGCCAACAGTTCTTCAACGCCTCGCCGCTGACCCTCGGCACCCTGTCCGACACCCAGACCGCTGCCGACCTGATGAGCTACGTGCAGGCGTTCAGCAAGGATGCCCGCGAGATCTTCGAGCATTTCCACTTTGAAGATTTCGTCCAGCAGCTGGAAACCGCCAACCTGCTGTACCAAGTGGTGCAGCGTTTCGCCGCCACTGATCTAAGCCCCGAGTACATCAGCAACTTCGGCATGGGCATCATCTTTGAAGAGCTGATCCGCAAGTTCGCGGAAAGCTCCAACGAAACGGCCGGGGAGCACTTCACCCCGCGCGATATCGTGCACCTCACCACCTCGCTGGTGATCACTAATCAGGACCACAAGCTCGCGCCAAACAGCATCGTCACCATCTATGATCCAACCGCCGGCACCGGCGGCTTTCTGTCTGAGGGGGATGAATACATCCAGTCCATCAGCGAGAAAGTCAGCGTGTCGCTGCACGGCCAGGAGCTCAACCCCGAGTCCTACGCCATCTGCAAGGCGGACATGCTAATCAAGGGCCAGGACGTGGCCAGCATCAAGCTCGGCAACACCCTGTCCAACGACCAACTGGCCGACAAGCGCTTCGATTTCATGCTCAGCAACCCGCCGTTCGGCGTGGAATGGAAGAAGGTGCAGAAGCAGATCACCGACGAACACAGCCACAAGGGCTTCGATGGCCGCTTCGGTCCAGGCCTGCCAAGGGTGTCCGACGGCTCGCTGCTGTTCCTGCTGCACCTGGTCAGCAAGATGCGCGACCCTCGCGACGGTGGTTCGCGCATCGGCATCATCCTCAACGGCTCGCCGCTGTTTACCGGCGGCGCGGGTTCGGGTGAGTCGGAGATTCGCCGCTACCTGCTGCAGAACGATCTGGTCGAAGCCATCGTCGCGTTGCCCACCGACATGTTCTACAACACGGGCATCGCCACCTATGTGTGGATACTCAGCAACCACAAAGCCGCCGCGCGCCAGGGCAAGGTGCAGTTGATCGACGGCAGCCAGCACTACGCCAAAATGCGTAAGTCGCTGGGCAGCAAGCGTCAGTACATCACCGAGGATCAAATCAGCGAGCTGGTGCGCCTGTATGGCAGCTTTGAGCAAACCGCGCAGAGCAAGATCTTCCCCATCGACGCCTTCGGCTACCGGCGCATCACTGTCGAGCGACCGTTGCGCCTGAACTTCCAGACCAGCCCCGAACGCATCGCTAAGGTGCTGGAAGAAAAAGCCCTGCAGAAGCTCGACAGCGCCGCCCAGCAACAGCTGCTGGCCGCCCTACAAACCATGGACGCCAGCGCGCTGCACCGTAACCGCGAGCAGTTCAGCAAGCTGCTGAAAAAGGCCCTCAGCGCGCACAGCGTCAGCCTAAGTACGCCGGAACTCAAAGCCCTGATGAGCGCCCTGAGCGAGCGCGACCCCGAAGCGGATATCTGCACCATCAAGGGCCAGCCGGAAGCCGATGCTGGCCTGCGCGATAACGAGAACGTGCCGCTGGGCGAGTCGGTGTATGAGTATTTTGCGCGCGAAGTCATCCCCCATGTGCCGGATGCCTGGATCGACGAAAGCAAAACCGATGCGCTGGACGGCGATGTGGGCATCGTCGGCTTCGAGATTCCCTTCAACCGCCACTTCTACGTCTTCCAGCCGCCGCGCCCGCTGGAGGCCATCGACAACGACCTGAAAGCCTGCACCGACCGCATCAAGCAGATGATCGAGGGGCTGTCGGCATGACAAATTTGTCGGGAGCAAATTTGAACAACGGCGCAGCCGTTGGCCCGCAGGACGAGGGCAGGGAAAGCCCGAGTAGTTTTCCGGCATATCCGGCTTACAAGGATTCTGGCGGCGAGTGGATTGGCACTATTCCTGATCACTGGTCGGCAAGTCCGCTAAAGAGATCGTTCAAAATCGAAAGCGGCTCCACTCCAACGCCTGATGAAGTCAATTGGGACGGCGATATTGCTTGGGTAACTCCGGCTGATTTGAGTGGCCTGTCTTCATTCTTTCTTGATGCATCTAAAAGAACTATCACAGCCAAAGGTCTTGCTTCCTGCGGTACAACCCTTCTTCCAGCTGGGAGCTTGATTCTTTCTACGAGAGCGCCGATCGGTTCACTAGCGATTGCATTGAGAGGTATGTGTACGAATCAGGGGTGCAAAGGGTTAGTGCCGAATGCAAACGTACATGCAGTCTATTTTGCATTCGTCCTGCTGACAGCTAAAGACGAGCTGAACAATCGCGGAAGAGGCTCAACGTTCCTTGAGATATCTGGCGATGAGCTTAGCCGCTTTAGTATGCCGACGCCGCCATTCGCAGAACAAATCCAAATCGCCCGCTTCCTCGACCACGAAACCGCCCGCATCGACGCGCTGATCGAAGAGCAGCAGCGCCTGATCGAACTGCTCAAGGAAAAGCGCCAGGCCGTGATCTCCCACGCCGTCACCAAAGGCCTCGACCCCATGGTGCCAATGAAAGACTCTGGCGTTGAGTGGCTAGGTGAGGTGCCTGCGCATTGGGGTGTGAGAAAATTCTATTTTGGTATTAAGGGGCGATAATCGATAACCGAGGCCGGTCACCATCTTATATAGATAGTGGGATACCTATATTGGAGGCTAGGCAGCTTTCCGATGAGGCAATGGAGTGCTCATCAGATTTCAGTAAGTACATTTCCGAAGAAAGCCACTCTGAGTTCGTAAGGGATGATGTGGCTCCTGGGGACGTTCTTATGGTCACGGTTGGAACCATAGGCAAGGTTGGAGTGGTTGGTGAAAACCCTGATTATGTAATTTTGCAAAATATTGTTGGGTTCAGGTGTGATTACGATATTGAGCCTGGATTTATGGGGATTTACTTGAAGTCAGGTGCTGCATTTATGGCAATGCAAGCAACTAATAAAGAAAGCATTCTGAGCAGTGTAAAGGTTTCAGACTTTATTCAGCATAAAATGCCTTTGCCTCCTTTGGATGAGCAGAAAGCTATAGTGCGCTCGGTTAACGCCTCGCTATCCAAGTATGGGGTACTTCAAAAAGAGGCGGAGTTGCTTTGTTCAACCTTGCATGAGCGCCGCTCCGCCCTTATCTCCGCCGCCGTCACCGGCAAAATCGACGTACGCGGCTGGCAGCCTCCGGCCAGCGCACCATCTCCCGAACTAGCACAAGAGGCCGTGTAATGGCGGACAGCAAGGAAGCTCAGTTTCAACAAGACATTATCGACGCCCTGGCCGCCCAAGGCTGGCTAGTCGGCACCGCCAGCGGCTATGACCGGCGCACGGCGCTGTATACCGAAGATGTGCTGGGTTACTTCAAGGACGCCTGGCCGGAGCGTTGGGACAAGTTCGCCAAGGCCAACCCGAACAATCCGGATGATGTGCTGGTGCAAAAGCTGGTGCGCGAGCTGGAGCAGAGCGGCACCCTGGATGTGCTGCGCCATGGCTTCAAGCTGCCGGCGGTGAAGGTGGAACTGTGCAGCTTCCAGCCCGACCACGGCATGAACCCGGACACCCTCAAGCGTTACCAATACAACCGCCTGCGCGTGGTGCCGGAGGTGTCTTACTCGCCGCATGCGCGTGAGGCTGGTAGCAGTGGGCAGAGCTACAACCCAAGGCTGGACTTGGTGTTGTTCGTCAACGGCATCCCCACCGCCACGCTGGAGCTGAAAAGCGAGTTCAAGCAGTCGGTGGAAAACGCCAAGCGCCAGTACCGTTACGACCGTCCGGTAAAAGACCCGCTGACGCGCAAGCCCGAGCCACTGCTGACCTTCAAGCGCGGCGCGCTGGTGCACTTTGCCGTGGGCCAGAATGAAGTGGCGATGACCACCAAGCTGGCGGGTAAAGACACCTTCTTCCTGCCGTTCAACCTCGGCAGCGCGGAAGGCGGCGCGGGCAACCCGCTGCCTGAGGATGACAGCCAATACGCCACCAGCTACCTGTGACAACGCCTGATGCAGCCGGATGCCTGGCTCAAGGTGCTGGGGCGCTTTTTGCACCTGGACAAGAAAACCAGCGAAGGCTTCGACGGCACGCCGGTAACCAAGGAGACGATGATCTTCCCGCGTTACCACCAGTGGGAAGTGGTCAACACGCTGATTAACACCACCCGCGCCGAAGGGCCGGGCAAGCGCTACTTGATCCAGCACAGCGCCGGCTCGGGCAAGTCCAACTCCATCGCCTGGACCGCCCATCAACTGGCCTCGCTGTACGACGAGGTCGGCCAGCGCCTGTTCAACTCGGTGATCGTGATTACCGACCGCACCGTGTTGGATAAGCAGCTGCAGGACACCATCTACCAGTTCGAGCACGCTCAGGGCGTGGTCAAGCAGATCAACCGTGAAACCAGCAGCCAGAGCAAATCCGAGCAATTGGCCGAAGCGCTGGCCGAGCAGACGCGCATCATCATCGTCACCATCCAGACCTTTCCGGCGCTGTTCGATGCCCTGGACAAGTACCCCAAGCTGGCCAGCGGGCGCTATGCGGTAATCGCCGACGAAGCGCATTCCTCGCAAACCGGCTCATCGGCCAGCAAGCTGAAACAGATTCTCGGCAGTGATGCCCTCGGCTCTGATAACCAAGAGCGGGAAGAAATCAGCGCCGAAGAGCTGCTGGACGCCGCCGTGCAGGCGCGCCAACCGAATAGGCGCATCAGCTACTACGCCTTTACCGCCACGCCCAAGGCCAAGACCCTGGAGCTGTTCGGGCGCCCGGCCGACCCGACGCTGCCGGCCAGTGCCAGCAACAAGCCCGAGGCGTTCCACCTGTATTCCATGCGCCAGGCCATCGAGGAGGGTTTTATCCTCGACGTGCTCCGTAACTACACCACCTACAGCACCGCCTGGAAGATCGCCCACCCGGATGGCGAAGACGACGAGGTGGACAGCAAGAAAGCGCGCATCAAGCTGGCCCGTTGGGTGCGGCTGCATCCGTACAACATCAGCCAGAAGGTCGAGGTGCTCGTTGAGCACTTCCGCGCCAATATCCGTGGTCTGTTGAGTGGCCAGGCCAAAGCCATGGTCGTCACCAGCAGCCGTCAGGAAGCGGTGCGTTACCAGTTGGCAGTGAAGGCTTATGTGCAGCAGATGGGATACGCCGATGTGCACCCGCTGGTGGCCTTCTCTGGCAGCGTATTGCCGGATGAGGTGATCCCCGAAGAGGTGACGGAAAGCAGCAGCCTGCTCAACACCGGCCTGAATGGTCGTGACCTGGCGCAGGCGTTCGACACTCAAGACTTCAACGTGATGATCGCGGCCAACAAGTATCAGACCGGCTTCGATCAGCCCAAGCTGTGCGCCATGTACGTGGACAAGAAGCTGCAAGGCGTGGACTGCGTGCAAACCTTGTCGCGGCTGAACCGCACCTTCGGTGACAGCAAGCAAACCTTCATCCTCGACTTCTTCAACGAGCCGCAGGACATTCTCGACGCCTTCTTGCCTTACTACACCAAGGCCGAGCTGACCGATGTGACCGATCCGCAGATCATCTATGACCTGCAGAAGAAGCTGGATGCCGAGGGCATCTATCACTGGCAGGAGGTCGAGGCGTTCGCCATGGCCTTCTTCGACCCCAAGGCGGCGGCCAGCAAGCTGAGTTACTACTGCACACCGGCCAAGGAGCGCTTTGCCAAGCGTTATGCCTTCTCGCTGGAGTCGCGCCAGCAGGCGTTGGATTACAAGCGTACAGCCGAAGCCAACGGTGACAGCGCCGGCCTGAAAAAAGCTGAGCACGCGCTGAAAGAGGCCGGCGAGCAGGTGGACCAGCTCGACCTGTTCCGCAAGAACCTGCAGAGCTTTGTGCGCCTGTACGAATTCCTCTCACAGATCGTGCCTTATGAGGACCGCGAGCTGGAGCAGCTGTGCGTGTACGCCAAGCACCTGCACCCACTGCTGCGCGTGGATCGCCTGCAACAAGACCACGTGGACGTGGGCGAGCTGCAACTGAGCCACTACCGCCTGAGCAAGCGCGCCGAGCACCAGTTACGACTGAGTGAGGAAGATGGCGAATACACCCTCAAACCCGGCAGCGACGTGGGCAGCGGTAAACCGCATGACCCGGAGAAGAAACGCCTGTCAGAAATCATCGAAGCGCTGAACGATATCTTTGGTGCCGAGGTGAGCGATGAGGACCAACTGCAGTTCCTCACCGGCATCGCCCAGCGCATCAGCCGCCAGGAAGATGTAATGGCTCAAGTGAACAACCACTCCGTGGAGCAAGTGATGCACGGCCTATTCCCCAAGCGCGTGCTGGACACCGTGCTGGACGCCATGACCGACCACGAAAAGCTGTCGCTGGAAGTGCTGGATAACGAGACCAAGAGCCGGGCGTTTGCCTTGGTGATTTTGAAGATGCTGACGGCGACTGGCGGTTTGGGACAAGGTAGTAGCGGCGCTGCGGTCTGACCGTATTACGTTCTCGGGTTAGATTTCAGATGGCTGTGGCAGAAGGCTTGAAGGATCGCAGGCGAGTTCGCCTGCGATGCGGTAGAGCTTCTCGACGGTGATGTTGACCTCGCCACGCTCGATCCGTCCAACGTAGCTGCGGTCGATATTGCACGCCAGCGCCAATGCATCCTGGGAAATCCGGCAGGCTTTCCTCTGCACTCGGATGCGTTCCCCTAACGCTTTCGCCAACTTATCCATGACCGTCTCAATTTAACTTGAGGCGGCACTATCGTGCGTTTGCGGATGCACGGGCCACGGACTATAATCCGCATTTTTCTTGCGCTAACTCTTCTGGTGCCTCAATGAAATCGGCCTCGTTTATCTTCGACAGGCGTCTGTATGAGCTGCTTCAGGAGCAAGGGCGTACAACCTTTACGACCCGTGAACTGCGCGATGCCTATGCCGCTCGCCTGAGTGGTACACATTTTCGTATCACCGATGTGCGCCGCTATGTGTATGAGCAGATTCGTCGATTAGTGCGCGCGGGCTGGGTTGCGCAGGATGAGGATCGTCGTGTTCGAGGGCAGGTCTACCACCTGCAGCCGATTCCGGCACATCTGCAACTGGAACTGATCGAAAACGGTTTTGAGAACAGCCTGATGGCTGCCGGAATGCCCGAACCAGACACGGCAGTTTTCGACGTGGAAGCTTTGCCGCTTAAGCCATCAGCCAATACGGATTTGCAGCTGGAGGCGCTCCACAAGGAAATCCGCTTGGACTTTCTCACTGTAAACGCTCCATAAACCCCGTCCTGGCGGACGGTTTTTATTTCAGGAAGCAGAGGCAGAAGCTGGCGAGCAGTTCCACGGCAGCAGCGCTTCGTAATCCTCGACGCTACTGGCGGTCGGCAGGCGTTCAAGGATGTGGCGCAACCAGGCGTAAGGCTCTTGCCCGTTGGCTTTGGCAGTTTCGATCAGGCTGTAGATCTGCGCGCTGGCGGTAGCGCCCTTGGGCGTGTCGCTGAACAGCCAGTTCTTGCGGCCGATGACGAAGGGACGGATGGCGTTC
>NZ_QASO01000089.1 GCF_003052605.1 Ectopseudomonas oleovorans | reverse complement strand
TTGAGCTAGCGGCAGGTTTTCCAGCCCCTGGCGCAGGATCGATTCGAGGCTCTTGTAGCTGCACGTGCCGAGGCTGATGGCGCGACGGCAGGCCAACTCCAGGCGCACTTCGCCGTGGGTTTTGCCCAGGCGCAGGATGCCCAGGCAGGCCCGGTAGCCCTGCTGCGGATGGATGCGCCGTTCGAGGATGTGCCGGATCACTCCGGCGGTGTTCGGCCCGGTCTGCTCGGCCCAGCGGATCAGCCGTTGCGGCGTCCACTCGGCATGCTCGCGATGGCTCTTGGGCATGTGCTCGGCCTGCGTGCTGTGCCTGCCCTTGTGCATTGAGCGCAGGTGGCTGGCCACTCGCTGGTTGGCGTGGAAAAACTCGACGGTGCGCGCCGTCAGGCGCACCTCCAGCTGCTTCTTCACCAGTTGATACGGCACCGAGTAGTAATGCCCATCGACCTCGACGTGGTAGTCGATGTGCACCCGCGCCTTCTTCCACTCGGCGTAGACGTAGGGTTGCTCCGGTAGGGGGCGCAGCGCCGGACGATCCAGAGCTTCGAAGGCCGACTGCCGGGAGCCCGGCAGCTTCTTGAACGGGCGTTGGTTGAGCCGCTCCAGCAGCCCGGCGATGGCCGTGTTGAGTTCATCCAGGGAGAAGAACTGCCGATTCCTCAGTGCGGCGAGGATCCAACGCTCGACCACCTGCACGCCGACTTCGGCCTTGGCCTTGTCGCGCGGTTTGCGTGCCCGCGCCGGCACCACCGCCACGCCATAGTGCTCGGCCAGATCGCGGTAGCTCGGGTTGATGTCCGGCTCGTAACGATGGGCCTTGCTCACCGCGCTGCGCAGGTTGTCCGGCACCACGATCTCCGGCACCCCGCCGAGGAAGGCGAAGCAACGGGTATGCGAGCCCAGCCAGTCCGGCAGCTGCTGCGACCAGGTGGCTTCGGCGAAGGTGTAGCTGGACGCGCCAAGCACCGCGACGAACACCTGCGCCTGGCGGATCTCGCCGCTGTGACGGTCGATCACCGGCACCGTCTGGCCAGCATAGTCGACGAACAGCTTCTCGCCGACGCGGTGCTCCTGACGCATCACCACGTCCAACTTGCCCTGCCAGGCTCGGTAGTGAGGGGCGAAACCAAGACGAAAGATCCCACGCCAATGATCGTTGCCCGAAGATAAATAGCGCTGCGTACAGAAAACACAAATTTGCCAGTCCGGAGTCAATTCGCACTTTCCCCAAACTGTGCAAAGAACCCATAAAAAAGCCCCGCACTAGGCGGGGCTCCTTTGTAACGCTTGGATCAGGCCTGAACGACCGGGATCTTGGCGTTGGCCGCCGCTTCGCGGAAGTCGGCGATCTGGTCGAAGCTCAGGTAGCGGTAGATGTCGCCAGCCATGCTGTCGATATCCTTGGCGTAGGCCATGTACTCCTCGACGGTCGGCAGTTTGCCGAGAATCGAGGCGACCGCAGCCAGTTCGGCAGAGGCCAGATACACGTTGGCGCCATCGCCCAGACGGTTGGGGAAGTTACGGGTGGAGGTCGATACCACGGTGGAGTTGGCAGCGACGCGCGCTTGGTTACCCATGCACAGTGAGCAGCCCGGCATCTCCATGCGTGCACCGGCCTTGCCGTAGATACCGTAGTAGCCTTCCTCGGTCAGCTGGTGGGCATCCATCTTGGTCGGCGGCGACAGCCACAGGCGCGTCGGGATACCGCCCTTGACCTTGTCAAGCAGCTTGCCGGCAGCACGGAAGTGACCGATGTTGGTCATGCACGAACCGATGAACACTTCGTCGATCTTGTCGCCGGCCACGGTGGACAGCAGGCGGGCGTCGTCCGGGTCGTTCGGGGCGCAGAGGATCGGCTCCTTGACTTCGGACAGATCGATCTCGATGACTTCGGCGTACTCGGCGTCCTTGTCGGCTTCCAGCAGTACCGGGTTGGCCAGCCAGGCTTCCATCGCCTGGGCACGACGCTCCAGGGTACGAGCATCACCATAGCCTTCGCTGATCATCCAGCGCAGCAGGGTGATGTTGGATTTCAGGTACTCGGCGATAGCTTCTTCCGGCAGCTTGATGGTGCAGCCGGCAGCCGAACGCTCGGCGGAGGCGTCGGATAGCTCGAACGCCTGCTCGACGGTCAGGTTGTCCAGGCCTTCGATCTCGAGGATGCGGCCGGAGAAGATGTTCTTCTTGCCTTTCTTCTCGACGGTCAGCAGGCCCTTCTGGATGGCGTAGTAGGGGATGGCATGGACCAGGTCACGCAGGGTGATACCCGGTTGCATCTTGCCTTTGAAGCGCACCAGCACCGACTCCGGCATGTCCAGCGGCATCACGCCGGTGGCGGCGGCGAAGGCGACCAGGCCGGAGCCGGCCGGGAAGCTGATGCCGATCGGGAAGCGGGTGTGCGAGTCGCCACCGGTGCCGACGGTGTCCGGCAGCAGCATGCGGTTCAGCCAGCTGTGGATGATGCCGTCGCCCGGACGCAGGGACACGCCGCCACGGGTGCGGATGAAATCCGGCAGGGTGTGGTGGGTGGTGACGTCGATCGGCTTCGGATAGGCCGCGGTATGGCAGAAGGACTGCATCACCAGGTCAGCCGAGAAGCCCAGGCACGCCAGGTCTTTCAGCTCGTCACGGGTCATCGGGCCGGTGGTGTCCTGAGAGCCGACGGTGGTCATCTTCGGTTCGCAGTAGGTGCCCGGACGGACGCCTTCGACGCCGCAGGCCTTGCCGACCATCTTTTGCGCCAGGGTGAAACCCTTGGTGCTGGCAGCAGGCTGATCCGGCTTCTTGAACAGCTCGGAAGCACCCAGGCCCAGTTCGGCACGCGCCTTCTCGGTCAGGCCGCGGCCGATGATCAGCGGGATACGGCCACCAGCGCGGACTTCGTCGAGCAGTACCGGGGTCTTCAGTTCGAAGGTGGTGATGACGTCGTCGGTGCCGTGCTTGCAAACTTTGCCGGCAAACGGATAGACGTCGATCACGTCGCCCATGTTGATGTTCGACACATCGAACTCGATCGGCAGGGCGCCGGCGTCTTCCATGGTGTTGTAGAAGATCGGGGCGATTTTGGTGCCGAAGCAGAAGCCGCCTGCGCGCTTGTTCGGAACGTACGGAATGTCGTCACCAAAGAACCACAGCACCGAGTTGGTGGCGGATTTGCGCGAGGAGCCAGTACCGACCACGTCGCCGACGTAGGCAACCGGGAAGCCCTTGGCCTTGATTTCTTCGATTTGCTTCAGTGGGCCGATGGAGCCCGGCTGATCGGGGGTGATACCATCACGGGGCATCTTCAGCATGGCCAGTGCGTGCAGCGGGATGTCGGGGCGCGACCAAGCGTCAGGAGCCGGGGAGAGGTCGTCGGTGTTGGTCTCGCCGGGCACCTTGAACACGGCCAGGCTGTACTTCTCGGCGATTTCCGGCTTGTTGGTGAACCACTCGCCATCGGCCCAGGACTGCAGCACGGCCTTGGCGTTGGCATTGCCAGCCTTGGCTTTTTCGGCGACGTCGTGGAAGGCGTCGAACATCAGCAGGGTGTGCTTGAGTTGTTCGGCGGCAACGGTGCCCAGGGTGGCATCGTCCAGCAGCTCGACCATGGTGGCGATGTTGTAGCCGCCCTGCATGGTGCCGAGCAGTTCGACAGCACGCTGTTTGCTGATCAGCGGAGAGGTGGCTTCGCCCTTGGCGACGGCAGAGAGGAAACCGGCCTTGACGTAGGCCGCTTCGTCCACGCCTGGCGGTACGCGGTTGGTGATCAGGTCTACGAGGAATTCTTCTTCGCCAGCCGGCGGGTTTTTCAGCAGCTCGACCAGGCCTGCGGTTTGTTCGGCGTTCAGCGGCTGGGGCACGATACCCTGAGCGGCACGCTCTGCTACGTGTTTGCGATAGGCTTCAAGCACAGTTATTACCCTCATCAGTGGTCCCAAAGGGTTGTCCGGGACGCGATCCAGATACTCATGACCAAGCGCTTTTCGACTTTATGAGCCGATCAGCCGAGGTTGCATGAGTCTCTTGTAGAAGCTGCTTTCAAAGTTTTACGCCGGCAGGACGGTTTCTGATGAGGGCTGACGCAGACGCTCGGGGGGACTCCAAGTGGCTGCGTCGCCATCGTACCTGCAGGATCGACTGTGCTCGTGACGCTTTGAAAACAGCTTCCAACGGACATTGGCGCCGTAAAAGGCGGGCCGATTCTAATGGAAAGCGCGGATAAAGTTAAGCCGATGTCCCCGTATCGGCAGGCTGCTGAAAATGTGGGCGAGGCAGGCAATACAAGGCAAAAATGGCCGAAAAAGCGCAGTTTAGCTGTTCTAAATGAGCATTTTGAGGCCGTTTTTAATGCAGTAGTGCCAATGCAGGTAGTTTTCGGTGGCCTGTCGGCAGGGGTGATCTGAATTAGACAAAGGGCTAAGATGCCAGGTCATTCTGCTGTCTATTCTGCTTTTGCCATGTCCAATCAGCGCATCAAGACGCCTTGTGTGGGGCTGTGTTCGACCGTTTACGGCGATGTCGTGTGCCGCGGTTGCAAGCGCTTCCACCATGAGGTGATCAACTGGAACAGCTACAACGATGACGAGAAGCGTGCGGTGTGGACGCGACTGGAATTGTTGCTGGTGCAGGTGATGACCGCCAAAGTGGAAGTGTTTGACGAGCAACGTCTGCGCGGGCAACTGGAGCAGCGGCAGATTCGCTTCGTGCCGCAGCAGTCGCCTTATTGCTGGGCCTATCAGCTGATCGCGCGGGGCGCTCGGGTGATCAATCAGCTGGAGGCGTACGGCATGGTTGTACTGCCTGAATTCCGCAATTGGGCCTTGCCGGAATTGCGTGACGCCATTGACCGCGAATTCTTCCTGCTCTCGGAGGCGCATTACGAGCGCTATATTGCGCCGAAGTTTTTGCGCGAAGGGCTGGAACTGCGGGTTTAGCGTTTGTAGGAGCCAGCTTGCTGGCGATCTTTAGCACCACAGATCGCCAGCAAGCTGGCTCCTACAGATGAACATGCGTCCTTGTCGTCAGCGTTGGGCAACGAGCTCTTCGAGGTGGGCGATGATTTCGTCCGGCTTGAGCACCAGTACGTCACATTCCAGGGCGTCGAGTATGATTTCGGCTGTGTTGCCGATCAGTGCGCCGGAAAGCCCGGTGCGCGCGACGGTGCCGATCACCGTGACCGCGGCATCGAGTTGCTGGGCAACCTGCGGAATCACCACGTCGGCCGGGCCTTCGAGTACATGCAGGCGCTCGTCGCTGATGTCGTACTCGGCCTGGAAGCTGCGGCACTGCTCACGGTAGCGCGCCTCGATGGTTTCCTTGAACTGGAAGGTCGGGTCGGCTGCCGACAGCATTGGTGTCGGATACGCAGTAGTCACGTGCAGGGTGCCTTTGGCCAGGCCGGCAATGTCATAGCCATGGCTGATGATCCCGGCATGCAGGGTGCGGTGCTCGCCATCGGTGTTGCCCACGTCCACGGCAGCGAGGATGTTGCCGCCCGTCCAGGGGCGCTCGGTCTTGACCATCAGCACCGGGCCCGGGCAGTAGCGCAGCAGTTTCCAGTCGTCCGGGGTAAGAATGGCTTTCTTCAATGGATTGTCAGGAACGTGCTGTTTGATCACCAGGCCACAGCCTTCAGCCTGCTGCACGGCGATGATGGTCTGGTGCGGGTTGTCATGCCAGTACTGCTGGGTGGAAACGCTGAAGCCTTCTTCGCCGAGGGTGTTGCTGAGATCGTTGAGCCAGGCACTGTGGTCGCCTTTCTTGTCGCAGACCAGCAGGTGCAGATGCGACTGGGTGACTCCCGCTATCAGTTTTGCCCGCTTCAGTGCGAGGCCTTCGGGGTGCTGGGGCTCCATCACCACCAGAATGCTACGGATCGCTTGCATGGTCGTCTCCCTGAGAATGGATAGTGCTTGTTCAACTATAGGTGCGTTGTTGCCAGCGGCTTGTTGACCTGCATCAACGGCGTGCTGGTCGTCCGGCCTGCCACTCGTATAATGGCCCGCCATTTTCAACCTCGCCAGCACCTAGAGCGCTTCAAATATGATGTTAAATGCCGGGCAAATTCCGAGTAGCGGTGAAGAACCTGTGTCGATTCTGCAGGAAATTCTCGGGTTTCTTGGTGGCGTCGCCACGCCTGATGCCTGGCTGGACGAGGCCTTGCGCCAGCAGGAAATCCTCCTGCTTGACCACCGCAATCTGGAATACAAGGCGGCACAGACGGCCCTGAGCCTGATGGGGCGCTATCTGACCAAGACCGAATTGACCGCGAGAATGTCGCGTTTGGCTCGTGAGGAGCTGGTGCACTTCGAGCAGGTGAGCAAGATCATCCGCGGGCGTGGCATCGAGGTTCGTCATGTTTCCGCCTCGCGTTACGCGGCTGGCCTGCGCGCGTTGCTGCGCGGTGGCGAAGTGGAAAGGCTGGTGGACGTGCTGGTGGTGGGCGCGTTCATCGAGGCACGCTCGTGCGAGCGCTTCGCCGCGCTGGTGCCGCGTCTGGATGCCGAACTGGCAAAGTTCTACGCCGGGTTGCTGGAGAGCGAAGGGCGCCACTATCGGGGCTATCTCAAGCTCGCTTACCTGTATGGCGACGCGGCCGATGTCGATGCGCGTATCGAGGTGGTGCGCGCGGTGGAGCAGGAGCTGATCACCACGCCGGATGAGCAATTCCGTTTCCATAGTGGCGTGCCCTTAGAAAGCAGCCGCGAAGCGGCCATCTGATGACCCTCTCCCATTTATGGGAGAGGGTGCCCGAAGGGCGGGAGAGGGTGTTTCAGCCAATGCCGTTTGCGGGGAGACGACTGCAGGGATGCCGGAGGTAGGGCGACGCAGGACGCCAAAGCCGAGGGTGCCCGAAGGGCGGGAGAGGGTGCTTCAGCCTACGCCGCCGCCCTCTCCCCCAGCCCCTCTCCCGCAAGCGGGAGAGGGGAGCAAAGCCCTGCAGTCGTAGCCCAATGAGATGGACTCCTCCCTCCTACGGCGTCATTGCGCCAGACTGTAGGTTACGAAACAAACAATCCCGGAGGGGGAGCCCGCATGAAACTTAAACGCATAGGCGTGGATTTGGCAAAGCAGGTTTTTCAAGTTCATGGTGTCGACAGCCATGAGCAGGTCAAATGCCGCAAGCAACT
>NZ_QASO01000088.1:528-8374 GCF_003052605.1 Ectopseudomonas oleovorans | reverse complement strand
CTGAGCTGGCGCCTGGGCAAGCAGCAGGTGATCTGGGGCCGCACCGACCTGTTCCGCGTGCTCGACGTGATCAACCCGATCGACTTCTCGCGCAACAACATCTACGACGAACTGGAGGACATCCGCATCCCGATGTGGATCGCCAAGGCCGACTGGCGCATGGGCGCCAACGAGGTGTTCGACGACCTCAACCTGTCGTTCGTGTGGAACTTCGACAAGTTCCGCCCGCACAACCTCGGCCAGTGCGGCACGCCGAACTCGGCCCTGGATGCCGGCTGTTTCTTCCGCGGCATGAACAACCTGTGGGAAAACGGCAGCACCGTGGCCAACTTCGCCGGCGGCAACATCGCCACCGACTTCGGCCCCGGCCAGATCGGTATCCGCAAGGCGCACATGCCGTCCTGGAGCCTGTCCAACAGCCAGTTCGGCATCAAGCTGGAAGGCGTCTATGGCGATTTCGGCTTCTCGCTGAACGCCCTGACCTACCGCTCGCAACTGCCCTCGCTGCGTGGCGGCATCCCGGCGCAGAACCCCTTCACCGGTGAAACCGCGGTATGGCCGGCCCTGATCGCCTTCGATATCCATTTCCCGCGGGTCAACCTGATCGGCGGTTCGATGGACTACTACTCGCAAGCGATCGACACGGTGTTCCGCGTCGAAGTCGCGCACACCGAGGGCGAGGAGTTTGCCAACACCCTGCAATCACGGCTGTTCTCCGAGTCCGACGTCACCCGTTACGTGATCGGTGCGGACAAGAACATCTTCATCCCCTTCCTCAACCCCGGCCGCGCCTTCCTCTTCTCCGGCCAGTTGTTCGGCCAGCACATCCGCGAGCACCAGCTTGAGGATCGCCCACTGGGCAAGGCCGGCATGCCGGACTGGGAGCAGAACTGGATCGGCACCCTGCTGGTCAAGGGCTGGTGGATGAACGACCGGCTGAGCCCGCAGGTGCTAGTGGCCCACGACCTCAAGGCCCATGCCACGGCCATCGCGCCGAGCGTGCAGTACCTGTTCAGCGACAACCTGAAGATCATCGCCGGCGCCAACTTCAAGGTCGGCCGTGGTGCTCGCGAGTTCGACGACTGCCGTAGCTGCAACCCCTGGGACCCCTTCACCAGCTTTGGCCTGCCGGAGGGCGTAACCGCCGGTCTGAGCGGCTACGAGCCGCTGGGCCGCTTCCGCGCCGGCCCCATCGGCATGGCGCAGAAGGAAGACGAACTGCAACTGACCCTGCGTTACAGCTTCTGATCAATCACGAGGAATAGCCATGAACAACAAGAAATCCCGGCAGAGCCGCGCCCTGGCGCTGGCCCTGTTGACGCTGGGCGCGACCAGCGGCGTGCACGCCGCCGACGAGGCGGTGATCCAGCAGTCCTTCTACCCCTACCAGAACGACAAGCCGAGCTTCGCCGGTCTGAGCGCCGGCATGACCATCAACAAGGGCAACGTCGCCCAGTTCAAGGAGATTCTCGACCCGGCCTTCTACGGCTTTATCGAGAAAGGTTGGGTGGAGCTGAAGGTCGGCGACACCACCTCCTTCGACCTGCACCCCAACTATGTCGAGGCTACCCGCCAGCACATGGACACGGTCAAACTCGGCGCGAAGCCCGGCGAGATCAGTGGCGCCGTGGCCGGCCGGCCGTTCCCCCAGGAGCCGGACGCGAACGACCCGCGCGCCGGCGAGAAGCTCGCCTGGAACTACAAGTACGGCTACAACTGGGGCGACAGCGCCGCCATCTCGCCGTTCTACTGGAAGTTCCGCGACATGAACACGGGCAAGCTGGAACGCACCATCAAGTTCGACTTCCACTTCCTCAACTTCACCCGCCGGGTCAACCAAGAGCCCACGCCGGCGATCACCCCCAACCCGTCGCAGCTGTTCCGCGGCATCTACGTCAAGGCGCAGGAGCCCTATGACGTGCGCAACACCCAGCTGCTGATCCATCGCGCCGAGGACGACCTCAAGCGCGACAACTCCTGGTTGTACCTGGGCTTCCAGCGCCGCGTGCGGCGCCTGGCCACCGGCCAGGTGACCGATGCCTTCCTCGGCTCCGACTTGATGATCGAGGACTTCGAGGGCTACAACGGGCGTATTTCCGACATGCAGTGGAGCTACAAGGGCACCCGCTTCATGCTGATGCCGTTCTACAACCACAACGACCTGACGCTGGACAGCGAAACGCACAAGGACAGCGACGGTTACCAGGTGGTGGCGTTCGGCGGTCAGGGCGGCTGTTTCCCCAACATCACCTGGCAGCTGCGCAAGGTCTACGAGGTGGAATCGGTGCCGGTGGACGGCAGCCACCCACTGTCCAAGCGCGTGCACTACATGGATGCGCAGACCTTCACCGTGCCGCGCACCGTGTCGTATGACCGCAAGGGCAGCATGTGGAAGACCTTCACCATCGGCCAGGCCCACCCGGACCACCACCTGCCGAAGAACAAGGGCTCCGGCGTGTCGATCGACGACAGCTTCACGATGATCGACATCCAGGCCATGCACTGCACCACGGGGCAGTTCAAGGGCCAGGTCGATCCGGAGATGAGCAAGCCGGAGATGTTCAGCGTGCAGCACATGCGCGCCACCGGTAACTAAGCAGCGCCACTCGGTCCGGCCGGTTAGACGCGGCCGGGCCTTTCTCCCAACCAGCAGCCCAGCCAACAGCGCCGTCCTCATGGGCGGCGCTGTGAGAAGCCGTGCCCGCAGGCCAGGAACCTGTCGAGCGGGATCCCTCCAGCAAAGGTTCAGCCATGAATAATAACAACAGACTGTTTTGTGCCTTGCTCTACCTCAGCCTGCACCCGCTGTCCGCCCTGGCCGATGACGAGCTCATCGACAAGGCCTTCTACCCTTACCGCGCGGCAATACCCGAGGCCGACGGTCTGAACACCGGCATGCTCATCGAATCCGACAACGTCGAGCGCTTCAAGGAGCTGCTCGACCCCGCCATGCTCGGCTTTATCCGCCAGGGCTGGACTCGCATCGAGGTCGCGCCGACCACCTCGTTCGACCTGCACCCCCACTACCTCGAGGCCACCCGCAAACACCTGAACAGCGCCAAACTAGGCGCCAACCCCGGTGAGATCAGCGGCACCATTGCCGGCCGGCCCTTTCCCGCGGAGCCGGATGCCGCCGATCCGCGCGCCGGGGAGAAACTCGCCTGGAACGTCAAGTACGGCTACAACTGGGGCGACAGCGCGATCATCTCCCCGTTCATCTGGAAGTACCGCAACATGGACACGGCCGAGGTGGAGCGCACCATCGGCATGACCATGAACTTCCTCAACTTCACCAATCGGGTCAACCAGCCTCCGCTACCGGCCATTACCCCCAACCCGTCGAACAAGTTCCGGGCGATCTACCTCAACATCGACTCGCCGCAGGATCTGCGCAACACCCAACTGCTGATTCATCGTTTCAACAACGATCTGAAGCGCGACAACTCCTGGCTCTATCTGGGCTTTCAACGCCGCGTCAGACGCCTGGCCACCGGGCAGATGACCGACGCTTTCCTGGGCTCCGATCTGATGATCGAGGATTTCGAGGGCTACAACGGGCGCATCGCCGACATGCGCTGGAGCTATCAGGGTACCCGCTTCATGTTGATGCCCTTCTACAACCACAACGACCTGGCCCTCGACGAGGGCAGCACCGACAGCGAGGGCTACCGCATGGTGGCCTTCGACGGCAAAGGCAACTGCTTCCCGCGCATCACCTGGCAACTGCGCAAGGTCTATCAGTTGCAGGCAACGCCGCTCAATACGTTCGCCCGCCACCCGCTGTCCAAGCGCGTCCATTATGTGGATGCACAGACCTTCGCCGTGTCGCGCACCGTCTCCTACGACCGCCAGGGCGAGCCGTGGAAGACCTTCACCATCGGCAAGGCGCACCCGGACCAGCACCTGCCGATCAACAAGGGCAGCGGAGTCGCGCTGGACGACAGCTTCTCGATGATCGACATGCAGGCCATGCACTGCACCACCGGGCAGTTCAAGGGCCAGGTCGACTCCGAGCAGAGCAAGCCAGAGATTTTCAGCGTGCAGTACCTGCGTGCAACCGGGAATTGATCCCTCGTACCGAGGCGCTCTTATCCCTGCTCATCTCAGGATCGCCAGTGCATTAAAAAGGACGCGCAATATGACACTCACTCATGCTCACCCCGCCGAACAGTTGCTCTTGCTGTGCGACGCCAGCGGCCTCATCACCTACGTCAGCCCTGCTTTCGCCAGCCTTGCCGGCTACCGCCCTGCGCAATTGCTCGGTCAGCCGGTCAATTGTCTGCGCCACCCAGAGATGCACGCCGGCCCGTTCAAGGATCTGTGGGGCACAGTGAACAAAGGGCAGTCGTGGATGGGCATGCTGCAGAACCGCCGCGCCGATGGTCAGGGATTTTGGGTCGACGTCTACATCAGCCCGATCCTCGAAAACGGTGAGGTACTCGAGTATCAGGCGATCTACCAGTTGCCGACCCCGCAGATGATTGCCCGCGCAAGTGAAACCTATCGTGTGCGCGCTCAAGGTCGACAGCCGGCCTGCCTGCGCTGGCCGAACCCGAGTCAGGCGTCTCGCCAGAGCCTGTGGGCTTGCCTGTCAATCGCCCCTCTGGCGGCGCTAAGCATCAGTCTGGAGCCCATGCTCGGCGGGCTCGCCACGCTGGGTTCGGCAGTACTCTGCTGGTTGCTGCTGCAGCGACAAGCCCGGCCATTCGCTGCGCTCGTGCGCAATAGCCGCAGTCTGGTGCAGCATCCAATCAAACAGTTGATCTACACAGGCCGGGTGGATCAGGTCGGACAGATAGAGCTGGCCATGCGCCTGCTGGAATTCAGGCTGGCCGCCTTGCTCGCACGCATTCACGACAGCAGCCGCCAGGTTGCCGAGGGCGCCGGTCAGGCTACTAGTCTGGTCGGCGCTAGCAGTGCTGCCTCGCACGACCAGCAACAGGAGCTGGCCGGAATCGCTGCGGCCGTCGAGGAGTTCGCTGCGACCACTCAGCAAGTCGCCAAAAGCACCTTCGACGCAACCAGCCTGGCCCAGCAAGCCGAAGCATTGACCAATGACGGTCGTCAACGCATGGAGCAGGCCAGATGGAGCATCAACCGGCTTTCCGACACGCTGGAGAGCTCAGGGAGCGCGGTAGCCGCCCTCGCTCAACACAGCCAGGATATCGGGCGCATTTCCGAGGTGATTCGCAGTATTGCCGAACAAACCAACTTGCTTGCGCTCAACGCCGCCATCGAAGCCGCGCGGGCGGGCGACAACGGTCGTGGCTTCGCAGTGGTCGCCGACGAGGTGCGCTCGTTGGCCCGCCGTACGCAGAGTTCTACCGACGAGATACAGGGCATGATCGAGGTACTGCGTCAAGGCACTAGCCAAGTGGTGCAGACGATGGAGCAAGGCCGCAGTCATCTACTGTCAAGCGTTAGCGAGGTTGATGGCGCCGCCACAGTGCTACTGGGTATCCTCGACAGCACCGCCAGCATTCACCAGTTGAGCACGCAAATTTCCAGCGCCAGCGACCAACAAAGCCTGGCAGCGGAGGAGATTAACGCCAAGCTGCATGCCATTCATCAGCTGGCGTTGCACAGTGGCGAACAACTACGCAACACCCTGAAGTTTGCCGAACAGGTAAAGGCTCAAGCTCAACGCCAACAGGCCTTGGTTGGACATTTGCTGAACGGCTAAGGCGTTGTCTGAAAGCACGCTACCGCTCGCACTGGCTGTTTGCCGGGGCGCTACGCAGCGGCACACGGGCAGCGGCGAGTCTGCTCCAGCCGCCTCAATGGGCGCCTGCCTGAGTCGCGCAAGGTGACTTGGGCAGACGGCTACGCGGCATACGCATTACTAAGGAAGTTCTGCAAAGGCCATTTACCGTCACTCCCGCGAAGGCGGGAGCACAGGAACTACGCCGGTTCTGGATTATTCCCCTGCGGGCCGGCGCCAGCGCTGTGCAGCGATAAAGCTGCTGTCCCGCCTGCGCCCGACTATTTCAGCGCTTCCCTAAGCGAGGCGCTGAAGTTTCGTCATTGTATGAATGCAACCTCAGCAGTATTGGCGCTGGTAAATGGCGACTCAATCCTCGATGCCGATCTTCTTCAGCCGGTAGGCCAGAGCCGGGCGGCTCAGCCCTAGCAGGCGGGCAGCACCGGAGACGTTCTGCTTGGCCTGGTGCATGGCTTCGCGCATTAGGCTTTCCTCGATCTCGTCGAGGCTCAGGCCGCTGCCCAACAACTGGCTGATCCAGCTGCCCTGGCCATTGTCCGGCTGGATCAGCACGCCGTCCGATGACACCCGCTCGCTGTCGATCGACGTTTCTTTCGGCGGCCGTGGAAACAGCGCCGGCACGCTGATGCTTTCGTTCGGTTCGGTGAGGATGATGCCGCGCTCGATGACGTTTTCCAGCTCGCGGATATTGCCCGGCCAGCTGTAATGCAGGCAGGCCTCCAGGGCTTTGTCCGAAAGGCCGAGGGTTCTTTTGCCGTACTCCTCGTGGAAGCGCTGCAGGAAGTGCTCAGCCAGCAGTGGAATGTCCTCGCGGCGTTCGCGCAACGCCGGGATCGCCACCGGGAAGACGTTCAGCCGGTAGTACAGGTCGGCGCGAAAACGCCCGGCCTTGACCGCTTCGGCCAGGTCCTCGTGGGTGGCGGCGATCACCCTTACGTCGATCTTGCGCGTGCGGTTGTCGCCAACGCGCTCCAGCTCGCCTTCTTGCAGCACGCGCAGCAGACTGGCCTGAGCGCGCGGGCTGAGTTCGATCACTTCGTCAAGGAAGATGGTGCCCTTGTCGGCCCGCTCGAAGCGGCCCATGCGTGACTGGGTGGCGCCGGTGAAGGCGCCTTTTTCCACGCCGAACAATTCGGACTCGATCAGGTCCGGCGGGATCGCCGCACAGTTCACCGCGACAAAGGGCTCGGCGGCGCGTTTGCTGCGCAGGTGCACGCTGCGCGCGATGACCTCCTTGCCGACCCCGGTCTCGCCGAGCAGCAGCACCGAGACTTTGCCCTGTGCGGCCTTGTCCATCATCTTGCGCACGGTCTGGTAGGCCGGGGTCTGACCGATGCCGTAGTACTGGCCTTCCTGTTTGTCGAGGTTGGTACGCAGCGACACCAGTTGCGATTGCAACTCGTAGAGTTCCTCGATGATGGGGTCGCTCTTGAAATACTGTTTGAAGCTGGCAACGTCGTCCCACTCTTCGGCCGGCTTGCCGATGATCCGGCACTTGTCGCCGCCGCAGCCGCGGCAGCTGACTTCCTTGAAGATGACTTCCCGGCCCATGAACGCCGAGGAATAGGCGCAGGCGTAGCCGAGCAGAGTCCAGCACACCGGGTCTTGCATCTGCCCCAGCTCGGTCTGGCAGATTTCCACCTCGAAGGAGTCGATCCACTCCACCTCGACGTAGAAGCGTCCGCTTTCCTTGTCGATATCGACCTCGGTGGGGCGGGCCTTGACCAGGCCCTTGAGCGAGTGCAGCTGCGGGCCGGCGAGGAACATGTCGTACTCGCTGGCATTCGGGCGCAGCTTCCAGGCCAGTTCGGCGTCCTTCAGTCCGGACTGGTAACCCATGCGCAGGAAGAATCCCTTGGCCCGCTCGATGCCCAGGATGTTGACCATCTCGCGGCGGAAATTGGCCATCGCGGAAACCTGCAACAGCAGCATGCGCTGCTCGCCCAGCCAGATCTTGCCTTCCGTGCTCTGGAAGTGGATGAGGCTGGTGAGGTCCTTGAAGTCTGCGTATTGCATCTCGGGTTTATAGCGGATAGGCATGAACTCAAATCCCCTGATTTATTTTCCATCGAAAGGTTAAAACCACCGGCTTTCAGCCGGTGAGCTTTAGCGCCACCATGCGGG
>NZ_QASO01000088.1:0-509 GCF_003052605.1 Ectopseudomonas oleovorans | reverse complement strand
GATTACAGATACGGCAGTCATACGGTCTACCAGATCGAGTATCACTTTGTTTGGGTGACTAAGTACCGATACAAGGTGCTCAGCGGTGAGGTTGCTGAGCGAGTGCGAGAGCTGGTGAGACAGACGTGCGAAGCATTTGAAATTCGGATTGTGAAAGGTGTGGTGAGCAAGGATCACGTGCATATTCTGGTGAGCAGTCCGCCGAATTTGGCGCCGAGTGAGATCATGAGGCGGATCAAGGGGCGTACGGCGAGCAAGCTTTTCGAGGAGTTTCCCCATCTGAAAAAGCGCTATTGGGGGCAGCATTTTTGGGCTCGCGGGTACTTTTGCGCGACGGTTGGGCAGATGACGGAAGAGATGATCAAGCAGTATCTGGAGCATCATTTTGAGCCGAGCCCGAACGATAATTTCAGGATGGAGCCTGACTGATCCGACGCGTCGTTCAGTCGACGCGTATCCGGACTTTCAGTCCGTAAGTCACTAACCCACCGACTTCAGTCGGTGGTTGT
>NZ_QASO01000087.1 GCF_003052605.1 Ectopseudomonas oleovorans | reverse complement strand
AGTTGCTTGCGGCATTTGACCTGCTCATGGCTGTCGACACCATGAACTTGAAAAACCTGCTTTGCCAAATCCACGCCTATGCGTTTAAGTTTCATGCGGGCTCCCCCTCCGGGATTGCTTGTTTTACAACCTTCAGTCTGGCGCAATGACGCCGTAGGAGGGAGGAGTCCATCTCATTGGGCTACGGACTAAACTCAGCGTTTGTCCGCATCGTCCGGTTTGTTCAGATCCATCACCGTTTGCGCTGGCTCTTGCGGTTTGGCCTCGGCAAACGGTGCGACCGGAGCGCTCACTGCGCCGACCGGCGCTTGCTTCTTGCGCATGCCAATGCGCTTGAACAGCCAGCCGCCCAGCACCACCGGGATGAACCAGAACTTCTTCAGCAATACCAGCAGCAGCGCCAGCAAACCAGTCTTGGCCGCCACCTTGCCGGCGACCAGCGCGCCCAGGCCGTATGCGGCTACGGTATCCAGATCCGGGTCGAACTCGGCATAGCGCTGGCCCGGGTTGAACTCGGTTGCAGCCAGCACGGCCGGTACGCTGGCCTCGATTTCTGCCAGTTGATCCATATTGGCGACGAAATTTAGCACCAGCACGCCCTTACGGCCCAAGACGCGAATGTTGTAGTTCAGGGTATTGGCCTCGGTGTCGCCAAACTTCAGCTCCTTGGCCCAATACAGCTTCTTGCCTTCGGTATCTTAGTGCGGCTCGGCGGCCCAGCCGACCAGTTGCACGGCCTCGCAGCCGTTCTCTTCACGCCAGGTGTTGGCCTCGCGCATGTCGGCCTGCATGTCCTTGAGCATGTCGCCGTAGTCGATATCGCCGGCGTCCTCATCGGACACGTAGCCGCTGTCTTCGTATTCGACGGTCACACCCCAGGATTCATCGGCCAGCGGCGACACGCCAGCCGGCAGGATCATGCCCAGCGGCGGAACGTCATCTGGCGGATTGCCCCAGCCATCGACCAACAGACGCTGAGCGTTCTCACCGTCGAGAAACACCAGGGTATCGGGCAGGTTGAGGGTGGCCAGATCGTTGCCCAGGACGACGCGGCCGCCCTTGAACTCCAGGCTGGCGACGAATTCTTCAGGACTGATGTATTGCGCCACATCCTCGGTCTCGATGACCTCGGCGTCGACCGCAGCGTTTCTGGCTCGGTCTCGGGATTGGCGTATGCAACACAGGTGAACGGCAGGACAGCAGCCAGCGCGGCTGCCAGGATCGAATCCTTGATCGACATGGGAACGGGTAAGTGAATGTAACTGCGTATTACGTTACCACGCTCGCGGAACTCGACATGCGTCATGCCGCAACTTTTTGCGATATTCCACCCCCTGCAAAGAAGACCACGGAGCACCGCCCCCGCAGGCGATGCTCCGCAGCCAACCTGGCGCCGACCTTGGCTACCGTGCGTGATCCGAACGCCAGGGATCACGCCACCTCATACCAACTGGAAGTCGGCGATGGTCACGCTGGTGTGGTCGGTCACACCGACCAGGCGGATATTGCCGCCATCTGCACCGCCCACCGTCACCAACACATCGTTGCCAGCATCGGCGATTGATACCCGACTGGCGAAAGTCGCCGCCGTCAGATTGAACGCCGCGATGTTGAGCAGGTCCTGCCCTCCAGCCGGGTTGGCGTCGAAACCGATGATGGTGTCGCTACCGAAGTTGGGGCCGAACACGAGGATGTCGTTGCCCTGATCGGCATACAGAGTGTCGTTGCCGGCACCGCCGATCATGATGTCGTTACCCGCACCACCATCGAGGATGTCGTCACCGTCGCCGCCGTCGAGGATGTCGTTGCCACCCTCACCGAACAGGGTATCGGCCCCCTCGCCTCCCAACAGACTGTCGGCACCGGCTCCGCCGTAGAGCGTGTCGTTGCCGCCCATGCCGCTGAGCACATCGTCGCCGCCCTGGCCACGTAGAATGTCGGCGGCCGCGCCGCCAGTCATCTGGTTGGCCAGGCCGTTGCCGGTGGCATCGGCAGCGCCTGTGCCGAGATGCACATAGTTCTCCACATTGGCCCGCAGGGTATAGCTGGAGGCAGTGGAGTAGACGGTATCGATACCGCCACCAGCGGTCTCGACCGTCACGTCGCCGGCATCGTCGACATAGTAGCTGTCGTTGCCCAGCCCGCCGACCAAGCGGTCGGCGCCGGCGCCGCCATCGAGCACATCGTTGCCATCTCCTCCCGTTATGGTATTGGCCAGGGCGTTGCCGTAGCCGGTGAAGTTGCCGCTGCCGATAAAGGTCAGGTGCTCGACGTTCTCGCCCAGGCCATAACTGAGCAGCGTGGTGCGCACGGTATCGGTGCCGGCGCCGGCGGCCTCGATCACCTGATCGCCGAGGTTGTCGACGATATAGATGTCGTTGCCCAGGCCGCCGAGCATGACATCGGCGCCGAGGCCGCCATCCAGGGTGTCGTTGCCGGCGCCGCCATCGAGGATGTCGTTACCGGCCAGACCGTTGAGCACGTCGTTGCCGCCCAGGCCGAGGATATGGTCGTCCAGCGCGGTGCCGTTGAGCGTATTGGCCGCGTTGGTGCCCATGATCACCGCACTGGCTACCACCGCCGTGGCAGCCGAGGTCAGCGACTCGAAGGTGCCGCGGTTGTCGGTGTAGCTGACCTGCACCCGCACCTGTTGGCCGGCCTGAGCCGCCGTCAGGGTGAAGGACTGTGCGGTGGCGCCGGCGATATTGCTGAAGCTACTGCCACTACCGACCTGCCACTGGTAGGCGAAGGTCACCCCGACCAAGCCGTCGGCATCGGCGATCATCGCCGTGGAGGCGATCAGCACCTGACCGACACTGGGCGAAGCATTGTTGAGTTGCGGCAAGCCGGTCGGCGCATCGTTGACGTTGAGCACCGGCGCGGTGACCGCGGACACCAGGCTCTCCGGGTTGCCCATGTCATCGTTGAAGCTGACCACCACGCGCAGCGCCAGCCCGACCTCGGCATCGCCGGGGGTGAAACTCTGCCCCGTACCGACCTGCACCCACTCGCCGGCCACCAGCGCCTGCCAGGCGTAGCTGAGCACAGCGAATTCGGTGCCATTGGGATCGCTGACGGTGGCGGCAGCCAGCAGCATCTCGTCCTCGGCCGGCGCCATGTTGCTGATGGCCACGCTGCCCTCGGCCGGGCGGTCGATCAACCAGACCACCTGGTCGGCGAACTGCACGCGGTCGATATTGCGCAGGGTATCGGTGCCGTCGGAGACGATCTTGCGGGTGGTGCTGAGGCCGTCCGGATCGAGCGGGTCGAAGGTGGTCACGGTGCCGCCGCCACCGGCGAAGCGGGTATGGCTGACGGTCCAGGTACCATCGAAGTTCTCAATGATGTCGTACTCGTCGGCCAGACCGAAGTACACCGCGGTGTCGATGTCGTTTTCGTCCTTGCTGTAGAGAATCTCACGCACGATATGTAACTGGCCGGGATTGAGCAGGCGGCTGAACATCGCCTGATCCAGGGTCAGGCTCTCCGCAGTGCCGGCCAGCACCCCGCTCTTGCCGGTGATCACCTTGGTCATACCATCGGCCGTGCCGATCTCGTTGCCGGCGTCGTCGCGAATGCTGATGCGCACGTTGAGCCAGGCCGCACCGTCGATGTAGTCGTCACCACCGCGGCCCTCGATCACGTCGCTGCCGCCGCCGCCGAGCAGGATATTGCCGGCATTGAAGGCGATGGCGGCCTCGAGGTCGCCCTCTTCTGGCGGCAGTTCCACCAGATAGTCGAGCATCTCGCGCAGACCATTGATACGGTCGACCCCGGCCTGGCTGAGGGCGTTGTTGGCGTTGAGCTGTTCCTCCTCGCCGGCATCCGGGTCGTTGCCGCGGTCGTCGCCGCGCAGCACATCGTCCCGATCCCAGCCCGACAGCGCCTCGACGTCGCTGAAGCGGTCGCGCAGCACCTTCAGCGGCTCGGTGTCGAACACCAACTGGTTAAGATCCGAGTAGGCGGACACCGTGCTGTCCTTGTGGATCACCCAGTCGAAGCCCCACATGCCGATATTCTTTTGGATACCCGCGCCGGCGAACATGATGTCGTCGCCGGAGTCGGCGTCGTAGTCGGTGTCGCCCTGGCCGCCGTTGAGCACGTCGTGGCCGAGGATCGGGCTCTCGAAGAAGATGTCACCGTTGTCGCCGGCGATGTAGTCGAAACGACCGCCGCCCTCCACCCAGTCGTCGCCGGAACCGCCGAACAGCGCGTCGATGCCGTCGCCACCGTGGATGAAATCGTTGCCGGTGCCGCCCAGGATCTCCTTGCCGTCGGTGCCGCCGATAACGAAGTCATGGCCGTCGCCGGCGAAGATCAGGTCGAGGCCGTTGCCGCCATGGATCACGTCGTTGCCGTCGCCGGCCTTGATGATGTCGTCGCCGCCGATGTCGGTGATGATGTCGTCGCCGTCGCCGCCCTGGATGATGTCGTTGCCGTAGCCACCCTCCAGGCGGTCGTTGCCGCCGTCGCCCCACAAGGTGTCGTCGCCGATACCACCGATCAGGGTGTCGTCGTCTTCGGTGCCACCCAGCACCACGTGCTCTTCACCGTTGTAGCGCAGGTAACCGTCGCCACGTTCCACCATGGGCGTCAGCGCCTGCATGATGGGGTTGCCCCAGACCGGGTCCTCGCCGATCTGCAGCGCCTGGTTCAGCTCGAGGATATGGTCCACCGAGGCGAACAGATCCCCCGGCAGGTGCGAGGAACCCGGCCGGCCGAGGTCGGTGTTGGCCATCACCAGCGAGGCGAAGGAGTTGGCCTCCAGCGCCCCCAACAGGTCGAGCCCCTGAGTGCGCGACAGGTAGTAGAAGCGGTCGCCGTCCTGCAGATTCTCCATCTGTATTTCGAAGACGAAGTTGAAGGTCGAGCCGAGCATGCCGCCGAACGGCATCTTGCGCTCGGCCAGGCCGCCGATCCAGAAGTCCACCAGGTTCAGGCCGGACTCGCGCCCGGCCCAGGTGCCGCTGCTGTTGAGGAAGTCGGTGCGATCGCTCGGGCTGCCGCTACCGCCCATCACCAGCAGAGTGGCGGCGGCGCGCTTGGCCTCGGCGGTATCGGCCGCGAGGATGCTCTCGTGCTGACCGTAGGCGGCGATGAAATTGATGATCGACGCCGGGTTCTTGATGTTCAGCGCGAAATCGACCCAGCTGACATAGGGCTTGAGGTTGCTGTCGCCGGTGGCGGCGAAGAACTGCTCGCGCGCACTGTTGAGTGACGGCACGCCGGTGTCGCGGCCGCGGGCGATATTGATCGCCGGCAGATCCAGGGGCAGCCCCACCAGGTTGTTGCGCAAGGCGCCGGTGACGAACTCGTCGATCTCGTTACCGGTTTGCCGGGTCATGCCGCGGATGATCGAGCCGGCCATGACATCGGCATCGGCGCTGCCGAACTCGACCGGGTTGAGGAAGGCCTCGATCAGGCCGATGTCGCTGGACTGCATGTCGAAGCTCAACCGATCCACCGTTTCGTTGAGCATGGAGTGGCCGAAGCGGTACACCACGCGGGCGAACTCGGCGACGATGGCCGCATCGATCTCAATATCCGGCTGCACCATGAAGATATCGGTGAACGGCTGGATCTTGCGCACGAACTCCTCGAACACCAGGTGCTGGTACTGCATCTCGTTGACGAAGCGCGCGGCCTGGAACAAGCGCTCGCCGTTCCAGATCAGCCCGTCGACACTCTCCGGCACAGACTCCACCGGCTGCTGCAGCCACTCGTTGATAAAGGCCAGATCGCCGCTGGCGAGAATGGCCTGCTTGTTGGCCTCGACCAGCCGATTGTGCTCGGAGTGGAACACATGGTGCACCGCGGTCAGGCCGATGTTCTCGTTGCCGCGGCCGTCGCCGGTGATGTAGTGAGCGTCGAGCAATTCGTTGTCGTACTCGAGGTTGCGTCCGGTCATGGAGTTGACTCCCACGGCATTGCCGGCCACCTCATCGGCATCGGCTACCAATTGGCCGCCGACTATCACCGGCACAGCGTTATGGGCGATATCGTCGAGGAAAGCATGCCCGGTACGCACAGCCCCCTGGGTGCTGATGGGATTGTCCGGATCGCCCTCTACCTGAACCGGTGGATTGCCGGGCATGATCAGCATGGCGAAACCGTTCTCGCCACGGATGAACTGACCGTACTGGTCGGTGGCCAGCAGCGGCACGTTGCCGATATCGGCATCGGTGAGGTTGATGCCGAGCATCTCGCGCGCCTGCGCCTTGATATCGGCCCAGGTAGCCAAGCCACCATTCTGGCCGTCGAGCAAATGCCCGGTGGCCACCGGCTTACCGTCGACCATGACGTACTCGCGCAGGAACACCTGATGCGAGGCGTGCGAGGTGTAGGTCTGGTTCTGGTCGACGAAGGGGGTGGTCTGGTTGACATGCTCACGCACGTCGTCGGGCGTGCCGAGGATGCCATCCGGCCCCGGCTGGTTGGTGGCGCGGGTAAGCACCATGAAGTTGCTGTGCGAGCCCTCAACGTACAGCGGGTCGTCCGGCTGCAGCGGGATATACACGGTGCCGCTGCCGCCCTTGTTGACCAGATCCAGGCCATGGTCGAAGAACTGGCCGAACAGGCTCATCCAGGCGTTGAAAGGCGCGCTCAGGCCTTCGTCCGGCGAGACGTTGGGCACCTGCACGCTGCCGTTGTCCATGACGATACCCATATCGTCCAGCAGCCCATCCAGCGCGGCCTGGGCAGCAGCAACCTCGGCGCTGCTTTCAGCAACCTCGGCCAGCAGCAGTTCGTGGGCGGCCGTATCGCTGGCCAACTGTGTAGCCGCTGCCAGAGCAACGGTCTGAGCCTCCATAGCAAGCGCAGCCGATGCGGCAGCACTTTCGCCAGCTGTGCCAGCCTGCTCCTGAGCTGCAGCAGTCGCAGCCGCTGCCGCGTTGTATGTGGCCAAAGTGCCGACAACATCACCACCGTTGTTCAGGGCGAAAATCAACGCCGCCAAGGCAGCCCCTTCCGCGGCCTGCGCAGCAGTTACCAGCGCCAACGCCTCGCTGTGCGCCAGGTCATCGGCATCGGCCTCCTCCTGCGCCAGCTCCACCGCTCCGGCTGCAGCCTGGGCCGCAGCGGCAGAGGCGGCCAGCAGCGCGGCGCTAGCCTCGACCAGCGCACTATTGCCCTGCGCCGCCGCCTCGGCGGTTTTCAACGCGGCCAGGGCGTTGGCCACCAACTGCGCATCGCCGAAGACGTCGCTGGAGCCGGCGTACTCCAGCGCGGCCATCACCGCCGCCGGGTTGTTCAGGCTCTGGTCGACGATCAGGTTGCTGATGATCCGCGGCTGCGAATCCACCACATATCCGCTGGTTTGTTCGTAGCTGGTCTGAGTGCCTGAACCGGGAAAGCCAGGAGGGGCGCCGGCACCATCGATACCATTTTCCGCATCGCGAAACTCGGGTTCCAGCAGCCGCGGCATGACCTGGTCGGCCGAGCCGTATTGCTCCTGGCCAGGTACCAGATTGTTGTAGGTACCGTCGACCGTGCGCAGACCGTAGGGCAGCAGCGGGTTGCCGACCAGGTCGTAGAGCGAGGCGCCAGCGGCGTGGGCTTCGGCGATCTTGATTTGCTGGAGGATGAACTCCAGATCGGATTGGGTTGTCTTGACAGCCATTTTGTTGTGCTCCCTCGATGTAAGTGCGACTGACGAAGGCGTCAGAAAAACCACATGCATACGGCAACATTGCAACGGCGTGGCTAAGCGCAGGCAGAAGAGTGTCTGGATCGGTGCAAGGGGATCGAGCCGCGACTGGCGCTTGCTCGACCCGGGCGGCGGCGGGCCGCAGGACGTGGCTAGGGCGGCCCGTGGCAATCCCACAGGCCGGCGGTGCCGCATGAGGTCCGGCCCTTCACCAGATTGTTGTAGCTGCCATCCACTGTACGCAGCCCCCAGGGCACCTGGGAGTTGGGCAGCAACTCGCTCAGGCTCTGTCCGGCGGCATGCGCCTCAGCAATGAAAATCTGCTGCTGGATGAACTCGAGATCGGATTTGATGAAATCGGCCATTTCCTTCCACCTCTGAAACCCAGCAGCTGAATGCGCGAAATAGGAGGAATCGCTGGCCCAGAAACAGCCCACCCCGTCCGTTGCGCATCACGCAATCGTCAGAGCGTTCCCGGGATAGAGGCCAAACGCTGCCACACCAACCTGCCGGGCTAATCGGCGTGCAATCAGTATTTGGTATGTCCCTATGCTGAAGCTGGCACGAAGCCTGGCGTCAGAAATCAGGCAGTAGGAGACCCGTGCAGTTTCAGGTCGGCGAAATGCCCTAGCAAAGACGCCTCAGGCGTCCGGTAAAACGTGATTCCGATGGTGATCACCCCATGCAGGAGCTTGCCAACGAAAGCTGTGTCGACTTATTGGCTTGGATCACACGCCTAGACTTAAGTCCAAGCCAATAGGATTGTCAAGATACCGTCAATCGCCTCATTAATTATCCTTATTTCCTATAAGCTTTTATTGAATAAAGATTTTTTTTATGAAACAAAACGAAACATCGAAAAAATAAGGCGATTAAATCCCTTGCACATCGACGAAAACCCCATCTATACCTAGAGGGCGACACCCAAAGAGACAAGAAAATGTCTCCAATAGACGGTCCTGCACACCAATCGTCGAAATGCCGTCATCCCATGCAGGACACCCAGCGAACATGCAGTGCCGGAGGGTCCCATGGACGTCCCGCAGCCCCCGCGTTCCGAGCTGGCCGAGGTGCTCTTTCGCCTGCGCCGCACCTTCTACGCCCTGGCCGCCTTCAGCGGGGTGATCAACCTGCTGATGCTGACCCCGGCTGTTTATATGCTGCAGGTCTACGACCGTGCCTTGGTCAGCAGCAATGTCACCACCCTGCTGATGCTCACCGTGCTGGTGATCGGCCTGTATGTACTGATGGCGCTGTTGGAAGTGGTGCGCTCAAGCGTACTGATCCGCGTCGGCAACCGCCTCGACATGATGCTCAACAAGCGCATCTTCGGCGCCGCCTTCGAGCGCAACCTGCGCCGCGCCGGCGGCAACCCGGCGCAGGCGCTGCAGGATCTCTCACAGGTTCGCCAGTTTCTCACCGGTAACGGCCTGTTCGCCTTCTTCGACGCCCCCTGGACCCCCATCTTCCTGCTGGTGATCTACCTGGTACACCCACTGCTCGGCCTGATTACTCTGATCGGTTCGTTACTGCTGGTGGGCCTGGCCTGGCTCACCGAAGTCAGCACGCGCAAGCCGCTGGCCGAGGCCAATCAGGCCTCGCTGGTATCCGGCAGTTTCGCCAACAACAACCTGCGCAATGCCGAAGTGATCGAGGCCATGGGCATGCTGCCGGCAATTCGCCAGCGCTGGTTCGGCAACCACCTGAAAATTCTCGAGCTGCAGACCCTGGCCTCCGACCGCGCGGCCTACATCGCCGGAGGCAGTCGTTTCGTGCGTGTCACCCTGCAGTCACTGATCCTTGGTGCCGGCGCCTTGCTGGCGATCCAGGGCACGATCACCCCGGGCATGATGATCGCCTGCTCGATCCTCTCCGGCCGTGCCATGGCGCCGGTGGAGCAGGTGATCTCGGCCTGGAAGCAGTTGCTCTCCAGCCGTGCAGCCTGGGCTCGGCTATCCGGGCTGCTGGCTGACTTTCCTGCGCACAAGCCGTCCATGCCGCTACCCAAGCCGCTGGGCATGCTCCACGTGGAGAACGCCTTCGCCAGCGCACCGGGCTCGCCCACGCCGATCCTGCGCGGCGTCAGCTTCAACCTGGCACCCGGCGAAGCCCTGGGCATCATCGGCCCCTCAGCCTCAGGCAAATCCACCCTGGCACGTCTGCTGGTTGGCGTCTGGCCGGCGCAAGGCGGCAAGGTGCGCCTGGACGGCGCCGATATCTATCAATGGAACAAGGCTGAGCTGGGTCCCTGGCTCGGCTACCTGCCACAGGACGTCGAGTTGTTCGAGGGCAGCATCGCCGAGAACATCGCGCGCTTCGGCGCAATCGACGGCGAGGCGGTGATCCTCGCCGCCAGGCAGGCCGGCGTGCACGAGATGATCCTGCACCTGCCGCAAGGCTACGACACCCACCTGAGCGCCGACGGCGGCTCGTTGTCCGGCGGGCAGAAGCAACGCATCGGCCTGGCCCGTGCACTCTACGGCGAGCCATCACTGATCGTCCTCGACGAGCCCAACGCCAGCCTCGACGACGTCGGCGAAGCAGCGTTGCTGCAAGCGCTGCTCGACCTCAAGCAACGCGGCAAGACCCTGGTGCTGATCTCCCACCGCCCCACCGTGCTGAACATGGTGGACAAGGTGCTGGTACTGCGCGAAGGCGCTGTGCAGATGTTCGGCAGCCGCGATGAGGTATTCGCTGCGTTGCGCCAGGCCAACGTGATCCCCACCGGCAAGGGGTCGCCGACCCTGGCCTCGGTACGGGCCAAGGAGTGACATGTCATGTCCGATCTGCAGTTCGAAAGCAAGGGGCTGATACTGACGGATAGCCCCTGCATGGTTGACATGGACGACGGCAAACCGAGTCGCTGGGGCTTGTCGCTGGTGCTCGCAGGCTTCGGTGGATTCATTCTCTGGGCCATTCTCGCGCCTCTGGATGCCGGGGTGGTGGCCAATGCCACGGTCAACGTCACCGACAACCGCAAGACCATCCAGCATCTGACCGGCGGCTCGGTCGGCGCCATCCTGGTGCGCGAGGGGGATCTGGTGCAACGCAACCAGCCGCTGATCGAGCTGGATGCCACCCGCGCCATCGCCGAGCAAGGCATGGTCAGCGCCCAGTACATAGTGGTCAGCACGGTGAAAAGCCGCCTGCAGGCCGAGCGCGACGGCGCCACACAGGTGGAGTTCGATCCCGAGCTGCTCAGCCGTTTCGCCGGCGACCCACGTTTGGATGCCTCGGTCGCCCTGCAGCAGCGCCTGTTCGCCACCCGCCGCGCGGCACTGAGCGGCGAAGCCGAGATTCTCCGCGAGAACATCCTCGGCGCCGAGGAACAGCTCAAGGGCCTGCGCCAGGTCCAGTACTCGCGCAGCGCGCAGATCAGGCTGCTCAACCAGGAGCTTGACGGGGTGCGCAGCCTGGCGGCGGAAGGCTATGTGACGCGCAACCGCATGCTCGAACTGGAACGCAACGCCGCCGAACTGAGCGCCTCGCTGGCGCAGAACATCGCCGACACAGGGCGTACGCGCAACCAGATCGCCGAGCTCAAACTGCGCATCCTCCAGCTTGAACAGAATTACCAGCAGGAAGTGCAATCGCAGCTCAGCGATATGCAGAAAGAGGCCGCCGCTCTCGCCGACCGCCTGCGGGCGCTGGACTACGAAGTCAGCAACACGGTGATCCGCTCGCCCATCGATGGCGTGGTGCTGGGACTGTCGGCCTCCACCATAGGCGGGGTGATCCAGGCCGGCTCGCGAATCATGGACGTGGTGCCGGCCAATGAGCCTCTGCAGGTCGATGCCATGGTGCCGGTGCAGGCCATCGACAAGATGCAACCGGGATTGCCGGTGGACATCGCCTTCCCCGCGTTCAATCACGCGCAGACGCCGAACATCCCCGGTCGCGTACTGACGATTTCCGCCGATCGCCTTATCGACGAGACCAACAAACAGCCCTACTACCTGGCCGAGATCGAGGTCACCACCGACGGCATGGACAAGCTGGGCAGCAATCGCATTCGCCCCGGCATGCCGGCCACCGTGACGATCAAGACCGGTGAACGCAACCTGATGAGCTATCTGATGAAGCCCATGCTTGACCGTATCGACGGAGCCTTCAAGGAGCAATGACATGCTCGTACGCCAGATATTGTCAGGCCTCTGCTGCCTGGCCTGCCTGCCCGCCCACTCCATGGATCTGTTACAGGCCTGGGAATTGCTGCAACTGCAGGGCCCGACCTATCGTGCGGCCGTCCACGAACGTGCCGCTGGTCTGGAAAATCCCGCTATCGGCAGAGCCGGGCTGCTGCCGCAGATCACGGCCAGGGCCAGCAAAAGCCAGGTCGACGGCACCCAGGAGCAACAGAATGCACTTGGCCGGCGCATCGAGAACGATCTGGACTACGACTCGGAAAACCTCAGCCTGCAATTGCGTCAGCCGCTGTATAACCGCCAGAAAATGGTCGAGTATCGCCAGGGCAAGCAGCGCGCCAGCTATAGCGAAGCGGTGTTCGATGCCAAGACGCAGAGCGTTGCCGTACGCCTGGCCAGCCGCTACTTCGATGTGTTGCTGACGCGCGAGACCATCGAGCTTTCACGCGCCAAGCTCAAGGCTTTCGAGCAGCAGGTAGCGGCTGCCAAACGCCGCTTCGATCTGGGCGACGGCACCATCACCGACGTCGACCAGGCCACCGCCCGACGTGACCTGGCGCAGGCCGGCGTGATCGAAGCCGAAGACAATCTGGTAGTCGCCCTGCGCCTGCTGCAGGAGTTGCTCGGCAACAACCCGGATCAACTCGCCACCCTGCACGCGGAATTTCCTACCCCGCCCCTGCAACCGGACAACCTCCAGGACTGGCTACAGAAGGCGCAATTGAACAACCCTTCGCTGCGCGCACGCCAGCTCAATCATGGCCTCGCCGAAGAAGAGGTCAAACGCGCCAGCAGCGCCCACTGGCCGACTCTCGACCTGGTCCTGGGCTATACCGACAGCGAGAGCGATTCGCTCTCCACCATCAACCAGACCAACCGCTACAGCTCCATCGGCCTGGAATTCACCATGCCGCTTTACTCCGGCGGCGGCGTCAGCGCGCGGGTGCGCCAGGCCACCGCGAGTCGTGAACAGGCCGGGGAAGAAGTCAATGCCAGCCGCGAGGAAGTGTTCTCCGCCACAACCCGTGAGTTCCACGGCGTGCAGAGCGGCCAGGCACGCATTCGCGCCCTGCAGCAGGCCGTCATTTCCAGCGAGCGGGCACAGGATTCAGCGCGCAAGGGGTTTCTCGCGGGCTCCAGTACCAATGTCGATATCCTCAACGCCGAGGAACAGGTGTTCATCGCCCGCCGTGATCTGCTCGAAGCCAAACTTCGCTATCTGCTCGCACGCCTGCAACTGGCCGCTGCGGTCGGCCTGCTCGGCGAGGACGATATCCTCCAGGTCAATGACTACCTGGGTCCGGAGTTGGCACTCGGCTACTGAGCCAGCGTTTTGCCCGATGCCCCTGGGCAGGTATTCAGCGCCAGTGGCGCTGTTGAGCGCGCCTGGTCTGCCCTGCGCCGAACATCCAGCCGCACAGCACCACCAGCACCTCCGCCAGCCAGGCCAGCAGCAGTGCGCTGATCACACCCCAGAGAATCGCATCCGGGGTAAACAGCACCTGATAACGGTAAGCCTGCAGGGTTTCCTCGAACAGCTCGTGATCCGCGCCAGTTGCCAGGTGCCAGGCCTGGGCGTACCAGGGCCCCTGCATGGCCTGCCATTCGCGTTCGAGCAAGGCGGAGCGCTGCACCAGGTGCCCGACGCTCTTGGCATCGCTGCGCATCACCGGGTCATCGCTGACGCGGTAGTGCGCAACCAGCGCGTCCATATCGCCCTTGAAGAAATTGCGCGCCGTTTCCTGAAAACCTTTGAGACTCTGCTGCGACTCCAGGCGATGAGCTTCGACCCGCTTGGCGTAGTCATCGACGAAGCCCGGCACCTGCACGCCGAGCAACAGGCCGAAAGCGAACAGCGTCAGGCGCAGGTAGCTTCTAAGCATGAGATCAGGCCTTGCCGTGAGTGATGCATTCGCCGCGGCGCCACAGGCGCCATTCGCCCGGCTGGTACAGCGACCACTGTTCGTTGTCGGTCAAAGGTTCAGTGGCGATGACGGTCACCACGTCGTTGGGCGTGGTCTCTGACTGGAAATCCACCTTCAGGTCAGCGTCCTTGAGCTGCGCAGGGCCAAACGGCGCGCGGCGGGTGATATGCGCGAGCTTGGTCGAGCAGAAGCTGAACAGCCAGTCGCCATCGCTGAGCAGACAATTGAACACGCCGAGCTTGCGGTAACTGGCACAGGACGCCACCAGCACCGGCAGGAGCATTTCCACCGATACCGGCTCGGGAAAGGCGCGACGCACGCGGTTGAGCAGGTCGCAGAACGCCGCTTCGCTGTCGGTCTCGCCGACCGGTCGGTAGAAGGTAGTGGAGCCTTCCAGGCCCGCCAGCTGGCCGTTATGGGCGAAACACCAGTTACGCCCCCACAACTCACGACTGAAGGGATGAGTGTTGACCAGGCAGACCTTGCCGACGTTGGCCTGGCGGATATGGCCGATCACCACTTCGCTCTTGATCGGGTAGCGCTGCACCAGCTGCGCCACCTCGGATTCGCTGCTCGCCCGCGGGTCCTGGAACAGACGCAAGCCGCGCCCTTCGTAGAAGCCGATACCCCAACCATCACGGTGCGGCCCGGTGCGGCCGCCACGCTGCATCAGCCCGGTAAAGCTGAACACGATATCGGTGGGTACATTGGCGCTCATGCCGAGCAATTCGCACATCGAATCAATTCTCCTTGCCGAGGATCAGGCGCAGACGCTCGGCTTCATCTTGCAGACGCGCTTCGATTCGCTTGCGGCCCATTGGCAGAAAGCGCACCAGCAATCGCCAGAGCAGCGCCGGCAGGTCACCCGGCCGACGCGGAATCAGGTGTAAATGGAGATGGGGCACGTGCTGATTGGAATCCGGACCGTCATTGATCAGCAGATTGATGCCGTTCTTACCGAAGCCGGCCTCGCGCAGCGCGGCGGCGATACGCTCGGCCAGCGTCAACAGACGTTCACGCACCGGTGGCGGCAGATCTCGTAGAAATGGCGCATGCAGACGACTGACGATCAGCACATGGGCCGGACGCATCGGGAAGATATCCAGCAGCACGATGAAATCTTCGTCTTCATACAGACGATGAGAGGGCAGCCGTTGCTCGGCAATGGCACAAAACACGCAATCCATCAGGCCTCCCTTGCACAAGGCCATCATGCTGAACGCCTGGGCCGGCAGGCGCAAGGGGTCAGATCAAATACGCGGTTCCATACGCCCCGAGCGATCGCGCCCGTAGTCACGAGTTGGCAGGTCGTCGCCCTCTTCCATGCGCTCGCGCAGGGTGCGCGGGTCCTCGTCGGGCTCGGTTACATGCTCGCCCTGACGCCCCTTCCACCAACGCTCGATGGGCCAGCGAACAGCGACGAACAATAGATACATGGCAAGCGCGATCAGGCTATAGAGCGCCAGATCAGCGACCGCGCGCCAGGCGTTGTTGCCAACCTTGAGCAATATATCCATGGCGGTCACCGCGAGGGCGGGCGCGAACAGTTCGCGCGCCGGGTCGACGATGGTCGGGCTGAACAGCAGCACGGCCATCAGCACCCGCAGCGGCTCGCGCAGGTAGCGCCACATCCAGCTGGTCAGGCGCATCCACACCAACAGGCAACCCAGAGCGGCAATCCCGTAGGCCGCCCAGGCCAGGAGGTAGTCGTTTTCATTCATCATAAGCAGGCGCCGGCGTGGCAGGTCTGGCAAAGGGGCGCTTATGATAGCGGCTTTTGCCCAGTGCGGCGCCCCTGCCGTCGCCCTCTCGTTCTCTGGAGCCACGCCATGTCCTCTGCCCCCATCGCCCGCCAGGAAGCCGGCAACGACCCTTATCACTGGCTGGAAAACCGCGACAGCGAGGAGGTGCTGGCATACCTGCAGGCCGAGAACGCTTACCTGGAGACGGTGCTGGAACCGCAGCAGGCGCTGCGCGAGCAACTGTTCGAGGAGATCAAGGGGCGCATTCGCGAAAACGACCTGTCGCTGCCCACGCCCTGGGGCGACTACCTCTACTACCAGCGCACCACCGCCGGAGACGAATATCCGCGGCACTATCGCTGCCGCCGTCCTGCCGATGGTTCGCTGGATATCGACGCGGCCAGTGAAGCCTTGCTACTCGACGCCAACGAACTGGCCGGCGGCGGCTTTCTTTCCGTAGGCGCCTTCAGCATCAGTCCTGACCAGCAACGCCTGGCCTACAGCCTCGACAGCAACGGCGACGAAATCTACCGCCTGTTCGTCAAGGAACTGGACAGCGGCCAGATCATCGAACTGCCCTTCGACGACTGCGACGGCAGCATGATCTGGGCGAACGACAGCCAGACGCTGTTCTTCACCGAACTGGACGACACCCACCGCCCCTACAAGCTCTACCGTCACCGCCTCGGCGACGCCGCTGCGCAAGCCGTATTCGAGGAAGCAGATGGCCGCTTCTTCCTGCACTGCTACCGCTCCAGCTCCGAGCGCCAGTTGATCCTGCAACTGGGCAGCAAGACCACCAGCGAGGTCTGGGTGCTCGACGCGCAGCAGCCGCAGGGCGATTTCAGCTGCCTGGCACCGCGCGAGGAAGGCCACGAATACGATGTCGATCACGGCATGCTGGACGGCCAGTGGTGCTGGCTGATCCGCAGCAATCAGAGCGGCATCAACTTCGCGCTCTACCGCGCCAGTGAGGCGCAGCCGCAGCGCCCGCACTGGCAACAGATTCGCGCCCACGACCCGCAGGTAATGCTCGAAGGCGCCACGCTGAACCAGCGTGCCATCGTCCTGGCGCTGCGCGAAGGCGGTCTGCCGATCCTCGAAGTGCAGCCACAGGGCGCTGAAGCCTATCGCGTGCAGTTGCCGGATGCCGCCTATAGCCTCTACGTGCAAGACAGCCTGGAGTTTCACAGCCCGGTGATCCGCCTGCGCTATGAAGCGCTCAATCGCCCCGCGCAGATACGCCAACTGGAGCTGACCAGCGGCGCGCAGCAGGTACTGAAGCAAACGCCCGTGGAAGGTCCGTTCGATGCCGACGCCTATGAAAGCCGACGCCTCTGGGCCACTGCGGCCGACGGCACGCAGATACCGATCAGCCTGGTGGCGCGCCGCGAGGTATTCGCCGCAGGGAAGCCTGCACCGCTCTATCTCTATGGTTACGGCGCCTACGGCGCGAGCCTCGACCCCTGGTTCTCCCACGCCCGCCTAAGCCTGCTGGAGCGCGGTTTCATCTTCGCCATCGCGCATATCCGCGGTGGCGGCGAGATGGGTGAAGCCTGGTACCGGGCCGGCAAGCTCGAACACAAACAGAACAGCTTCGACGATTTCATCGCCAGCGCCGAACACCTGATCGCCGAGGGTCTGACCACCACCGCACAACTGGCGATCAGCGGTGGCAGCGCCGGTGGCCTGCTGATCGGCGCCGTGCTCAACCAGCGCCCCGAGCTGTTCGCTGCTGCCATTGCCGAAGTGCCTTTCGTCGATGTGCTCAACACCATGCTCAACCCGGACCTGCCACTGACCGTGACCGAGTACGACGAATGGGGCGACCCGAATCAGCCCGAGGTATATGCACGCATCAAGGCCTACGCGCCCTACGAGAACGTACGCGCCCAGGCCTACCCGCCCATCCTCGCCGTCGCCGGTTACAACGACAGCCGCGTGCAGTACTGGGAAGCAGCTAAATGGGTGGCGAAACTGCGTCGCGACAAGACCGACGACAACCCGCTGCTACTCAAGACCGATCTCGGCGCCGGCCATGGCGGCATGAGTGGGCGTTATCAGGGCATCAAGGATGTGGCGCTGGAGTACGCGTTTCTGTTCCGTGTGCTCGGGATAGCACAGCCGTAGCAGCGACTTCAGCCGCGATTCCCCAAGCATCGCGGCTGAAGCCGCTCCTACACCGATCACTCCGCCTTGCGCTGCCCGTCCAGCCCCTGGCTATTGCGGCGCAGTTGCTCATCGAGCTGCGGAATCGATTGATCGCCAGCGGATTTCGGCGCAGTCCCTGGAGGCGTTTGTCCCTGCGGCGGCGGTAAGAGGGGCGCCGATCCCTGGCGCTTGATCGGTACTACTGTCGAAGGCTGGCCATAGGGCTGCGGGGTTGCCGTACCCGGTGAGCCGGCCTCCGGCGCCGACGGCATGCGCACGGGTTGCTGCGCCCAGGCTAGAGTGGCAAGGCTGGACGCCAGGACCATAGCGGCGAGAATGGGGATACGCATGATAGCTCTCCTGCTCGACTGGCTTTCGTTCTATTCTGGCAACACCTGCCCACGAACGTTCCAGTGAATTGCCTCATGACACCCACCAGCAAGCTCGACAAGATCCTCGCCGAAGCCCAGCAACGCCGCGAAACCAGCTACAGGGAAAAGGCGCTGCGCATGTATCCGCACATCTGCGGCCGTTGCGGCCGCGAATTCAGCGGCAAGCGCCTGAGCGAGCTGACCGTGCACCACCGCGACCACAACCACGACAACAACCCGGAGGACGGCTCCAACTGGGAATTGCTGTGCCTGTACTGCCACGACAACGAGCACCAGCGTCAGGTCGATTTGCACTACCAGAAGGAAGAAGCGGCCAGCGCCGGTTCCGGCAGCAAGGTCACGCACAAGGGGCTGGCTGGCTTGGCTGCCCTGCTGAACCGCCCGGAAGGCAAGCAGGACTGAACAGCCGGCCCAACCACCACCCCAGACGCCACGCCCCCCGTAGGAGCCCCGCCCCGGGGCGAAGCTTTTGCCTTTGCGGTGCTCTTTACACTCACCCTCTTTAGGGCATTTGCCTGGATATTGCGAGACGGCAGCTATTCACTGTGGCGCGCAGTTCCTGCATGAGACCGCGGTGTTCTGTAGCCTGGCGTAGGATCGAATTCATTGGCGATTCGCGGCTGAGGCCGTTCCTAGGGTCTGTTGCCGTTTCGCGCACGGCCGCGACGAAACGACAACAGACCCTAGGGGATTGCGCCAGGGCTCAGCGCAATAGGCGCGTATCCAGCGTCTTCGACGGCCCACCGATGACGTTCTCGGTGATGTCGATGAAGTCCTTGGTGCTGACCTTGTCCAGACGCATCAGACCACGGGTCACGTCATCCAGCGACAGGTTGCCCTTGTCCTTGGTCTTCTGCCGAATTTCCCGGTCCAGCTCCTGCAGCAGCAGCACCGCACGTGCGGTGACGGGGCCGCTGGCATTGTCGGTGCGCAGGCTGTTGACCGGCTTGCTCCAGCGAATCAGCTGCTCGCGGATCTTCTGATAGCGGTCCTCGCTGATACCACCGGCGCGGCGCATCAGCTCGATGGCGTAGTACTCGGCCAGGCCTTCGGCGATCCAGTCACTGCGCTCGCGGCCATAGATGCGGCCGAATACGTGCACCAGTTCGTGCACCAGTGAGCTGGTGCCATTCTCGCTGACCAAGGGCCGGTCGGCGTGCATGAAGTAGGAATTGGCCGCCGACAGGCCGCCACGCCACATCGGATCGCCAGCGCCGACGATCAGCAGCTTGTCCGGATCGCGCGGGAACACCTGCTGCATCTGCGGCCAGACGAAGGTGAGGAAGGTCATGATATCCATGCGCCGCATGCCCTCGCCGACCGGCGCGGAGATGGCGATTTCGGTATCACCCAGGCGGGTGCGCCGGGTACCCAGCTTGCCGGCCAGCATCCAGCCGGTCGGACGATCGAACTTGCGCTGCGGGTTGTCGATGCGAAAGCGGTTCTTGCCGATGCGCGGCCAGCCGGTTTCCACGCTCGTCCAGCCCTTGGGCAGCTCGAACTGCAGGCGCGCCACCAGCTCGGTCTTATCCTTCTGATCGAGCTTGGCCGCCGGCACCAGGTCGTCGCCGCGAAACAGCGCCCAGTCCTGGGTCATCCTGGCGTCGTAGCGCCCCGGCTGGCGTTCGCTGTCGATCAACACACGGTAGCTCAGTACGCTCTTGCCCTCGCCTGGCTGCCACTTACCGCGCCCGGCAACCTCCTGCGACCACTGGCCATCGGCCTGGAAATCGCTGAAGCGCCCGTCTTCGCCAAGATTGAAGTCAAGACTGCGCACGCGCTCGCCCTTCTCCAGGGTGATGCTGACTTCAGCCTGATTGCTCTCCGGCAAGAAGCGCACCCGGTAATCCAGATCGACCTTCTGCGTGGCAGCGAAGGCCGGCAGACCCAGAAGCAGCAGAGACGCGTACAACGGCAAGCGAAGGGACATCGAGCAAAACTCCTGATGCGGGACGTGGCAGCTTATGACAGCTGCGCCACAGGGCAAATTCCATTAACGGGGGACAGATTTGCCACGAAGCCGCGCGGCAATCAACCGGCGCGAAAAATCAGATGATCTTCCCAATCGTCTTCGGCCACGCTGTTCTCACTGAGCATGCGTCCTGATTGGGAAATGCGCTCGGCGTGCACGGCGTCCGGGTCGCCGCTGACCAAGTAGTGCCAATGTGGCAGGTCCTTGCCTTCGCTGACCAGGCGATAAGCACAGGTCGGCGGCAGCCACTGGAACTGATCGGCCTGCGCCGGAGTGAGCTGAATGCAGTCAGGCACATGTTTGACCCGGTTGGGATAATCGCTGCAGCGGCACGTCTGCAAGTCCAGCAATTTGCAGGCGATGCGCGTGTAGTAGACGGCGCCATCGTCCTCGTCTTCGAGCTTCTGCAGGCAGCACAGGCCACAACCGTCGCACAGCGACTCCCACTCCCCCTGATCGAGCTGGGCGAGGGTCTTGCGTTTCCAGAAGGGTTCGAGGTCGGCGGCCATGGCAGCGGTATGGACTCAGGCGAAAAAAGCGCGGCAGTCTAGCTTGAGCTCCAGCCCTGGCCAAGCGGCGCATGCCGAATGGCGCCATCAGGGATTGATTGTACGAGCCGGTCATCGCCGCTGGCGGGTTGCACCCGCCCTACAGATCGGCACCCGTAGGGCGGGTGCAACCCGCCAAGTGCCTCAATAACCGCGGGCGAAATCCACTTCACCCCGTAACGGCTCTCCCGTTTGCCAGCGCACCAGGTTGTCGATGAAAAGCTCACTCATCAGCGCCGGATCGGTAGGCGCCGAGCTGTGGCCGGTGAGCAGTAGGCGCGGGGCATTCCAGAACGCATGACCGGGCGGCAGCGGCTCTTCGCGACAGACGTCGATCACCGCGCCGGCCAACTGGTGGCGCTCAAGCGCGGCGACCAGATCGGCATCGACCACGGCGACACCGCGACCGGCATTGATCAGCACCGCTTCTGGGCGGAAATGGGCGAGCAGCCGGGCATCGTACAGATCGCGCGTGGCCGGCGTGTCCGGCAGCAGGTTGACCACGTAATCGGCCCAGGTGACCAGATGAGGCAGTTGATCCATCGCCGCGACCTGGAGAAACGGCGTCTGCTCACGCGCCTGACTGGCGACGCCGCGCAATTCCACGCCGAAAGGCTGGAGAAACTCGGCGACGGCCTGACCGATATCACCGCAACCGACCACCAACACGCGGCGTCCGCGCAGGCTGCGTGGCAGGCGGTGATCCCAACGCTGCTCGACCTGCGCCGCCAGCCGGGCGAACAGGCACCGTTCATGGGTCAGCAGATGACCGAGCACGTATTCGGCCATCACCTGACCGAAGATGCCGACAGCGCGGGTCAGACGGTAATCGCGCGGTAATCCTTGCGCCAGCAGCGGCGTGATGCCGGCCCAGGTCGATTGCAGCCACTGCGGGCGCGCTCCTTCGCGCAGCAAGGGCGCAAGCAGATCGGGCTGCCCCAGCCAGAGGTCGCAGTCGCCGGCCAGCGCACGCAGCGCTTCGGGCTGTGCGCCAGCTACCAGTTGCAGTTCCGGACAGGCCATGCGGATGCGCTCGGCATAGCGTGCGTGATCATCCTCGGCGATCAGCAGGCGCATCGTTTACACCGGGTCGTTGCGGCGCAGCAGCTCGTCGGGCAGATGCTGGATGTATTCCTCCTCGGGCGGCGGCATCTGCAGGTGATAGCCCTGCTTGTCGAGATTCTCCAGCACCAGGCTGATGTCCTCGCGAGCCAACTGGCGCTCCGGGCTGAGCACCAGATCGAAGGCATGCGCGGGCGGGCCGAACACAGCGAGCAGCCCTTCGGGCACACGCTTCAGGGCATCGGCCTTGAGCACGTAGAGATACATCTCGTTCTTGCGCGGACTCTTGTAGATGGAACAGATGCGTTTCACGCGGATTCTCCTTCAGCGGCCAGCAGGCTTTTGAAAAATGTTGGCGAGGCAGGCTGGCCTGGGCAAAAGCAGTCGAGAGAGCGCAGTTTACAAGCGGCTAAATGAGCATCTCGACCGGGCTGGCGACCCAGACTGCTTTTAACAACGGCCAGACAACGTAGATAATTTTTCAATCGCCTGCGAGGCAATCGAGCAGCGCTTGCCCCATCAACTCCCGACGCCAGCCGCGCAGGGAGTCGGGCAATTGATAAGGACCATTGGGATAGCCGCTTTTCAGCAGGGCTTCCAGGGTTTTCTTGCGCAGCATCAGCTCGGGCACGATATCCAGGCGCTCGCCCTCGCGCTGGCCGACGGCGCGCAGCTTCTTCAGCAAAGCCGAGGCTTCGATGGGCAACGGCTCGGGCAAGGCTTCGGGCCACTGTTCGGGCGGCAGCGCCGCGGCATCATGGATCAGCTGCAGCAGCGTCTCTCCGTCCTGACGCACGGTTTTCGGGTGCATGTCCTCGATGCGCGCCAGCGCCACCAGGTTATCTGGCTGGGTACGGGCCAGTGGCCACAACGAATGCTCGCGCAGGATGCGATTGCGTGGCTGGTTGCGCGCGCGCGCCTCGCGCTCGCGCCAGGCGCACAGCGCGCGCAGCACGGCCTGCTGCTGGCGCGAGAGTTTCCAGGCCAGCTTGGCATCGCGCCAGGCATCTTCCGGAGCGACTTCACGACCAAGATTGGCAACCAGCTCGGCACCGTCCTCCAGAATCCACTCGACCTTCTGCGGCGCCAGGCGGGCCATCAGGGCGCGATACACCTCAACGAGATGCAGCACGTCCTCGGCAGCGTAACGCACCTGCAGTTCGGACAGTGGCCGCTGCAGCCAATCGGAGCGGGTTTCGCCCTTGGGCAGTTCGATATCGAGCAGCGCCTGCACCAGGCGCGAGTAGCCCATGGAGAAACCGAGATTGAGATAGCCAGCCGCCAGTTGCGTATCGAACAGCGGCGTCGGCAGGCTGCCGGTCAGGCGCAGGAAGACTTCCAGGTCCTCACTGCACGAATGCAGCACCTTGACCACGTTCGGCGCTTCGAGCAGCGCAGCAAAGGGTTGCCAGTCGTCAATGCGCAAGGGGTCGATCAGATAGGCACCCTCGCCAGCGCTGACCTGCAGCAATCCGGCAATCGGGTAGAAGGTATCGACGCGCATGAACTCGGTGTCCAGGGCGACGAATGGCTGCGCCTGCCAGGCGGCGCAATGCCGGGCCAGGCTGGCGTCGTCGAGAATCCAGTGAATGTCGTTAGCCACGCGGCTCTCCCGTTAACGGGCATGCCGCACAGGCACCCCGCATTATCAAATGCCTACGCGGCATACCCGCCCCCTCATCCGGCGCTTCGCGCCACCTTCTCCCGGAGGGAGAAAGGCCCTAAGGAAGGCGTCGCTACGCGACTCTCACGCTAAGAATGCCGCGCAGTATATATGTCCGGGGCAATGCACGGGGCGCGGCCTGCCGCCGATCAACGGAACTGTGTAATCTGTGCCGCGCACCACCTCCGAAACGGACGCACGATAATGCTGAAGAAACTGCTTGCCCTGCTCGTCGTACTGCTGGCCGCAGCAGCCGGCTACCTGGCCCTGACCCCGAGCCCGATCGATCCGCTGCCCTGGGACGCCGCGCCTGCTCCGGCGATGACCGGCGTGCTGGAGCCCAACGACACCCTGATGAAGGCCGAGCTGTTGGCCCGCGGTCAGGTGCATGGCCCGGAAGACACCGCCGTCGATAGCCAGGGCCGGGTCTACACCGGCTTGCACGATGGCCGCATCGTGCGTGTGCTGGACGATGACAGCCTGGAAACCTTCGCCGATACCGGTGGCCGTCCGCTGGGCATGAACTTCGACGCCAGTGGTCACCTGATCGTCGCCGACGCCTACAAGGGGCTGCTGAGCATCGACCCGCAGGGCGCGATCAAGGTGCTGAGCACAGAAGCTGAAGGCTTGCGTTTCGCCTTCACCGATGATCTGGATATTGCCAGCGATGGCACCATCTACTTCAGCGACGCCTCCTCACGCTTCCAGCAGCCGGACTACCTGCTCGACCTGCTCGAAGCGCGTCCGCATGGGCGCCTGCTCAGCTACGACCCGACCAGCGGCGAAACCCGCGTGCTGCTCGATGGCCTGTACTTCGCCAACGGCGTCGCCCTGTCGGCGAACGAGGACTTCGTGCTGGTCAACGAGACCTATCGCTATCGCATTACCCGCTACTGGCTCAAGGGCGACAAGGCCGGCCAGCATGACATCTTCATCGACAACCTGCCGGGCCTGCCGGACAACCTGCAGGGCGACCGCAATGGCACCTTCTGGGTAGCACTGCCGACCCCACGCAAGGCCGACGCCGACTTCCTCCATCGCCACCCCTGGCTCAAGGCACAACTGGCCAAACTGCCGCGCGCGCTGTGGCCGAAGGCGGTCCCGTACGGCTTCGCCATCGCCCTCAACGAGAACGGCGAGATCGTGCGCAGCCTGCATGACACCAGCGGTACGCACCTGCGCATGGTCACCTCGGTGAAGCCGGTGGGCGACTACCTGTACTTCGGCAGCCTGGACAACGATCGCATCGGCAAACTGCAGATTCATTGAGACAAGACTCCACCGGCGAATGACAGCGAAAAGGCGGAGCAGTCATTCGCGGTGGTGCGGTGGCGCGTCATGTTGGTGGGCTGAAGCGGATCGCCGCCCGGCCCATCCTACGGTAGGGTGGGCTTCAGCCCACCAAATCGAAAGGCTGCAGGCTCAGACCTTCTGGGCAATCCAGATGGTATGTCGCGTGCCCCTGTTGCCATGGGCATACACCTGCACCGCCTCGCCCTTGAAGCCCGCCTTGCGCACCTTCTCCGAAAATGCCCGGTCGGCGCTGGACGACCACACTGCCAGCATGCCCTTGGGCCTCAGCGCCTTGGCACACTGACGCAGGCCGTCCATGCTGTACAGCCAGTCATTACCCTTCTGGGTCAACCCTTCGGGGCCGTTGTCGACGTCCAGCATGATCGCGTCGTAGCACTGCTCGGCAGCCTGCAGCACCTTGGCGACGTCCTCCTGAATGATCACTGCACGCGGGTCATGCAACGGATAACCGGACTTCGCCCCCAGTGGGCCACGGTTCCACTCGACCACCCCGGGCACCAGCTCGGCCACTGCCACCTCGGCGTCAGGCCCAAGGTGCTGTAGCGCCGAGGCCAGGGTAAAGCCCATGCCCAACCCGCCGATCAACACCCGTACCCGTGGGCGACTGGCGATCTGCTTGCAGGGAATTGCGGCCAGGGCATCTTCCGAGCCGTGCATGCGCGTATTCATCAGTTGCCCGCCATCACCACCGGCGATCTTGATGACGAAGTCTTCCCCATGCTCAAACAGGTTCAGCGCACCATTCGCACCCGGGATCGGAGCGGTGTCGAGCAAGACAAAACGTTTCATGCAGAACCAAGACCTGTGTAGCGAGCGTGAGGGCAGGCAGCATGCCTGAATCGGCCGGGCAACACAGCCCCACCAGAAACGACGAGGCCCCGCGTTCTCACGCGGGGCCCCGAGTCTACTGCGATGGGCTCAGACCACGCCTTGCGCCAGCATCGCATCGGCGACCTTGACGAAGCCGGCGATGTTGGCGCCCTTGACGTAGTTGATACGGCCATTCTCTTCGCCATGGTGCACGCAGGCATGGTGGATGTTCTGCATGATACCGTGCAGACGCTCGTCCACCTCGCCGGCGCTCCAGTGCAAGCGCATGGCGTTCTGGCTCATTTCCAAGCCGCTGGTGGCCACGCCACCGGCATTCGACGCCTTACCTGGGGCGTAGCAGATGCCGGCCTCGACGAACAGGTCCACCGCTTCCAGGGTCGAAGGCATATTGGCGCCTTCGGCCACGCAGATGCAGCCATTGTTCAGCAACGCGCGGGCATCCTCTCCGTCCAGCTCGTTCTGCGTCGCGCAGGGCAAGGCGATATCGCACGCCAGGCCCCAGGGACGCTGACCGGCGAGAAACTGCAAACCGTAATGCTCAGCCATCTCGCGCAGACGGCCACGGCGCACGTTCTTCAGATCCATCAGGTACAACCACTGCTCATCGCTCAGGCCGCTCTCGGCATAGAGAGTGCCATCGGAGTCGGACAGCGAGATCACCCGTCCGCCCAGATCCATGACCTTCTGCGCGGCGTACTGGGCGACGTTGCCGGAACCGGAAATCGCCACGCGCTTGCCTTCGAAGCCCTGGTCGATACGCTTGAGCATCTCCTGGGCGAAGTACACGCAGCCATAGCCAGTGGCTTCCGGGCGGATCAGGCTGCCACCGTAGCTCAGGCCCTTGCCGGTCAGCACCGAGGTGAACTGATTGGACAGACGCTTGTACTGGCCGAACAGGTAACCGATCTCGCGCCCACCGACGCCGATGTCACCAGCCGGCACATCCAGGTCGGCACCGATATGGCGATACAGCTCGGTCATGAACGACTGGCAGAAGCGCATCACTTCGCCCTCGCTCTTGCCCTTGGGGTCGAAGTCCGAGCCGCCCTTGCCGCCGCCCATGGGCAGCGAGGTCAGCGAGTTTTTGAACACCTGCTCGAAGGCGAGGAACTTGAGCACGCCCAGGTTGACCGAGGGGTGGAAACGCAGACCGCCCTTGTACGGACCGATGGCGCTGCTCATCTGGATACGGTAGCCGCGGTTAACCTGCACCTGGCCACGGTCGTCGACCCACGGCACGCGAAACAGGATGGCCCGTTCCGGCTCGACCATACGCTCGAGAATGCCGGCCTCGCGATAGCGCGGACTGGCTTCGAGGAAGGGCCATAGGCTGCGCACCACCTCCTCCACCGCCTGGTGGAACTCGGGCTGGTCAGGATCGCGCTGTTTCAGGCGCGCCAGGAAAGAATCAACGGACAACGACATGCGGCACCTCGACACCACAAAAACAAAGTGGCCGGCACTCTATCAGGCGGCAAAGCACCAAAACAGATCAAAATGTCGCCTTGATGAAACTTCTTAGTGCATTTACTCGCACAGCAAGACTGGATACGGCTCTATAACGCGACTCTAATGGCCTTATGGCGCACCAAAACAACACCAGCGCTGCACGTATTTTGCCCCCATCTGACCTGCTGCGCACGACGGCGCCACGGTGCGATCTCAATGGAGGATCGAACAGCAGGCTAGGCGGTATGATCGGGCAAACGTTGCTACGACACAGGAGGCACCATGCCACTCGCTCAACTGATCAGCACGGAACAACTTCAACAACGTCTAGGGCAGGAAAACCTGCTGATCCTGGACTGCCGCTTTGCCCTCGAAGACCCGGCCTACGGCCGCCGCAGCTACCTTGATGGGCATATTCCAGGCGCCCACTTCCTCGACCTCGAACAGGACTTGTCCGCGCCAGTGGTCAAGGGCGTCACCGGCCGTCACCCGCTTCCCGACCCGAGCGCACTGGTAGAACGCCTGCGCAGCTGCGGCCTGAAGGCGGACAGCCAGGTGGTGCTGTATGACGATGGCCCCGGCGCCTTCGCCGCGCGCGCCTGGTGGTTGCTGTTGTGGCTGGGCAAACGTGATGGCCTGTACCTGCTCGATGGCGGCCTGAAAGCCTGGCGTGAAGCCGGCCAGGAGTTGACCACAGCGGCACCGAGCAATGCCCCCGGTGATTTTTCCGCGCAGCCCGATAACAGCCTGCTGCTGACGGCCGATCAACTGGCCCAGCGTTTGGGCAACCCGGACCTGACCCTGCTCGATGCGCGGGCACTACCGCGCTTTCGAGGCGAGGTCGAGCCGCTCGACCCGGTCGCCGGGCACATTCCCGGCGCGCAATGCGCCGTGTTCACCGACAACCTGGGTAACGATGGCCGCTTCCTTGCGCCGACCGCCTTGCGCGAGCGCTTCGACAAACTGCGCGGAGAACGTCCCCTGGAAAATCTGGTGGCTTATTGCGGCTCCGGCGTCACCGCCTGCCACAACCTGTTCGCCATGAACCTCGCCGGCTACCCCTTGGCACCACTCTATGCGGGGTCCTGGAGCGAATGGATCACCGTTCCGGCACGTCCGGTTGCTACCGGCCAATGAACAGCGGTTTAAGCACGAATCGAAATATGCCTAATAGCTCAAGTCAGTAATCAATTTAAAAACAGACCGTTACCGCTTAAATATCGCACTAGGCTTGAGAATGAGCGGCTAACTCCGCTCCCGGTGGAGTCTTTATCGAACAACGATCAGAAGCACGGCCCCCACCGGCACCTTCCGCGAGGATGCAATGGGAATAGCCGCCTGCGATCTCAGCCAGCACGTGATCCGCCCGACCCTTGTCTACCTGCAGCGCCACAGCAACAGCGCCGAAGCCCTGCTACTCGGAACTGCCGCTTGCCAGTCGGCGCTGGGCAGCGCGCTGGATACGCCGCAAGGTCATGGCTTGTATCGCATCAGCGAACCGACCCACCAGATGCTCTGGGATCAATACCTGGCCTTCGATCCGGAGCTTGCCAGCCGTGTTCGCGGCCTTGCCAGCCAACACGCGTTTCTCGAGGCGCCGCACCTCGAACTGACGGTCAACCTGCGCTATGCAACGGCCATTGCCTGGCTGCTGATCGAGCAGGAAAAGCTGACGCTGCCGGCCGCCGATGACGTACTGGCCATGGGCCGAATTTGGTGCAAGGTTTTTCAGCCGCAGGCAAGTCAACAGGATTTCCTCGAGACCTGGCAGCGCTGCATCACCCCAGTGAGCCGGGTAGCCTGACCATTCAATCAGGAAATAAACTTCGTATTTTTCATACCTATTTGCAGAAATTGCCTGACAATCCACTCAATATCATTGAATTTGTTTGCCTTGGCAGGGAGCGGGAAAAACGGTAGCGTGCGCCGCTCGCCTCACCACAGGAGCCTCCCCCCGTGAGCAAACGCCTTCTCAAGACCGGCCTGGCAGTTGCCATCACCGCCACCTCGGGCCATGGTTTCGCCAGCGGCTTCGCCCTCAACGAACAAAGCATTTCCGGCATGGGTACCTCCTTCGCCGGCCGCTCATCGTTCGCCGATGACGCCAGCACCGTGTTTGGCAACCCGGCCGGCATGTCCCGCTTCAAGCGCGACGAAGTGTATGTAGGGGCGGCGGCGATTCATGCCAAGAGCGATATCAGCCACGCCAGCGCCAACGCCGGCCTGCGACACTGACAGGCAGCAACGACGGCAATATGGTGCCGACCACCGGCGTACCCATGGGTTATTACGTCAAACCGCTGGACGACAAGGTCGCCTTCGGTCTCGGTGTCTACGTGCCCTTCGGCCTGATGACCGACTACGAGCGCACGTTCCAGGGCCGCTACTACGCCGACAAGAGCTATGTGCGGGTGATCACCGTGCAGCCGACCTTGAGCTATCGATTCAACGACAAGCTGTCGGTGGGTTTCGGCCCGACCTTCAACCACATCGAAGGGGAACTGAGCTCCTCGCTGCTTAACCCGGGCAACAGCGACGGCAAAGTGAGGGTCAAAGGCGACGACACCGCCGTCGGCTTCAACGCCGGTGTGCTCTACGAGTTCACCCCGAACACCCGCGCAGGCGTGACCTAACCATTCGCGCGTGAAGTACGAACTGGAGGGCGATACCCGTGTTTCCGGTAACGGTGCACTGGCTGCTATCGCCGGCAAGTACGACGCCAATCTGGGGCTGACTACGCCCGAGTCGGTGGACATGTCCATCACCCACAAGCTGACCGATGCCCTGACGCTGCATGCCGGCAGCACCTGGACGCGCTGGAGCCGCTTCAAGTAAATCCGCGTGGAGAACAATTCCGCAACGCTGCCGGCCAACCTCTCCACCATCGTCGAAGAGCAGAACTGGCACGACGCCTGGGCCCATGCAGTCGGTCTGTCGTACAAGGTCAGCCCGCAGTGGACGCTACGCACCGGTATCGCCATCGACCAGTCGCCGACCAACAACGTCGACCGCTCGCCGCGCGTGCCCTCCGGTGACCGCACCATCTTCAGCGTCGGCGCCGGCTGGAGCCCCAACCAGGACATGACCATCGACGTGGCCTATTCCTACCTGCAGGAAGAGTCGGTGGACGTGAACCACGCCAGCGCTACCCGTGGCACCTACAGTGCGCGCTACAAGAACAGCGCTCATGGCCTGGGGGCTTCACTCAGCTATCGCTTCTAATCGAGGCGCGGCTTTGGCTAAACTTACGCGGCAGAACAACAATAAAAGCCGCGTGAGAACATCATGACTGCCCTCTGCACCACCCTGCCCGACAATCTTCGCCTGCTGCTGGTCGACGACCACCGCATCTTTCTCGACGGCCTCTCCCTGGCCTTGTCGCCACTGAGCCAGAACCTGCAGATCCACACCGCGCACAGCGCTGCAGAAGCGGAGCAGTGCCTGCGCCAGCATGACTACGACCTGGTCCTGCTCGACCTGCGCCTGCCTGACGAACCCGGCATCGAACTGTTGCAGCGCTGGCTGGCGCGCGGCGAGCGCACACCGGTGGCGATTCTCAGCGCCAGTGACTCCGCGCTAGAGGCGCAGGCGGCGCTGGCCGCCGGTGCGCTCGGCTTCATCCCCAAGAGCTCCGATGGCAACGCACTGCGCCAGGCAGTGACCCGCGTCTTGGTGGGCGAAATCCTGCCGGCGCCAAGCAGCTCATCACCGCTGACACCCAGGCAGTTGGAAATTCTCCAGTTATTGGCAGAAGGCTTGCCGAACAAGGCCATCAGCCGCGAGCTGGGTCTGGCCGAAGACACGGTGAAAACGCACCTCAAGGCGCTGTTCGAAACCTTCGCCGTGCATACCCGCACCGCCTGCGTCAGCGCTGCCCGTCAGCGCGGCTGGCTGTGATCAGGTGAGTGCCTGGCGTGCCTGCAACTGAGTGGCCAGCACCTGGCGCAAACGCGCCGGCAACAGGGGCTTGCCCAAGGGAATGACGTGCGCCGGCAGGCAGCGTTCATGCAGTTCCGGGCTCAGATCAGCAGTGATCAACAACGCCGGCAACATCTGCCCTGCCGCCTCGCGCAGTCGCTCGATGGCCTGCAGCCCGTCGCCCCGCTCGGCTAACCGATAGTCGCTGATCAGCAACTGCGGCGCCTCCTGGCGCAGAGCCTGCAGCGCACCGGCCAGATCGGCGCAGGCCTGCACCTCGCAACCCCAGCGACGCAGCAAGCCGGCCAGGGCTTCGCGCCCAGTGGCGTCGTCTTCGAGCAACAGGATGCGCCCGCGCAACGCCAGCGCAGCATCAACGCGTGGCGCCGGCGCCGGTACCTCGGCCAACGGCAGGCGCAGGACGAAACGCGCACCGGCGTCAGGTCGGGAATGCAGCCGCAGGGGATGCTCCAGCACCTCAGCCAGCTGCCGCACGATGGCCAGGCCGAGACCGAGACCGCGCTCGGCATTGCGCCCGGGATTGTCCAACTGACGGAACTCCTCGAACACCAGCGCCTGTTCCGCCTCGCTGAGACCGCGGCCATCGTCCGCCACCTCCAACACGATTGCGTCGCCGTCACGCCGCACACTCAGCTTCAGGTGCTGCGCCTGTGCGTGCAGCAGGACATTGTTGAGCAGATTGCGCAGCAGTCGCTCCAGCAACAGCGGATCGCTGTACACCCCGTAGTCGTCACAGTGCAGCTCAAGTTGCAGCCCTTGTTGCTGCGCCTCTGGAGCCACTTCGGCAATCAGCCGCTCAAGCAATGGGCGCAGGGCGAACACATGTGGCCTGGCCTGCACGCCACCGGGCAAGGTCAGGCGGGTGTAGTCGAGCAACGATTGCAGCAGACGCCCCAGCTGCTCTACCGAAGCGGCCAGACGCGCGCTGATGCGCCGGGTTTGCTGATCACCGCCCTGTTCCGGCAGGTGTTCGGCGTATAACCCCATGGCGTTGAGCGGCTGGCGTAGGTCGTGACTGGCAGCCGCCAGCAGACGCAACTTGCGCGCGTCATCGGCTTCGGCGCGCTGGCGCGCCAGGTCGAGCAGGCGCAGGTTCAGCCAGGCACCGCGCTGACCGTGCTCCTGCATATAAGCACCGACGCTGCCGATCAGGTTGGCACAGAACAGAAACAGGCCCTGGTAAGCCAGCTCACCGCCGGTTTCGCCGAACAGCACACCCACACCGATGAACAACAGGCAGAAGCTCCAGCTGCACAGACTGATCGCGCGGAACGACAGCCCAAGCAGGGCGTAGCCGAACAACAGGACGAGGAACAGGCCGTCGTAGGGCATCGCCACGCCCTGCTGCCAGCACAGGTGCACGATCAACGCGACGCTGACACCGTTGACCCAGTAGGCCGCGGCATAGACCAATGGCACCCTGGCAGGCGGTGCCTCGATACGGCGACAGTAGAAAAAGGACAGCGCCAATACCGCCAGTGCGAGCAGGCGCAGCGGTAGCACCGTGAGACTGACCGTCAGCGGCATCAGCAGAAAATCCAGCAGCGCATAGATCAGCTGGAACAAGGCTGCCGTGGGGGCGATCAGGGGCAGACGCCGACGAATGCGCTGCACCCGATGCTCGGCAAAACCCGCCTCCAGCTCGGCGACGAAACGCAGCGAGCGATAGCCTCGGCGCTGCTGGGCCAACAGCAGGCGCTCGCTCATGGGTGGCGTCCGTCAGGGGTCGAGCGGCTCCGGCTGCTTCGCGGCAATGGCGTCATAGGTTTCCACACGGTGTCGGTCTTCACTGCTGAACAGCCGCTCGCGCAACTGGCGCTGCAGTTGCTCGCCATCCGCCTCGCTCAGCCCCCGACCTTGCAGGCTGGCCAACTCATTGCGATAGGCCTGGTAATGCTGCTGCCAGTCGCGCTCGCGACGCTGCTCATCGAGCAGGCGCTGCACGGTGTCATTGAAGGCAGCGACACTGGCGACGTGCACCCGGGCGCCATCGCGCTCGAGGTTCCAGGGAATGGTAGGAAGTAATTGACCAGCCCGCCGATAGTTGGCCTAGGCCTCGACGGCGCCAAGCAGAGCGAGTGTTGCCAGGGCAGCGGTATAGACGCGACGCATGGGTGCCTCCTTATTGTTCTTGTAGGGCACGCCGGGTGAACTGCCTCCGGCTCCTGGCCAGTCTAGGCAGGCAGACGGACACGGCCCATCGCCCAGATGGGTGAAGGGCCTTGAAGCGGGACGGCTCAGAGCCTGTTCAGAGAATCTCAGGGTTGCGAGGCGATCGCCTTTTCTACGGCGGCAATCAGCTCGGGATCGTCAGGCTTGGTCAGACTGGAGAAACTCGCCACCACCTTGCCCTGACGGTCGACCACGTACTTGAAGAAGTTCCAGCGCGGCTGGCGGCTCTGCTCGGCCAGGCCCTTGAACAACGGGATGGCATTGGCACCGGAAACCGGCTGCGGCTCGGTCATGGCGAGGGTCACGCCGTAGTTGACGTAGCAGACGGTGGCCGTTTCCTTGCTATCGGCGGATTCCTGGCGGAAGTCGTCGGACGGCACGCCCAGTACTTCCAGGCCCTGATCCTTGTACCGCTGGTAAAGCGCTTCAAGCCCTTTGAATTGCGGGGTGAAGCCGCAAAAGCTGGCGGTATTGACCACCACCAGCGGCTTGCCCGAGAACTGACAGAGCTCGATGTTTTCACCTTTGGCGCGCAGCTTGGGCAGTTCGCCCTGGAGCATGGCCGGACACTCTGCGGCCAGCGCCGGCAACGCCAGGCTGGACAGCAACAGGGAACAGGCAAGAGGGCGAAGAGACATGGCGGTGACCTCAGGCGATGACGCGATTCCACCACGCTACTCGCAGGCCCAGACGCAAGCAACTAGCAGATACCGACGCCCAACTGCAGCAACGCCAACCCACCCTGGCGCCAGCCCCACCAGGCCAGCGCCAACAGTAGACCAAAGCCCAGCGTCAGGCCGGCGAACAGCAGTACCCTGCGGCTCACGCCGGCGCACCTTGCAGCCGCGCCACCGGCACCTCACGCACCGGCCAGTTCAGCGCGGCAGCCATCACACTCAGGCCAATGGAGATCTGCCAGACCAGGTCGTAGCTGCCAGTGGTGTCGTAGAGGTAGCCGCCCAGCCAGCCACCGAGGAAGGAACCGATCTGGTGGAACAGGAAGACGATACCGCCGAGCATCGACAGGTTGCGCACGCCGAACAGGGTCGCCACGGTACCGTTGGTAAGCGGCACGGTCGACAGCCACAGCAGGCCCATGGCGATACCGAACAGGTAGGCACTCCACTGCGTCAGCGGTGCCACCAAAAACAGCGTGATCACCACCCCACGCAGCAGATACAGCGCACTGAGCAGGCGCGGCTTGGACATGCGTCCACCGAGCCAGCCGGCGATGTAGGTGCCGAAGATATTGAACAGGCCGACCAGCGCCAGCACCGTGGTACCGGTCAACGCCGGCAGATGGTGATCGACCAGATAGGCCGGCAGGTGCACGGCGACGAATACCACCTGAAAGCCGCAGACGAAAAAGCCCAGCGCCAGCAGCCAGAAACCGGAGTGACTGGTGGCCTCACGCAGCGCTTCGACCAGCGTCTGCTGCGGACCATTGGTCACTGGTGGCGGCGTCTCCTTGATCATCGCCGCCAGCGGAATCATCAACGCCACCAGCAGCTCCAAGGCCAGCAGTGCTGCCGACCAGCCGAGCCAACCGATCAGACCGAGCGTGCCCGGCAGCATGGCGAATTGACCGAAGGAGCCGGCCGCCGCAGCGATGCCCATGGCCATGCTGCGCTTTTCCACCGGCACGGCGCGACCGACCACGCCGAGAATCACCGAGAACGACGTGCCGGACAGACCGATGCCGATCAGCAGACCTGCGCTCAGCGACAACGACAGCGGCGAGTCGGCCATGCCCATGCACACCAGGCCCAGCACGTAGAGCACGCCGCCGATGACGATGGCCTTGCGCGCGCCGAAACGGTCGGCCAGCGCACCGGTGATCGGCTGGGCCAGACCCCAGATCAGGTTCTGCAGGGCGATGGCGAAGGCGAACACCTCACGGCCCCAGCCGAATTCCGCACTCATTGGCGGCAGGAACAGGCCGAAACCATGGCGCGTGCCGAGCGACAGCGCCAGGATCAGCGACGCGCCGAGCAGCAGCCAGGTGGTTGAACGCCATGTAGTTGTCATCGGTATCTCCAGCGGACGGTCGCCTGCGACCGTGTAGGCAGTGATGCGGCCTTCAGGCCAGTTCTTCGAGCAGCCTCATCAGCTCGGCACGGCGATCTGCGCCTAACCGGGCATTGAGTTCACGCTGCACCTGTTCCCATAGTGGCAGCGCCTGTTCGATGCGTTGCAGGCCGGCTTCTGTGAGCCGTACCTCGCGAGCGCGCAAATCGCGCCCTTCTCCCAGTTGCACCAGCCCCTGTTCCTCCAGCACCCGCAGATTGCGCCCGAGCGTGCTGCGATCGAGCCCCATGGCGTCGGCGAGCAGGGAAATGCTCGGTTGACCGAGCCGCTGCACATGACGCAACAGGGAAAACTGCGCGGCACCGAGCCCGACGGCCGCGAGGGCATCGTCGTAACGGCGGGTGACACCACGGCTGGCGCGGCGCAGTTGGGTACAGAGACAGGAGGTCGGCAACATGGATACAGGTATATACCCGCATCAGCGATGGGCACTCATACAGTTGCCCACCGCCTCGCCATAACAGTTGAGGTCAGAGACTCAGGGCCAGCGTCAGGAGCACGGCGCACTCGGCCAGCTCGACCAGTGCACCGGCGGTATCTCCGGTGGTGCCGCCCAGGCGTAGCAGCAACGCGCGACGCAGCCAGACGAACAGCAGCAATGCCGTGGTCAACGCCAGCAGCCCCGCCCAGCCGAACAGCAGCATGCCCAGTAGATGCACGCCCAGCACCCAGGGCAGTTGCCCGCGCGGCAGATGATCGACCAGGGCCTGACCCAGCCCACCGGCCCGCACGTAGGGCGTGGTTGCCAGCAGCAACGGCAACAGGCTGCGCCCCAGCCAGGGCAGCAGCAACAGGTAGATGCCGTGCCCGGCCTGCAGGAGCGTGAACAATGCGGCGAACTTGAGCAGTAACAGCAGCACCAGCACCACCACGGCGATAGGGCCGCTGCGCGGGTCCTTCATGATCGTCAGAGTGCGCTCGCGATCACCGAAACCGCCGACCCAGGCATCAGCCGTATCGGCCAGGCCGTCCAGATGCAGACCGCCGCTCAACCCCACCCACAGCGCCAGAATGATCGCCGCCTGCAATAACGCCGGTGTCGGCCCCAACAACAGATGGGCGCCCCACAGCAGCAGACCGAGCAGCAGCCCCACTAACGGGTACCAAAGCAGCGAGCGCCCCACCTGCTCGGGGGTCGGCATGCCCGGCAGGCTGACCGGCAGACGAGTGAGGAACTGCAAGGCGATCAGCAACGCGATCATGGCAACTCCGCCAGTTGCCCATCGGCATCCAGGCGCAGACGAAAACGCTGGGCATAGCCGACGTTGACCTGCAGCAGATCCTGGCGTGGCAGGCCGCGCGCACGCGCCAATAGCAGGCGCATCACACCGCCGTGCGTGATCAGCAGCAGCCGCTCTCCCGTGTGGCGCTGCTGCAAGCGCCGCAAGGCAGCCAGCACACGCGCCTCGAACTGCAGCAACGGCTCGCCATTAGGCGGCGTGAACGCATAGGGATCGGCCCAGAAGCGACCCAGCGCCTCAGCATCGCTGTCCATCAGCTGGGCAGCAGTGCGCCCTTCCCAATCACCGAAATGCAGCTCTTGCAGATCCGCCTCGAAGTGCAGCGGCAAGGCATTGGCCAGCGCGACTTCCTCGGCAAAACGCGCGCAGCGCTGCAGTGGCGAGCTGATCAGGCGATCCCAGGGGCCGGCGCCCTGCACCGCTGCGCGCAGTTGCGCCCAGCCCTGCTCGGTCAGCGCATCATCCAGGCTGCCACGCAGCCCACCGCCCAGCTCGGTTTCACCGTGACGCAGCAATTCCAGATGCAGCATCAGCTCGGCCTTTCGGCGACGGCCGCTTCGGCGAAGGTCGCCATCTGTCCGTGCAGGGCGCAGGCCAGGCGCAGCAACGGCACGGCCAATGCAGCACCACTGCCTTCACCCAGACGCAAGCCCAGCTCCAGTAGCGGCTCCGCTTCCAGCGCCTGCAGCACACGCACATGACCGGGCTCGGCACCGTGATGGGCAAACAGCAGCCAGTCGCGGCAGCCAGGGTTCAGGCGCACGGCGAGCAAGGCCGCAACGCTGCAGATAAAGCCATCGACCAATACCGCCATGCCTTGCTGCGCGGCGGCCAGGTAGGCGCCGGTGAGTGCAGCGATCTCAAATCCGCCCAGGTGGATCAGCGCCTGCAATGGCCCGTCGATCTGCGCCCGGTGCAGGGCCAACGCGGCATCGATCACCCGCGCCTTGTGCGCCACACCCGCGCCATCCAATCCAGTACCGGGCCCTGCCAGTTCGCTCGCCGGGCAATCCAACAGCCAGCAGGCCAGCGCTGCCGCCGCAGTGGTATTGCCGATGCCCATCTCGCCACCGACGAACAGATCACAACCAACGGCACGCGCGCGTTGGATGCTGTCGCGGCCAGCTTCCAGGCAAATCATCGCCTGGGCCAGGGTCATGGCCGGATCACGGGCGAAGTTCTGCGTACCGGCACCGACCTGCAGATGACGCACGCCTGGCAGCGGCGGCAAGGGTGCGGCAGTACCCAGGTCGATCACCTCGAGCGCCGCATCCAACTGACGCGCGAGCACACTGATCGCCGCACCGCCAGTGACGAAGTTGGCCAGCATCTGCCCCGTCACCGCTTGCGGATAGGCGGAAATGCCCTCGGCCACCACGCCATGGTCACCGGCAAAGATGGCGATCCACAGCTTGTCCAGGCTCGGCCGCTCGCGCCCCTGCAGCGCTGCCAAGTGAATAGCCAGTGCTTCCAAGCGGCCGAGCGAACCCGTGGGTTTGGTCAACTGCTGTTGCCGCGTTTCGGCCTTGGCCCTTGCAACATGATCGAGCGGCTGACACGGCCCTTGCCACCATTGCAGACTCATAACGCATCCCCCTTGAGCACCATGGGCAGCCCGGCCACGGTGAACAGCACACGCTGGCTGCGCTCGGCCAGCGCCTGGTGCAGCCAGCCGGCCTCATCGACATAACGGCGAGTCAGCTCGCCCAGCGGCACCACGCCCAGCCCGGTTTCGTTGCTGACCAACAGGATGCGTCCTGGCAACCCATCCACACAACCGAGCAACAGCTCGCGCTCAGCCTCAAGCCGCGCCGAATCCTCCAGCATCAGTAGATTGGTCAGCCACAGGGTCAGGCAGTCCACCAACAGGCAACGGCCGGGCGCAGCCTGTTCGCGCAGCACACGGGCCAGCGCCAGCGGCTCCTCGACCAACGCCCAGTGCGCCGGGCGACGCGCGCGATGCTGAGCGACGCGCGCATTCATCTCGCCATCGAGCGGCTGGCTGGTGGCAATGTAGGCGACCTCCAACCCGGACTCGTCGGCCAGCTTCTCGGCCAGCCGGCTCTTGCCGGAACGAGCACCGCCGAGGATCAATTCAAGCATGCTTCCATCCACATTCATTCAGCCCTGCGGAAGCGAGCTCTGCTCGCGAACCGTACGGGACATAAAAGCCTCGCGAGCAGAGCTCGCTCCTACAGGCCGCAAAGCGCTCTGAGTTTTTCAGTATCCAGATGCAGTTCCACCTGGTCCGCCAGGCGGTCGATATCGCGCTCGCGCAACGCCTGGTAGTCCACCGTCTGCACCTCATGCAGCCCGGCCCAGCGCAACAGTGCGGCGAGCGCCGACGGCTGCTCGAACAGGCCGTGCAGGTAGGTGCCGAGCACCTGGCCATCGGCGCTGAGACCGCCATCGCTGCGACCGTCGTCGAGCTGCACGGCGCCGTTGAGGCCCGGACCACGACTGACGCCGGCATGAATCTCGTAGCCGCTGACATCAGCCTGCTCCAGGCACAGCCGACCGCGGACGTTACGCAGCTGTTTTTCCGGCTCAAGCAGCGTCTCGAAATCCAGCAGGCCGAGGCCCTCGCTGCTGCCGGCAGCGCCTTCCAGGCCATGCGGGTCGTGAATCTGCCGGCCGAGCATCTGCAGGCCACCGCAGATACCCAGCAGCTTGCCGCCGTAGCGCAGGTGGCGGGTGATGGCGGCGTCCCAGCCCTGCTCGCGCAGGCGTGCGAGATCGGCGCGCACACTCTTGGAGCCGGGCAGGATGATCAGATCCGCCGGGGGAATGGCTTGCCCCGGCCCGACGAAGGTCAGCTGCACCTGTGGGTGCAGGCGCAACGGATCGAAATCGGTGTGGTTGCTGATACGCGGCAGAACCGGCACCACCACGCGCAAGGCCTGTTCGTCCTTGGCCTGCTGACGGGTATCGACGGCGTCTTCGGCTTCCAGGTGGAAATCCATCAGATACGGCAGCACGCCGAGCACCGGCTTGCCGGTACGCTGCTCGAGCCAGTCCAACCCCGGTTTGAGCAACGCAATGTCACCCCGAAAGCGATTGATCACGAAGCCCTGGACACGCGCCTGCTCGCTCGGGCTGAGCAGTTCCAGGGTGCCGACCAGATGGGCGAACACGCCGCCCTTGTCGATATCTGCAATCAGAATCACCGGGCAATCCACCGCTTCGGCGAAGCCCATGTTGGCGATGTCGCCGGCGCGCAGGTTGATCTCGGCGGGCGAGCCGGCGCCTTCGACCAGCACCAGTTCATGGCGCTCCAGCAACCGTGCATGGGATTCCAGTACCGCTGCCATGGCCACCGGCTTGTAGCCGTGATAGGTCAGCGCCTGCATGTTGCCGATGGCGCGACCGTGGATGATCACCTGGGCACCCATGTCGCTGTTGGGCTTGAGCAGCACCGGGTTCATGTCGGTGTGCGGCTCCAGGCCGGCGGCCTGTGCCTGCACCGCCTGCGCGCGGCCGATCTCGCCGCCGTCGGCGGTCACGGCGGAATTGAGTGCCATGTTCTGTGGTTTGAACGGTGCCACGGAAATGCCCTGGCGCCGCGCCCAGCGGCACAGTGCCGTCACCAGCGTGCTCTTGCCGGCGTCGGAGGTGGTGCCCTGCACCATCAAGGTCGGCATCAGGGCGTTTCCTCGAGGTTCGCCAGCATCGGCGCGCACTCAAGCAGCCCCTGCTCCAGACGCAACCAGCCACATTCGTCGGCCGGCAGGCCGAAGCGCAGGCTGTCCAGCTCGGCGAACAGCCGCACCAGAATGCCGCGCCGCGCCAGCAGCTCCATGCAAGGCACGGCGCGACGGGTGCAGCAGAACTGGAACAGCGATGAGCCACCGGTCACCGGCATGCCGCAATCACGCAGCAGCGCCTTGAGGCGCTCGCCGTCAGCCAGCAGGCGCTCACGCTGGCGGCGCTGCCCCTCACCATCGACCAACAAGCTGAGCGCCACGCTGCGCGCCGGGCCGCTGACGGCCCAGGGCCCGAGCAGCGCCTCCAGCTCATCCAGCAAGGCCTGTGCGGCCAGGACAAAGCCCAGACGCAGACCGGCCAGGCCGAAGAACTTGCCGAACGAGCGCAGCACGATCAGCCCCGGCATGTCGCTGTAGGCGGCCAGGCTGTGCTCCGGCGTGCAATCGATGAAGGCTTCGTCGACCACCAGCCAGCCGCCGCGCTCGGCCAGTTCATTGTGCCAGTCGAGCAGGCGCGCCGGCTCGATCAGGCGGCCGGTCGGATTGTTCGGGTTGACCACCAGCAACACATCCAGGTGCGGCAGCGCGCGATGCACCGAACCCTCACTGAGTTTGGTGACACGATGGCCTTCACGACGCCAGGCCGCGGCGTGCTCGGCGTAAGTGGGCGCGATGATGCCGACGCTGGCATTGCGGCGCAGACGTGGCAGAGTCTGGATCGCCGCTTGCGAACCGGCTACCGGCAGCAGGCTGACGGCGCCGTAGTAGTCGCGCGCCGCCTGCTCCAGGCCGTCATCTGCCTCAGGCAGGCGCGCCCAGGCAGCCCCCGGCACAACCGGCAGATCCCAGCCGTAGGGCGCGACACCGGTGGACAGATCCAGCCAGTCCTCCAGGGGGATGCCGTAGCGCTGCGCGGCGGCGCGCAGTCGACCTCCATGCTCAAGCAACCCAAACCTCCCACAGCGTCAGAATCACCAACCACAAACCCACGCCAGCGACGACCCGATTCATTGCCCGCTCGATATCCCGTGCCTGCGGCGGCGGGCCTTCGCCCAGTTGCGGGCGCTCATGCCGCTCGCCGTGATACTCCGCCGCGCCGCCCAGGCTTACACCCAAACTGCCTGCGCCAGACGCCATTACCGGGCCGGCATTGGGACTGTCCCACAAGGGTGCCTGCCTACGCCAGCAGCGCAGCGCCAGAGCCGTACGCCCAAGCAGTGCATAGGTCAGCGCCACCAGGCGCGCCGGGATGTAATTGAGCAGGTCATCGATCTTCGCCGCCGCCCAGCCAAAGCGCTCGAAGCGTTCGTTGCGGTAACCCCACATGGCGTCGAGGGTATTGCTCAGGCGGTACAGCACGACGCCGGGGGCACCGGCGACGATGAACCAGAACAAGGCGGCGAATACCGCATCGGAGCCATTCTCCAGCACCGACTCGGTGCCGGCGCGAGCCACACCGGTGGCATCCAGTTCGGCGGTATTGCGGCTGACCATCCAGCCGACGCGCTCGCGCGCCAGGGCCAGGTCGCCCAGACGCAGCGCCTGCGCCACCGGCTGTGCGTGCTCATACAGGCTGCGCAGGCCAAGGGCGAAGTACAGGGCGAAGATCTCCACCGCCCAGCCAAACGAGCTGACCTGCACCAGCAGCCAGGTGATGAAGGTCAGCGGCAGCACTGCCAGGCACCAGGCCGTCACGCCATGGCTGCGCCAGCCACCACCAGCGGGATTGAAACGCTGCTCCAGGCGCCCGGCCAGGCGGCCGAAGGCGACCAGCGGATGCGCGCGGCGTGGCTCGCCCAGCACGGCATCCAGCGCCACGCCGGCACAGGTGATCAGCGCCAGGCTCATCGTTCACTCACCAGAGGATCCCCATCGATTCTCGAACAGCAATTCGGACAGCGGCCGGGGCGTGGCCCAGCCCTCTTCCACCAGCATCGGTTTTTCGTAGAAGGCGTGCACCGGCCCCAGGCACAACAGCGCCACCGGTTTGCTGCCAGCCGGCATGCCCAGCAGATCGGCCAGCGCTTCGGGATCGAACAACGACACCCAACCCAGGCCCAGCCCTTCAGCTCGTGCAGCCAGCCACAGATTCTGAATGGCGCAGGCCACCGAAGCCATATCCATTTCCGGCAACGTGCGTCGCCCGAAGACATGCGCCTCGCGTCCCTCCATCAGCGCCACCGCCAGCAGCTCGGCGCAATCGCGGATGCCTTCGACCTTGAGCCGCATGAACTCATCCGAACGCTCGCCCAGGGCTTCGGCGGTGCGAACGCGCTCCGCCTCCACCAACGCATGGGCCGCCTCACGCAATTGCGGATCGCTGATACGAAGAAAGCGCCACGGCTGCATCAGGCCGACGCTGGGCGCATGGTGCGCCGCTTCGAGCAGTCGCGCCAACACCTCGGCAGGCACCTGTCCGCCAACGAAGTGGCGCATGTCGCGGCGCTCGGCGATGGCGCGGTACACCGCCGCACGCTCTGCTGGAGTGAAGGCATGCTCGCTCATGGACGCAGCAGCGCAGCGGCCGCCTCCGGATTGGACGGCAGATAGAAGTGGATATAGCTGGCCGTCAGTCGCCCCAAACGATACACCGCCTCGGCCACCGGCTTGCCGTTCGGGCAGCGACCGAGCGCCAGAGGCTGCAAGGGACTTTCCAGCCGCGAGTGATGGTAACTGTGGCCACGTAGCTCGCCTTCGGGCAGCGTCACCTGCTGCAAGGCCAGGGCGGTCAGCCGTGGCTGCAAGGCGGCGCTGCCCGCCAGCAGGCCGAGCATGCGCCCGCTGGCACCTTGCTTGTCGCGCAGTTCATCAAGCAGATAGAGCATGCCGCCACATTCGGCGAGCAAGGGTTTGCCGGCCTGGTGATGAGCACGAATCGCCGCGGCCATGGGCTGGTTGCCTTCCAGCTCGGCCAGGTACAGCTCCGGATACCCGCCAGGCAGATAAAGGCTGTCCACCTGCGGCAGCTCGCGATCAGCGAGCGGCGAGAAGTAATGCAGCTCAGCGCCGAGCGCCTGCAACAGATCGAGATTGGCCTGATAGAGGAAGGCGAACGCCGCATCGCGCGCAATGCCGATGCGTACGCCAGCCAACAGCGGCGCCAGTTCATCGACCTGCGGCGCGGCGAAGCTCACCGCAGGCGGCAGCAGGTCGACGTTGGCGCTGGCCGCCAGCGCATCGGCCGCGGCGTCCAGACGTGCGTCCAGATCGGCCAACTCACCGGCCTGCACCAGCCCCAGATGGCGGCTGGGCAACTCCACTGCGGCACTGCGCGGCAAGGCGCCGAACCAGCGAATGCTCGCTGGCAGCGCATCGCGCAGAATCTCGCCGTGGCGCGTGCTGGCGACACGGTTGCCGAGCACGCCGGCAAAGGGCAAGTCCGGCTGGAAGGTGGCAAGCCCGTGGGCCAGGGCGCCGAAGGTCTGCGCCATGGCCGCACCGTCGATCACCCCCAGCACCGGCACGCCAAAGTGGCGTGCCAGGTCGGCCGCCGACGGCTTGCCATCGAACAGGCCCATGACCCCTTCGATCAGGATCAGATCGGCCTCGCCGGCCGCCTGCCACAGCAGGCGACGGCTCTCTGCCTCGCCGACCATGGCCAGATCGAGCTGGTACACCGGCGCGCCGCTGGCACGCGCATGGATCATCGGATCGAGAAAGTCCGGGCCGCACTTGAACACCCGCACCCGCCGCCCCTGACGGGTATGCAGTCGCGCCAGCGCGGCAGTGACAGTGGTCTTGCCCTGACCGGAAGCCGGCGCAGCGATCAGCAGCGCCGGGCAGTGACGTGCGCCCATCAGAATTCGATGCCCTTCTGTGCTTTTACTCCGGACTTGAACGCATGCTTGACCAGGCTCATTTCAGTGACAGTGTCGGCGGCCTCGAGCATGCCTGGCAACGCGCCACGGCCGGTCACCACCACATGCTGCAGCAGCGGCCGGGCCTCGATATCAGCCAGCACCGCGTCCAACTCGAGGTAGCCATGCTTGAGGGCGATGTTCAGCTCGTCCAGCACCACCAGGCCGACCGACTCATCGCTGAGCAGATGCCGGGCCACCGCCCAGGCTTCCTGCGCCTTGGCGATATCACGCTGGCGATCCTGGGTTTCCCAGGTGAAGCCTTCGCCCATCACGTGATAGCTGACTTCCTCGGGAAAACGGCGGAAGAAGGTTTCTTCACCGGTGCTGGCCGCACCCTTGATGAACTGCACCACGCCGACCTTGATGCCATGGCCAAGGGCGCGCGCGACCATGCCGAAGGCGCTGCTGCTCTTGCCCTTGCCATTGCCGCTGTGCACCAGCAGCAGGCCGTATTGGTCCTGGGCCTGAGCGATCTTTTCGTCGATCAGGGCTTTCTTGCGTTGCATGCGCGCCTTGTGGCGGGCGTCGCGCTCGGTGGACTCGCTCATGCTGTGCTCCTGTACGTCAGGCACCCGCGCCGCCTGTTCATCGAACAGTACGAACGGCAATGAGGAAGAATCGCGATGATCCGCACGCACTCATCCAGGCGCCAATGGCTGGTCAGGCGAGCGGAAGACGAAAAAACACGAACACCCCGGTCAAACCGGAGCGTTAGCCGGACAGCGCCCTCCGCGATGCCGTGAAACTGCGACAGGCCGGTCTCCGGGCTTGTGAGCGAACCATGGGTTCGACGCCGCGCCTTCCCGTGCATAGCACAGTGGCTTTGCAGACTGCGTGAAAACTACTGCGCTCGGCCATGCGGCGTTAAAAACAGTCTCGTGCGCGAGTCCGATCAAAATGCTCATTTACAGCTCGTAAAGTCGAGCGCGACTCCGACCATTTTTCGCCTGTTTTTGCCTTGCCTGACCTTCGCTCGCTACGTTTTCACACGGTCTGCTTAAGCAGCGTTTGACTCACCTACCGTTGCGGGGGCAGCGCCGGCATTGGAACCGGCTTCCCTGTTTCACCCCTTGGCCGCCATTCACAGCGACGCGGGGCACCTGAAGCAAGGCGCGCAGGGTAGAGGCTGGCGGCCCTGCGCGTCAACGCCAACGCCACTCAATGCCTGGGTGTGAAACCTGGCGGTTTGCTCGCCAGCCACTCGACGAAGGTACGCAGGCGCTCATCTCCCAACAAGGCCTCGCGACTGTTGAAGGTCAGCGCCAGCTCCTTTTCACTGAACAGCCGGTGGATCTGGTTATGACAAGCACGGCAGACCCACAGCGTGGCGGTAATTCGTTCCTGACGAGGATACCGCCTCTGTACGTAAGCCTTGTCGTGTAGTGACTTGGGAATCAGGTGATGGCGGGTCAAGGCCACAGGCCGTGCACAAAACTCGCAGGCCTCAGGTTGAGGCGGCAGGCGAATGGGGTCGGCCATAAACGAAAGCTCAGGGGTTGCGAGCGAGCTCTGGAGTGATAACACGCTTGGCGTCGAGATAGACACGCTGCCAGTAGACGTTATCGAGGCTGTCCAGACGAACCGTGCCACCACTGGACGGCGCATGCACGAAACGCCCATCCCCCACATAGATACCGGCATGACTGACAGCGCGCCCGCCATTGGTGGCGAAGAACACCAGATCACCACTTTGCAGGGCGTCACGACGAACATCTGGCGTACGCATCGCACTCAGCTCACGAGTAGAACGCGGCAGGCTGATGCCAGCGGCATCACGGTAGACATAGCCGATCAGGCCACTGCAGTCGAAACCGCCATCCGGTGTATTACCACCGTAGCGATAGGGTGTTCCAACCAGGCCAAGCGCGCGAAACAGCACATCTTCGGCACCGCCCTGATAGGACGAAGAAGCAATTGGCGGCGTGTAGGCAGGCTGAGGAGAAGGGGCGCGACTGCTACAGGCACTCAGTAGCAGAACAAGAGAAATTACAGCGACACGGGTCGTGACGGGCATAAGCGAGGCGATCCTGAGCCTGAATGCGCCCTACTCTGCCCGAGACACGACGAACGGCGCAACCCTGGGGTTACGCCGTGAAACATCAGGGATGACGCCTGGCTGCGACTTGATCGTCCACTGGCGCCAGCGCCAGTACGCGCTTGGCTTGCAGGTAGCTGCGATTCCAGTAACTGTCATCCAGGCTATCGATGCGCACACCACCGCTGCGGCTGCTGCTGGAGTGGATGAACTGATCATCACCCAGGTAGATGCCGGCATGACTGACGCGACCACGACCACGATCATTGAACAGGATCAGATCACCCGGTTCCAGATCGGCGCGCGCCACCTTCGGCGCATCGAGGTTGATCAGCTCACGCGTGGAACGCGGCAGTTCCAGGCCGACTTCCTCGCGGAACAGGTAGCCGATAAAACCGCTGCAATCGAAACCAGTCTGTACCGAGCTACCGCCGTAGCGATAACGGGTACCGATCAGCGAACGCCCGAGATCGAGCAGGCTGTCGGCCAGTTGCGGCATTTCATAGGGTTGATCGTCGATCAGCGCGTTGATCTCATCATCGGCAGGTTCATCCTGCTCGATCATCAGGCGAGTCACAGGTTCGACTGCTGCATCGCTGATCGGTTGCTGCGGTTGCGTCTGCGGCGCATGGCCGGCACAGGCAGCGAGAAAGACTGTGAGTGCAATAGGCACGAGGGGTGCGAAGCGTTTTAGCATGGGCACGACCGTGTCGAGTGAATTTAACAAGTCGGCGACTATGCCTTCTATAACGTTAATTTGCAAATTCTATCGACAGAATTGTGACTCAGTGGTCTCGCCATTTCATCTAAAGCGCCCAACCATCTGCATGGTCGGGCGACTCGGAAACCTAGCCGAGAATCTCGCTGAGCGGAATGAAACGCAACATATCACCCTCGGCCAGCGTACTGCCTTCCATGACCTCGGCTAGCCCTTCAGCCCAGGCGGCGCTGCGCAAAACGCCGGAACTCTGATTGGCATAGGGCACCACGCGCCCATGCTCCAGACGCGCGCGCAGGTACTCACGGCGCATACCCGGCTTAGCCCAGGTAAAACCTGCCGGCACCGCGAAGCCCAGTGGTTCGACCCGCTGCACCCCAAGACGACGCAACATGTAAGGACGCGCCAGCAGTCCGAAGGTGACCAGTGTCGAGGCCGGGTTGCCCGGCAAACCTATTACCGGAACGCCCTGATAGTGGCCGAAGGTCAGCGGTTTACCTGGCTTGATCGCCAATTTCCACAGCGCCAGTTCGCCCGCCTCGCGCAGGGCTATGCCGAGAAAATCCGCCTCCCCCACCGAAACGCCACCGGTGGAGAGGATCAGATCGACCTCGCCCAGGGCGCCCAGCGCTGCGCGGGTGCGTTGCAGGTCATCAGGCAATATGCCCGCATCCACCACACTGCAGCCCAGCCGTTGCAACCAGGCAATCAGCAGACGGCGATTGCTGTTGTAGATCTGCCCCGGCCCAAGCGCCTGCCCCGGCTCGACCAACTCATCACCGGTGGACAGCACGGCAACGCGCAGGCGCCGACGCACCGACAGCCGTGCGGCGCCTAGAGAGGCTGCCAGCCCCAGCTCGATTGGCCCCAGGCGGGTACCGGCCGGCAGCACGCATTCGCCGCTGCGGGTTTCCTGACCTTGAGCCCGTACGTTCTGCCCGACTTTCAGCGGCTCGCGGAAATGCACGCGCCCTGCCTCATCCAGCTCAACGTTTTCCTGCATCTCGACGGTGTCGGCACCTTCCGGTAGCGGCGCACCAGTGAAGATGCGCGCGCAGGTTCCGGGCTCCAGCGGTGTGGGCGCGGTGCCCGCCTGAATGCGCTGGCTAATCGGCAACGCCTGGCCACTGCAATCAGCCAGGCGCAGGGCGTAACCGTCCATGGCGCTGTTGGCCCAAGGCGGTAGATCCAGCGCTGCGATCAGCGGCTCGGCCAGCACACGACCATCAGCCTCGGCCAGCACGATCTGCTCGACCTGCTCGATTGGCGCCGCATCCGCCAGAGCCAGCAAGCGCTCCAGCACCGCCTCCATGGGCAGTAGACCGGGGTGATCGCAACCACTCATCCGCGTGTCTCGCAGGCACCCACCTGTTTCAGATGCGGCACGAAGTTGCAGGGGCGGTGCCGTGCATCCAGTTGTTCGCCGAGAATGCCGTCCCAGGCGGTGCGGCAGGCATTGGTCGAACCCGGCAGGCAGCACACCAGGGTGCCGTTGGCCAGACCGGCCAGCGCACGCGACTGGATGGTGGACGTGCCGATATCGGCCACGGAGATCTGCCGGAACAGCTCACCGAAACCATCAACCTGCTTGTCCAGCAGGCAGGTGACCGCTTCCGGCGTGCTGTCACGCCCGGTGAAACCGGTACCGCCGGTGATCACCACGACCTGTACCTGATCCTCGGCGATCCAGGTCGCTACCTGGGCGCGGATCTTGTACAGATCATCCTTGAGCAGAACGCGAGCGGCCAACTGGTGGCCAGCGGCGGTCAGGCGGTCGACCAGCAGTTGACCCGAGGTGTCGGTCTCCAGCGTGCGCGTGTCGCTGACGGTCAGCACGGCAATGTTCAGCGGCACGAAAACCGCATCGGCCTTATGGTTCATGGCAGGCATCCAATTGGGAGAGAATGGGCGCTGTTATATCACACAGCCTGTCTTCGGAGACCGCCCGCATGCCCGTATCCAACCCACTACCCCCCTGCTCGGTGCTGCTGCTTTCCGGCGGCCGAGGCCAGCGCATGGGTGGCCGTGACAAGGGCTTGCTGGACTGGCGCGGCCGCCCACTGATCGCCTGGCTGCATGACCTGACCAGACCCTTGAGCGACGACCTGATCATCTCCTGCAACCGCAACACCGAGCGCTATGCGCCTTATGCCGACCAACTGGTCACCGACGAAGATCAGGATTTTCAGGGCCCACTGGCTGGTATCCGCGCCGGCATGGCTTCGGCACGCCATGAGCAAATGCTGGTCCTGCCCTGTGACGCCCCCCTGGTGGACCGTGCACTGATCGAGTCACTGCTTGCCCACGCGGGGAGCCGGCCGGTGGTGATCCGCCAGGGCAACTACTGGCAGCCACTGTTCTGCCTGTTGCCCACGGGGCTCAGAGACGATCTGGAACACGCCTGGCAATCCGGTGAACGCAGCCCGCAACGCTGGTTCGACAACCTAGCCCCCATCGCCGTCGACTGCACGCTGGAAGATCCCCGCCTGGCCAACCTGAACACACCGGAAACGCTCGCGAACGGCATATCGCCTTGCTGAAGCGAGAAGCCCTGCGCGGAACTCATACGACAGTTTCACGTCTGAGCGAGGGTATAGCACCTCTTTAGCACCCAAGGAGACACACCATGACCAAACGGATAATCCCCGCCCTGCTGATGGCAATCGGCTTCACTGTGCTGGCCGGCTGTTCCACGCCGTCGGTGATCACCCTGAATGACGGGCGTGAAATACAGACGGTAGACAAACCCCAGTTCGATGAAGAATCCGGCTTCTATGAATTCGAGCAACTCGACGGCAAGCGCGCCACGATCAACAAGGATCAGGTGCAGACCGTCAAGGAACTCTGAGGCGAGAGCCCGAGCCACCGCTGAAGGACAGCGGGGCTCGCCCCGGCAGCAGAAAGGGATATCGGCCTGCTGATTTTTTCAGGCTAACCCCTTGTGCGGTAAAAGTTTTTCAGTAGAATACGGCTCATTCGGAGTGTAGCGCAGCTTGGTAGCGCGTCTCGTTCGGGACGAGAAGGTCGCAGGTTCGAATCCTGTCTCTCCGACCAATCCCTTGTTCCTACATGTTCCTACATGCCTCGGAACCCCAGAAAGCCCGGCCTCTAGCGCCGGGCTTTCTGTTTCTGCTTGTCTCATGCCATCCCTAGGGTCTGTTGCCGTTTCGCGCACGGCCGCGACGGAGCCAGTTTTTGCGTGGGTTAGGCGCGAGAGGCGAAGTTTGGTCGCCCAAATGAGCCGTCGAGTAACGACGTACCACGCAAATACTGGCCCGTCCCTTCGGGTTGCGCGGCAAATTGCGCCATGCGTCGTTGCGGGATTTGGCAAGGGACCGACCATTACCTGCATCCCGCGCCTCGCGTGGCGCAATTTGGCGCAGCAACGCGGCTCGCGTC
>NZ_QASO01000086.1 GCF_003052605.1 Ectopseudomonas oleovorans | reverse complement strand
AGTTGCTTGCGGCATTTGACCTGCTCATGGCTGTCGACACCATGAACTTGAAAAACCTGCTTTGCCAAATCCACGCCTATGCGTTTAAGTTTCATGCGGGCTCCCCCTCCGGGATTGTTTGTTTCGTAACCTACAGTCTGGCGCAATGACGCCGTAGGAGGGAGGAGTCCATCTCATTGGGCTACAACCCGCCGCTGACACCTAGGCTGACACCCAGCGCCGTGGCCAGCGAAAACGGCAACAGCAGGGTATCGAGCAGCGCACTGGCCGGCAGATCCAACCCAGGATAACGCGGCGCCTCGGCGCCGAAACGATCCAGCGGGCAACAGCCGCCATTGATCGTGTACCAATCCAGCCGCGTACCGGCGTAGACCACCGGTGCACCGGGCTTGGCCGCATCCAGCGTGCGCACGGTGGCGCAGCCGCTCAGGCTCAGCGTCAGCAGCAGAGTGAGTACCAAAGTCCGTCTCATCCGCGCTCGACCCTTATTTCCACCAGCTTGCCATCGAGAAAACGCAGGTAGCGATAGACGCCATTGCGAGGCCCATACATCCATTGCTCGACTGTCACGCCGCCACCCTGTGGACTGCTGGGTGGCGTGACCTCACGCTGATCGGGTTCGCCGCATTTGCGCAGCACCTCGACGCTACGCTCGCCCTCGTAAACCAGGGCAGTACCGCAGCGCATGGAGGCCTCTGCAACCGGCAGCAACGACAACGTGAGGACGCTTCCCAACACACAGCGACTCACAATGGACATCAGCACTCTCCTTAGTCATCTGACACCAAATGATGCTCGCCCCAGCGCGGCAACATGTCCTGGGGGATATTCAGGCAATTGAGGATGCGCGCGACCACGAAGTCCACCAGATCATCCAGCGTCTGTGGCTGATGATAGAAGCCGGGCGATGCCGGCAGGATGGTCACGCCCAGATTCGACAGCTTGAGCATGTTTTCCAGGTGGATACTCGAATACGGCGCCTCACGCGGCACAAGGATCAACTGGCGGCGCTCCTTCAATGCCACATCGGCGGCGCGTTCGATCAGATTGTTGCAGGCGCCGCTGGCGATGGCCGACAGGGTGCCGGTGCTGCATGGCACCACCACCATCGCGGTCGGCGCGCCGGAGCCGGAGGCGGCCGGGGCCATCCAGTCCTCCTTGCCGTAGACGCGAATCTGCCCCGGCGCCGCGCCGGTGTACTCGGTCAGAAACTGGGCCATGGATTGCGGCTTGGCCGGCAACGCCACGTCGGTTTCGGTGGCCATCACCAGTTGCGCGGCCTTGGAGATCAGGAAGTGCACCTCGCGATCTTCCTGCACCAGACAATCGAGCAGGCGCAGGCCGTATTGCGCGCCTGAGGCGCCGGTCATCGCCAGGGTTATTCTCTCAGGGCCAGACATTCATCCCTCCAGAGCTGCTGCCAGCTTGCCATGCAGGCCGCCGAAGCCGCCGTTGCTCATGATCACCACCTGGGTGCCGGGACGCACCAGCGCCTTCACGCCGTCGATGATCGACTCCAGTGAGTCGCACACGCGCGTCGGGTTGCGCGCCTGCGCCACGGTGGCGGCCAGGTCCCAACCGAGATTGGGCGGCGCGTACCAGAACACCGCATCGGCCTGTTCGGCGGACTCGGCCAGACCGTCGCGATGGGCGCCGAGCTTCATCGAGTTGGAGCGCGGCTCGATCACCGCGATCACCTGGGTATCGTCGCCGACACGCTTGCGCAAGCCATCCAGGGTGGTGGCAATGGCAGTCGGGTGGTGGGCGAAGTCGTCGAAGACGGTCACACCCGCCACCTCGGCGACCTTCTCCATGCGCCGCTTGGCGTTGATGAACTGGCCCAGCGCCTCGATGCCCAGCGCTGGCACCACGCCGACATGGCGCGCTGCCGCGAGCACGGCGAGGGCGTTGGCGACGTTGTGCTGGCCGGTCAGGTTCCATTGCACGGTGCCCTCGACCTTACCGTCGAAGCTCACCTCGAAGCGCGAGCCATCGGCGCTGAGCAGGCGCGCCTGCCACTGGCCACCTTCACCGGTGGTCTGCACCGGCGTCCAGCAACCCATCTCGATCACTCGCGCCAGCGCGGTTTCGCTGGCCGGATGGATGACCAGCCCCTCGCTGGGGATGATGCGCACCAGATGATGGAACTGCCGCTCGATGGCCGCCAGATCCGGGAAGATGTCCGCGTGATCGAACTCCAGGTTGTTGAGGATCGCTGTTCGCGGGCGGTAGTGGACGAACTTGCTGCGCTTGTCGAAGAAGGCGCTGTCGTACTCGTCGGCCTCGACCACGAAGAACGGCGTGCCGCCCAGGCGCGCGGAAATACCAAAATTCTGCGGCACGCCGCCGATCAGAAAGCCCGGGCTCATACCGGCATGTTCCAGCACCCAGGCCAGCATGCTGGAACTGCTGGTCTTGCCGTGGGTGCCGGCCACCGCCAACACCCAACGCCCCTGCAGCACGTGATCGGCCAGCCACTGCGGGCCGGAAACGTAGGGCAGCCCCTTGTTCAGCACGTATTCCACCGCCGGGTTGCCACGGCTCATGGCATTGCCCACCACCACCAGATCCGGTGCCGGCTGCAGGTGCGCCGGATCAAAGCCCTGCATCAGCTCGATGCCCTGGGCTTCCAACTGAGTGCTCATGGGCGGGTAAACGTTGGCATCGGAGCCGGTGACGCGATGGCCGAGCTCCTTGGCCAGCACCGCGAGCGAGCCCATGAAGGTGCCGCAGATGCCGAGAATATGGATGTGCATGAATGACCTCTGAACGCGCCCTACTCATAGGGCTTAAAGCGATGGCGGCAGGTTAGCACAGCACCCGCCAGGCGACTGCTGCGCCTAGTTCAGACAGATGCACCAATACCAAGTTGCTCCGCTGCCAGAAAATCAAACGCTTGCTTGGATTGCGCATTCAACTGGCTTTGAGGCAGCATCGACTGACCCGCTGGCACAACAGCTGCATCGCCACTCCTGCCCCACTACAGAGAGAAGCCGAGGCCCACCATGCGCATCGTCCAAGCCACCCTGGAGCACCTGGACCTGTTGACCCCGCTGTTCGTCAAATACCGCGAGTTCTATAACGAGCTGCCCTACCCCGAGTCGTCACGCAAGTTCCTCGAGAAGCGCCTGCGCCGCAAGGAGTCGGTGATCTACCTGGCCCTGGCCGACGATGAAGACAAGCTGCTCGGCTTCTGCCAGCTCTACCCCAGCTTCTCCTCGCTTTCGCTCAAGCGCGTGTGGATTCTCAACGACATCTACGTGGCCGAGGATGCTCGCCGCCAACTGGTTGCCGACCGCCTGCTGCACACCGCCAAGCACATGGCCAAGGAAACCAACGCCGTGCGCATGCGCGTGGCCACCAGCCGCGACAACGAGGTGGCGCAGAAGGTCTACGAGTCCATCGGCTTCGTCGAGGACGAGCAGTTCAAGAACTACGTACTGCCGATCAATTCCGATTGATCGCCTCGCAGGCGCAGCGGCTGCCTGTCAGCCACCAAGACTGAGCAGCAGCCCCAGCAGCAATGGCAATGTGACCAGGCCTAGCGCAGCCAGGCGTGCCGGCTGCATTGGCACGCGCCGCAGCGCCTGACTGCGACGCGCCTGCAAGGGCTGCTGCAATGCCAGCTGAAACTCCGACAGCGCCTCGAAACGTGCCTGTGGCTGTGGCGCCAGGGCCCGGGCGAGCACGCCGTCCCAGCCTTGCGGCACATGCCCGGTAAAGGTCGCCAGCGGCACATAGCAGTGTCCGGGCCTGACGTCACTGCGCGCCGCCTCCGGCCATTGCCCACTCATAAGCCAATAGACCAGCGCCGCCAGGGCAAACTGATCGGCACGACCATCCAGCGCACGGCCGCTGCGCAGTTCCGGCGCCAGCGGTACAGCCTGCTCAGGCAAAGACTGACGCGCTACACCGGGCAGGATCGCAGCTGCGCCAGGCAGAAACAGCACCCTCCCGTCATCACCGAGCAGAATCTGCCTGGGGTTTAGCCACAGCCCCTGCATGCCACGGCGCTGCAACGAACGCACGGCTGCGATCAGTTGCCTCACTACCCCCATCAGCGTCTGTGTATCCGGCGCACCATGGGCGGCCACCCAATCGAACAGATTGCGCATGCCGCGGGGCGGCTTGGCCAGGACCAGATACGCGTGACTGCGCGCCTGATGCGGCGACAGCACCTGCGGCAACGCCTGCTGCGGACTGCGCCGCAACGCCCACTCACGCTGCCAGAAGGCTTCGCCTGCATCTTCCTCGGCGAACCAGAGCACGGCTTCCCGTCCGGACTCATCACGCCCGACATACAGCCGCCCAGGCGGTCCATAAGGACATTGACGCAACAGCGTCCAACCATCGAGCTGCTGGCCGCAGGCGATCTGCGCCAGCGCCGGGCGCGGCGCAGCGGACGGCGCCGGCGTCAGGCACTGGGTTTCCCCCACGCCGAGCAGCACTGCAGCGCCGGGGGCCTGCAACAGCGGCTGCAACCGCTCGCACAAGCCCCCCTCTGCCTGGATACATAGCCCTTGCAGATCACTCACATCGAGCAGCGGTTGCGGCGCCAGCAGCAGATGCTCGCCACGGCTGGGCAACAGATTGTGCTGAACCAGCGCCAGCTCGGCCTGGGCGCCGAGAGCCTGCCCCTCACGACCTGCCAGGATCTGCAAGGCACCTGTGTGCGCACGCGCCAGGCCGACACTACCCGCCTGCAGAAACTGCAACTCATCGCCCTGCATCAGCAGCACACCGGCATGCAAGTCGGCGACGCCCTGCCCGGCCTGCTGCCGGCGAAACAGCTGGAGATTCAGCGCGGCCAGCACCTGGCGCGCCGCCTGGGTTTCACTCCAGCCCTCAGGCGTACAGCGAAAATCGGCGAACAGGGCGTCCAGATGACGCTCCAGGCTTTGCACCACATCGGGGCAGTGGCGTGCCCAAAGCAACACGACCAGCAGCAACGGCGGACGCTGCTGGCGACCGGCCAGCCACATTGCCCGAGCCCGCGCGGCCTGGTGCGGCAAGTCCAGTCCGGTGCCGGACGCCAGCGTGATTCCAGGGTGTTCCAGCAGTTGCAGCGCCATGCTCAGCCCTCCTGCTGCAGCGAAGCTGCAAGAGGCTTTGCAGCCTTTATGCCGACTTGTGGCGAGCGCCTGGCACCCTTATGGTGGCCGGGTCTTCCCAATGAGCCCGCATGCATGTGGTCCTTCAAGGCCTGGCGCCGTCGTCGCACCCTCGAAAACAACCCTGTCGATCCGGCCCACTGGGCCGAAGTACGCAGACGCCTGCCGATTCTCGATGGCCTCGACGAGCGCGAAGAGCAGCAGTTGCTCGAGCGCGCCGTGCTGTTTCTGCATGACAAGCACCTGACCGCCCTACCAGGGCTGGCGCTCGGCCCGGTCGAGCACCTGCTGCTGGCCGCCCAGGCGCAGTTGCCACTGCTGCACCTGGGCGATCTGGACTGGTACAGGGGTTTTCACGAAATCGTCCTCTACCCGGATGACTTCGTGAGCCCACAGCGCCACCGCGACGCCAGCGGTATCGAACACGAATGGGACGACGCGCGCAGCGGCGAGGCCTGGCAGCAAGGCCCGGTGATCCTCGCCTGGCCGGGCGTGGAAACCAGCGGTGGCTGGGAAGGCTACAACCTGGTGATCCACGAACTGGCGCACAAGCTGGACATGCTCGAAGGCGGCGCCAATGGCCTGCCGCCGCTGCACCGCGACATGCGTGTGCAGGATTGGGCGCATGCCATGCAGAGCGCCTATGACGCACTGAACGCCGAGCTGGACGCCAATCCCGAGGCGGAAACCGCCATCGACCCTTACGCAGCCGAAGACCCGGCGGAATTCTTCGCGGTGACCAGCGAATACTTCTTCACTGCACCGGATCTGCTGGCCGACGCCCTCCCCGAGGTCTACCGGCAACTGGCCCTGTTCTACCGCCAGGACAGCCTGGCGCGATTGCAGCGTCTGCAAGCGGAACACCCCGACTACAAGGCGGTCGAAAACGCGACCAATGGCTGAGTAGGCTGCCGTAGTAACGCATTGCGAATACGCCTATAATGCGCCCCACTTTTTTGGCCACCCCTGGGAGTTTCCCCCATGAGCTACAGCAAGATCCCGGCTGGTAAAGACCTGCCGAACGACATCTACGTTGCCATCGAAATCCCGGCCAACCACGCGCCGATCAAATACGAAATCGACCACGACAGCGATTGCCTGATGGTCGATCGTTTCATGGCCACCCCGATGTTCTACCCGGCCAACTACGGCTTCATCCCGCACACCCTGGCTGACGACGGCGACCCCCTCGACGTGCTGGTCGTGACCCCTTATCCGGTCGCGCCGGGTTCGGTGATCCGCGCCCGTCCGGTCGGCGTACTGCACATGAGCGACGAAGCCGGCGGCGACGCCAAGCTGGTTGCCGTCCCGCACGACAAACTGACCGTTCTGTACAAGGACGTTCAGGAATACACCGACCTGCCCGCGCTACTGATCGAGCAGATCAAGCACTTCTTCGAGAACTACAAGGATCTGGAGAAGGGCAAGTGGGTCAAGGTAGAAGGCTGGGGCGGCGCTGAAGAAGCCCGCGGCCTGATCAACAAGGCAGTCGCGGCTTACCAAAAATAAGTCCTGACCACCTCCGAAAAGCCGGCCACAAGCCGGTTTTTTTTATGCCCAAAATAATCCTATCCAATCCAAAACCAAAGCTGCTAGCCTAGATAAATCAAGGGCTACAGCCATTCACCCAGCCAACCCAGTCCAATGCGCTACAACCCCATCCGACGACAAAGTGGGGGGACAAGTGGGGGGACAAGCGGAAATGGCAACGCGGCGGGGATACGATGGGCAAGCTAAATCCGAAACAGGTCGAGAACCTGACAGAGCCTGGCACCTACGAAGATGGAGACGGGCTTCGACTGGTCGTCAAACCCACAGGGCGCAAGTCTTGGCTGCTACGATTTCAGCTCGCAGGCCGACGCCGGGAAATGGGCCTAGGTTCGTACCCAGAGATAAGCCTTAAGACTGCACGCCTCGATGCGAGCAGCAAGCGCCGTCATCTGATCGATGGCATTGACCCGCTTGTCGCACGAGACCTTGAGCGAGCTGTCCAGCGCGAAGCGCTGCGAGCCCACGAGGCCAAACAACTCAAGTTCGAAGCACTGGCAAGGGAGTACTGGGTCGCCCATGGCAGCACCTGGTCAGAGCAGTGGCGCAGAGGCTGGATACGCAAACTCGAACTCTATGCGTTCAACCACATTGGCAAGCTCTCAGCCGAGCAAATCGGCACGGAGCACGTCCTGAAAGTACTGCAGCCCATCTGGGCGACGAAAACGCGGACAGCTGATGAAGTACGAGGGCAGATTGAGCAGATTCTTGATGCCGCCAAATCCCGCGGTCTTCGTGACGGAGAAAACCCGGCTCGCTGGCGGGGCCACCTAAGCAATCTGCTGAGCCGCGCGGAAAAGAAGAAAGCCAGAAAACGCATACATTTTGCAGCCATGCCCTGGCAAGACGTACCTCTCCTCATGGCTCAACTCAAAGAGAACACCGCGCCAGCATCTCTAGCCGCCCAATTGCTCATTCTTACCGGTGCCCGTGCCCACATGGTGAGGTTTGCGCGCTGGGATGAGTTTGACTTAAAAGCTGGAATCTGGTCGCTTCCGGGTGAACGCATGAAGATGCGGCTCGCTTTTGTGGTTCCGCTTGCCGATCAGGTGCTGGAACTTCTGCAAGGTATGCCGCGGATTGATGGCAGTCCCTTTCTATTCCCAGGGCAAGGCAAGAGTGGAGTCATGCACGTAAATGGCATTCGCACTCTATTACACGACATGAAGCATGCAGACATCACTCGACACGGCTTTCGCTCCTCCTTCAGGGACTGGGCTAGCGAATGCACGCACTACCCGCGCGAAGTTTGCGAAATGGCACTGGCACATGATGAGCGAGACCAGACCGAAGGGGCATACTCGCGCTCCGACTTTCTGGAAAAACGTCGACTACTCATGACGGACTGGGCAAAATTCTGTAGCAGTACTGGCACACAACAGGTATTCACAATGGCCAGCACTATCAATGACTATTTTCAGAAGCCTGCACCCTCCAAATCTTGACAACCATCCCAGCCAGCAGCCCTCGACACTTATGACAAATACTGACCGCGAAAACCTCTTGCTCCAGCCAATTACGGACGTTTCGGAAAGTCTTGGGGTCCCAATGAGCGAAATCATTAACGTCTGTGCAAGCCTCGGGATTCAGTTGCTAATAGAAATACCAGACGACATTGCTGTGTTCGCCGAAATTAAAAATAACTTGTTCGGTCACCCAATTCACTCTCCACCAATTGCAAGCAAAGTAATACTGTCCCCAGGAGACCCCACGACAAGAAAATTACTTTGCGTTCCCGCAAGCTCTGCCAAGCTAACTCTAAAGCTCAATAAAATCCAAATGCACCAATTTATGCATGCGGCAGTTTTTTCCGAAGCAAAAGAACGATTTTACAATTTAACGCCCAAAGATTTTTACAGGTGTGAGAACGAAGCCGCGCGCAATCGCGCCATGCAAGTAGAAAAATATGATTGTTCACTATACAACAGCCCACTAGCTCAACGTGAGATCCCAGATTCAACCATTGAAAGCTCATCATTTCTGGCTGCGGGAAAAGCCATAACAATTAAACCGAAGGACTTAATTATAACCAAGCACGACCTAAATGAAATTCATAAGACAATAAACAACAAAACAAAGCAAGCCGAAAAATACCCGAATTATGGGGGGTTTAGGCTGGGGCCGTGGACCTCACCGATGCTTGCCCACCTCAATGAAGCATCAACATTATTTGTTTCCAGCCTACCACCAGAGGCAACGAAGGATACAGTTTTCGCCACCTTAGAAGAAATCAATAAATGGCTCACAAATGAGTGGGGAGAAACCGCTGGAGAACTTCTAATAAACGAGTCATCTAAAACGATCCTGCCCAACGCCCACTCAAACCCTAATTACTCAGAAATAATTAAAAATATTAGCCTAATAAAATCCGAGAACACAGAAATACTAGAGCAATTAATCATAAACGATTACGCCTCGGATGCACTAACGGCAATAAACATAGCTGCAATTTATCTTCACAAATTAAAAGACACCGAAACCATAAGCAATGACAGAGCACTGGAAATATTAGAGAATAGTTTCGGCTTTAGAGGAAGGCTAATACAGGCCGTATCGACTATCATTAGACACAATAGCCGAGCGAATAAGCGGCTAACAAAATAACTACACTACCAATCTAGGCCTGCCTCGCTTACACCCCCGAGCTTTTGGCATGTTCCCCCTAAAGAACACTCTACCGCACTCAGAGGAGGGTTGCTTTAAGTAATCCACCTTTGCCAAGTATTCCGCCACAATGCCTTTTAGATTCTGCCGCAGAGTAGTGCCTCGATGGCTAATCACACCGACTCCGGGCTTCGGATACTTGCGAGCATTACAGTTGTCATAGCGCCCTCGGCCTTCAGTCACGACTCGGTGCCAGTGCTCACCAACCGACCGAGCGAGTGTAATATCCTGACAATGCAGTGAGCCGTCATAGAACAGCAGCAAGTGGAAGTGGAAGCCCGTTAGGTGTGCATATTCCAACTTACAGGCAAAGCCAAGCATCCCATCCACAGGCACGCCTGTATGTATATCACGCTGTAATTTTACCCAATCCGCCTTCGCCTCAACCAACCCGTCTTTGAGACTCCTTCCACCTCGAAAATAACCAATCTCATAGGACAAATCCAGGCGAATCACCACCATCCTAGAGTACTTAGAAAACAAGGCATCAATATACGTATTTAGGCTCACCACACGCTTATTAGCCGCCTTGGAAAACCTGCGAATAGTCTCCTTAAACTCCTTACAAGAAGCCTCCTGACGCATATCAACAACCACGGCATTAAGCATGTCGACAACCCGCTTAACATAGGAGTGCTCAACACTGTCAAAGTATGCAAGCAGCATAGGTGTTGGCGCTGATGGAAAATTGACCCACCCTGCCGATTGAAATTTGACCCAGGGCGGATTGCTGATTTTGTTACCAGCAACTGTGGATAAGTCTACCAGCGCAGCTGCTGTTGCCCCCACTCCTTCGCTAGCCCAGTTCAGTTGTTTAAGACCTGCCACACGCAGCCATGTAGCAGGCCGTCGTCGCCATGAAATCAGAACGGCTCATCGTCCTCCGGTTCCTGGCCGCCCTTACGCTTTCGCTCCCGTGATTTGATCTTGGCCTG
>NZ_QASO01000085.1 GCF_003052605.1 Ectopseudomonas oleovorans | reverse complement strand
TTGAAATACCCTTGCCCGCCCACATGTAGCAGTCACCGCAAGGTAGCTGCCCGCTGAGGCAGTCCAACTTTCGCGGTACGCCCAGCGTGCCGCACCCGGCCTCGCCGGATTTTACAAACCCGCCGACCATTCATGAGTCGGCAAGTTGGCCATCAATTGTTAGGAGAGATCGACAATGAAGCTTCGTCCTCTGCATGACCGCGTCGTGATCCGTCGCAGCGAAGAAGAGACCAAAACCGCAGGCGGCATCGTGCTGCCGGGTTCGGCCGCCGAGAAGCCGAACCAGGGTGAAGTCGTTGCCGTCGGTACCGGTAAGGTTCTGGATAACGGCGAAGTCCGTCCGCTGGCCGTCAAGGTCGGTGACAAAGTGGTATTCGGCCCATACTCCGGCAGCAACACCGTCAAAGTCGACGGTGAAGACCTGCTGGTAATGGGCGAGAACGAAATCCTCGCTGTCATCGAAGCCTGATTCCCACGAATCTCCGTTTAACCTTCAAGAGTTTGAGGACTGATCAAAATGGCTGCTAAAGAAGTCAAATTTGGCGATTCCGCCCGCAAGAAAATGCTCGTTGGCGTCAACGTACTGGCCGACGCCGTCAAAGCCACCCTCGGCCCGAAAGGTCGTAACGTGGTTCTGGCCAAATCCTTCGGCGCCCCGACCATCACCAAAGACGGTGTGTCGGTTGCCAAGGAAATCGAACTGAAAGACGCCTTCGAAAACATGGGCGCGCAACTGGTCAAAGACGTTGCCTCCAAGGCCAACGACGCTGCCGGTGACGGCACCACCACCGCCACCGTTCTGGCTCAAGCCATCGTCAACGAAGGCCTGAAGTCCGTCGCTGCCGGCATGAACCCGATGGATCTGAAGCGCGGCATCGACAAGGCCACCGCGGCCATCGTCGCTCAGCTGAAAGAGCTGGCCAAGCCGTGCACCGACTCCAAGGCCATCGCCCAGGTCGGCACCATTTCCGCCAACTCCGACAACTCCATCGGTGACATCATCGCCGAAGCGATGAACAAGGTCGGCAAGGAAGGCGTCATCACCGTTGAAGAAGGCTCGGGCCTGGAAAACGAACTGTCCGTCGTAGAAGGCATGCAGTTCGACCGCGGCTACCTGTCGCCGTACTTCATCAACAAGCCGGACACCATGGTCGCCGAGCTGGAAAGCCCGCTGCTGCTGCTGGTCGACAAGAAGATCAGCAACATCCGCGAACTGCTGCCGGTTCTGGAAGCTGTTGCCAAGGCTGGCCGTCCGCTGCTGATCGTGGCTGAGGATGTCGAAGGCGAAGCCCTGGCTACCCTGGTCGTCAACAACATGCGTGGCATCGTCAAGGTCGCAGCCGTCAAGGCACCGGGCTTCGGCGACCGCCGCAAGGCCATGCTGCAGGACATCGCCATCCTGACCGGCGGCACCGTGATCTCCGAAGAAGTCGGCCTGTCCCTGGAAAGCGCCACTCTGGAGCATCTGGGTAATGCCAAGCGCGTCGTCCTGAACAAGGACAACACCACCATCATCGATGGCGCTGGCGCTCAGGTCGACATCGAAGCCCGCGTTGCGCAGATCCGCAAGCAGGTCGAAGAAACCTCTTCCGACTACGACAAAGAGAAGCTGCAAGAGCGTCTGGCCAAGCTGGCCGGCGGTGTTGCCGTGATCAAGGTTGGCGCTGCCACCGAAGTCGAGATGAAAGAGAAGAAAGCCCGCGTTGAAGACGCCCTGCACGCTACCCGCGCTGCCGTGGAAGAAGGCGTGGTACCTGGCGGCGGTGTAGCCCTGGTGCGTGCCCTGCAGGCCATCGAAGGCCTGAAAGGCGACAACGAAGACCAGAACGTCGGTATCGCTCTTCTGCGTCGCGCCGTCGAAGCTCCGCTGCGTCAGATCGTTGCCAACGCCGGCGGCGAGCCGAGCGTAGTGGTCGACAAGGTCAAGCAGGGTTCGGGCAACTTCGGCTTCAACGCCGCGACCGACACCTACGGCGACATGATCGAGATGGGTATTCTCGACCCGGCCAAGGTTACCCGTTCGGCCCTGCAAGCTGCTGCCTCCATTGGCAGCCTGATGATCACCACCGAGGCCATGGTTGCCGAAGCGGCTGACGACAAAGGCCCGGCCATGCCTGATATGGGCGGTATGGGTGGCATGGGTGGCATGGGCGGCATGATGTAAGCCAACCGGCACCCTACGCAGTACCAAGAACCCCGCGCCAGTCGCGGGGTTTTTTTTGGCCTGCCATCCATGGCGGCCACCCTGCGGGCCGTCGCTACGCGACGTTATAAATTTCTCCTGGAAATTTTTTATGCCCGATGAAAAGCGTTACAGGCCGAAAATCCGATGACATTACCGATGGACTCGGGAACGTTGTTTGCTTATGTTTTGTTACAACCCTGAACGACGTAGTCCCCGTTCACGAGACGAGTGCTGCGCAAACCTCCAATAGAAGAACAAAAATATGGCCTTTTGCAGTACGCGCGAGATTCCTCAGCAGGTATTCCAATACTGGTGGCAACAGCAAGGTGATTGGGTCGAAGAGCCCAACGCTCGCCGCGGCGGCAAAAGTGGCGTGCAGCGCCTGCTGGATGAAACCGGCGTGCTCTACGCCAAGAAACAGATCGGCCATATCTACCGCAGCCTGCTGCACCCACAGGGACGCCCGACCGTACTGCGCGAACGCAGTGCATTGCTGGCCCTGGACGCACTCGGCGTGCCCGTTCCCAAGCTGATCTACTGCGGCGTTGAACGCGACCCACAACAGGGCTGGCGGGGCCTGCTGGTGACCGCCGAGCTCGAAGGCTTCATGGACATCCAAAGCTGGTACGCCAAAGGCGGCCGCGAAGCCTGTGGCGAAACCGTACACACCGAGCTGCTGCAACTTGTTGGCGCGACTCTGGCGCGCATGCACCTGGGGCGCTGGCAGCACGGTTGCTTGTATGCCAAACATGTCTTCGTTAACCTTGCCGGCGAAACGCCGCAGGTTGCCCTGCTGGATCTGGAGAAAAGCCGTCGCCGCCTGACACGCGTCCAAGCCGCTCAGCACGACCTGCCTCAACTGCGACGCCACAGCCCTTGGTCCGACGCCGACTGGCAGCAACTGCTACAGGGCTATCGCCAGATCTTCGCCGATGGTGCCAAAGGCCTCGGCACGGCTATTGCCTAAACAAACGACTGCCGGCCCAGGGCCGGTAGTGTTTTTTCCGCAACACCTCGTTCCATCCCCATCACCCCCACCAGGAAGTGGCTCTACCTTGCACCTTTGCGCTGGGTAGCAAACAGAGCTGCAGGCGACTGCAACTGCCAGGGCCGGCTGTTACAGGGGGGCCTTAACGGGCACCTAAGGTTACGTCGATATGTTACCCGCAGCATTGTTGAACCAACCGACAAGGCCTGTGTCCCAGTACAGCCCCGGCTGGTGCCAGCTACGCGCTAAGACCGTTCGTCGCATGAGACGACGACAAGGCAATGGGTGATCTAGGTTTAGCGAACAGCGTTTGGCAGCGCTTTCAAGGGGTTAGCAAAATGAAATTAGAAATAGCACGAGGTTTGTTCTTGGGCCTCGCCCTCAGCGTAACGGCAATCGCCGCCGCAGCCTGGCAGGAGCCCGGCCCACGTGTGCTGGAAGCGCAAGCCTGCACCGCCGCAGAGCCCTGCCCCACCGAGCCTTTGCGCAAGCAAGTGCAGCCCGCCGCCAAACCCGATGCCAACCTGCTGGTGCTGATGTTCGGCCTCAGTGGCGCAATGAAGGGCGAGCACTAAGCCATACCCACGGTCACACCTTCGCCAAGCGGGCTGACCTGCAGCAGCAGGTGGCCCGTCAGGCGCTGCCTCTTGGCGCTCATACCCGTGCAGCTCGATCACCCGCTCTGCTCCTCGATACTTCCAGTACTCGCTCATGCCTCTGGCCCCACAGCCCCCCCTGAAAATGCCCGCATAATGGCGTTTTAGCAGGCTGGTGCTTCAGCAGGCGAAGCAGTTCTTCGCTATTTCCGCTTACGCCCCGCAAGCGGGAGAGGGGAACTGATCGCTGTTCCGTCAGCAATCTCGGTTGGCTGAAAGATTTTCGCGGCTGAAGCCCCCTACAAGAACGCGGCGATACCAGCGACCTTGCCTTCACGCCCCCGCTATCAACCGCTCGATGATCTGCCGTCGCTCAGGATGCTCCGGCACCCGAATGCCAAACTCCTCGCGCAGAACCCTGAGCACCTCATCGACACTCTGCAGTTGCACCCGCTCACTCGCCTGCCCCAGGCGGTGGATGGCGAAGCTGCCGTTGTTCAGCGTTTTGCGCAGGCCTGGCCCGGTGCGGGCGGCGATCATCTGGCCGAGAAAGGGCGGTTCCGGGTGGGTGCACACGTACCAGTTGCCCACCACGCAATCGATATCCGCCACCTTCTGCAGATCGAACAGGTACATCGCCCGCCAGCTGTCCGCCACCAGTGCGCGCAAGGTGTAGGTGTCATCCACCAGCGTCAAACGATAAGGCTCATGCGGCGTGGCCTGCTCGGCCTCACTGTCGAGCAGCAAGGGACCGGTGGGCACCATGCGGCCGAAGCCGACGTCGGTGATGTAGCAAACGCCCCCAGGGTCACCAGCACCAGCATATGGGTACGCGCTGGCAGGGCATCTTCCGGCCCGCCCATGACCACGCGGCCGGTCAGCCCGCGCGCGTCGAAGCCCAATTCCTGCAACAGCAGCAGGTACAGACGGTTGAGTTCGAAGCAGTAACCGCCACGGCCCTGGCGCAGCAGCTTGTCCTGGACCGCGGCGGGTTCGACCTCCACCGGCACGCGCAGCATGCTCGCCAGGGTTTCGAAGGGGAACTCAGCAGTGTGCCGCTCTTGCAGCTCGCGCAGGGTGTCGAGGGTCGGTGGCGGCGCCGACGAGTAACCCAGGCGCCCGAGGTACATGTGTAAATCCAGCATGAATGGCTCGGTCATCGTGCATCTCCCTTTTCTACCTGCCGGCTGTATTACCAGAGGACGTGGACAGACGATATGCAACGAGCGGCATGGCGTGCTCGAATCAGCGCTTTCGCTTTGCGGCAGCCGGCACACACAAACCGGCACAAATGCGCCAATCTATCGCTCACCGCACGAGCTTGCCCGAGGACTCCATGATGCACCTGCGCCATTGCTGCACCCTTTCCCTGTTAATCACCCTGGGCGGCTGCGGCGCCGGTGAGACGGCCGCTACGGCGACGCTCCAGGCTGAGCAGGCCAAACAGGCCCAACAGCAGATGGAGCAGCTCAAGCAGCAGATCGACCAGGCCAATGCGGCGAACACTCGGCGTCTGCAGGAGGCCATCGACCAGGCGCAGTGAACGGCGTCTCCAGCGGAGCGCTGCTTGCAACGAGCAACCTGCTGCCTGACAACAAAAAGGCCGATCTCTTGATCGGCCTTTTCATTCAAAGCAGCAGCTCACTCAGCCATTGCTGGGGAAGGCGAACTGCGCCGCTTCGTGGCTCTTGCGCGCCGGCCAGCGCTGGGTGATGGCCTTCTTGCGGGTGTAGAAGCGCACGCCATCCGGGCCGTAGGCATGCAGGTCGCCGAACAGCGAGCGCTTCCAGCCGCCGAAGCTGTGGTAAGCCACCGGTACCGGCAGCGGCACGTTGACGCCGACCATTCCCACTTCGATCTCGTCGCAGAACAGGCGCGCCGCTTCACCGTCACGGGTGAAGATGCAGGTGCCGTTGCCGTACTCGTGACCGTTGATCAGCTGCATGGCTTCTTCCAGGCTGCCGACGCGGACGATGCACAGCACCGGGCCGAAGATTTCGTCGGTGTAGATGGTCATGTCCGGGGTCACTCGGTCGAACAGGGTGCCGCCGACGAAGAAGCCATTCTCGTTGCCCGGCACCACCAGGTCGCGACCGTCGACCACCAGCTTGGCGCCCTGCGCCACGCCGGCGTCGATGTAGCCCTTGACCTTGTCACGCGCGGCAGCGGTGACCAGCGGGCCCATGTCCAGGCCGCAGGAGGTGCCGGCACCGATCTTCAGCGCCTGGATCTGTGGGACGATCTTCTCGACCAGCGCATCGGCGATCTGGTCACCCACGCATACGGCCACGGAGATGGCCATGCAGCGCTCGCCGCAGGAGCCGTAGGCCGCGCCCATCAGTGCGCTGACGGCGTTGTCTAGGTCGGCATCGGGCATCAACACGGCGTGGTTCTTGGCGCCGCCGAGGGCCTGCACGCGTTTGCCACGCTTGGTGCCTTCGCTGTAGATGTATTCGGCGATCGGGGTCGAGCCGACGAAGCTCAGGGCCTTGACCTCGGGCGCTTCGATCAGCGCATCGACCGCGTCCTTGTCGCCGTTGACCACATTCAGCACGCCCTTGGGCAGGCCGGCCTGGTTCAGCAGTTCGGCGATCAACAGGGTGGAGCTCGGGTCGCGCTCGGATGGCTTCAAAATGAAGCAGTTACCGCAGACGATGGCCAGCGGATACATCCACAGCGGCACCATGGCCGGGAAGTTGAACGGGGTAATTCCTGCCACGACGCCAATGGGTTGCAGATCGGTCCAGGCGTCGATGTTCGGGCCGACGTTGCGGCTGTATTCGCCCTTGAGAATGTCCGGGGCAGCGCAGGCGAACTCGACGTTCTCGATGCCGCGCTTGAGTTCACCGACGGCGTCTTCGAGGGTCTTGCCATGCTCGGCGCTGATCAGTGCGGCGATTTCGTTCTCGTTCTGCTCCAGCAACTCCCTGAAGCGGAACATGATCTGCGCGCGCTTGGCCGGCGGGGTGTTGCGCCAGGCCGGGAAGGCGGCCTTGGCGGCGTCGATGGCCAGTTGCATGGTGGCGCGATCAGCCAGGCCGACGGCGCTGGTGGAGTCGCCGGTGGACGGGTTGTACACCGGGGCGCTGCGACCGTTGCCGGCAACACGCTCGCCGTTGATCAGGTGAGGGATATGGCTCATGGGAAAGCTCCTAGACGTAATTACTGTGGGTAGGAGCCGGCTTGCCGGCGATCCGTTTTACAACATCGCCCGCAAGCGGGCTCCTACAGAAAGGGGTGCGCTCGCTCTTAATCCAGCTTGTTCAGCACGTCGCCGACGGCGTTGAAGACGCGGTCGAGATCTTCCATCTTGGCATTGAAGGTCGGGCCGAACTGCAGGGTGTCGCCACCGAAGCGCACGTAGAAGCCGGCCTTCCACAGGGCCATGCCGGCCTCGAACGGACGGATCACCGCGTCACCGTCACGCGGGGCGATCTGCAGTGCACCAGCCAGGCCGCAGTTGCGGATATCGATGATGTGCTTGGTACCCTTCAGGCCATGCAGCGCGGCCTCGAACTTCGGCGCCAACTCGGCGGACTGCTGGATCAGGTTCTCGCGGTTGAGCAGCTCCAGCGTCGCCAGACCAGCGGCGCAGGCCACCGGGTGCGCCGAGTAGGTGTAGCCGTGGGTGAACTCGATCATGTGCTCCGGCGACGGCTGCTGCATGAAGGTGTTGTAGATCTCGCTGCTGGCGATCACCGCACCCAGCGGGATGGCGCCGTTGGTGATCTGCTTGGCGACGTTCATCAGGTCTGGGGTCACGCCGAAGAACTCCGCGCCGCTCCACTTGCCCATGCGGCCGAAGCCGGTGATGACTTCGTCGAAGATCAGCAGGATATTGTGCTGGGTGCAGATTTCGCGCAGGCGCTGCAGGTAGCCCACCGGCGGCACGAGGGCGCCAGCGGAGCCGGACATCGGCTCGACGATCACCGCGGCGATGTTGGAAGCGTCGTGCAGCTCGATCAGCTTGAGCAGTTCATTGGCCAGTTCCACGCCGCCAGTTTCGGCCATGCCCTTGGTGAAGGCCATGCCCGGCTGCAGCGTGTGCGGCAGGTGGTCGGCGTCCATCAGTTGGCCGTACATCTTACGGTTGCCACCGATGCCGCCCAACGCGGTGCCGGCGATGTTGACGCCGTGGTAGCCACGGGCACGACCGATGAAACGAGTCTTGGAGGCCTGGCCTTTGAGGCGCCAGTAGGCCTTGGCCATCTTCACCGCGGTGTCGGCGCACTCGGAGCCAGAGCCGGTGAAGAACACGTGGTTGAGGTCGCCCGGCATCAGGTCGGCGACCTGCTCGGCCAGCTTGAACGACAGCGCATGGCCGAACTGGAAGCCCGGCGAATAGTCGAGGGTACCGAGTTGCTTGGCCACGGCTTCCTGGATTTCCTTGCGCGAGTGGCCGGCGCCGCAAGTCCACAGGCCGGACAGGCTGTCGTAGACCTTGCGGCCCTGGTCGTCGGTCAGCCAGCTGCCTTCGGCGCCGACGATCAGACGCGGGTCGCGCTGGAAGTTGCGGTTGGCGGAGAACGGCATCCAGTGCGCATCCAGCTTGAGCTGGCTGGCCAGGGACGGGGTTGCAGTCTGCGGCATGTTCATTGGGAGCCTCACTCGGGCAGGCAATCGGGTGTAGGAGCCCGCTTGCGGGCGATGATCGCCGGCAAGCCGGCTCCTACAGGGTAGTTGCCAGCAAAGGTGCCATGGGCATAGAGTCAGTAAAACAGTACTCTTCTTATCTTCAGATCAAGGTTTACTAAACAAATGAGCAGCCGCCGTCCCGATCCGCTGGCCCAGGTCAGCGACTTTGAAATCCGCCTGCTCAAGCTGTTTCGCAGCGTGGTGGAATGCGGCGGTTTTTCCGCAGCCGAGAGCGCCCTGGGCATCGGCCGCTCGGCCATCAGCCAGCAGATGAGCGACCTCGAACAACGCCTTGGCCTGCGCCTGTGCCAACGTGGCCGCGCCGGTTTCGCCCTGACCGAGGAAGGTCGTGAGGTGTACCAGAGCACGCTGCAGTTGCTGGCGGCACTGGAGAGCTTTCGCACCGAGGTCAACGGCCTGCACCAGCACCTGCGCGGCGAACTGAACATCGGCCTGACCGACAACCTGGTGACCATCCCGCACATGCGCATCACCAATGCCCTGGCGCGCCTCAAGGTGCAGGGGCCGGACGTGCGCATCCATATCCGTATGACGCCACCGTCGGAAGTGGAACAGGGCGTGCTCGACGGTCGCCTGCATATCGGCGTGGTGCCGCAGGTCGGCGCCCTTTCCGGCCTGGAGTATCAGCCGCTGTATGACGAGCGCTCGCTGCTGTACTGCGCGGTCGGTCACCCATTGTTCTATGTCGACGACCAACAGCTCGAAGACGACAGGCTCAACGCCCAGGAAGCCATCGCGCCGACCTTCCGCGTACCATCCGAGGTGCAGAGCCACTACCAGGCACTGAACTGCACGGCCAGCGCTTCGGATCGCGAAGGCATGGCCTTTCTCATCCTCACCGGACGTTACATCGGCTACCTGCCGGATCATTACGCCCAGGCATGGGTGCAGCAGGGGCGCTTGCGCGCGCTCAAGGCCAGCAGCCGCTACTACGACATCAACCTGGCAGCGGTCACGCGCAAAGGACGGCGTGCCCATCTGGTACTGGAGAGTTTTCTCGAAGCACTGGCCGATGGCTGAGTGCCAGATGCCGGAAAAGCCCCCACACAGCCGCCTCTCGGGGCAATTGAGCCCTGCCCCAGCGTTTTTCCACGTAGCGCACTTGTCACCCAGGCAATGCTGGGGTATCAGTGCAGGCGCGCCGCTCCCCGATCAGCATGGAATTGCTCTATGACCTTCGAAGTACCCGCCCATCACACCAGCGACAAACCTGCCGGGCGCATTCGCCAGAAGAATGAAGAAGCCATCATCAAGGCCGCCGAGGAAGAGTTCGCCCGCCATGGTTTCAAGGGCACCAGCATGAACACCATCGCGCAGAACGTCGGCCTGCCCAAGGCCAACCTGCACTACTACTTCAACAATAAGCTGGGCCTGTACCTGGCGGTGCTGAGCAATATCCTCGAACTGTGGGACAGCACCTTCAACACCCTGAGCGTCGATGATGATCCGGCCGAGGCGCTGGAGCGCTACATCCGCGCCAAGATGGAGTTTTCCCGGCGCCAGCCGAAGGCTTCGCGCATCTTCGCCATGGAAGTGATCAGCGGCGGCGACTGCCTGTCGCAGTACTTCAACCAGAACTACCTGGACTGGTTCCGTGGCCGCGCCGCCGTGTTCGAAGGCTGGATCGCCGCCGGCAAGATGGACCCGGTCGACCCGATCCACCTGATCTTCCTGCTGTGGAGCAGCACCCAGCATTACGCCGACTTCGCCTCGCAGATCTGCCGTGTTAAGCAGTGCTCGCGCCTGACCAAGGAGGACTTCGAGCAAGCCTCCGATCAACTGGTGCAGATCATCCTCAAGGGCTGCGGCCTGAAGCCCGCCGTCAAAGCCTGATGGCGTTCACCCTGCTCGGCCCCTGCGAATACCGCGAGGAGATTCGCAAGAGCCGTTTCGTCGCCCTCGCCGCACCGGTTGCCAGCGCGGCCGAGGCGCAAGCCTTTATCGACAGCCACAGGGACCTGGCCGCCTCGCACAACTGCTGGGCGTGGAAGGTCGGCAACCAGTACCGCTTCAACGACGACGGCGAACCGGGCGGCACAGCTGGCAGGCCGATCCTCGCCGCCATCGAAGGGCAAGGCTGCGATCAGGTGGTGGTACTGGTGATTCGCTGGTACGGCGGCATTCAACTCGGCACCGGCGGGCTGGCCCGCGCCTACGGCGGCAGCGCAGCCAAGTGCCTGCAAGCTGGCGAGCGCCGTGAACTGGTGCTGCGCCAATCCTTCACCTGCCATTTGCAGTTCGCCGAACTGCCGCTGTTCAAGGCGCGCCTGAGCGAGTTCGACAGCCTGATCGAGAGCGAGAATTACGACGCCACCGGCGCACGCCTGCAACTGGCCGTGGCGCCGGCCGAACATGCGGCGCTGGAACGCTTGCTGGGCGATATCAGCCGTGGACGGGAGCGCCTGAGCGCAGCTGAGTGACCGATTGAGTGCGCTATGCTGACGTGTCCTTTTAATCCCTCAGGAGCCTGACATGACTGCCTCCCGATCCATTCTGATCATCGGCGCCTCACGTGGCCTCGGCCTTGGCCTGACCCGTGAATTCGCCGCCCAGGGCTGGGCCGTGACCGCCACCGTGCGCAGCACCGCGCAACAAGCCCCTCTGCAAGAACTCGGCGTACGCGTGGAACAACTGGAGATGACCGACCCGAATAGCCTCGAGCAGTTGGCCAACCGCCTGAATGATCAGCAGTTCGACGTCATCTTCGTCAATGCCGGCGTGGCGGGCCCCGAGCACCACAGCACCGCACAGGCCAGCGCCGAGGAAATGGGTCAGCTGTTCCTGACCAACGCCGTCGCCCCACTGCGCGTGGCCGAGCGCTTGCTGCCGAACCTGGCCGCCGAACATGGGCTGATTGTGTTCATGAGCTCGATCCTCGGCAGCATCGAGGCAGGTGCCGGCCTGGGCATGCCGCTATATGGCGCCAGCAAGGCCGCGCTCAACCACCTCGTGCAGTGCTTCGTGCGCACTCAGGACAATCCGCAGCTCGGCGTGCTGCTGATGCACCCAGGCTGGGTACGCACCGACATGGGCGGCGCCGACGCCCCGCTGGATATCGACAGCAGTTGCAGGGGCATGGTCGAACAGGTCAGCGCTGCCGTCGGCCGGCCAGGCCTGAGTTATCAGGACTTCGAAGGCAATTCTTTGCCCTGGTAAAAGCGCTCAAACCGGGCCGCTCGCAGAAGCTAGCCCTGGTAGCCGCAAGTAGTGATTTCTGTTGCCCCCGGATTACATCCGAGCAACGGTCGCGACTAAAGCCCCTCCCACAAGAGCAGCAGCTGTTTGTGGGAGGGGCTTTAGCCGCGCACGCGCGAATACGGTGCATTGTGCGCAGCATACGGAGAGACGCGCACCAATGGCAGGCATTGCAGTGCGCTCGGCCATAGGCGAGAGCCCATAAAATGGATTTTCTGACTTACTGGCCAAGTTTTTGCTTTAGCCCCGCTCAGTCATGTTCATGAGCGCTTCCCATGTCCGCCCCACCCGCTTCCCCACGCCTGCAGCTGACCGCCATCAGCAAGCAATACCCCGGCTGTCTGGCCAACGACCGTATCGACCTGACCATCGCCCCCGGTGAGATCCGCGCCCTGCTCGGCGAGAACGGTGCCGGCAAGAGCACGCTGATGAAGATCATCTACGGCGTCACTCAGCCCAGCAGCGGCGAGATTCGCTGGCAGGGCGAACGGCTGGCGATGCGCGACCCGGCCATGGCGCGCGGCCTGGGCATCGGCATGGTGTTCCAGCATTTCTCGCTGTTCGAGACCCTGACCGTCGCCGAGAACATCGCCCTGGCCATGGGCGCGGGCGCCGGTACACCGAAGCAGCTGGAGGCGAAAATTCGCGAGGTGTCGCAGCGCTACGGCATGGCGCTGGAACCGACCCGCCTGGTCCACAGCCTGTCCATCGGCGAACGCCAGCGCGTGGAAATCGTCCGCTGCCTGATGCAGGACATCAAGCTGCTGATCCTCGATGAACCCACCTCGGTGCTCACTCCGCAGGAGGCCGACGAACTGTTCGTCACCCTGCGCCGCCTGGCCGCCGAGGGCTGCAGCATTCTGTTTATCAGCCACAAGCTCGGCGAGGTACGCGCGCTATGCCAGAGCGCCACGGTGCTGCGTGGCGGCCGCGTGTCCGGCCATTGCGTGCCGGCCGAGTGCAGCGATCTACAGCTGGCGCGGCTGATGGTTGGCGATGCCGAGGGACTGGAAAGCAGCTACCCGAAAGTCAGCGGCGGCCTGCCACGGCTGCGCGTCGACGACCTCAATTGGCACAACCCCGATCCCTTCGGCTGCTCGCTCGAACGCATTCGCCTGGAGGTGCGCAGCGGCGAGATCGTCGGCATCGCTGGCGTGGCCGGCAATGGCCAGGACGAGTTGCTCGCCCTGCTCAGCGGCGAAACCCGACTGCCACGCGGTGAGCGCGAGCGGGTGAGCATCGATGCCGCGCCAGTGGCCAATCTGCACCCGGATGCGCGGCGCCAGCTGGGCCTGGCCTTCGTACCCGCCGAACGCCTCGGCCATGGCGCCGTGCCGGAGATGAGCCTGGTGGACAACGCCCTGCTCACCGCCTTCGGCCAGGGCCTGGTCAAGGGCGGCTTGGTGCAGCGCGGCAAGGTACGGGCGCTGGCGGACGAGATCATCCGCCGCTTCGCGGTGAAGACGCCGGGTGCCGACACCGCCGCGCGCAGCCTGTCCGGCGGCAATCTGCAGAAATTCATCCTCGGCCGCGAGATTCTGCAAAACCCGAAACTGCTGGTGGCCGCGCACCCGACCTGGGGCGTGGACGTTGGCGCCGCTGCGGCCATCCACCGCGCGCTGATCGCCCTGCGCGATGCCGGCGCGGCGATTCTGGTGATCTCCGAAGACCTCGACGAGCTGTTCCAGATCAGCGACCGCATCGGCGCGCTGTGCAGCGGGCGGCTGTCGCCGCTGACCGAGACGGCGCAGGTGTCCACCGTGGAAGTCGGCCGCTGGATGGCCGGTGAATTCGATCAACCCGCCGCCGCTGCGGCCTGCTGACGGAGCCCGTCATGCTGTTATCCCTGGAACCGCGCGGCCAGCAATCGCGCCCCATGCTCTGGCTGTCGCCGCTGCTGGCCGCCGTACTGACGCTGCTCAGTGGCGTGCTGCTGTTCACCTTGCTCGGCCATGACCCGCTGCAGACCCTGCACACGCTGCTCATCGCGCCGGTCAGCGATTGGTATGGCGTTTCCGAACTGCTGGTCAAGGCGCTTCCGATCCTGCTTTGCGCCCTGGGCCTGGCGGTGGCCTACCAGGCGCGCATCTGGAACATCGGCGCCGAAGGCCAGCTGCTGATCGGCGCCCTGGCCGGCAGCGCCATGGCCCTGCAACTGATCGACTGGGAAAGCCGCTGGGCACTGGCCTGGGTAGTATTGGCCGGCACCTGCGCTGGCGCAGCCTGGGCCGGGCTCACCGCCTGGCTGCGCACGCAGTTCAACGCCAACGAAATTCTCACCAGCATCATGCTCAACTACATCGCGCTGAACCTGCTGCTGTTCTTCGTGCATGGCCCGCTGAAGGATCCGGCCGGTTTCAACTTCCCCGAGTCGGCGATGTTCGGTGATGCCAGCCGCCTGCCACTGGTCAGCGAGGACGGGCGCCTGCACGGCGGCCTGTACCTGGCGCTACTGGCCCTGGTGGCGGTATGGGTGCTGCTGCACAAGAGCTTTCTCGGCTTCCAGATCAAGGTGCTGGGCCTGGACAAGCGCGCCGCCGGCTTCGTCGGCTTTCGCGAGAAGCGCCTGGTGTGGTTCGCCCTGCTGGTCAGCGGCGCGCTGGCCGGCCTGGCCGGCGTCGGCGAAGTGGCCGGGCCCATCGGCCAACTGGTACCGCAGGTGTCGCCCGGCTACGGCTATGCGGCGATCACCGTGGCCTTTCTTGGCCGCCTCAATCCGCTCGGCATCGTCGCTGCCAGCCTGCTGATGGCGCTGCTATACCTGGGCGGCGAGAACGCGCAGATGAATCTCAACCTGCCGCAGGCGATCACCCAGCTGTTTCAGGGAATGATGCTGTTCTACCTGCTGGCCTGCGACGTGCTGATTCTCTATCGGCCAAAGCTGAAGTGGAAATGGGCACGGCGCGAGACCCTCGCCGAGGCGACCACCTGACCGTGGGAGGGGCTTTAGCCGCGACGTTTTCAATCGAACGGCTGTCGCGGCTAAAGCCCCTCCCACCACAAGACACACTCTTTTTTATCTGCTGCATCCGAGGCTTCACGTATGGATCTAGATCTGTTAACCAATATCTTCTACGCCATGGTGCGCACCGGCACGCCGCTGCTGCTGGTGGCCCTCGGCGAGCTGGTATGCGAGAAGAGCGGCGTGCTCAACCTCGGCCAGGAAGGCATGATGCTGTTCGGCGCGGTGATCGGCTTTATCGTCGCCTTCAGCACCGGCAGCCTGTGGCTTGGTGTGCTGCTGGCCATCGTCGCCGGCATGCTGCTGTCGCTGCTGTTCGCTGCCGTGGCGCTGGGCTTCAATGCCAATCAGGTGGCCACCGGCCTGGCCCTGACCATCTTCGGCGTCGGCCTGTCCACCTTCGTCGGCGCTGCCTGGGTCGGCAAGCCGCTGTCCGGCTTCGAGCCCATCGTCATTCCGCTGCTGTCCGACATCCCGCTGATCGGACGCATGCTGTTCGCCCAGGACGTGCTGATCTATTTGTCCTTCGCCCTGTTCGCGCTGGTGGCCTGGGTGCTGCTGAAAAGCCGTATCGGCCTGATTATCCAGGCCGTCGGCGAGAACCCGGACGCAGCCAGCGCCATGGGCCTGCCGGTGCTGCGCGTGCGCACCCTGGCGGTGCTGTTCGGCGGCGCCATGGCTGGTCTGGCGGGCGGTTACCTGTCGCTGGCCTACACGCCGATGTGGGCGGAAAACATGACCGCCGGCCGCGGCTGGATCGCCCTGGCGCTGGTGGTGTTCGCCAGTTGGCGCGTATTCCGTGTGCTACTCGGCGCCTACCTGTTCGGCCTGGCCAGCATCCTCCACCTGGTGGCGCAGGGCATCGGCCTGTCGATCCCGTCTAACCTGCTGGCGATGCTGCCTTATGTGGCCACCATCGTGGTGCTGGTGCTGCTCTCGCGCGATGCGATCAAGACCCGGCTGTATGCGCCGGTGTCGCTGGGCCAGCCTTGGCAGCCGGGGCATTGATGAGGAGAAGTCGCGGCTAAAGCCCCTCCCACAAAAGCCGATCCCACAGACTGCACTGGTGCTGTGGGAGGGGCTTTAGCCGCGACAAGGCTTTTATCGGCTATACCTTTGTCACACCCACCCGGGAGGCAAAGGAATGCCCCACTCAGCTCGCTTGCGCGCCGGTCGCTTCTCGGAGCCGCAGCGCATCTACCTACTCACCGCAACGACCGAGGGCCGTGAAACACTGTTCACGGACTTAGCGATTGGCCGCCTGGTCGTTGCCGAACTCAAAGCTGCGCAGCAGGACGGCCTAGCCGAATCGCTGGCTTGGGTACTCATGCCCGATCACCTGCACTGGTTGATTGCCCTGCAGCATGGCTCGCTTAGTGACCTGATGCGGCGCATCAAGGGACGCAGCGCCAAGCGCATCAACCAGCTAACCAAGCGCCAGGGAAAACTCTGGCAGGATGGCTTTCATGACCGGGCATTACGTCGTGAGGAAGACTTACTGCCAGCGGCACGCTATATCGTTGCCAACCCTCTAAGAGCAGGCTTGGTCAGCCGGGTGGGCGATTATCCACTGTGGGATTCGGTCTGGCTCTGACCTCAGAAGAGTCGCGGCTAAAGCCCCTCCCACAAAAGCCGCTCCCACAGACAAATGCCATTCTTGTGGGAGGGGCTTCAGCCGCGACAGGCTTGTTGCCCCTGACTCCAGAGTCAGCTATCTTCCCCGCACGTCGATTCCGACGCACCTGGATCAGCAGACAGGGTCAACACTGAGCTGGCTTACCTGACATCAACCTCAGAGGAGCCTGCTCATGGCAGCTACCCGTATCTGGATCAAGAACCCTCTCGCCATCTTCACCGCCAACGACCTGAACGCTTCCGGCGGCCTGGTGATCGAGGATGGCCGCATCGCCGAAGTGCTCGGTGCCGGCCAGCAGCCTTCAACACCCTGCGAGCAAACCTTCGATGCCCGCGAGCATGTGCTGCTGCCGGGCCTGATCAACACCCACCATCACTTCTACCAGACCCTCACCCGCGCCTGGGCGCCGGTGGTCAACCAGCCGCTGTTCCCCTGGCTGAAGACGCTCTACCCGGTCTGGGCACGCCTCACTCCCGAGAAGCTCGCCCTGGCCAGCAAGGTGGCGCTGGCCGAACTGCTGCTGTCCGGCTGCAGCACCGCGGCCGATCACCATTACCTGTTCCCCGGCGGCCTGGAGAACGCCATCGACGTGCAGGTCGAAGCGGTACGCGAACTGGGCATGCTCACCCGCGGTTCGATGAGCCTGGGCGAAGCCGACGGTGGGCTGCCGCCGCAGCAAACGGTGCAGCAGGGTGAGGTGATCCTGGCGGACAGTCAGCGCCTGATCGGCCAGTACCACGAGCGCGGCGATGGGGCGCAAATCCAGATCGCCCTGGCGCCCTGCTCGCCATTCTCGGTGACTCAGGAAATCATGCGCCAGAGCGCCGAACTGGCCGAGGAGCTGGACGTGCGCCTGCACACCCACCTGGCCGAAACCCTCGACGAGGAGGACTTCTGTCTGCAGCGCTTCGGCCTGCGCACCGTGGATTACCTGGACAGCGTCGGCTGGCTCGGCCCGCGCACCTGGTTGGCCCATGGCATCCATTTCAACCCCGACGAGATCACCCGCCTGGGCGCTGCCGGCACCGGCATCTGTCATTGCCCCAGTTCCAACATGCGCCTGGCTTCGGGCATCTGCCCCAGTGCCGAGCTGGAAGCCGCCGGTGCGCCGCTGGGCCTGGGCGTCGATGGCTCGGCCTCCAACGATGCCTCGAACATGATCCTCGAAGCGCGCCAGGCGCTGTACATCCAGCGCCTGCGCTATGGCGCCGAGCAAATCACCCCGCAGCGCGTACTTGGCTGGGCCAGCAAGGGCTCGGCGAAACTGCTGGGGCGCAGCGACATCGGTGAGCTGGCGGTTGGTAAGCAGGCTGACCTGGCGCTGTTCAAGCTCGATGAGCTGCGCTTTTCCGGTAGCCATGATCCGCTTTCGGCGCTGCTGCTGTGCGGCGCTGACCGCGCCGACCGGATGATGATCGGCGGCACCTGGCGCGTTATCGATGGGCAGATCGAAGGGCTCGATGTGGCGCAACTGATCGCCGATCATCGCCAGGCGGCGCGTGAGTTGATCAACGGCTGAGCCCTACGAGCGGTCAGCGATTAATCGGCTGTAGGAGCGAGCACTGCTCGCGAAGGCTCATACCTCGAAAGCTTCGCGAGCAGAGCTCGCTCCTACATGGTGGCTCGCAAGACCAGTCATTCTTTGCGCACCACAAGGCAGCAGCACTGGCTAGGTCGCGGCTAAAGCCCCTCCCACAAGAACAGCGCCAACCTGTGGGAGGGGCTTCAGCCGCGACCGTCGTTTCATCAGTGCGAGCCCAGGAGCGACGCACCACAACACGCCATACAAGTCTGCCGCGCACCAATACCGCCCCAACTCCTGAGCAGGCGCACAGGCAGAACGCCGTCGCCTCGCCTATCTGTCCTTTTGGTCAGCTTTTTGCAGTCAGGGGATCAGCCAACCAACGGCCACCCCAACACCAAGACTGGAGCTGTACCCACCATGCACAAGAAGAGCAAGAAACCGCTGCTGCGCACCCTCGTCGCCGCCCTGGGCTTTGGCGCCATGCTCAGCGCCTCCGCCGCCGACCCGCTGAAGGTCGGCTTCGTCTACATCGGCCCCATCGGCGACCACGGCTGGACCTACCAGCACGAACAGGGCCGGCAAATGCTGATCAAGGAAATGGGCGACAAGGTCACCACCAGCTTCGTCGAGAACGTACCGGAAGGCGCCGACGCCGAGCGGGTGATCCGCAACATGGCCAAGGGTGGTTTCGACCTGATCTTCACCACCTCCTTCGGCTACATGAATCCCACCATCAAGGTGGCCAAGCAATTCCCCAAGGTGACCTTCGAACACGCCACCGGCTACAAGCAGGACAAGAACGTCGGCACCTACCTGTCGCGCTCCTATGAGGGTCGCTACGTTGGCGGCTTCCTCGCGGCGAAGATGACCAAGACCAAGAAAGTCGGCTACGTCGCCTCCTTCCCGATCCCCGAGGTGATCCGCGATATCAACGCCATCCAGCTGGCGCTGGACAAATACAACCCGGGCACCGAGATCAAGGTGGTGTGGGTCAACACCTGGTTCGATCCGGGCAAGGAATCCGACGCCGCCAACGCGCTGATCGATCAGGGCGTGGACGTGATGTTCCAGCACACCGACAGCCCGGCGCCGATCCAGACCGCCGAGCGCCGTGGCATCTACTCCGTCGGCTACGCCTCGGATATGGCGCACTTCGGGCCGAAGGCCGTGCTCACCTCCATCGTCAACGACTGGGGCCCGCACTACGTCAAATCCACCCAGGCGGTGATCGACGGCACCTGGCAGCCGCAGGACTTCTGGGGCGGCCTGGCCGAGGACACCATCGAGCTGCCGATCAGCGACCTGGTGCCGGCTGACGTGAAGGGCGAGGCCGAGCAGATCATCGCCGACATTCGCAGCGGCGCGTTCCACCCCTTCACCGGCCCGATCAAGGATCAGAGCGGCGCGGTGCGCATCGCCGAGGGCGTGAGCGCGACCAATGCCGAGCTGGCCTCGATGAACTACTACGTGGAAAACGTGAAGGCCGAAATGCCGAAGTAAACGATTGGCGGGTTGCACCCGCCCTACAGTGCGACGGTGCATGTAGGGCGGGTGCAACCCGCCACCGAGCAACCACCGATGCCGTCCCTGCAAAAGCAGAACCGCATCAAGGGGATCTCACCCGATCCCCCTTTCCGCTGCCCTGGGTACGAGAAGACTCGCAGCAACGCCCACCCGAGGCTCAACATGAACGCATTACCCATCATCGACATCGCCCCGCTCTACGCCGACGACGCTTCGGCCTGGCCTGCCGTCGCCGAGCAGATCGATCGCGCCTGCCGCGACTGGGGCTTCTTCTACATCGTCGGTCACCCTATCGGCGTCGAGCGCATCGACGCCCTGCTCAGTGCGGCGAAGACCTTCTTCGCACTGCCCGCCGAAGCAAAACTCAGGATCGATATCACCCAGACCGCCCACCATCGTGGCTACGGCGCCATCGCCACCGAGCAGCTCGACCCGAGCAAGCCGAGCGACCTCAAGGAAACCTTCGACATGGGTTTTCACATGCCCGCCGATCACCCCGAGGTGCTGGCAGGCAAACCCTTGCGCGGGCCGAACCGTCACCCGGATATGCCCGGCTGGGCCGAGCTGATGGAACAGCATTACGCCGACATGCAGGACCTGGCCAAGACCCTGCTGCGCGCCATGGCCATGGCGCTGGACATCGAGCACGACTTCTTCGAGGCGCGCTTCCATGAGCCGATCAGCGTGCTGCGCATGATCCATTATCCGCCGCGCCACACCGCCACCAGCGCCGAGCAACAGGGCGCTGGCGCGCACACCGATTACGGCTGCATCACCCTGCTCTACCAGGACGATGCCGGCGGCCTGCAGGTGCGTGCACGCGATGGCGAGTGGATCGACGCACCACCGATTGCCGGCAGCTTCGTGGTCAACATCGGCGACATGATGGCGCGCTGGAGCAACAACCGTTACACCTCGACGCCACATCGCGTGATCAGCCCGCTGGGAGTGGATCGCTACTCGATGCCGTTCTTCGCCGAACCGCATCCCGACACGCTGATCGACTGCCTGCCGAACTGCTCCAGCGCGGATGACCCAGCCAAGTACACGCCGGTGACCAGCGCCGAGTACCTGCTGTCGCGCTTCGCCGATACCTATGCCTATCGGCGTGAGGAAGCGCAGGGCTGATGATGGCTCCCACGCTCCGGCGTGGGAACGATAAGAGCGAAGCGATCGCCGTGAGGAGCTACCCAGTTGACAGCCGTTCTGTAGGAGCCCGCTTGCGGGCGATAAGAGCTCGGACAAATTGATCGCCCGCAAGCGGGCTCCTACAGGCAGAGCGGACCGGGATATAAGTTCCAGTTGCCGCTTGCGGGAGGAGAAAAGAAAAGCCGTACCCCCTGAGCGCCCCCATCGACGCAGCACAGTCCTGTCCCACCGGTTAAACTTTGCCCATTACAAAGCCTGACAACGAGAACCGACCATGCCCGAATGGCTGAACGCCCTGCCCAAGGCCGAACTGCACCTGCACCTGGAAGGCTCGCTGGAGCCCGAGCTGCTGTTCGCCCTGGCCGAACGCAACCAGATCGCCCTGCCCTGGGCCGATGTCGAGACCCTGCGTGCGGCCTATGCCTTCAATAACCTGCAGGAGTTTCTCGACCTGTATTACGCCGGTGCCAACGTGCTGCGCACCGAGCAGGATTTCTACGACCTGACCTGGGCCTACCTGCAACGCTGCAAGGCGCAGAACGTCATCCATGTCGAACCGTTCTTCGACCCGCAAACCCACACTGACCGTGGCATTCCCTTCGAGGTAGTGCTGCGCGGCATCCAGCAGGCGCTGCTCGACGGCGAGAAACAGCTGGGCATCAGCCACGGTCTGATCCTCAGCTTCCTGCGTCACCTGCCCGAGGAGGAAGCGTTCAAGACCCTGGAGCAGGCCATGCCGTTTCGCGACGCCTTTATCGGCGTCGGCCTCGACAGTTCGGAGAAGGGCTTCCCGCCACGGCTGTTCGAGCGGGTGTTCGCCAAGGCGCGTAGCGAAGGTCTGCACGCGGTGGCGCATGCCGGCGAGGAGGGTCCGCCCGAGTACATCTGGGAAGCGCTGGACCTGCTCAAGATCAAGCGTATCGACCATGGCGTGCGCGCCATCGAAGACGAGCGGCTGATGCAGCGCATCATCGACGAACAGATCCCGCTGACCGTCTGCCCGCTGTCGAACATCAAGCTGTGCGTGTTCGAACACATGGGCCAGCACAACATCCTCGAGATGCTCGAGCGCGGCGTGAAGGTGACGGTGAACTCCGATGATCCGGCCTACTTCGGCGGCTACGTCGGCGAGAACTTCGCCGCTCTGCACGAACACCTGGGCATGACCGAGGCACAGGCCAAACGCCTGGCACAGAACAGCCTGGACGCGCGCCTGGCCTGAGCAAGGCTCATCGCGGCTAAAGCCCCTCCCACGGAGCGCGGGTACTGTGGGAGGGGCTTCAGCCGCGACTGTAGTATCAGTGTTCCGAGAGCTTGCGCCGCTTGCCAGTCACCATCGACAACGGCAGGTTCTCGCGCAGCCGATAGCTCTCGAACAAGGCGGCGGCGATATGCAAGCCGACCACTGCCATGAGGCCGTTGGCACAGAGTTTGTGGATTTCCAGCGGCAGATCCGCGCCCCAGAAATAATCGACCTCCTCCATCAGAAAGCCGGTCACACCCAGGCCGAGCATCAACCCCATCATCAGGATCATCACCAGCGCGCCCAGCGGCGAGTGCCCGAGACGGTGATACGGCTGCCCGCCAATCAATGCACGCAGATGCGCACCGAGGCGTGCCGGGGTCGGCCAGAAATCCGCCCAGCGCGCCGCCGGCGTGCCGACGAAACCCCATACCAGGCGGATCGCCAGCCAGGCCACGGCGTAATAGCCGAGCCAGCGATGCCAGTCTTCACCCTCTTCGGTGAAGAAGTAGTTGGCCAGGAAAGCGCCGGCCAGGGACCAGTGGAACAAGCGCACCACTGGGTCCCACAGGCGCACGGTCGCGGCGCTCATCAGCCTTCTACGTTGCTCTTGACCGGCTTGCCGCTGACCGGATCGAAGTAAATCTCGACCTTCTTACCGTCCTTGTCGAAGCCGTAGATTTCGTAGCAGTTGCCACCGGTAACCTTGAACTTGTTGATCTCGTAGCCCTGGGCCTTGAGGTCGGCCTGGAACTTGTCCTGATCCTGCCACTGCGACTTGTCGGCAGTGGTGCATTGCGTGGCAGCGAAGGTCAGCGGGCTGGCCAGAGCCAGAGACAGCAGAAGCAGTTTGCGCATGGTGTAGTCCTCTTCGGTGCAGGGGAAAGTAGGTCTGCGAGGACCACTCTCGCGCCTGAACCTTAAGGCTCTATTAGCCCACGCAAAATCGTAGCCCGATGCAATCCGGGAAAGGTGGCTACCGTGCCCGGCCAAACGTAGGAGCCCGCTTGCGGGCGATCCGCATTGTGCAAGCGCCAATCGCCCGCAAGCGCGGCTCCTACGAGAGGATCGCTACGCTTCGTAGCTCCGGGCTAGCGAAGGCTCAGAAGTCGAAATCGACCTTGGCCCACAAGGTGCGGCCCGGCTCGTCGATGCGGGTGTCGGCCGGGAAGCCGAAGCCAGCATCACCAGCCAGGTTGAGGTGCTCGGCGTAGCGCTTGTCGAGCAGGTTATCCACACCGGCGCTGAGCTTGACCTGTTGGCTGAGGCGGTAGGCGCCATTGAACGAGAGCACGCCGAAGCCGGCGCTGTCGGCGAAGTCCTGCCCCACCACGTTGCCACGCCCGGCCCCCAGATCACGGTTTGCGGCCCCTTGGTGACGGTCAGCCGATCGTAGGTTTCCGGTGAGATGTAGGAGCTGGGCGCGTCCATCCGCCCCGGGCAGGCGCCGATCATCTGCCCACCATCGGTGAGCAGCAGCAGACGCGAGCCGAACAGGCCGCGCAACACCGGACCGCTGTTGCTGCCACCGCTGCGAATCGCGGAGAAACCGGGAATGGTCTTGAGGTAGTCGGCCGCATCGCTGGCCGGCACCGGCTGGCGTGGATCCTTGGGGTCGGCCACCACGGTCAGCGGCGAGCTTTGCTGGATTGCCGTGATCACCGTGGGCGGCAGTTCGTGCACAGGCTCCTCGGCAGCCTGCAGGGCAGTCATGGAACACAGGCCGCAGGCTACGGCCAGAACGGACAGGGGAAAACGAGCGCGCACGGAAGCGGCGCCCGAAACGAAGGAAACGGACATGCGGATACCTGAAAAGTCGATTGGCGAAGAGGCCTGGTAACGGCCTCATGGGAGTGGTGACTTCAGGTGCGCATCGGCGGTGCGCGTGACAGCGCATGAGGAAAGTTGGCGCCCGGCAGCGGTCGCTCAGGCAACCTCAGGGTGGTATCGCGAGATAACTCCAAGCGGCTCGCTAGCACCGAGCCATTGTCGGCCAGCACCGGACAATGCGAGAGCAGCGAGCAGTAGCCGCAGGCATCCACCTGCAACACTGGGCTGGAGCTGCTCGTTGGGGCCGGCACGCTGCCCGCCCCGTCATGACAGCCAAGCTCGTTCAGCCAGCGCCAGTCAGCTGGCTCGGCACACAGTTGCGACGCCAGTGGCGCCAGCATGATGAGGACGAACGCCAGCAGCCCAAGCTGGGCGGCGAGCGTGCGCCTGCGTGCCGTGAACAGTATCAGTGCTGGTGCTTGCCTGCATCATGACCGGCAGCATGATCATGGCCTGCCGGCGCATCTTTCTGCACGGCGACCTCGACCTCGACAGCACCGGCTTTCTCGAAGTTGAGGGTCAGCGGGAAGCGCTCACCATCCTTGGCCTGCTGCTTCAGGTTGAACAGCATGACGTGATAGCCCATGGGCTCGAACTTCACCTCGCCACCAGCGGGGATGGCCACGTCCTGCACCTGCTGCATCTTCATCACGCCATCGGCATGCACATGCTCGTGCAACTCGGCCTTGCCGGCCACCGGGGTGCTGACACTGAGCAGACGATCGGCTTCGCTGCCCTTGTTGTGGATGACGAAATAAGCGGCAGCAGTCGGCGCCACCGGCGGCATCTCGCGCGACCAGGGGTGGTCGATATGCAGTTGGCCTGCATCGTACTCGTGGGCCTGCACCAACAGCGTCGGCAGCAGCAGGGTGAGGCCGAGCAGGGTTTTCTTCAGGGTCATGGGGTGTTGCCTCCTGGTTTGGAATCGAATCATGGGTCGAGCGTACAACGTCTTGCGACGATCAAACTGTTCACTCATGCCAGCGGCCGGGTCGATGGCCGCAGTTGGCGAAAGCGCGAGAGTAGCCAGTCAAGAACGAAGACCAGCAGTAGCGAAGCGCCGACCAGCGGGAAGATCACACCGAGCACGATCATCACGCCGATGGCGGTCTTCCAGCGCGGCAGATCGTGGCGCAGCGGCGGCACACCGAAGCGTCCGGTCGGGCGGCGTTTCCACCACAGCACCAGGCCGCTGACGTAGCTGAAGATGATCAGCAGGCAGACCGCCGCCATCAGCAGTTGGTTGGCCAGGCCGAACAACTTGCCTTAGGCGCCCCCCTGCGCTCAGACGTGGCCACAACACACCCGCCCCGCCGCTGCCGCGCGGCCACCACAGGTACAGGCCGGATACCACCAGCACGATGCCCCAGCCCGCGGCCAGTTCGATCAGACGGTCACCAACGGTGCCGATCAGCAGATCACCGTGCAGCTTGCGCACCACCGTCTGCAGATTCCACAGAGCGTCCTGGGTGCCGAGAACGCTGTCGTTGTAGGGATCGACGAACAGGTTCAGCTCCTGGCCGTCCCGGTTGATCACGAACTGCGCACTGCGATCCTGTGCAGCGGGTGGCAGGTATTTGCTGACCACTGCCTGCGGATAGGCTTCGCGGACGATAGCCAGTTGCTGATCGGCACTGAGGCGCTGCTCGGCGACCGACACCTGCATCAGGTCGGCGTACATCCAGGTATCGAGCTGCGGTTTGAACAGGTAGATGATCCCGGTGATCGACAGCAGGATCATGAACGGGATAACGAACAACCCGGCATAGAAATGCCAGCGCCAGGCCAGGTTGTAGAAAGGCGGGGCCGCACGAGCAGGCGCGGTGCAATCGGGGGAAGACGCCATGAAGCTTTCTCCAGCCCACCGCGGTCGTCGACGCGCGGTCAGGCATTCGCATGATAGGGACGCCCGGAACGGGCGGATGGATCAGGCGAAGAAAGGAGAAGCGCGGGGATTGGCCGGAGGCCAACGATAACGGGTGATGCGCGGCAGATGCAGCGCGGATGCCGACCAACTGCGCTCGGCAGCCAGCAACCCGAGCAGGCCGAAGAAGGCAGCGAGAATGATCGCGCTGAACAGGCTGGCCAGCGCACAGTTGGAACCGGTGACCGGGTTCGGCGCGACGATGCCGGAGCCGTCGAGGTCGGCGCCCGCGCCGAAGTTGCCATCGAACGAGCAGTACTGGCCATCCAGACCACTGAGCTGCATGCCGGCCATCTGGCCGTGGCTGATCGCGCAGACGAATGCACTGAACAGGATGCTGAAGTACAGCACCCAGGCGGTCAGTGAGCGGTCTTGGCGGGCCAGTTTCATGGGGCGCGACTCTAAACAGAGGATGGCAGCGCGACACTGCGGTGCGTTGCCGCAGGCACTGCATACGAGAGTCTAGCAGGGCTTGCTGGCTTTATCGCATCAAGTGCTAACGCCATGGCGCAGCGTCCAGCAAACGCTGGCAGCGCAGTTGCACGAATTCGCGCAGCAGATGCACCGCCTTGCTTAGCTGAGCACGGTGCGCGCACACCAGATACAGGGGCGTCGGCTCGCCCAGCCAGTTCGGCAGCAGCACCTGCAGGCGCCCTTCGCGCACGTCTTCGGCGACATCCAGCCAGGACTTGTACACCACACCCCGCCCGGCCACGGCCCAGCGCCGAGTGACATCGGCATCGTCGCAGACGCGGTCACCCGCGACGTTCATCAGTACCTCGCGCTTGCCATCCTGAAAGCGCCAGCGATCATAGGCTCGGCCATGCAACATATAGAGCAGGCAGTTGTGCTGATGCAGCTCCTCTACGCTGCGCGGCGAACCGTGCCGGGCGAGATAGGAAGGTGAAGCGCAGAGCACCCGACGATTCTCCGCTGCCACCGGCAGCGCCACCAGGCTGGAATCCTCCGGTGCGCCGTAACGCAGGGCGATGTCCACCGGCTCACGGAACAGGTCGGCCACCCGGTCGGCCAGCAGCAGACGCAGCTGCAGTTGCGGATGCTCGTCCTGGAACGCGTCGAGCCAGGGCAACAACGTATTGCGCCCCAGATCCGACGGCGCCGACAGCTGCAATACGCCGCAAATCCCCTCCTGGCTGCCGACCAGTTGCTGGCGCCCTTCCTCGAGGCTCTGCAGCGCCAGCCGGGCATGCACCAGATACAGCTCGCCCTCGGGCGTCAGGCGCAGGCTGCGCGTCGAACGTGCCAACAGGCGCACCTGCAGTTGCTGCTCCAGACGCTTGAGGGCGGCGCTGGCCACGGCTGGCGACACATCCAGCAGCCGCGCCGCAGCGGACAGGCTGCCGGTTTCGGCGGTACGCACGAAGAGTTGCAGGTCGACGAAGCGAAGCATGGCCATTCACTTTCAAAAAAATGATGAAAGAGACTCTATTACCAGCCTATTTTTCTTGCCACACAAATAAACGAACATGGTTCCAATACCTCCACCGGAGCCAACCATGACCACCGCTCTCACACTGATCGCCACCATCAATGCCCTGCCAGGACATGCCGAGGCAGTGGCCGCGGGCCTGCAACGTCTGGTCACGGCCACTTGCGCCGAGCCAGGCTGCCTGCAGTACGCACTGCACCGCAACAAGGAGGACTCGCACCAGTTCGTGATGATCGAACAATGGCGCGACGCCGAGGCACTGGACCAGCACCGCGCAGCGCCTCACTTTGTACATTTCACCAACACATTCGGCGAGCGGCTTGCGGGCATCGATCTGCTCCCCCTGCAACCCCTTACCTGATTTCTCACAGAGGAGCATTTCCATGAAAGCCGTCGCTTACTACCAACCCCTGCCTGCCGAGCATCCCGAAGCGCTGCAGGACGTGCAGTTGGCCGATCCCACTCCGGGCCCGCACGATCTGCTGGTCGAGGTTCGAGCCATCTCGGTCAACCCGGTCGACACCAAGATCCGCCATGGCGTTATCCGCCTTGGCGATGCGCCGGACAATGGTGCCGCCAAGGTGCTCGGTTGGGATGCAGCCGGAATCGTCAAGGCGGTAGGCAGTGAGGTCAGCCTGTTCAAGCCGGGCGACAAGGTTTTCTACGCCGGCGCCATCGACCGTGCCGGCGCCAACAGCGAACTGCACCTGGTCGATGAACGCATCGTTGGCCATATGCCGGGCAGCCTGTCGTTCGCCGAAGCTGCAGCCTTGCCGCTGACCGCCATCACCGCCTGGGAACTGCTGTTCGAACGTCTGCAGGTTGCCGAAAGCTCGGCCGATCAAGGCCAGAGCCTGCTGATCGTCGGCGCCGCCGGTGGCGTCGGTTCGATTCTCACCCAACTGGCGCGCCACCTGACCGGCCTGACCGTGATCGGCACTGCCTCGCGCCCGGAAACCCAGGCCTGGGTCCGTGATCTGGGCGCACATCATGTGATCGATCACAGCAAGCCGCTGAGCGAGGAACTGGCGCGCATTGGCATCGGCCAGGTCACCCATGTCGCCAGCCTGACCCAGACCGACCAGCACTACGCGCAACTGATCGAGTGCCTGGTGCCGCAGGGGCGTCTGGGGCTGATCGACGACCCGCTGCAACCGCTGGACGTGATGCAACTCAAGCTCAAGAGCCTGTCGCTGCACTGGGAGCTGATGTTCACCCGTTCGCTGTACCAGACCGCAGACATGATCGAGCAGCATCGTCTGCTGGAGCGGGTCTCCGATCTGGTCGACGCCGGCGTGCTCAAGACCACCCTCGGTGAGCATTTCGGCACCATCAATGCCGCCAACCTGCGTCGCGCCCATGCGTTGCTGGAGAGTGGCAAGGCCAAGGGCAAGATCGTGCTCGAAGGGTTCTGAGGCTGGCGGTTTGTGAAGTTGAATGTGGTGGGCTAAAGCGGAACGCCGCCTGGCTCACCCTACAACCCACGGCACGACCGTAAGGTGGGCGTAGGGTGGGCTTCAGCCCACCAGCTCTTGCATCCCACCCCCGCCATCACGCTGCTTATCGCAAAGCGTTCTTAACACTGGTCGACCCTTTGACCCACGTCAGAATAAGGTCATGTGAGCGGACTATCCTGACTATCCCCAAGTAGCATCGACGACTCGTCGCAGCTCAAGGAGGTGGTCAGCATGAAGATTGTCGTCCAACCGCAGAATCAGGGCGGCGAATGCCTGTGGCAGGTGCGCCTGGATCAGCATTGCGTGAGTTTTCGCAGCGAAGAAGAGGCGCACCAGTTCGTTGCCAAACTCGAAGCGCGACTGCGCGCGCCGCATAACCTGCCCGACTGGCCCTTGCAGCGTCAGGCGAGCTGAACCTCAGCCCTGATTGCAATGACACAGGTTGTGCTGTGCGCACCGAAAAAACGGGCTAGCCCTCGGTGCGCTCGGCGCCCCCTACCTCGCCAGGTCGCCCGTCATCAGGCGCAACGCCGGGCTGTGCAACATGTCCAGCACGGTATCGACCAGCGCTGGCGCCTGCTGCGCGAGGTCGAAATTGGGCACCAGTAGCCAGTTGGCCTCGATACCTTCCATATAGGCATGCAGACAGACGGCAGCGCGTGCGCAGTCCAGGTCGCTCGGCAGCTGGTTCTTGTTGACCGCATTGCTCAGCGCCTTGGCGATGCGCTGATCGCACTCCAGGCTCAGCGCCTGCATGCGTTCACGCAGTCCGAGCAGCTCACCGGTGTATTCACACTTGTAGCGCAGGATGTCATAGGTGCGGTGAGTCTGTGGCTCACAAGCCAGCCGAGTCAGCGCCGTGATCAGCAATTCACGCATGCAGCCCAGCGGGTCGGGCTCGTCCTCACTCTCGCTGGCACGCGCCAGCTCCTCGAGCGGCAGGCGCAGGCGTTCGAGCATCGCCTGAAACAGGTCTACCTTGTTCTCGAAATGCCAATAGATGGCGCCGCGACTGACGCCGGCTTCTTTCGCCACTTCGGCCAGCGACGCACGGGAAACGCCCTGGGCATGGAACACCCGCTCAGCAGCATCGAGTATTTGCACCCGCGTCGCCTGCGCTTCCTCTTTGGTTCTTCTGGCCATTTGTCACCTACTTTTGCCTTGCAGTAATCCTTCGCCAAGGAAGGACGGGCGAGAGTATGCAGGCAGCTTTAGGCATTTACAAACATTCACGCATGTAAGTATATTCCTGCATCGATTTTTCCCCTGCCTTCGTCCCCTTCGCGCCCCTTGGGCCATGATTCGATAAAAACGAGGTTCTCAGATGCACTCGAAGCCAGCCTCCGCTGTCTTGGTTTCCGCCATCGCCGTGGCAATGCTCAGTCTCACCGGCTGCCAGGAATCCAGCGCCCCACCGCCCCAGCAAACCCCGCAAGTCGGCGTGGTCACGCTCGAAGCCAAACCCTTCGCACTGACCAGTGAAGTGCCGGGGCGCACCAGCGCCTATCGCATCGCCGAGGTGCGCCCACAGGTCAACGGCATCATTCAGAAGCGCCTGTTCACCGAAGGCAGCGAGGTCAAGGCGGGCCAGCAGCTGTACCAGATCGACCCAGCCACCTACGAGGCTACGCTGAAGAGCGCCCAGGCCACGCAGCTTTCCGCCAAGGCCCTGGCCGATCGCTACAGGCTCCTGGTCGCCGACAAGGCCGTCAGCCAACAGGCCTATGATGAAGCTCACGCCGCCGCCCTGCAGGCTGACGCCGCACTGGAACAGGCACGCATCGATCTGCGTTACACCAAGGTGCTGGCGCCGATCGGCGGTCGCATCGGCCGCTCCGCCGTGACCGAAGGTGCGCTGGTGAGCAACGGCCAGGCGAGCGCCATGGCCACCATTCAGCAGCTCGACCCGATCTACGTCGACGTCACCCAGTCGAGCAAGGAACTGCTGCGCCTGCGCCGTGACCTGGCCGAGGGCCGCCTGCAGAAGGCTAGCGAGAACGCCGCCAAGGTCGCGCTGAAGCTGGAGGACGGCAGCCGCTACGCCCATGAAGGCACCCTGGAATTCTCCGAGGTGGCAGTGGACGAAAGCACCGGCTCGGTGACCCTGCGCGCGGTATTCCCCAACCCAGATCACCTGCTGCTGCCGGGCATGTTCGTGCACGCCGAGCTGCTGTCCGGGGTCAAGGAAAACGCCATCCTCGCCCCGCAGCAGGGTGTGACCCGCAACCAGCGTGGTGAGCCGACGGCGATGGTGGTCAATGCCGAAAACAAGGTGGAGCAGCGTGTACTCAAGGCCGACCGCACCGCCGGCAATGCCTGGCTGGTCGAGGATGGCCTGAAGGACGGCGACCGCCTGATCACCGAAGGCCTGCAGTTCGTGCAGCCGGGTGCCGAGGTCAAGGCCGTGCCGGCCAGCAACGTCAAGACCGAACAGCCTGACCAGGGCACCGAACCAGCCAACGGCCAGGACTAACGGAGAAACACTGAATGTCCAGATTCTTTATCGACCGGCCGATCTTCGCCTGGGTGATCGCCTTGGTGATCATGCTGGCCGGCGGCCTGTCCATCCTCAAATTGCCGATCAACCAGTACCCGAGCATTGCGCCACCTGCGGTGAGCATCGCCGTCAGCTATCCCGGTGCCTCGGCGCAGACGGTGCAGGACACCGTGGTGCAGGTGATCGAACAGCAGCTCAATGGTATCGACGGGCTGCGCTATCTCAGCTCGGCCAGCAACTCCGACGGCAGCATGGAGATCATCGTTACCTTCGAACAGGGGGTGAACCCGGATATCGCCCAGGTTCAGGTGCAGAACAAGCTGCAACTGGCGACACCGTTGCTACCGCAGGAAGTCCAGCAACAGGGCATCCGTGTGACCAAGTCGGTGCGCAACTTCCTCATGGTCATCGGCGTGGTGTCGAAAGACGGCAGCATGACCCGTGAAGACCTGTCGGACTACATCGTCTCCAACCTGCAGGACCCGATTTCGCGGACCAAGGGCGTCGGTGATTTCCAGGTGTTCGGCGCGCAGTACGCCATGCGCATCTGGCTCGACCCGACCAAGCTCAACAGCTTCCAGCTGACCCCGGTTGACGTGCGCAGCGCCATCCAGGCGCAGAACGTGCAGATTTCCTCCGGCCAGTTCGGCGGGCTGCCGGCGTCGCCGGGCAATCAGCTCAACGCCACCATCATCGGCAAGACCCGCCTGCAGACCCCGGAAGAGTTCCGCAAGATTCTGCTCAAGGTGCAGGCCGATGGCTCCCAGGTGCGCCTGGGTGATGTCGCCAAGGTCGAGCTGGGCGGTGAAAACTACGCGATCAACGCGCAGTTCAATGGCCTGCCGGCCTCCGGTCTGGCGATTCGCCTGGCCACCGGTGCCAACGCCCTGGACACGGCCAAGGCAGTGCGTGAAACCATCGCCAATCTCGAGCCGTTCTTCCCGGCCGGCATGGAAGTGGTCTTCCCCTACGACACCACACCGGTGATCTCGGCTTCCATCGAAGGGGTGGTACAGACCCTGTTCGAGGCCATCGTGCTGGTGTTCCTGGTGATGTTCCTGTTCCTGCAGAACCTGCGCGCCACCATCATCCCGACCATGGCGGTGCCGGTGGTACTGCTCGGGACCTTCGGCATACTTGCCGCGTTCGGTTTCTCCATCAATACCCTGACCATGTTCGCCATGGTTCTGGCCATCGGCCTGCTGGTGGACGACGCCATCGTGGTGGTGGAGAACGTCGAGCGGGTGATGCGCGAGGATGGACTATCGCCCAAGGAAGCGACCAAGAAATCCATGGGGCAGATTCAGGGCGCGCTGGTGGGTATCGGCCTGGTGCTGTCGGCGGTGTTCCTGCCGATGGCCTTCTTCGGCGGCTCCACCGGGGTCATCTACCGGCAATTCTCCATCACCATCGTCTCGGCCATGGCCCTGTCGGTGCTGGTGGCGCTGATCTTCACGCCAGCGCTGTGCGCTACCCTGCTCAAACCCATCGACAGCGACCACCACGAGGCCAAGCGCGGCTTCTTCGGCTGGTTCAACCGTACCTTCGACCGCGGCAGCAATGCCTATCAGCGCGGCGTGGCGGGCATGCTCAAGCGCAAGACACCGTACCTGATTCTGTACCTGGTGATCGTCGCGATCATGGCCTGGATGTTCACCCGCATTCCCACCGCCTTCCTCCCCGAGGAAGACCAGGGCGTGCTCTTCGCCCAGGTGCAGACGCCGTCCGGCTCCAGTGCCGAGCGCACCCAGGTGGTGGTCGACGAAATGCGCCAGTACCTGCTGGAAGACGAGGCGAGCACGGTCAAATCGGTGTTCACCGTCACCGGCTTCAACTTCGCCGGCCGCGGCCAGAGCTCCGGTATGGCCTTCATCATGCTCAAGCCCTGGGGTGAACGTCCCGGCGCCGAGAATGGCGTAGCCGCACTGGCGCAACGGGCGCAGATGCACTTCTTCAGCTTCCGCGATGCGATGGTGTTCGCCTTCGCCCCGCCGGCGGTGATGGAGATGGGTAACGCCACTGGCTTCAACTTCTTCCTGCAGGATCAGGCGGGTGTTGGCCACCAGGTGATGAACGAGGCACGTGACAAGTTCCTGCAACTGGCCAACCAGCACCCGGTACTCGACAGCGTGCGCGCCAACGGCCTGCGTGACGAAGCGCAGTACCAACTGCTGATCGATGACGAACGCGCCCGTGCCCTCGGCCTGTCGCTGGCGGACATCAACAGCACCCTGTCGATCGCCTGGGGCGCCAGCTACGTCAACGACTTCATCGACCGTGGCCGGGTGAAGAAGGTCTACCTGCAGGGCGTGGCCGACGCACGTATGGCCCCGGAAGACCTGAACAAGTGGTACGTGCGCAACGACCAGGGCCGCATGGTGCCGTTCAGCGCCTTCGCCAGTGGCGAGTGGACTTACGGCCCGCCTAAGCTGGAGCGCTATAACGGCGTGTCGGCGGTGGAAATCCTCGGTGCGCCGGCGCCCGGCTACAGCACCGGTGATGCCATGGCTGCCGTCGAGGAAATCGCCTCGCAACTGCCGCAGGGCGTCGGCTACTCCTGGACCGGTCTGTCCTACGAGGAGCGCCTGGCCGGCTCGCAGACCACGGCATTGTTCGTGATCTCGGCCATCGTCGTGTTCCTCTGCCTCGCAGCGCTGTACGAGAGCTGGTCGATCCCGTTCTCGGTGATGCTGGTGGTGCCGCTGGGGATCATCGGCGCGCTGGCCTTCACCGAGCTGCGCGGGCTGTCCAACGACGTGTTCTTCAAGGTCGGCCTGCTCACCACCATCGGCCTGTCGGCGCGTAACGCGATCCTTATCGTCGAGTTTGCCAAGGCGCAGTACGAACAGGGCATGACCTTCGCTGAAGCCGCCATCGAAGCCTGCCGCATGCGTCTGCGCCCGATCATCATGACCTCGCTGGCGTTCATCCTCGGCTGTCTGCCGCTGGCCATCGCCAGTGGCGCCGGCGCGGGCAGCAAGCACGCCATCGGTACTGGGGTGATCGGCGGCATGCTCAGCGCGATGGTGCTGGCGATCTTCTGGATTCCGCTGTTCTACGTCGTGGTCTGCTCGATTTTCGAGAAGAAGCGCCCCGAGCCGGCCAATGAAAAAGAGAAGGAGGCACTGCAATGAGGCAGTCCCTGTTGTCCCTCGCCGTGGCCGCCGCTCTGCTCAGCGGCTGCAGCCTGATTCCCGACTATGAACGCCCTGACGCTCCGGTGGCCGCCGACTGGCCGCAAGGCGAAGCCTATGGCAGCGCCACCAGTGAAGGCAGCCGTGCAGCAGCAGACCTGCAATGGCGCGAGTTCTTCCGCGACCCGGCGCTGCAGCAACTGGTGCAGGTGGCACTGGAAAACAACCGCGACCTGCGTGTCGCTGCGCTGAACGTCGAAGCCTATCGCGCGCTGTACCGCATCCAGCGTGCCGACCTGCTGCCTTCGGTTTCCGCCGACGGCGCCGGCACTCGCCAGCGCCTGCCGGCCGATCTGAGCCAGACCGGTGAAGCCCGCACCAGCGGTCAGTACAGCGCCACCCTGGGCGTCAACGCCTGGGAGCTGGACTTCTTTGGCCGTATCCGCAGCCTCAGCGAACAGTCTCTGCAGCAGTACCTGGCCACCGAACAGGCCCAGCGCAGCACGCAGATCAGCCTGGTCGCCAGCGTCGCCAACGCCTACCTGCAATGGCAGGCGGATCAGGCGCTGCTGCAACTGACCCAGGACACCCTGAAGACCTTCGAGGAAAGCTACCAGCTGACCCAGCGCAGCTTCGACGTCGGTGTCGCCGATGCCCTGGCCCTGAGCCAGGCACGCAGCTCGGTGGACAGCGCCCGCGTCAGCCTGGCGCAGTACCAGCGCCTGGTCGCTCAGGATCACAACGCCCTGATTCAACTGCTCGGCAGCGGCCTGCCGGCCGACCTGCCGCAAGGTCTGGCATTGAACGCCGAACTGCTGGAGCAGGTACCGGCTGGCCTGCCCGCCGACCTGCTGCAGCGTCGCCCCGACCTGCTGCAGGCCGAGTACCAGCTCAAGGCCGCCAACGCCAATATCGGCGCGGCGCGTGCGGCGTTCTTCCCCAGCATCAGCCTGACCGCCAATGCCGGCACCGCCAGCAGCCAGTTGTCCGGCCTGTTCGACGGCGGCTCGGGCACCTGGCTGTTCCAGCCGCAGATCAGCCTGCCGATCTTCAACGCCGGCCGTCTGCGCGCCAACCTCGACTATGCCGAACTGCAGAGCGATATCCAGGTCGCGCAGTACGAGAAAGCCATCCAGGTGGCCTTCCAGGAGGTCGCCGACCGCCTCGCCGCGCGCACCACCTACCGCCAGCAACTGGACGCCCAGCGCGCCCTGCTGGAAACCACCGAGACCTATTACGACCTGGCCGAGCGGCGCTACCGCACCGGCGTGGACAGCTACCTGACCCTGCTCGACGCCCAGCGTCAGCTGTTCAGCGTGCGCCAGCAACTGATCGCCGACCGCCTGGCCCAGCTCAGCAGCGAAGTGGAGCTGTACAAGGCCCTGGGTGGTGGCTGGAGCAATACGGGGAGCAATGCCCCACAAGGTTGACCGCGCGTAACCCGCTTCAAGGACGACCTTATCCAACGCGCCGCCCCCGCAGTCTTTGCGGGGGCGTTTTTTTACGAGTCCTGACGGGACTGGGCTCCATACCGTAGCCCAATGAGATGGACTCCTCCCTCCTACGGCGTCATTGCGCCAGACTGTAGGTTACGAAACAAACAATCCCGGAGGGGGAGCCCGCATGAAACTTAAACGCATAGGCGTGGATTTGGCAAAGCAGGTTTTTCAAGTTCATGGTGTCGACAGCCATGAGCAGGTCAAATGCCGCAAGCAACT
>NZ_QASO01000084.1 GCF_003052605.1 Ectopseudomonas oleovorans | reverse complement strand
AGTTGCTTGCGGCATTTGACCTGCTCATGGCTGTCGACACCATGAACTTGAAAAACCTGCTTTGCCAAATCCACGCCTATGCGTTTAAGTTTCATGCGGGCTCCCCCTCCGGGATTGTTTGTTTCGTAACCTACAGTCTGGCGCAATGACGCCGTAGGAGGGAGGAGTCCATCTCATTGGGCTACGGGGTGTAAACCCTCACCCTCATTGGCTTGCCTGCACATCGCACCGCCTGCGTCGATGTCGCTAGCCCGCTTGTTTCCCCTCAGGATAAAAAAGTTCTCAACAGGCATAGACATACCTGCTTCATTCACTTATAAAAATCACCAACAAGAAAAATAGATTCGTCACAGTAATTTTTATTCATAGACGAACAACACTTTTACTCATGAAGATTTTCCTGCCGCCGCCCCCAGCAGAGGATTCGCCATGCAGCACGCCAAGCACCCATACGTGATCAAGATCAGTTGCCCGGCCACATCCGGCATCGTCGCCGCCGTAACGTCCTTCCTCGCCGACCATGGTTGCTACATCAGCGAAATGGCGCAGTTCGACGACGAGGTCAGCGGTGCCTTCTTCATGCGCGCGGTATTCCGTTTCAACAGCGGATTCGAGGGTGACATCCAGCAGATCCAGGACGGCTTCGTCGATGTCGCCGAGCGCTTCGAGATGGCCTGGGAGCTGTACGACGCCACCGAGCCGATGCGCGTGCTGCTGATGGTCAGCAAGTACGACCACTGCCTGGCCGACCTGCTCTATCGCCACCAGAAAGGCGAGCTGCAGATGAAGATCACCGCCATCGTCTCCAACCACCTCGACCTGCGGCCGATGGCCGAGCGCGAGGGCATCCGTTTCATCTACCTGCCGGTGACCAAGGACACCAAGGCCCAGCAGGAAGCCGAACTGTTGAAGATCGTCGACGAGACCAAGACCGAGCTGGTGGTGCTGGCGCGTTACATGCAGATCCTCTCCGACGATCTGTGCAAGCAGCTCTCGGGCCGCGCCATCAACATCCACCACTCCTTCCTGCCCGGCTTCAAGGGCGCCAAGCCCTATCACCAGGCCTACGACCGTGGCGTGAAGCTGATCGGCGCCACCGCCCACTACGTCACTTCGGATCTCGACGAAGGCCCGATCATCGAGCAGGAAGTGCAGCGCGTGGATCACAACTACACCCCCGAGGCCCTGGTGGCGGTGGGTCGCGACACCGAGACGGTGGCCCTGTCCAAGGCAGTCAAGTACCACCTCGAGCACCGTGTGTTCCTCAACCACGACAAGACGGTGATCTTCCGATGAGCGCGCAACTGATCGACGGCAAGGCCGCCGCCGCGCGCGTGCTCGCCGAAGTCGGCGCTGACGTGGCGGTGCTCAAGGCCCGGGGCATCGAGCCGGCGCTGGCCGTGGTGCTGGTCGGCGATGACCCGGCCAGCCAGGTCTACGTGCGCAACAAGGTGCTGCGCGCGAACGAGGTGGGCATCCGCTCGCTGGAATATCGCCTGGGCGCCGACGCCAGCGCCGAGGCCGTGCTGGAGGTGGTGGCCGGGCTCAATGCCGACGCCTCGGTCAACGGTATCCTGGTGCAGTTGCCGCTGCCGGCGCACATCGATGAAACCCGCGTGCTGCAGGCCATCGACCCGGCCAAGGACGTCGACGGCTTCCACAGCGAGAACGTCGGCGGCCTCAGCCAGGGCCGCCCGGTGCTCACGCCCTGCACCCCGGCCGGCTGCATGCGCCTGCTGCGCGACACCCTCGGCGACCTGTCCGGCAAGCATGCCGTGGTGGTGGGCCGCTCGAACATCGTCGGCAAGCCGATGGCGGCGCTGCTGCTGGCCGCCAACTGCAGCGTCACCGTGCTGCATTCGCGCAGCGTCAAGCCGGAGAAGCTCTGCGGCCAGGCCGACATCGTGGTCGCCGCCGTCGGCCGACCAAGGATGATCGGCGCCGACTGGATCAAACCCGGCGCGGTGGTGATCGACGTCGGCATCAACCGCATCGAGGAAAACGGTCGCTCGCGCCTGGTCGGCGATGTGGACTTCGACGCCGTGCTGCCGGTGGCCTCGGCCATCACCCCGGTGCCCGGCGGCGTCGGCCCCATGACCATCGCCATGCTGATGCACAACACCTTGCTCGCCGCCCGCCAGCAACACGGCCTGTCGGCCCAGGAGTAACCGCAATGCCCCTTGCCCTGCTCAAGTACGGCCTGTCCTCGGACTACCCGGTGGAGGTCGACCTGCCTGCGCCGAAGGAACTCAAGCCGGCGTACGACGTGGTCATCATCGGCGGCGGCGGCCATGGCCTGGCCACCGCTTATTACCTGGCCAAGTACCACGGCGTGAGCAACGTCGCGGTGCTGGAGAAGTCCTACCTCGGCGGTGGCAACACCGCGCGCAACACGGCGGTGATCCGCTCCAACTACCTCACCAGCGAAGGCGTGCGCTTCTATGCCGAGTCGGTGCGGATGTTCAAGGAGCTGTCCAACGAGTTCGACTTCAACATCATGTATTCCGAGCGTGGCCAGCTCACCCTGGCGCACACCGACGCCACCGTGCGCGCCTTCCGCCAGCGCGCCGAGGTGAACAAGCACTTCGGTGGACGCACCGAGATGATCGACCGCCAGCAGATCCGTGAACTGGTGCCCTGCCTCAACCTCGACCCCGGCCACCTGCCGGTGCTTGCCGGGCTCTGGCATATCGACGGTGCCACCGCCCGCCACGACGCCGTGGCCTGGGGCTACGCCAAGCAGGCAGCCAAGCGCGGCGTGGAAATCCACCAGCTTACCGAGGTGCAGGATTTCATCGTCGAGCACGGCAAGGTCACGGCGGTGCAGACCAACCGTGGCACCGTACGCTGTGGCTGTGTGGTGCAGGCAGTGGCCGGCGCCAGCTCGCTGCTGATGAACAAGCTGAACATCAAGGCGCCGATCCACACCTACCCGCTGCAGGCCATGGTCACCCAGCCGTTTAAGCCCTTCCTCGATCCGCTGGTGAGTTCCTCGGCGCTGCACTGCTACGTGCAGCAGACCAGCCGTGGCGAGATCGTTTTCGGCGGCGGCTCCGACCCTTATCCGCTGTACAACACGCGTTCCACCCTCGACCTGAAGGAAAGCCTGCTGGCCCACGCCATCGAGATGTTCCCCTTCATGGCCGGCGCCAAGCTGATGCGCCAGTGGGCCGGCAGCACCGACATGACCCCGGACTACAGCCCGATCATGGGTCACTCGCCGCTGGACAACTACTACCTCGACGCCGGCTGGGGCACCTGGGGCTTCAAGGCCACGCCGATCTGCGGCTGGACCATGGCCGAGCTGGTCGCCACCGGCAAGACCCCGGCGCTGATCAAACCCTTCGCCCTCGAGCGCTTCTCGACCTTCCGCCAGGTCAACGAGATGGGCGCCACGGCGGCGAGCCACTGAACGAACTCCCCTCTCCCGCTTGCGGGAGAGGGGTTGGGGGAGAGGGCTGCATTGATCAAAAGCACCCTCTCCCCAGCCCTCTCCCTGCCCTTGAGCAAAGAGCATGGGAGAGGGAGCAGATCGAAGCTCGGGGGACGTTCCGACGCCACCCGCTACGCAAGCTGAATGACTGGGGATCACCATGAAGATCATGCCCTGCCCACTCAACGGGCCTCGCAACATCAACGAATTCACCTACGGCGGCGAACTCAAGCGCATGCCCGACCCGAACACCTGCTCGGACGCCGAATGGGCCGACTACGTGTTCAACAGCGAGAACATCGCAGGCGTCGTCACCGAATGGTGGATGCACAACGCCTCCAGCTACTGGTTCCTGGCCGAACGCCACACCGTCAGCGATGAAATTCTGCGCACCTTCGACCCGAAGGAACTGTTCGACCGCCGCGTCGATTTCGCCGCGCCTGCCAGCAAACCTCAGGAGGTAAGTGCATGAGTGCCGATCTCCGCCTGCCGGCCCCGCTGGGCCTGCTGATCGACCGCAACCGCCCGGTCAGTTTCGACTTCGAGGGCACCACCTACCAGGGCCTGGCCGGCGACAGCATCGCCAGCGCCCTGCTGGCCAACCAGCGCTGGCTGCTGTCGCGCTCGTTCAAGTACCACCGCCCGCGCGGCCCGCTGTCGATGGCCGGGCAGGACGCCAACACCCTGGTGCAACTGCCGGACGAACCCAACGTGCTGGCCGATATGCAGCCGCTGGCCGCTGGCCTCGACGTCACCGCGCAGAACTACAACGGCAGCCTGGACAAGGATCGCGACGCCCTGCTCGGGCACTTCTCCAGGTTCATGCCGGTGGGCTTCTACTACCGCTCGTTCTACAAGCCCAAGGGCATGTGGAAGGTCTGGGAACCGCTGATCCGCAAGAAGGCCGGCCTCGGCGTACTCAACCTCAAGCTGCAGCCGCAGTACCACGACAAGGCCTTTCTGTTCACCGATCTGGCAGTGATCGGTGCCGGCCCAGCCGGCCTGTGCGCGGCGCTGAGCGCTGCCAACGCCGGAGCCAAGGTGCTGCTGATCGAACAGCAGAACTACCTCGGCGGCGCGCTGGCCTGGGCGCGTTTCGACGTCGAAGGCAAACGTGCCGCCGAACTGCGCGCCGAACTGCTGGCCGCCGTCGAAGGCCACGCCAATATCCGCATCCTCAAGGAAGCCACCTGCAACGCCTGGTTCACCGACCACTACCTGCCGGTGATCCAGGGCAAGCGGATGTACAAGGTGCGTGCCCGCCAGTGCATCGTCGCGGCTGGCGCCTTCGACCAGCCGGTGGTGTTTCGCAACAACGACCTGCCCGGCGTGCTGCTGACCAGCGCCGCGCAGCGCCTGATCAAGCTCTACGCGGTCAAGCCGGGCCAGCGCGCCGTGGTGCTGACCGGCAACGACGATGGCTACCTGGCCACCCTCGACCTGCTCGATGCCGGTGTCGAGGTCACCGCCCTGGTGGACATGCGCGAACGCGCCGATGACGCCAATCTGGCCACCGCCCTGCAAACCCGTGGCGTCGCCTGCCATGCCGGCAGCACGGTCTACGAAGCGCTGGGCGACAAGCACCTGAACGCCGTGGACGTGCGCCGTATCAGCGGCCAGGGCAAGGTGGCGGGCAGCGGCCTGCGCATCGACTGCGACCTGCTGTGCATGTCCGCCGGCTACATGCCGGTGTACCAGTTGCCGTGCCAGGCCGGCGGCAAGCTGGCCTACGATGACGCCAGTGCCTGCTTCAGCCTGTCCGGCCTACCGAGCGGGTTGCAGGTGGTCGGCTCGGTCAACGGCCGCAACGCCCTCGACGCGTTGCTTATCGATGCCACCAACGGTGCCCTGCGCGCGCTCGCTGCTCTCGGGCTGGAAGCCAGTCAGTCACTTGGCGAGCTACCAGCCGAGCCTCGGGTCAACTTCCCCTGGCCGATCTTCCCCCATCCCAAGGGCAAGGATTTCGTCGACTTCGACGAAGACCTGCAGGTGCGTGACATCGTCAACGCCACCCGCCACGGCTACCGCGACGTGCAACTGGTCAAGCGCTTCTCCACCGTCGGCATGGGCCCCTCGCAGGGCCGCCACTCGGCGCTGCCCACCGCGCGCCTGGTAGCCCAGGCCACCGGCCGCAGCGTCAGCGAAACCGGGGTGACCACCGCGCGTCCGCCGTTCTGCCCGGAAACTCTGGCGCAAGTCGCCGGCTGTGGCTTCGATCCGTATCGGCAAACCGCCATGCACGCACGGCACCTGGAGCTGGGGGCGAAGATGATGCCCGCCGGCATCTGGCAGCGCCCGGCCTACTATGGCAAGCCGGAAGAACGCGAAGCCTGCATGCAGGCCGAAGCGCGCCAGGTGCGCGAGAAGGTCGGCCTGATCGACGTCTCCACCCTGGGCGGCCTCGACGTGCGCGGCCCGGACGCCGCCGAGCTGCTCAACCGCCTCTACACCTTCGCCTTCGCCAAGCAGCCGGTCGGCCGTTCGCGCTATGCGCTGATGACCAACGAGCACGGCGTGGTGATCGACGATGGCGTCTGCGCGCGCTTTGCCGACGAGCACTTCTACGTCAGCGCCACCACCAGCGGCGTCGACCGCGTCTACCAACAGATGCTCAAGTGGAACGCGCAGTGGCGCCTGAACGTCGACATCACCAACGTCACCGCCGCGCTGGCCGCGGTCAACCTGGCCGGGCCGGACTCGCGCAAGGTGCTGGCCAAGCTGTGCGGCGATGTCGACCTGTCGGCCGAAGGCTTCCCCTACCTGGCGGTGCGCCTGGGCACGGTCGCGGGTATTCCGGCACGCTTGCTGCGGGTCGGTTTCGTCGGTGAACTGGGCTACGAGATCCACGTCCCGGCGCGCTACGGCGAAGCCCTGTGGGATGCACTGATGGAAGCCGGTCGGGAGTTCGACATTCCCCCCTTCGGCGTCGAAACGCAGCGCCTGCTGCGCCTGGAAAAGGGCCACGTGATCATCAGCCAGGACACCGACGGCATGACCAGCCCAGCCGAGATCGACATGGGCTGGGCCATCGCCCGCAGCAAGCCGTTCTTCGTCGGCAAGCGCTCGGTGGAAATCCTCGAGGCGCAGCCGCCGATCCGCAAGCTGGTCGGCTTCACCCTGCCCAAAGGCAGCAGCCAGCCGCTGGAAGGCCATCTGGTGCTCAAAGGCCCGGACATCAGCGGCAACGTCACCTCCTGCGAATACTCGCAGACCCTCGGCCAGATCATCGGCCTGGCCTACTGCGCGCCTGACCAGGCCACGCCGGGCCAGCGCCTGCCGATCCGCGTCGAAGGCGGCGAGATGGTGCAGGCCACCGTGGTGCTACTGCCCTTCTATGACCCTGAAAGCCAACGCCAGGAGCTGTGAGATGACCCTCCACGCCAATCAATTCGCAGCACGCAGCCCGCTCTACCGCCTGCAGGCCGGCGCCACTCTCGCTCAGTTCGGCGAGAGCTGCATCGTCACCACCTACGGCCAGGGCGACGAAAGCGCCCTACTGGGCCACTGCGCGCTCATCGACCTGACCAGCCTGGCGCGCTACGGCCTGCGCGGACCGGCCGCTGCTGATTATCTCGGCGCACTGGGCTACCAGTTGCCGCAGGCGCCCAACCAGGCGCTGAGCCAGGCCGATGGCAGCCATGTGCTGCGCCTGTCGCAGACCGAGTACCTGCTGCTCGGCAGCCTGCACGATGCCGGCAGCAAAGCGCAGCGCGAGGAAAGCCAGTGGCAGGCCAGCGCCGGCCAGTACCTGCTGCCACGCCAGGACAGCCACGCCTGGCTGGTGCTGACCGGCACCTGCCAGGCCGAGGTGATGGCCAAGCTCTGCGGCGTCGACCTCAGCCCGTCGGCCTTCGCCGTCGGCCAGGTGGCGCAGACCTCGGCAGCGCGGATCAACGTCATCGTCGCCAACCTGCCGCTGGGCGAAGTGCCGTGCCTGCACATCCTCTGCGACCGCGCCTCGGTGCATTACTTCTGGCGCGCGCTGCTGGACGCCATGCAGGAATTCGGTGGACAGCCCGTGGGGATCGACGCACTGCCCTGAGCCCCATGGTGCGCATAGCGCACCCTACGGCCATGGCGCCAAACGTAGGGTGCGCCCTGCGCACCACCAAATCTGGAGGACAGCCATGGGCATCCACGAAGACGAACTTGACTACCGCGTCCCCGCCCTGCAACGCGGCCTGAGCATCCTGCAGATGTTCAACGCCAGCGAGCGCAGCCTGAGCAGCAACACCATCGCCGAGCGCCTCGGCGTCAGTGTCTCGGCCATCTACCGCATCCTGATCACGCTCACTGACATGGGCTACCTGCGCAAGCTCGGCAAGAACAGCTACGAACTGGGCCCGCAGGTGCTCTGCGACGGCTTCGCCTACCTGGCCAGCCGCGACCTGGTGGACATCGCCATGCCGCACCTCAATGCCCTGCGCGACCGCACCTCGCTGTCGTGCCACCTGTCCATTCGCGAGCAGACCGAGAGTCTCTACATCGGCCGCGCCTTCGCCGCCCAGCGCCTGTCGGTGAACATCCCCATCGGCACGCGCATTCCCTGCCACTGCACGGCCATGGGCCGCATGCTGCTCAGCGGCCTGACGCCCATGGACCTGGACAAGCTCTACCAGCACGTACGCCTGGACGACTACCCGCCGCCCGCACCGAAGACCCTGCCCGAGCTGCAACAACTGCTCGAACGCGACCGCGAGCGCGGCTGGGTGATGCACCGCTCCGACTACTCCACCGCCATCGCCTGCGCCGTGCGTGACCACCGTGGCGACGTGGTGGCGGCGATCAACCTGTCCGGCCCGGAAGCGGTGATGGATAGCCCCGTGGCGCGTGAACGCTACAGAGAAAGTCTGCAGCAATGTGCGGACGCTATTTCCCTCGAACTGGGCGCCCAGGAACGTCGGTAAACCGTAGCGCTACTCCATAAGAAGCCGAAGACGCATCGCGGCGGCACTACAGCCAATACGTCAAGTGCCTGCCGGCCAGCGTCGTCACGGCAGCGGCAGCAGGCGAGAGGCATATCCTCGATTCCGCCAGTTACAGGGCCGGCAGCTGTCTCGTACACAACCGCCCCGCGACCTCTGGCCGCGTCTAGATAACGCTAATCCATCTTATTTAAATTCCGTTAGCCTGCTAATCTTGGCGCCCCGCTTCCCTGCCAGTTCGGATTGTTCCTCGATGTCGCCGCTCCAGCGCTGCCTGCTGCCCTTTCTGGCACTGTCTTTGATCGCTTGCGAACAGCAACCGCACTTCACCGCAGCAGAACCCGGCGAGGCCCTTTCTGCCGGTGCGGCGACGGTACGCAAGTTCGATCAAAACGCCTTCTCCCTGCCTTCGGCGAACCTCGCACCCAGCCGTCGCCTAGATTTCGCCGTGGGCAACAGCTTCTTCCGCAATCCCTGGGTCACGGCGCCAGCCACCACCACAGCGCGCGATGGCCTGGGCCCGCTGTTCAATACCAATGCCTGCCAGAACTGCCATATCAAGGACGGTCGCGGCCATCCACCGGGGCCAGATGCGGTCAGCGCCACTTCGATGCTGGTGCGTCTGTCGATACCGGCCGGCCCGGAGCATGCCGAGATGCTGATCCACCAGGGCGTGGTCGCCGAGCCTACCTACGGCACCCAAATGCAGGACATGGCCAACCCCGGCGTCACCCCCGAAGGCAAGATCCGCGTGACCTACAGCAGCGTGCCGGTACGTTTCGCCGACGGCACGCAGGTGGAGCTGCGCAAGCCGCAGTTGGTCATCAGCCAGCTCGGTTACGGCGACATGCACCCCAATACCCGGTTCTCGGCACGCATCGCCCCGCCGATGATCGGCCTCGGCCTGCTCGAAGCCATCGCCGAAGAAGACATCCTGGCCGGCGCCGATCCGGATGACGCCGATGGCGATGGTATTTCCGGTCGTCCCAATATGGTCTGGGATCGCGCCCAGCAGCGCAGCGTGCTCGGCCGCTTCGGCTGGAAGGCTGGCCAACCCAACCTCAATCAGCAAAATGCCGAAGCCTTCGCCAATGACATGGGCCTGACCAGCTCGCTGATCCCTCACGACAACTGCACCACGGCGCAAACCGATTGCCTGGCCGCGCCCCATGGCGGCGAACCGGAAGTCAGCGACAACATCCTCGCCAGCGTGCTGTTCTACAGCCGTAACCTGGGCGTGCCGGCACGGCGTGACGTCGACTCGCCTGACGTGCTCAAGGGCAAGAGCCTGTTCCACCAGGCCGGTTGCCAGAAGTGCCACACCCCCAGTTTCACCACATCGGCCGATGCGGCGGAGCCGGAACTGGCCAGCCAATTGATCCGGCCGTATACGGACCTGCTGCTGCATGACATGGGCGACGGGTTGGCCGATGGCCGCGAGGAGTTTCTCGCCAGCGGTCGCGAATGGCGCACGGCGCCGCTGTGGGGCATTGGTTTGACGCAAACGGTCAATGGCCATACTCAGTTCCTGCATGACGGCCGTGCCCGTAACCTGCTGGAAGCCATTCTCTGGCACGGTGGCGAGGCCGAAGCGGCCAAGCAGCAGGTGCTGCGTTTCGATAGCGATGAGCGAGCAGCGCTGCTCGCCTTCCTGAATTCTCTTTAAGGAGCCTGCGATGTTGCACAAAACCCTGATCGCCTCTCTGCTCGGCCTGGCCCTGGTCGGCTGCGGCCAGCAGGACCCGAAAGCCAAGGTCAGCGCAGCGCTGACCGATGGCGTGCTGCTGCCGGCCTACAGCAGCTGGCAGGAAGCCGATCGCCAGTTGGCCGTGAATGCCGAAGCCTTCTGCGCCGGTAACGTCGATCTGAGCACTGCTCGCCAGGCCTTTCTCGGCGCCCAGAGTGCCTGGGCCGGCTTGCAGCCGTTGCTGGTCGGGCCGCTGGCCGAAGGCAACCGCGCCTGGCAGATTCAGTTCTGGCCGGACAAGAAGAACCTGGTGCAGCGCCAGGTCGAAGCCCTGCTGAAGAACAAGCCGCAGCTGAGCGCGGATGACCTGTCCAATGCCAGCGTGGTGGTTCAGGGCCTGACCGCCTACGAATACATTCTTTTCGACCCCAATCTGGACCTCGCCCAGGCCGAACAGAAAGCGCGCTATTGCCCACTGCTGCAAGCCATCGGCAAACACCAGCAGGCACTGGCGGCGCAGATCGTCGGCGAATGGCAGGCCAAATCTGGCATGGCCGAACAGCTTAAGACATTCCCCAACGAGCGCTACGCCGACGCCAACGAAGCGATCGCCGAACTGTTGCGCGTACAGGTCAGCGCCCTGGATGGCCTGAAGAAGAAACTCGGCGCGCCGATGGGCCGCCAGAGCAAGGGCATCGCCCAGCCTTACCAGGCCGAAGCCTGGCGCAGTGCCGCCAGCCTGGCCAACCAGGGTGCGGCGCTGGCCAATGCCGAACTGCTGTGGCACGGCAGCAACCGTGATGGCATTCAATCGCTACTGGGCGAGGATCAGGTCGACCTGGCCAAACGCATCGACGCCGCTTACCAGGACACCCGTCAGCGCCTGGCTGCACTCGACAGCCCACTGGTCGAACTGCTCGCCGACGAAGCCGGTCGCACCGCCCTGAACGAGCTGTACGACAGCCTCAATCGCCTGCACCGCCTGCAGGAAAGCGAGCTGGCCAAAGCGCTCGGCGTGCAGATCGGCTTCAACGCCCACGACGGAGACTGAGCATGCAACGCAGAGCCTTCCTCGGCCTCAGTGCAGCCGCCGCCAGCCTGGCGGCCGCGGGTGCCTTTGGCGGCTGGACGCTGTTCGGCCCATCAGGACAACCGTTGCTGCTGTCAGCCCGTGACGATGGCGACGGCAACCACTACGCGGTCGGCTATCGCCTCGATGGTCAGCGCGCCTTCGCCACTCCGGTGAGCGAACGCTGCCATGACGTGGTGCCGCACCCCAGCCTGCCCATGGCCCTGTTCGTCGGTCGCCGCCCCAGCACCGAGAGCTACCTGATCGACACCCGCGACGGTCGCCTGCTGCAAACGCTGACCTCGCCGGCCGGGCGTCATTTCAACGGCCACGCGGTATTCCACAAGGGCGGCGAGTGGCTGTACGCCACCGAGAACGACACCACCGAGCCAGGCCGTGGTGTGATTGGCACCTATCGCCTGCAGGGTGAGCAGTTGCTGCGCGCGGCTGAACACAGCAGCCACGGCGTAGGCCCGCACCAACTGCTGTGGATGCCCGATGGCGAAACCCTGGTGGTGGCCAACGGCGGCATCCGCACCGAAGCGGAAAGTCGCGTCGACATGAATCTCGATGCCATGCAGGCCAGCCTGGTGCTGATGCAGCGCGACGGCAGCCTGGTCAGCCTGGAGTATCTGGCCGACCAGCAGAACAGCATCCGCCACCTGGCTGTCGCGCGCGACGGCACGGTGGTCAGCGGCCAGCAGTACATGGGCGACCTGCACGATCAAGTGCCGCTACTGGCGATCAAACGCCCCGGTCAGCCCTTCCAGCCGTTCGCCCTGGGCGAGCCGCAGCGTGCGGCGATGAACCAGTACACCGCCAGCGTGGCGATCCATGACGAGCTGCGCCTGCTGGCGATGACCGCACCGCGCGGCAACCGCTTCTTCATCTGGGATCTGGACAGTGCACAGGTGCGCCTGGACGTGCCGCTGCCGGACTGCGCAGGCGTTGGCGCGGTTGCCGACGGTTTCGTCGTGACCTCGGGTCAGGGCCGTTGTCGCCTGTACGATTGCCGCGGCGAGCGCATCGTCACCAACGCCCTGCAGCTACCGGCCGGCTTGTGGGACAACCACCTGCGCCTGGCCTGATCAGGCGCTGCCGCGTTCGATCAGCTCGAACCCCACGTCCAGGCGCAGCGGCTGACGCGCAGCGGCCGGCTCGGCAATACGCGCCAGCAGCGCATCGGCGATGGCACAGCCGATACGCGGCCCGTCCACTCGCACGGTGGAAAGCGGCGGATGGGTATGGGCGGCGCTGGACAGGTCGCCGAACCCCATCACGGCAAGATCTTGTGGAATGCGCAGGCCACGGCTGAGCGCCTCGGCCAACACGCCTTGCGCCACCGTATCGGAACTGCAGACCACCACTTCGCCGGCCACATCTTCCTGCAGCAGACGCGCAAGACCTTCGCGGCCGACCGCCAAGGTCGCCGGTGCAGGCAGGATCTGCGCTGCCACGGGAGCTCTCACATGGCCCTGCAGCGCCTGCCTGTGGTTCGCCAAGAAGCGCAACTACCCCAAGGGCGAAGTGATTCCGCTGCGCCAGGCGCTGAAGATCTGCGTGGAAGCACTGTGGGGCCTGATGACCATGGTCATCATCCTCGGCGGCATTCTCTCAGGCAGTGTTCACTGCCACCGAGTCGGCTGCCGTCGCGGTGATCTGGGCCTTCTTCGTGACCATGTTCATCTACCGCGACTACAAGTGGAGTGAACTGCCGAAGATGCTGCACCGCACGGTGCGCACGCTGTCGATCGTGATGATCCTCATCGCCTTCGCTGCCGCGTTCGGCTACATCATGACCCTGATGCAGATCCCATCGAAGATCACCACCGCGTTCCTGACCTTCTCGGACAACCGCTACGTGATCCTGATGTGCGTCAACTTCATGCTGCTGGCCCTGGGCACGCTGATGGACATGGCGCCGCTGATCCTGATCCTCACGCCGATCCTGTTGCCGGTGGTGACCTCCTTCGGTGTAGACCCGGTACACTTCGGCATGATCATGCTGGTCAACCTCGGTATTGGACTGATCACGCCACCGGTAGGTGCGGTACTCTTCGTTGGCGCTGCAATCGGCAAGGTCACCATCGAGAACACCGTGAAGGCACTGCTGCCCTTCTACGCCGCGCTGTTCATGGTGCTGATGGCCGTGACCTACATTCCAGCCATCTCGCTGTGGCTGCCGAGCGTCGTGCTCTGATTTACGATCTGCTGCGTGTCGGCCCTGCTGCGTAAAAACAGGCTTGGAATGCTCATGTACAAAAGTACACTCCGCTTCCTCGCCTGTTTTTGCCTTGTAGGGCTCTAGCTCGCGAGATCGCACCTTCTGATTCACCGCCCCACGTGCAGGGCCGCTTCATTCACCCCGAGCCGCTGCCTGACGGCTCTCGCTTTATAAGGACGTACGCCCTGCCATGTCAGCAACCCCGTTCCCCCGGCATATCGCCGCGCTGATCCTCGCCACCCTGGCCTGCTCCTTCGCTGGCAACCACATCGCCGCGCGCATCGCCTTCGACCACGACACCGGTCTGCTGATGGCCATGCTCTTCCGCTCCGGGGGCACCCTGCTGGTACTCGCGGCGCTGGTGCTGTGGCAACGTGACTCGCTGCGCCTGAGCCGCACCACATGGGGCTGGCAGTTGCTGCTGGGGCTGCTGATCGCGGTGCAAAGCTTTTGCATCTACTCGGCAGTGGTACGCATCCCGGTAGGCCTGGCATTGCTGGTGGTGAACCTCTCGCCGATTCTGCTGGCTCTGCTCACCTGGGCACTCGGTGGCGCGGCGCCAACCGGCCGCGCCGCGATGATCATGGGCCTGATCCTGTTCGGTCTGGTGCTGGTGCTGGATGTGCCGGCGCGCCTGTCCGGCGAGGCTCAGCTCGACGCGCGCTGGGTCGAAGGGGTACTGTTCAGCCTGACTGCTGCGGGGGTCTTCGCCGTTGCGCTGTGGATTACCGAACATCGACTGTCAGCCATGCCCGGACGGGTGCGCAGCATGCTGACCATGGCGGTGGTCTTCAGTGCCTCGGCCCTGGCCGGTGCCAGCGGTGCACTGCCCGGCGGCCTGGGTCTGCCCAACGCGGCGGCCGGCTGGATCGCCCTGGCCTGCCTGGTACTGCTCTATGGCACGGCGTTCTCGATGCTGTTCATCCTGATGCCGCGCCTGGACATTGCCCGCAACGCGCCGGTGATGAACATGGAACCAGTAGCCGGCATGCTGCTGGGTTGGCTGGTGCTCGGCCAGTTGCTCGGCCCGCTGCAGGTGCTCGGCGGGCTGATCGTGGTGGGCGGGATTGTCTTGCTGGCTTACCGCCGCTAGCGGCTGCTCAGCCGTGCAGCGCTTCGGCCTCGGCCGCTTCGTGCGCCTGACGCAGGCGCTCGCGGCTGTTGGTCAGGTGCAGACGCATCGCAGCCCGCGCCGCCTCGGCATCCTGGCGCGCGATGGCTTCGAAGATCTGCTCGTGCTCACGCGCCAGGCTGGCGGAATTGACCCGGGTCCGCGGGATGATGCTGGTGCCCAGATGGCTGAGGATATCGGTGAAATAACGGTTACCGGTGGCCTCGGCAATGCGCAGGTGAAACTGGAAGTCCGAGGACACTGCATCACTGGCATGCGCGGCACTTTCGTTGATGGCATCCAGTGCCTCACGGATGGCCTTCAGCTGTGCATCGGTACGACGCGCCGCCGCCATGCCCGCAGACTCGACCTCGAGGCTGATACGCAGCTCGAGAATGGCCAGCACGTCGCGCAGGGTGACGATGGTCGCCGGGTCGATGCGAAAACCACTGGCACTGGGCGTGTCCAGCACGAAGGTGCCAATGCCGTGACGCGTTTCCACCAGGCCAGCAGCCTGCAAACGCGACAAGGCCTCGCGTACCACCGTACGGCTGACACCCTGTTCCTCCATGATCGCCGATTCGGTCGGCAGCTTCTCACCGCGCTTGATCAGCCCATCACGAATGCGCTGCGACAGCTCGGCCACCAATTCCTGAGCCAGGCTGCGGTGTTTGCGACGAGCACGAGGTTGAGCGTTTTGCGTATCCATGGTGGACGAATTCTCGAATTTAGACGCGTGGCTTTGCCGCCATGATAGCCCAGCGGTTGTACGATGACGCTATGAATTCCCGACATTTATAGCCCCAGGAGCGCCACATGCCAACGACCCTGCTGACCCTGCGCGATAGCCTGACACGACTGACCCTCGCCCCGGAACTGGGCGCCAGCCTGGTCAACTGGACTCGCCTGAGCGATGGCCGAGCGCTGCTGCGACACAGCGACGAGCAGGCGCTAGCTGCCGGGGTGTGGTTATGCGCTGAAGACAAACTGTCCAGTCAGTGGGTCGAGTTGCCGCCGGCATGAAACTTCGAAGAGCCGACCCTGCTGCCGCAGCAACTCGTCGACAATGCCTTTACCCAATGGCCGGGCATGGCGCGCATCATTCAAGCGGATGCCGATTATCAACTGGTCTGCGAGGCCGAAGGCAGCGATGTATTTCTGTTGTTCTGTCCGCAGGCGCAGAACTTCTTCTGCTTCGAGCCCGCCACTCATCCGGTCAATGCGCATCACCTGCCAACGCGCCCGGGCTTGCAGTTACTGGCTCACAGACAAAGTTGCCAACTGCACTTGCGCTTGCATTACCAGGCGCTAAGAGGCTGATTGCTGGACATTGGCAAGGCGTTAGTGATAATACGCGACAGTTACTGCATGCAACTTTTCTCGTAATAAAGTTACAAATAGTCAAGTAGCGAAGAACACGGAGAAGATTGCGCACGCTTTGCACGATCATCTCCTTGCCACTCAAAGCAAAGCCCCTGATCGATTCCTGACCGCTGCAGTGAAGCCTGGTGCTTCACGTGTCGTGTGGATCGCTCATAACAGATAGGTAAAACACGTGACGAAAGACGAACTGCGCGCCGAACTCGAGCGCCAGGCGCAGCGTTACAAGAATGTTTACGGCGGAGAAGTCATTACCTACGCCGCTCAACCGGATCCTGACCGTAAACCCTGGCGCAAGAAACCCAGCCTGCTCGATCAGGCCTTTGAGAAGGAAATCGAGAAGATCGAGAAAGAACGCCAGGACAAGCAGGAAGCCGCTGGCGAAGCTGCCGGCCAGTAACAGCCTGCCGTGCCGGGTTCATCTGCCCGGCCACAGTGGGCGCGCTGATAACGACATTTCGCATCACACCCGCGAACGTGACCACACAGCACTGGATGCTCGCCTTCGCAGGGTGACGACCGTTTCTAGCGCTTCTTGCCCCCCATCAACGACCCCATCAGTCCGCGCACCAGTTGCCGGCCTAGCTGGTTGGCCGCCTGACGCAAGGCACTTTTCATGGCGCTGCCCAGTAGATCGCTGGCCATATCGCCCAACCCTGGCTCTACCCGCTGTTTTCCTGCTGCCTTGGCTGGCGCGGCATCACGAGCCTGTTCGGCACGAGCGTTGAGCAGCTCGTAGGCCGACTCGCGGTCGACAGGCTTGTCATAGCGCCCCGCCAGCGATGACTGGCGCACCAGCGCGGCACGTTCGGCATCGCTCAGCGGGCCGATACGCGACTGCGGCGGCGCGATGGCCACACGCTGGACCATGGCCGGCGTGCCCTTTTCCTCCAGCGTGCCAACCAGCGCTTCGCCGATACCCAACTCGGTGAGTACGCTGAGCGTGTTGAACGCCGGGTTCGGGCGAAAGCCATCAGCCACGGCGCGCAGAGCCTTCTGCTCCTTGGCCGTGAAGGCGCGCAGACCATGCTGAATGCGCAGGCCGAGCTGGGCCAGCACATCATCAGGTAAATCACCCGGCGACTGGGTGACGAAATACACGCCGACCCCTTTGGAGCGAATCAGCCGCACCACCTGCTCCAGACGTTCCTGCAGCGCCTTGGGCGTACCCTGAAAGAGCAGATGCGCCTCATCGAAGAACAGCGCCAGCAGCGGCTTGTCGGCATCGCCACGCTCCGGCAACTGCTCAAACAACTCGGCCAGCAGCCATAACAGAAAGGTTGCGTAGACCTTGGGCGCCTCATGCACCAGGCGCGAGGCATCGAGCAGATGCACGCGGCCTCGGCCATCACGATCCGGGTGCAACAGGTCTTCGAGCTGCAACGCCGGCTCACCGAACAGGGCTTCGGCACCCTGCTGCTCCAGACCGGCCAAACGGCGTAACAATGCCTGCGCCGAGGTGCTGGTAAACAACGCAGCGTCTTCCCCGAGCACCTGCGGGTTGTCCTTGAGATGGCCAAGCAGCGCTTTCAGGTCCGTCAGGTCGAGCAGCAGCAATCCTTCGCGATCCGCCACCTTGAAGGCAGCATAGAGTGCAGCCTGCTGACTGTCGGTCAACTCCAGCAGCGCACCAAGCAACAGGGGGCCCATCTCGCTGAGCGTGGTGCGCAAAGGGTGGCCGCTCAGTCCATGCACATCCCACAACGTCACCGGGTAGGCCTGTGGCTGGTGATTCAGCCAGGGCATGCTGGCAATACGCTCGGCGACCTTGCCCTGCGGCGCACCGGCGGCGCCGAGGCCACACAGGTCACCTTTGACATCGGCCGCGAATACCGCCACACCGGCATCGCTGAAAGTCTCGATCAGGCGCTGCAGGGTCACCGTTTTACCGGTACCGGTTGCGCCCGCGATCAGCCCGTGACGATTGGCCAGGCGCAACGGTTGCGCCACCGCCTGCCCATCACTGCCAGCACCCAATACAAACTGCGAAATCAAAGGCATCTTGCCATCCTCTGGGTTAAAGCTTTACTGCAGGTATGCCGACATACAAATAGAACGAAACGTCACCCTGCCTGCTGCAACAGCCCACCACAGTGCCCCAAGAACGCCATGGTGGAACACAAGACTGGTTCCAGAGCCATCCGGATACAACACAACATGAACAAAAACCTGCAGTTCAGCCACAAGATTTTGCTCGCCGCATCCCTTGTGGTCATCGTCGCCTTTTCCCTGTTCACTCTCTACAACGATTACCTGCAACGCAATGCCATCCGCGAAGACCTGGAGAACTACCTGCATGAAATGGGCAATGTAACGGCCAGCAATATTCAAAACTGGTTGTCCGGGCGCATCCTGCTGGTGGAAAGCGCCGCCCAGTCGATCAGCAATGACAGCGAGCAGGAGCGCGTGATCAAACTGCTGGAACAGAAGGCGCTGACCTCCTCCTTCGCCTTTACCTACCTGGGCACCGAGAGCGGCGGCTTCACCATGCGCCCGGATGAGCAGATGCCCGCCGACTACGACCCACGCAGCCGCCCCTGGTACAAAGACGCCATGGCTGCCGGCAACACGACCCTGACCGAACCTTACATGGATGCGGCAACCAGCGAGCTGATCATCACCGTTGCCACCCCGGCCAGGCCCGCTGGCGTGGTCGGCGGCGATCTGAGCCTGCAAACCCTGGTCGATATCATCAATGCCCTGGATTTCGACGGCATCGGCCATGCCTTCCTGGTCAGTGCCGACGGTAAGGTTCTGGTGCACCCGGACAAAGACCTGGTCATGAAGAACCTCAAGGAGATCTATCCACAGGACACCCCGAGCATCAGCAAGGCATTCAGCGAATCCACACTGAACGGTGACACCCGTATCCTTACCTTCACCCCGGTTCAGGGGCTGCCCTCGGTCAACTGGCACGTAGGCCTGTCCATCGACAAGGCCAAAGCCTACGCGATGCTCAGCGAGTTCCGCGCCTCAGCCATCGTCGCCACGGTGATTGCCGTGGTACTAATCATTGCCCTGCTCGGCTTGCTGATCCGCGTGCTGATGCAGCCGCTGACCGCCATGGGCAAGGCCATGGAGGACATTGCCCAGGGTGAAGGAGACCTGACCAAGCGCCTGACGATCCAGTCCAACGATGAATTTGGCGCGCTGGCGCGCTCTTTCAACCAGTTCGTCGAACGTATCCACAGCTCCATCCGCGAGGTGTCTTCGGCGACCGTCCAGGTCAACGAAGTCGCGAAACTGGTGGTCAATGCCTCCAACTCATCGATGGCCAACTCCGACGAACAGTCCAGCCGCACCAACAGCGTGGCTGCGGCAATCAACCAACTCGGCGCCGCGGCGCAGGAAATCGCCCGCAACGCCGCTGACGCCTCAAGCCGGGCCTCGGATGCACGGCATCAGGCCGAGGACGGCGGCAAGGTGGTGCAGCAGGCGATCCGCTCGATGAGCGAACTCTCCGACAAGATCAGCGACGCCTGCGCCAAGATCGAGATGCTCAACAGCAAGACCGTGGATATTGGTCAGATTCTCGAAGTGATCAAAAGCATCTCCCAGCAGACCAACCTGCTCGCACTCAACGCCGCCATTGAAGCAGCCCGTGCCGGCGAGGCGGGACGCGGTTTCGCCGTGGTCGCCGACGAGGTGCGCAACCTGGCGCACCGCACCCAGGAGTCGGCACAGGAAATCGAGAAGATGATCGAGGAACTGCAGGTCGGTTCACGCGAATCGGTCACCACCATGACCGAAAGCCAGCGCCACAGTGAAGACAGCGTGCAAATTGCCAATCAGGCTGGTGAGCGCCTGGAGACTGTGACGGCCCGTATCGGCGAGATCGACGGCATGAACCAGTCGGTAGCGACTGCGACCGAAGAACAAACCTCGGTGATCGAATCACTGAACATGGACATCATCGAGATCAATACCCTGAATCAGGAAGGCGTGGAAAACCTGCAAGCGACATTGCGCGCCTGCGACGACCTGGAACAACAGGCCGTACGCCTCAAGCACCTGGTCGACAGCTTCCGTATCTAGGCAGTCAGCCGCATGAAGAAAGGGCGTCTGCAGGACGCCCTTCGTATTGCATCACGCGCCAGAATTGTCCCGCTGCTCCTGCAACTGTCGCCAGAGCTCGGCCGCCTCGGCGAAATCGGTGCCATCCTCCTCGCTGAGGGCTTCGGGATCGTAGCGCCGCACGCAACCTTCGCCCAATGTCGGAGGCGCCTTGGCGGTGGCCTTGTCCAACGGATCGCTCATCGTCAACACCCTCAACCAATGTTCAGCTCGCCCTGCTCATGCTGGGCGAACTCCTTGACTGCGCGCAGCACATCATGGCGACTGATCTGCCCGACCAGGCGCCCATGCTCGATTACCGGCAGACGCCGCCGCTGGCCACGCAGGAAGCGCTCCGACAGCTCGATGATGTCAGCCTCGGGCGTGACCGTCTCCACCTCGGTGGTCATGTAGGTACTGACGGTGCCACCGACTGCTTCGTAGTAGGCGCCGGAGAGAATGCCGCGCAGGCAGTCGCCCTCGGACAACAGGCCAATCAGGTGGCCCTGGGAGTCGACCACCGGAGCACCGGAAATACGGTGCTCCAGCAGTCGATTGATGGCAGTGAACAGATCGGTATCCGACCTGAAGGTCACCAGATGGCGAGTCATGTAGTCGCGCACCTTGATGGACTTGAGCATGGGCGTTCTCCTCTTTCGTGCAGTGGCCGGCCCATGCAGCAAGTCAGTCGAATACCACCGTCTTGTTGTCGTGCACCAGCACTCGGTCTTCCAAGTGATAGCGTAGCCCACGCGCCAGCACCATTTTCTCCACGTCCTTGCCCAGACGCACCATTTCCTCGATATCGTCGCGATGGGTCACCCGAACCACGTCCTGCTCGATGATCGGGCCGGCGTCCAGCTCTTCGGTGACATAGTGCGAGGTCGCGCCAATCAGCTTGACGCCACGCAGCGAGGCCTGGTGATAGGGTTTGGCGCCCACGAAGGACGGCAGGAAGCTGTGATGAATGTTGATCACCCGCTGAGCGAACTCGGCGCATAGTGCCGGCGGCAGAATCTGCATGTAGCGCGCCAGGACGATGACATCAGCCTGGTGCGCCTTGACCAGACGCTCCACTTCGGCGAAGGCCGGAGCCTTGTCCTTGGGATCGACCGGCACATGGAAGTACGGAATGCCATGCCACTCGACCATGCTGCGCAGATCGTCGTGGTTGGCGATCACGCAGGGGATCTCGCAATCGAGCTCGTTGCTGTGCCAACGGTGCAGCAGATCGGCCAGGCAGTGCGACTCGCGGCTGGCCATCAGCACCACGCGCTTCTTCTGCGCCGAATCGGTAATGCGCCACTCCATCGAGAATTCGCGGGCAATCGGCGCGAAGGCCTGCTTGAAGCCATCGAGATCGAACGGCAGTGAGTCGGCACGGATTTCGTGACGCATGAAAAACCAGCCACTCTGCGTGTCGGAATGGTGACTGGCTTCGGTAATCCAACCGTTGTAGGTGGCGAGAAAATTACTGACTTTGGCAACGATGCCGACGCGGTCAGGGCAAGAGATGACCAATCTGAACGTACGCATAATTAAAACCCCAAGGGCGACGCATAAAGCCGGGCATTCTAACGGCATGCGCGCAAAACTGCAGCAGCCATGCGCCTGCACAAGCCCGCGACTGAGCGCCCGGAAAGGGTCCTATTTGCGCGCAGCGAAAACTTCATGGCTAGTTGCAGTAGCCGATTTAATTTAAGCCTGAGCGACACATAGGGTTGCATTACACTGCGGTTATTTTGTGGCCTGCTGTTTACTTGCTATAAGTGCGTGATTATTATTAGACCACTGTTGACTACCACAGATTTATTCACGCCAAGGTAATGCCCATGTCGCTGATCAACGAATACCGCAACATCGAAGAAAGCATCAAAGAGCTCCAAGAGCGTCTGAAGAACATGTCGCAAGACGACAAGCTGAAGAAAGAGCTGGAGTTCGAAGGCAAGCTACGCACCCTGATGGGCGAATATCAGAAATCGCTGCGCGACATCATTGCCCTGCTCGATCCTGAAGCCAAAACCGGCAAAGGCGTACGTGCCAGCAAGCCTGTGGCTACCAAGCGTGCGCGCAAGGTCAAGCAGTACAAAAACCCGCACAGCGGCGAAGTGATCGAAACCAAAGGCGGCAACCACAAGATCCTGAAAGAGTGGAAAGCCAAGTGGGGCGCCGACGTCGTCGAAGGCTGGGCCACGCTGCTGGGCTAACACCTGCGCAACACCCAAAACGCCAGCCATGCTGGCGTTTTTTATTGTCGCGGTGTTTTTCAGCCCCTAATTATTCCGGGCGATTTCCGGCAGACGCAATATCCGCATCAAGCGAACAGTTTCCGCACTGACCTCTTTCTGGTACTGCATGATGTGAGCCTCATACGCTGCACATTGTCCTGAGCACCTGACCGTTTAAATCCCTACGAAACTTATAGCCAAACGCGCCTGCAACGCCTGCGCATGAGCCTGCCATTGCTGCAACACTTGCAATTGCTCGGGGCTGCAGTTAGCCCGCAGCGACTCCATTGCCGCATAAAATTGCGCCAGGGTATTGGGTGCACCGAACTCTGGATCACTCAAACGCTGCCGACAGAATGCTTCCCAGCGCTGAGACTCAGCGACGGACAGACTGGCCGGAAAATTGCGCGCCCGATAACGAAACAACAATTCGGGCAGTCGTGCATCATCGAACGGCCATTTTTTATTGTTGGCCAATGCGTCAGGTTGTGCGGCACGTACCTGCTCACACAAACGACGATCACGATCACCGATAAAACCATCGTACAGCTGTTGCTCGGGATCGTGACTGCCTGCAAAGGCCTCTTCTCGGTAAACACTCGCCAACTTGCCCAGCCACAATGGCTGTTCATTCTTCAACACGTCAATATGGCGCTGACAAACCGACCAGTCCAACTGCAAACGCTGCCGATCCGCCTCACGCAACACCGACAGCGGCGCCACCACCGGACAGCGGTTGATATGCAGCAGTTTCAGCGGTACCGGCAACTCGCCTTCGGCAAGCGCCTCACGCCGCGTGTAGAGGCGACTGCGCAGCGTGTCGGCATCCAGATTCAGCAGAGGCGATGGATCGGCCTGCAGATCACAGACGATCAGTGCGTTGCGATTGCGCGGATGCCAGGCCAGCGGCAGGACCGGCGCCAGATAATGACGTGCCGCCGAGAAACGCCCGGAAACGTGCAGCACTGGCTGCAGCAGGCGAACCTGATCCATGACCCGCTGCTTGCTGCGCAGCTGATAGAGGAAGTCGTACAGTTTTGTTTGCCGCTCGCGCAGCAGCCGTGCCAGGCCAATGGTGGCGCGTACGTCGGACAGCGCATCGTGCGCCTGGCCGTGATCGATGCCGTTGGCCTGGGTCAGCCGCTCCAGCTTGAGCGATACGCGCCCCTCCTCCTCAGGCCATTCGATGCCTTCGGGCCGCAGTGCGTAAGCAGTGCGTACCAGATCGATCAGATCCCAGCGGCTGTTGCCGCCCTGCCATTCGCGCGCGTAAGGGTCGAAGAAGTTGCGATACAGGCTGTAACGCGTCACCTCATCATCGAAGCGCAGGCTGTTGTATCCCGCACCACAGGTGCCGGGCGCCGATAACGCGGCATGCACACGGGTCATGAACTCCCCCTCGGCCAGCCCCTGTTGTTGCAGACGCTGCGGGTCGATACCGGTGACCAGGCAGGCGGCCGGGTGCGGCAGGATGTCATCGCTGGGCCGGCAATAGATGTTCAGCGGCTCGCCGATCTCGTTCAGCGCCTCGTCGGTACGAATGCCCGCCACCTGCAGCGGACGATCACAACGCGGATTGATACCGGTGGTCTCGTAGTCGTACCAGAAAATGCTGGAAGTCATTGGCGGCTCCATACCCTGGACAAAATGGCCGCCAGTTTATCATTCACCTGCGGCCTCGCTGCCGCCGGCAAAAGCATGCACCAGCGCACAGGCGCCGCACGAGCAGGTGTACTGCACTTGAGAAAAATGCTGTAACCATTAGCATTGGCGCTCCTCTAACACTCTGTACAAGGACGCAACCATGAGTGACGCGATTACCCCCAATCCCTATGCCGCCCCCTCCAGCGATCTGCAACAGTCGCCCCAAGGTCATGCACCGAGTATCGAAGAAGCCCTGGCACGTGGTTATGACTTCAGTATCGGTGAGCTGCTGAGCGAGTCCTGGAGCAAGGTCAAGGGCACCAAAGGCATCATCATCGGTGGCTTTCTGGTGTTCTACGTGGTGCTGCTGGCCGCCACCTTCATCCTCGGCGGCGTTGTCGGCATCTTCGGCGCGCTGAGCGATAGCATCGCCCTGATGTTCATCGGCGAGATTCTGATTTCGCTGCTGGCTTCGGCCCTGGCCTATCCCTTCATGGCCGGCATCAACATGGTCGGCATTCGCCGCGCCGCTGATCAACCCCTGAACTTCAACGAAATTTTCAGCCACTTCGGGCGCACCGTGCCGCTGATCATCACCGCCGTGGTGATGATGCTGCTGATCTACCTCGGCATGATCCTGCTGCTGATCCCCGGCATCTACCTGGGCGTCGCCTACCTGCTGGCCATCCCCTTGGTGGTCGAACGCGGCCTGTCGCCCTGGCAGGCGCTAGAAGCCTCGCGCAAGGCCATTACCCAGCACTGGTTCAAGGTCTTCGGCCTGTTCATCGTGCTCGGTCTGATTATCATCGTCAGCGCCATCCCGCTGGGCATCGGCCTGGTATGGAGCATTCCGCTGATGGTCGTGGCCATGGGCGTGCTCTATCGCACCATTTTTGGCGTACTGCCTGCCGCTCGCTAACCGACGCCACTCGGGCCAGTTCACTGGCCCGGTTGCGTTCGTGGCCCGCTGCTCGCTAGCATCGGGCTTTCCTTGATGCAGTCCGCCGATGCCTTCACGCTCAAGCGTCAGTCTTTCGTCCCACCAGCCGCCTCTGGATACCCGCTATCAGGTCGAAACGCCGGAAGGTATCGATCTGCATCTGCGACCGGCCGGGCTGGTGCCGCGCGCCCTGGCATTCGCCATCGACCTGGCCATTCGTGGCCTGATTCTGATGGTGATGTTCATCGTTCTCGGCCTGCTCGGTCAGTTCGGCATGGGCCTGGGCACCATCCTGCTGTTTCTCGTGACCTGGTGGTACATGGTGCTGTTCGAGGTGTTCAACCAGGGCCGCTCTCCCGGCAAGCAGATGCTCGGCCTGCGCGTGGTGCACGATGACGGTACGCCCATCGGCTGGGCCGCTTCACTGACGCGCAACCTGCTGCGCTTCGTCGATATCCTGCCGTTCGGCTACACCCTGGGCATCATCAGTTGCCTGAACCATCCGGCGTTCAAGCGCCTCGGCGATATTGCCGCCGGCACCCTGGTGGTCTATCGCGATGCGCCGTTGAGCAAACCGCAGTTGGCCGATGCCGAACCGCTGCCAGCACCCTTCCCGCTCAGCCTTGACGAACAACGCGCCATTCTCGGTTTTGCCGAACGTGGTAGCCAACTGTCCGCCGCCCGCAGAGCGGAGCTGGCGGCGCTGCTGGCCGAACCGCTACAAGTGCCTGCCGAACAGGCCGAGCCGCGCCTCAACGGCATCGCCCGTGGCCTGCTGGGGAGTGCACCGTGAAACAGAGCTTGTTCGAAAGTCGCCATCAGCCAGACTGGGATGCGTTCAACAGTCAGCTCGAGGCGCTCGAGCGCGGCAAAGCCGAAGCGCAAACCTGCCAGAGCTTCGCCGCTCGCTACCGCCAGCTCTGCCAGCACCTGGCCCTGGCCCAGGCCCGCGGCTACAGCAGCCACCTGATCGATCAACTGCAGCAGTTGGCCATGCGCGGCCACCAGCAGTTCTATCGCCATCGCAGCCACCTCGGCGCGCAGACGATCCGTTTTCTGTTCGGCGGCTTCCCGCGTCTGGTACGCAGCGAATGGCGCAGCGTATGCGTGGCCAGCCTGCTGTTCTTCGGCAGCCTGGCAGTGATGGGACTGCTGACCTATCTCTATCCCGAGCTGATTTTCAGCCTGGTCAGCCCCGACCAGGTCAGCGAAATGGAGCGCATGTACGATCCCGACGCGCGCCGCCTCGGCCGCTTCAGTGAACGCGGTTCGGGCGACGACTGGGTGATGTTCGGCTTCTACATCATGAACAACATCGGCATCGCCTTTCAGACCTTCGCCAGCGGTCTGCTGCTCGGTCTCGGCAGCCTGTTCTTCCTGCTGTTCAATGGCCTGATGATCGGCGCAGTGGCCGGCCACCTGACGCGCATCGGCTACGGCGAGCCGTTCTGGTCCTTCGTCATCGGCCATGGCGCCTTCGAGCTGACCGCCATCGCCCTGGCCGGCGCAGCGGGTTTCAAGCTCGGCTGGGCGCTGCTCGCCCCGGGGCGCCTGACTCGCAGCGAAGCCTTGCGCCTGGCAGCCGGCAAAGCGATTCAACTGGTAGCCGGGGTGATCCTGTTCCTGCTACTGGCGGCCTTCATCGAGGCGTTCTGGTCGTCGACCACCTTCGCCAGCCCGGACATCAAGTACATCGTCGGTACTGGGCTCTGGGTGCTGGTACTCAGTTATCTGCTTTTGGCCGGGCGGAGGCAGCATGCGCCTGACTGAAGCCAGCGTGGCCATCCGCCCGCGCAGTGCCTGGGAAGCCATCGACCTCGGCGTGCTGCTGGCCCGTCGCCACGCCGGCCTGCTGATGGCCAGTTGGGCGCTGGTCACCCTGCCGCTGTTCGCTCTGCTCTGCGCCCTGCTCTGGGAACATCCGGGCTGGGCCATCTTTCTGTTCTGGTGGCTCAAGCCTGCCTACGAACGGTTGCCGCTGTACATTCTGGCGCAGGCGCTATTCGGCAATACCCCCACGCTCAAGCAATCCCTGCGTGCGCTGCCGAAACTGTTGTGGCCACAACTGCTGGCCAGCCTGACCTGGCGTCGCCTCAGCCCGACGCGCAGTTTCGACCTGCCCGTACAGCAGCTCGAAGGCCTGTCCGGCCAGGCGCGCAGCCAGCGCCTGGTGGTGCTTGGTCAGCGTGACAGCGCCGCCGCTACCTGGCTGACCCTGGTCGGTGTACATGTGGAAATCGCCCTGTGGATGGGCTTGGTCGCGCTGTTCTACATGATGCTGCCGCAACAGGTGGAACTGAACTGGAGCTGGGAAAGCCTGATCGCCGCCAGCAGTGGCCAGTGGCTGTGGCTGGAACACCTGTCCAACCTGCTTTACGTGCTGCTACTGATTCTCTGGGAGCCGGTCTATGTGGCCTGCGGATTCACCCTCTATCTCAATCGCCGTACCGCCCTGGAAGCCTGGGATATCGAACTGACCTTCCGCCGCCTGCGCCAGCGCCTGACCGGCAGCGCCTACGCCCTGCTGCTCGGTTGTGCCCTGCTGCTGACGCAGCTACCTGACAATGCCCTGGCCGATACGCCTGTGGCAGCCAGCGAAGCAACCGAACCGGCTGACCCACAAGGCCCCGACGCCCCACGCCTGCTCAAACAGCCGCTGACCAGCCAGGCTGCGCGCGCGAGCATCGAAGCGCTGCTCGACGAACCGCCCTTCCAGCACCGCGAAACCGTCACGCGCTGGCGCCTGGGCGAAGATAAGCCCGCGGAGGAAACCAAACCGGAGGACATCGAAGCCTTCCTCGACATGCTCAAGAACCTGCTCAAGCTGGGCGAATGGTGGAAGAGCCTGGATGTCGTCGCGCAAGTCTTTGAAGTACTGCTGTGGGCGGCGCTGGCCGCGCTGCTGGCCTTCGTCTTGTGGCGCTACCGCGAGTGGCTGCAGGCCTTTGGCGAACGCATCGGTCTGCCGACGCGGCGCCGGCAGGCCGCACCACAGCAGCTGTTCGGGCTCGAACTGGCGCCGGAGACACTGCCCGACGATGTCGCCAGCGAAGCTGAGCGGCTCTGGGCCGAACAACCGCGCGCAGCCCTCGGTCTGCTTTACCGCGCCCTGCTCAGCCGCCTGCTACACGAACACCGCCTGCTCCTGAAGCAGTCGCACACCGAAGGCGAAGTGCTGCACCTGGTCGCCAGCCTCGGGCAGCAGAACCTGGAGGACTACAGTCGTCAGCTCACCCTGCATTGGCAGGCCCTGGCCTATGGTCACCGCCTGCCTGCCGAATCGCTGCGTCAGGGCCTGTGTCAGGGCTGGCGCCGCCTGTTCGGTCAGGAGCGTGCGGCATGAGTCGGCGCGCCGGTTTCATCCTCGCCATGGCCCTGCTGCTGGTACTGGGGCTGCTCGCCAGCTACGTGTTGGGCAAGCTCGAACCCTATGAAGACGTGATCGAGCACGGCCCAGCCCCCGAGGTTGCCAGCAGCCCTTATCTGGCTGCCGAGCATTTTCTGCGCAAACAGGGCATTGCCGCCCGCCGCGCCGAAGGCCTGGATGTGCTCGATGGCCTGCCCAGCGAAGGCCAGACCCTGATGCTGCTGGCCGACCGCGGCAACATGACGTCACGTCAGGTCGAACGCGTGCTGCAATGGACGGCGGGCGGCGGTCACCTGCTGTTCATCGCCGAACGCCTGTGGGACGAAGAGGAAGGCAAGAGCGGCGACCTGCTGCTCGATTTACTCGGCGTCCAGCAATACATGAGTGACGAGTTGGACGACGAAGAAGCCAGTGAGGCAGAAGCGGAAAACGAGCAGAACGAAGAGCACGAAGCCTACCCGCAACTCACCAAACTCTACTTGGAGAACGAACAGGCCCCGGCCTACATCGCCTTCGACACCGATTTTCACCTGTACGATGCGCAGAACCGCGCGCACGCCTGGGCCAATAGCGACTCTGCCACGCACCTGCTGCAGCTGTATCACGGCGACGGACTGATCACCGTACTGAGCGACCCGTGGATCTGGCAGAACCGCAATATCAACGAGTACGACCATGCCTGGCTGCTCTGGTACCTGAGCCAGGACAGCGCCGTGACCCTGCTTTACCACGCCGACAGCGATGGTCTGGCGCGCCTGCTGCTGCGCCATTTCCCGCTGGCCTTGCTGGTGCTGGCCCTGCTGATCATCGCCACCTTGTGGCACGTCGGCATGCGTCATGGCCCGCTGCAGGCACCGGCCAGCCGAGCCCGTCGCCAGCTCGAGGAACACCTGCGTGGCAGTGCCGACTTCCTGCTCCGCCGCAGTGGCCAGCACAGCCTGCTCAGAGGCCTGCAACAGGACATCAATCGCCGTGCGCGGCGCCGCCACCCCGGTTTCGAGAAGCTCGCCGTCGCCGAACAGTGGCAGGTGCTCGGTCGCCTGACCCGCCTGCCCGCCAAGGACATCAGCCAGGCCATGCGCCCATTGCCGCCGCAACGCCTGTCCGCCAGTGACTTCACCCGCCAGGTCGCCCACCTGCAAACCCTCAGGAATGCCCTATGAGCGAAATCCCCGAGAACGACAACCTGCCGCAGCAGGAAGCCCCGGCTGCCATGCCGAGCAACCCGCAAGCACAACAGCGCCAACGCGCCAGCCAACTGGCCCAGGCCCTGCGCGCCGAGCTGCGCAAGGCTGTGATTGGCCAGAACGCGGTGATCGACGACGTGCTCACCGCGCTGATCGCCGGTGGACACGTGCTGGTCGAAGGTGTGCCGGGGCTGGGCAAGACCCTGCTGGTGCGCGCCCTGGCGCGCTGCTTCGGTGGCGAGTTCGCACGCATCCAGTTCACCCCGGACCTGATGCCCAGCGATGTCACCGGCCATGCCGTGTACGACATGCAGAGCGAGCAGTTCAAGCTGCGCAAGGGTCCGGTGTTCACCAACCTGCTGCTGGCCGATGAAATCAATCGCGCACCGGCCAAGACCCAGGCCGCCCTGCTGGAAGTGATGCAGGAGCGCCAGGTGACCCTGGAGGGCCGCGCCCTGCCGGTGCAACTGCCGTTCATGGTGCTGGCGACCATGAACCCGATCGAGCAGGAAGGCACCTACCCGCTACCGGAAGCGGAGCTGGACCGCTTCATGCTCAAGCTGCGCATGGATTATCCGCAGCAGGATGAAGAGCTGAACATGGTGCGCCAGGTGACCCGCTCGGCCAAGGCCGACATGCTCGAAGTCAGCCCGCTGCGCACCCTGCTGCAAGCCAAGGACGTGTTGGCCCTGCAGAAGATCGCCAGCGATTTGCCACTGGATGATCAGGTGCTCGATTACGCCGTACGCCTTGCCCGCGCTACCCGCAGCTGGCCGGGCCTGACCATGGGTGCCGGGCCGCGTGCATCGATTGCCCTGGTGCGTGGCGCCCGTGCCCGCGCACTGCTGCGCGGCGGCGACTTCGTCCTGCCGGATGATATCAAGAGCTGCGCCCTGGCCGTGCTGCGTCATCGCGTACGCCTGGCGCCGGAGCTGGATATCGAAGGCCTGTCGGTGGACCAGGTGCTGCAACAATTGCTCGATCAGGTGCCGGCACCGCGCCTATGAAACCTTCGCGCCTGCTTCTCGGGCTGCTAGGCGGCCTGTTCGCTGCTGCCATGCTGCTCGGCGCCCTGCCCCTGCTCGGCATACGCCTGGCAGACAGCCTGATGCCACTGGCCTGGGGGCTGTTGCTGACGCTGGCACTGATCGCCGCCGTCGATGCCTTGTGGCTGCGTCGCCAGCACTCGCCGCGCCTGGAGCGCATGCTGCCCGGCAACCTGCCGCTCGGGCGCTGGAGCGAGGTGCAACTGATCGCTCATCACGACTTCACTCAAACCCAGGAAATCGAAGTCTTCGACCATGTGCCTGAAGGCATGGAGTTCGATTTCCTGCCGCAACGCATCACCCTGCACCCCGGCCAGCAGACACGAGTCAGCTATCGCCTCAAGCCGCTGGTCCGCGGGCATTTCCATTTCGCCCGGTGCGAGCTGAAGCTGCCCAGCCCGCTGCGCCTGTGGCAGGCCAAGCGCCTGCTGCCGCTCGCCGGCGAAAGCCGCGTCTATCCGGATTTCGCCCGCCTCTACGGTGCACAGCTGAAGGCCGTGGATGACTGGCTGAGCCAGCTGGGCGTACGCCAACGCCCGCGTCGCGGCCTGGGCCTGGAATTTCACCAGCTGCGCGAATTTCGTGACGGTGACACCTTGCGCCAGATCGACTGGAAGGCCACCGCCCGCAAGCGCACGCCCATCGCTCGCGAGTACCAGGACGAGCGTGACCAGCAGATTGTCTTCCTGCTCGACTGCGGCCGCCGCATGCGCAGCCAGGACGACGAGCTGTCGCACTTCGACCATGCCCTCAACGCCTGCCTACTGCTCAGCTACGTCGCCCTGCGCCAGGGCGATGCCGTCGGCCTGGCGACCTTTGCCGGCAACCAGTCGCGTTACCTGGCGCCGGTCAAAGGCCCGGCTCAGCTGAACGTGCTGCTCAATGCCGTTTACGACCTCGACACCAGCCAGCAACCTGCCGACTTCAGCGCCGCTGCCGACTTGCTGCTGGCACGTCAGCGGCGCCGCTCGCTGGTGGTGCTGGTGACCAACCTGCGCGACGAGGACGATCAGGACCTGCTCGCCGCCGTGCGTCGCCTCTCGCGCCAGCACCGCGTGCTGATCGCCAGCCTGCGCGAGGAAGCGCTGGACCGCCTGCGCCAGACGCCCGTGGAGCAATTCGATCAGGCCCTGGCCTACTGCGGCACGCTGGACTACCTTAACGCTCGCGCCGACCTGCACGAGCGCCTGGCCGCCCACGACGTACCGGTGCTCGACGCCCGCCCAGCCGAACTCGGCCCGGAACTGGTGAGCAGTTATCTGGCCTGGAAGAAGGCCGGCGCACTTTAAAGGTCTGTTGGCGTTTGCGTACGACCGCGCCGAAAGAGGCAACTGCTGGCGCCCCTGACTGTCGAACCCAATGCTGCAGAGGCCCTGGCACCGGCTTTCCCATACAGATGTTGCGTGGTTATGGCCGTGGTTGGGTGCTATGATTCCGAGTCTGCGGCGCAAAGAGTACAAACTCGACGCCGCCTATAGGCCGCCCGTGATCGGCCTTGCGCATAACGCACACGACCTGAGTAGGAGATAGACCATGGCTTTTGAATTGCCGCCGCTGCCTTACGAAAAGAATGCCCTCGAGCCGCACATTTCCGCCGAGACCCTCGAGTTCCACCACGACAAGCACCACAACACCTACGTCGTGAACCTGAACAACCTGGTGCCGGGCACCGAGTTCGAAGGCAAGAGCCTGGAAGAAATCGTCAAGACCTCCTCGGGCGGCATCTTCAACAACGCCGCTCAGGTATGGAATCACACCTTCTACTGGAACTGCCTGTCGCCGAACGGCGGTGGCCAGCCGACCGGCGCCCTGGCTGACGCCATCAATGCGGCCTTCGGTTCCTTCGACAAGTTCAAGGAAGAGTTCAGCAAGGTTTCCATCGGCACCTTCGGTTCCGGCTGGGGCTGGCTGGTGAAGAAAGCTGACGGCTCCCTGGCCCTGGCCAGCACCATCGGCGCCGGCTGCCCGCTGACCTCCGGCGACACCCCGCTGCTGACCTGCGACGTGTGGGAACACGCCTACTACATCGACTACCGCAACCTGCGTCCGAAGTATGTCGAGGCGTTCTGGAACCTGGTGAACTGGGACTTCGTCGCCCAGAACTACGCGGCCTGAATCTCAGCCCCGTAATGCGAAAACCCGGCCTTCAGGCCGGGTTTTTCGTTTCTGCATCACGGCTGCGCAGCTAGAGCAATCTGCGCGGTGAAAACTCCACCCCCTGCTCCTCCACACGGTTGACCGCCTGGCTCAGTACACGGTCGGCACGTACCGGCCCGAGAAACTCGCAGAGCCCGATATAGAGCAGGTTCAACAGTTTGCGCAGCTGCTCCAGCCCCAGGTTGGCGATACCGTCGCTCCCGCCCTGCTCCAACCAGATACGCAAACGCGTCGACAGCTCGGAACTCACCCCCATACCGGACAGGTTGCCGGCGGCAAAGCGCCTCAGCGCCGCCTGCTGCGCGCCATCGAGTTGCTCCAGCAAGGTCTGGTTCAGAGCCAGAAAGGTCGTTTGTGCGGCGCTATCCGGAGTCGCCACTTGCCTTACGGCCTCATTGCGTCCCTGGCGCCAGGCGGCCAGTTGCTCCTCCGGGTCAGGCAACAGCTGCGAGGGTGGTCCCGTCAGGGCGCCAACCAACTCGCGGTACAGGCGTGCGCGTTCGAGCTTGCGCTCGGTACGCAGCACCACCTCGGCGAGAAATTCATTGAGAGCGAACGGCGGTTGCTCGGCGTATTTGTTCTCCCACAGGGCCAGCAGTGGCCAGACCTCTTCATCCGAAAAGTGTCCGGCCAGGCCGGTGTAGATCGCGCGACGGCGCAGGCTCAATCTCATGCTTAGCCCCTCCTCGACCATTGCTCGCTGTCGAAGGTCTGCGTCAGATTGAACTCCGGATAACCGACCTCGGCATGCTCGGCAAAATCCAGCCCACGCTGCTCATGCTGGGTCGAAACCCGCAATCCCATGGTCTTGGCCAACAGGAAGTAGAACACCAGGGCAACCGGAAAGGCCCAGAGAAAGGCTGCCGCAGCCCCCAATGCCTGCACCGCGACACGCTCCCAGTTGAACAGGTCGCCCTGATAGAACAGACCTGCAGCCAGGGTGCCCCAGATACCGGCGAATCCGTGGACTGGAATCGCACCGACCACATCGTCGAGCTGCAGGCGATCGAGCAAACGCATGCCGTAGACCACGACAAACCCGGCGATCAGACCACTGAGCAAAGCGAAACCCGGCGCCATGCTGGCGCAACCGGCGGTGATGCCGACCAGCCCGCCAATCGAGCCGTTCACCGTGGTGGTCAGCAATACCGGGCTGGCCGTGCTGCGTTGTGCCAGCAGAGCGCCGAGCGCACCAGCGACCGCAGCCAGGTGCGTGTTCAAGGCGATCAAGCCGAGACTGCTGCTGACTTCCAGGTTGCTGCCAGCGTTGAAGCCGAACCAACCGACCCAGAGGATGAAACCGCCCAATGCCACCAGGCCAAGATTGTGCCCAGGGATCAAGCGTGCCTTGCCATCAGGAGCGAAACGCCCGAGACGCGGGCCCAGCACCAGAATCCCTGCCAGCGCGCACCAGGCACCGATGCTATGCACCACGGTCGAGCCGGCGAAATCGATGAAGCCCAGCTTGGCCAACCACCCCTGACCGCCATACAGACCACCCCACACCCAGCTGCCGAATATCGGATAGATCACGCCGCTGATCAGTACTGCGCCAATCAGATAGGCGCCATACCGCGTGCGTTCGGCCATGGCACCACTGGCGATGGTCGCAGCGGTGGCGGCGAACATCATCTGGAACAGCAGGAAGGTGTAATCCCAGGGCTCGCCGTCATTCAGCGCGAAGTGACTCATGCCGAACCAGCCAGTGACATTGGCACCGAACATCAGGCCGAAGCCGAACAGCCAGAACACGATGCCGCCAACGCAGCAGTCCATGTAGTTCTTCATCATCACGTTGACCGCGTTCTTGGCCCGCGACATGCCGCTCTCCAACAAGGCGAAACCCGCCTGCATGAAGAACACCAGCACGCTGGCCAACACCAGCCAGGCCGTATTGGCGGCCTCTTCGCTGGCAGCATGGGCCTGTGGGGCAAAGCTGACAGCGACGAGCAACAGCACGAGCGTTTTCATCACGAATCCCCTCCCGGTCGATGCCCGGCCTTCGCAACTCTTGTGCCAGCGGCCAAGCAGACGGCAGGTGACGCGTCAAAGGCGTAACCACGACGGACGGTCAATATGACCAAAGGTATTCAAGTACGGCGCAATCGCACCGACACAGAGCAGTGAGTCGGCCTCCAAACAGCGATTCGCACCAGGAGCGTTCCTTGTGGGATAAATAGTGCCACCCGGCATGATGGCCCTTTGACGGCCAGGCCTAGATTGCCAATACTCTCGTCTGACTGACGCTGTAAGCATCGACATAAGGAATTGCCTTTGAAGCTGGAATTGAAAAACAGCTTGTCACTCAAGTTGCTCCGCGTGGTGCTGTTGTCAGCACTCGTAGTCGGGGTGGTATTGAGTTGTGCGCAAATTGTCTTCGACGCCTACAAGACACGTCAGGCGGTGGTCAACGATGCCCATCGCATCCTCGGCATGTTCCGCGACCCTTCGACCCAGGCGGTATACAGCCTGGACCGCGAGATGGGCATGCAGGTTATCGAGGGGTTGTTCCAGCACGAATCGGTGCGTCACGCCTCCATCGGCCACCCCAACGAACCCATGCTGGCCGAGCGGACTCGCGATCTGGCGCAAATGCCGACTCGCTGGCTGACCGACCCGATCCTCGGTCAGGAACAGCTGTTCGCCACCAAACTGGTCGGCCGTGGCCCTTACAGCGAGTATTACGGTGACCTCAACATCACCCTCGATACGGCACCTTACGGCGAAAGCTTCGTCACCAACTCGGTGATCATCTTCATCTCAGGGGTGCTGCGCGCCCTGGCCATGGGCCTGGTGCTTTATCTGGTCTATCACTGGCTGCTGACCAAACCCCTGTCGAAGATCATCGAGCACCTCACCAACATCAATCCCGACCGCCCCAGCGAACACAAGCTGCCCATGCTCAAGGGCAACGAGAAGAACGAGCTGGGTTTGTGGATCAACACCGCCAACCAGTTGCTGGCGTCCATCGAGCGCAACACCCACCTGCGCCGGGAGGCCGAGAACAGCCTGCTGCGCATGGCTCAGTATGATTTTCTTACCGGCCTGCCCAACCGTCAGCAACTGCAACAGCAGCTCGATCAGATTCTCGAAGATGCCGGCCGTCTTCAGCGTCGCGTCGCCGTGCTCTGCGTCGGCCTGGATGACTTCAAGGGCATCAACGAACAATTCAGTTACCAGAGCGGCGACCAGTTGCTGCTCGCACTGTCCGACCGCCTGCGCAGCCATAGCGGCCGCCTCGGCGCACTGGCCCGTTTGGGCGGTGACCAGTTCGCCCTGGTTCAAGCCGACATCGAACAACCCTACGAAGCCGCCGAACTGGCGCAGAGCGTACTCGACGACCTGGAGCTGCCTTTCCTGCTCGATCAGCACGAAGTGCGCCTGCGCGCCACCATCGGCATCACCCTGTTCCCGGAAGATGGTGACAGCACCGAAAAGCTGCTGCAGAAAGCCGAACAGACCATGACCCTGGCCAAGAGTCGTTCGCGCAATCGCTACCAGTTCTACATCGCCAGCGTCGACAGCGAGATGCGGCGCCGCCGTGAGCTGGAAAAGGATCTGCGCGATGCCCTGGCGCAGAACCAGCTGCACCTGGTCTACCAGCCCCAGATAGACTACCGCGACCACCGCGTGGTCGGCGTCGAGGCGCTGCTGCGCTGGCAGCACCCGCAACACGGCTTCGTCCCGCCGGACCTGTTCATCCCGCTGGCCGAACAGAACGGCACCATCATCCCCATCGGCGAATGGATTCTCGACCAGACCTGCCGCCAACTGCGCGAATGGCATGACCAGGGCTTCAGCGATCTGCGCATGGCCATCAACCTGTCCACCGTGCAGCTGCACCACGCCGAGCTGCCGCGCGTGGTCAACAATCTGATGCAGGTCTACCGCCTGCCGCCCAAAAGCCTGGAGCTGGAAGTCACCGAGACCGGGCTGATGGAAGACATCAGTACCGCCGCCCAGCATCTGCTCAGCCTGCGTCGCTCCGGCGCGTTGATCGCCATCGACGACTTCGGTACCGGCTATTCCTCGCTGAGCTATCTGAAAAGTCTGCCGCTGGACAAGATCAAGATCGACAAGAGCTTCGTGCAGGATCTGCTCGAAGACGAAGATGACGCCACCATCGTTCGCGCCATCATCCAGCTGGGCAAGAGCCTGGGCATGCAAGTGATCGCCGAAGGCGTGGAAACCGCCGAGCAGGAGGCCTACATCATCGCCCAGGGCTGCCATGAGGGCCAGGGCTACCTCTACAGCAAACCGCTGCCAGCGCGCGAGTTGACGCTGTTCCTCAAGCAGTCGCGACGCCTGAGCTCAGCCGCGACGCTCTGAACGTCCCCCACAAAAAACGCCGCGATCAGTCGCTGCGTTTTCGTTCGAGCCCGCAAACCCAACTCACCAGTGCTGCACACCCAGCAGCCAGGCCGTGGCCAATGCGCCGGCCAGGCACAGTACGGCGCCACCGGCGGCCTGCCAGTAGAAGCTGCGGGCCAGCTCGTCCTCTCCGCTGTTGGAGAGAATGAACGGCTGGCGCTCACCTGGCTTGGCCATCTGGTGCCGCGCCGGCTCGGACGCCTTTTGCCGGTGGCGATCCTCGGCTTCCAGTTGCGCCGCCAATCGCACGCGATTCCATTCCTGCTCGTCGAGCTCGCCGTTGCCGTCACTGTCGAAACGCCGCAGCAGCCCAACGTAATCGCCCTTCCATTCGCGGATCACTTCGCCCTGAGCGGCATGCCTGTCGAAGCCCTGCTGCGCAGCGCCACGAGTGCGAAAATCACCGATGGCATACAGCGGCTGGCCGACATGGAAGCGTTCTTCGCTGTAGCGATAGCGCTGGCCGCTGGTGAGAAAACCGAACAATCCGGTCTTGGCCGGACCCAGTGGGTGCCGCAGGTTACCCTCCCAGACGTCACGCACCGCCGCACGAATCTCGGCACCACGCGGGTCGATCAGGCATTCGCCGGTACCATCGACCAGGCGCAGCCAGGCATCACTGGTGCCACTTTCGATCACCCGCCAGCTGCGCTTCTTGCCACTGGAGCGATATTCCTCGATACGAAAGCGCCACCACAGGCAGGGTTTGCCGGTGAGCGGCCCGCGAATCTCCATGTCAGGCAGCGCTTCGAGTACACCATAGAGTTCGACATAACCCTGCGCCGCAGAACGGATCTTCGAGGTGGGAGTATCGAGCAGATGACGTGCCTGCGACCAACGCCGCAGGCACCACCAGGCGCCGCCCAGGCATGCGCTGAGGGTCAGCGTCAGGGTGAAGAAGAAGCCGAAAGGGTCCGCCTGCATCATCGGCTGACGCTCAATTGAATAGCGACTTCATATCTACATCGGCTTTTTCCGCATCGCTGAACACCAGCAATTCGGCAGCCGGGAAGTTGAACATGCGCGCGATGATCACGTCGGGGAACTGCTCGATACGCACATTGTTGAGGTTGACCGCCTCGTTATAGAGCTCGCGGCGATCGGCGATACCGTTTTCCAATCCGCTGATGCGCTGCTGCAGGTGCTGAAAGCTGTCGTTGGCTTTCAGCTCAGGGTAGTTCTCGGCCAGTGCGAACAGCTGGCCGAGGCCGGCACGCAGGCCACTCTCGGCCTTGCCCAGGGCACTGACATCCTGCTGCTCGCGGGCGCTGGCCACGGCGCTACGTGCGGCGATGACCCGCTCCAGAGTCGAGCCTTCGTACTGCATGTATTGCTTGCAGGTTTCCACCAGCTTGGGCAATTCGTCATGACGCTGCTTGAGCAGCACGTCGATGTTCGACCAGGCCTTGCTCACTCCATGCTTGAGGCGCACCAGGCCGTTGTAGAGGGACACCGCGTAGGCGCCGAGCAGGACGAGGACGACGATAACGATCACGGCGGTCAGGCTCATGCAGCTTTCTCCATGCAGAACTGCGTATCAGGTGCTGGCATTCTAGCGGCAGCGATGGCCTTGGGCAGCGATATCCTGCACAGGGATGAATAATGGCCTTTACACATAATGCGAAACATTTGCATTATGTTGCAGTTTTTCAGGTACTACCGAGTACCACTCATATTTCGTACATGCAAAGGACCCCGCCATGATTCGTATGCCCCTGGCCTCCGCCAGCCTGCTGGCCATCGCCATTTCTCTCGCTGGCTGCGGCGAAGACAAAGCCCCTGCCACCCAGGCTGCAGCGCCTGCCGCCGCCACCGAGAGCGCGGCTCCAGCCACCGCGGCTAAGGTCGACGAGGCAGCGGCGAAGGCCGTGGTCAATCATTACGCCGATCTGGCTCTGGCCGTGTTCAGCGACGCCGCGAGCACCGGCAAGGCACTGCAGGCTGCAGTCGATGCGCTGCTCGCCGATCCGAGCGAAGCGACCCTGAAAGCCGCCCGTGAAGCCTGGCTGGCCGCCCGCGTGCCGTACATGCAGACCGAAGTGTTCCGTTTCGGTAACCCGGTGGTCGACGAGTGGGAAGGTCAGCTCAACGCCTGGCCGCTGGACGAAGGCCTGATCGACTACGTGGCCGAGGACTACCAGCACGCCCTGGGTAACCCGGGCGCGCAAGCCAACATCATCGCCAACACCGAGATCCAGGTGGGTGAAGACAAGATCGATGTCAGCGAAATCACCGGCGAGCTGCTGGCCAGCCTGAACGAGCTGGGCGGTTCCGAAGCCAACGTTGCCACTGGCTACCACGCCATCGAATTCCTCCTCTGGGGCCAGGACCTGAACGGCACCAACCCTGGCGCCGGCGAGCGCCCCTACACCGACTACCTGGTCGGCGAAGGCGCCACCGGTGGCCACAACGAGCGTCGTCGCACTTACCTGAAAGCAGCCACCGACCTGCTGGTCAGCGATCTGGATGAAATGGTCGAACAGTGGAAAGACGGCGTGGAAGGCAACTACCGCAGCGAGCTGGTCGCCGATTCGGCCGACAACGGTCTGCGCAAGATGCTGTTCGGCATGGGCAGCCTGTCGCTCGGCGAACTGGCGGGCGAGCGCATGAAGGTCGCACTGGAAGCCAACTCCACCGAAGACGAGCATGACTGCTTCAGCGACAACACCCACAACTCGCACTTCTACAACGGCAAAGGCATTCGTAATGTCTACCTGGGCGAGTACAAGAAGGTCGACGGCAGCACCCTGACCGGCCCGAGCCTGTCCGAGCTGGTGGCCAAGGCTGACGCCCAGGCCGACGCCACGCTCAAGGCCGACCTGCAGGAAACCGAAGCCAAGCTGCAGGCACTGGTCGACAGCGCCGAGAAGAACAACGTGCACTTCGATCAATTGATCGCGGAAGGCAATGCCGAAGGCCAGCAACTGGTGCGTGACGCCATCGCTGCCCTGGTCAAGCAGACCGGCGCCATCGAGCAGGCTGCGGGCAAGCTGGGCATCAGCGACCTGAACCCGGACACCGCCGATCACGAGTTCTGATCGACATAACGGGCTGAAAAAGCCGGCGCCCCGATAAGGAGCGCCGGCTTTTTCATGCCTGGTCCTTTTTGCCTGCTGTCAGCTCCGGGCCACCGCACTGCGATATTCGCCAGGGCTCACGCCATAAACCTGCTTGAACTGTCGCGACAAGTGGCTCTGATCAGCGAAGCCCAACTGCATGGCCACAGCGACCGCCGTGCAGCCCGTCTTGAGCAACGCCCGCGCCTGCTCCAGGCGCCGTTGCTTGAGCCAGGCATGCGGTGGCAAGCCGGTCTCGCGGCGGAACACTCGAGCGAAATGAAACGGTGAAAGATTGACCGCAGCCGCCAGTTCCTCCAGCGAGGGCGGCTCGATCAGCCGCTCGGCGAGCATCTGCTTGGCACAAGCCACTGCCCAGGGCTCACGCCCAGGCGCAGGTGGTTCGGCAAGCTGCGCATGGTGCTGAAACAGCAGCAGCATTGCCTCACGCCAGGCCAGTTGCTGCTGCAGTGCCTCGGCGCCGCCCTCGAGCAGTTGGTGCAGTTGCAGAAAGGCCGCGTGCAAACGTGGATCATGCAGCACACTGAAGGCAAACGACGGCATGCCAGCCTTGGCCAGACCCAGCTCCTGCAGCGCCCCCAGAACCTGGGCGTTGTCGGGATAGAAACCGCGATAGCGCCAACCGTCTTCGTGCGCCTTGGAGCCGGTGTGCACTTCGTCCGGGTTGATCAGCACCATGCTGCCCTGTGGGGCCAGATGATCACAACCGCGATGACGAAAGCGCTGGGCGCCATGCTCGATCACGGTGAACACGAAACCTTCATGCACGTGGGGCGCGAAGCGCTGTTCAAGGTAGCGCGCCTGCAACAGCTCGACGCCGCTCAATGCGGAAGCTTGCCAGAAGCGGGTCTGCTCGCGACTGTGCATCAGGCTCAGGCGTTGAAGCCCGCCTCCATGGCCCCACGCAGCGCCGGCCATTCCAGGTCGGTGATGCTGTACAGCACGGTGTCATCGAGTCGGCCATCAGCCAGACGGCGATGGTTGCGCAGCAACCCTTCACGAACGGCACCAAGCTTCTCGATGGCGCGTTGCGAACGCAGGTTGCTGGCGGCAGTTTTCAGTTGCACGCGAACCATGCCCCAATTTTCGAAAGCGTGCTTGAGCATCAAGTACTTGATGCTGGTGTTCAACCCGCTGCCATGCTGATTGCGGTCGAGCCAGGTCCAGCCGATTTCACAGGCCGGCAGGGGGTTCATGAAGTCGGCGAAGCGGGTGGTGCCTACCCACTCGTTACCCAGACGAATGACGAACGGCAGTGCCCGCTGCTCGCGCATATCGGCCAGGGCGCTGCGGTACCAGTCCAGTCGCTGAGTACCGCTCATGTACAGCAGCTCCTCGCGATTGGCTTCGGCCAGCGCCACCAGCGCGGGGATATCGGCGTCAGAGAGCGGTTCCAGGCGCAGAGCGCCACGTTGCAAAGTCACCAGCTGCGGCTTGAACATAGAGCCTCCTCAGGGTCCTTCCTTGGGCAGAATCGCAAACGCGCCAAGCTATCAGCCCCTGCGCTGCTGCACAATCGAGTCCCGTCGCAAAGCACGTCTGCTTGGCTGCGACCTTGGTCGCAGCCGACAGCGCCCGGCTTTGTGCAACACTGATCAACATCGGCCTCGCCTCGGCGGCCAGGCTCATTTCGTTTCACTGTGCGTTTCGGAGTCTGCATGTCGCTGTCCCCCGGGTTGATCGCCGCGGTCGCCCTGATCTACATGGCCATTCTTTTCGCCATCGCCTTCTATGGTGACCGCCGCAGCACGCCCATGCCGCCGAAGATCCGTGCCTGGGTGTACTCGCTGTCGCTGGCCGTTTACTGCACCAGTTGGACCTTCTTCGGCGCCGTCGGCCAGGCAGCCGAACAACTGTGGTCGTTCCTGCCGATCTACCTCGGTCCGATCATCCTGCTGCTGACCATGCCCTGGGTGCTGCAGAAGATGGTGATGATCAGCAAACAGGAGAACATCACCTCCATCGCCGACTTCATCGCCGCGCGCTACGGCAAGTCGCAGTCGCTGGCCATCGTGGTGGCGCTGATCTGCCTGGTCGGCGTGCTCCCCTACATCGCCCTGCAGCTCAAGGGCATCGTGCTCGGCGTCAATCTGCTGATCGGTGTACATGCCCAGGACACCGGCACCAGCGCTCAGGACACCGCGCTGATCGTGTCACTGGCTCTGGCGTTGTTCACCATTCTGTTCGGCACCCGCAACCTCGACGTCACCGAGCACCATCGCGGCATGGTGCTGGCGATTGCCTTCGAGTCGCTGGTCAAGTTGCTGGCCTTCCTCGCCGTTGGTGCCTTCGTCACCTTCGGCCTGTACAACGGCTTCCACGACCTGCTCGAACAGGCACACAACACCGCCGAGCTGGACGCCTTCTGGAACGAGGCGGTGAACTGGCCGGCGATGCTGGTGCAGACCGGCATGGCGATGATCGCCATCATCTGTCTGCCGCGGCAGTTCCACGTCACCGTGGTGGAGAACATCGAACCCAAGGACCTGCGCCTGGCGCGCTGGGTATTCCCCGCCTACCTGATGCTGGCTGCGTTGTTCGTCGTGCCCATCGCCCTCGCCGGGCAGATGCTGCTGCCGGCAGGCGTGACACCGGACTCCTTCGTCATCAGCCTGCCGCTGGCCGAAGCCCATCCAAGTCTGGCGGTGCTGGCCTTTATCGGCGGCGCCTCGGCCGCCACCGGCATGGTGATAGTCGCGTCCGTCGCCTTGTCGACCATGATCTCCAACGACATGCTGCTGCCCTGGCTGCTGCGCCGGCAGAGCACCGAGCGGCCGTTCGAGGCCTTCCGCCACTGGATGCTCACCGCGCGGCGGGTCAGCATCGTGCTGATCCTGCTGCTGGCCTACGTCTGCTATCGCCTGCTCGGTGAGGGCACCAGCCTGGCAACCATTGGCCAGGTCTCGTTCGCCGCCATCGGTCAGCTGGCACCGGCCATGTTCGGCGCGCTGGTGTGGAAACAGGCCAACCGCCGCGGCGTGTTCGCCGGCCTGATCTTCGGTGCCATGCTCTGGTTCTACACCCTGGTCCTGCCACTGGCGGCACGTGGCATGGGCTGGTCGCTGGAGAGCTTCCCCGGCCTGACCACCCTGCTCTACGCCCCCATCGGCCTGCAGGTCGACCCGCTGACCCGCGGCGTGGTGCTGTCGCTGGCCGGCAATATGCTGCTGTTCGCCTGGGTCTCCTGGTTCTCCCGCACCCGGGTGTCGGAGCACTGGCAGGCCGGGCGCTTCATCGGCCACGACCTGGGTACCAAACCCAGCAGTCGCAGCCTGTTGGCGGTGCAGGTGGAGGATCTGCTGCTGCTCGCCAGCCGCTTCGTCGGCGAGGAGCGAGCGCGCAAGAGCTTTATCCGCTTCGCCTACCAACAGAACCCGAGCAAGGGCTTCGAGCCCAACCAGCCGGCCAACAGCGAGTGGATCGCCCATACCGAGCGCCTGCTCGCCGGCGTGCTCGGCGCCTCCAGCACCCGCGCGGTGGTCAAGGCCGCCATCGAAGGCCGCGAGATGCAGGTCGAGGACGTGGTGCGCATCGTCGATGAGGCGTCCGAGGTGCTGCAGTTCAACCGCGCCCTGCTGCAGGGGGCGATCGAGAACATCACCCAGGGCATCAGCGTGGTCGACCAGAACCTGCGCCTGGTGGCCTGGAATCACCGCTACCTGGAGCTGTTCGAGTACCCCGAGGGGCTGATCTACGTCGGCCGGCCGATTGCCGAGATCATCCGCTTCAATGCCGAACGCGGCATGCTCGGCGGCGGCGACGTCGAGGAGAACGTCGCCAAGCGCCTGTACTGGATGCGCCAGGGCACCGCGCACAGCTATGAGCGGGTATTCCCCAACGGCCGGGTGATCGAGCTGATCGGCAACCCCATGCCCGGCGGCGGCTTCGTCATGAGTTTCACCGACATCACCGAGTTCCGCGAGGCCGAGCGAGCGCTCAAGGATGCCAACGAAAGCCTGGAGCGGCGAGTCGCGGAACGCACCCAGGAGCTGTCCAAACTGAACCAGGCGCTGACCGAGGCCAAGGCCCACGCCGAGGCCGCCAACCAGTCGAAGACACGCTTTCTCGCCGCGGTCAGCCACGACCTGATGCAGCCGCTCAACGCCGCGCGGCTGTTCTCCGCGGCGCTGGCCCACCAGGACGAAGCGTTGCCGAGCGAGGCGCAGGAACTGGTGCGCCACCTGGACAGCTCGCTGCGTTCGGCCGAGGACCTGATCACCGACCTGCTGGACATCTCGCGCCTGGAGAACGGCCGCATCGCTCCGGATCGCCACCCCTTCGCCCTCTCCAGCCTGTTCGACACCCTCGCCGCCGAGTTCGGCGTGCTGGCCGCCGAACAGGGCATCGACCTGCGCGTGCGCGGCAGCAAGCAGTGGGTCGACAGCGACAGCAAGCTGCTGCGGCGCATCCTGCAGAACTTCCTGACCAACGCCTTCCGCTATGCCAAGGGCCGCGTGGTGCTCGGCGTACGCCGCGAGGGTGACCACCTGCGCCTGGAGGTGTGGGACCGCGGCGCCGGCATCCCCGAGGACAAGCGCAAGGTGATCTTCGAGGAATTCAAACGCCTCGACAGCCACCAGACCCGCGCCGAGAAGGGCCTGGGCCTGGGCCTGGCGATCGCCGACGGCCTCTGCCGCGTGCTCGCCCACCGCCTGGAAGTGCGTTCCTGGCCAGGCAAAGGCAGCGTGTTCAGCGTCAGCGTGCCGCTGGCGAGAAAACCGGCGCCGAAGCCGCAAGGCCCAGTCGTACCGGCAGTGGATGGCCAACCCCTGCAGGGCACCCAGGTAATCTGCATCGACAACGAAGACAGCATCCTCACCGGCATGTACAGCCTGCTGTCACGCTGGGGCTGCCAGGTGTGGACGGCGCGCAATCGTCTGGAGTGCGAGCACCTGCTGAGCGAAGATGTGCACCCGCAACTGGCGCTGGTCGACTACCACCTCGACGAGGGCGAAACCGGTACCGAGCTGATGGCCTGGCTGCGCACGCGCCTGGGCGAACCGGTGCCGGGCGTGGTGATCAGCGCTGACGGTCGCCCGGAGCTGGTTGCCGAAGTGCACGCCGCCGGCCTCGACTACCTGCCCAAGCCGGTCAAGCCGGCCGCCCTGCGTGCCCTGCTCAGCCGTCATCTGGTGTTGCGCGGCTAGGGGCAGAACGTTTCCGCAGAGCGAGACCACTGCTGAAGGTTTGCCACCTCTACCGCGAGGCTCCCACCGATATTGGCGCACCAGGCGCCATCGCTGGTGCGGACGCAACGCCAGCGAATGCCCGGCACTTCAGCGCGGCAGCAAGCCGGTAGCAACGGCCGGACACGTTCGCACGGTTTCGCGACTCGCGGCGACCCTGCATTCGGGAGCCCCAACCAAGGACTGGACTTGCCAGGCACTGGCGCTACACGAAACCTTCCAGGATCGCCCCAAACGCTGTTTTCAGAACGGCCCAGAGGTTACTGGCACTTTCGTAACGCCAGCCCACCAGGGCAAGCCAGCACTCAACAATGGCTCTTATACCGAGCGATGCAATCGTCATTCGTGGAGCCAGCCATGTTCCTGTTCGCCCGACCATTTAGTTTCCTGCGATGAACGCGCCACTGTCGCGGGATGAACTGTCACCTCGGCAGTTGGACGTGGATAGCGACGGCCTGCGCCTGCGCACCTATGTCTGGGACAAGGCTGACGCGCCGACCCTGCTGCTGGTGCACGGCTATCCGGACAGTCACGAAATCTGGCTACCGCTGATCCGCGAGCTGGCGGCCGACTATCGCATCGTCGCCTACGACGTGCGCGGCTGCGGCGCCTCGCAGGTGCCGCAGCACCTGCGCGACTACCGCCTGGAACAGCTGGCGCGCGATCTGGAAGCGGTGGTGCATGCCACCAGCCCGGATCGCCCGGTGCACCTGGTCGCCCACGACTGGGGCTCAATCCAGAGCTGGGAGGCAGTAACCGAGCCGCGCACCCAGCCGCTGCTGGCCTCCTACACCAGCATCTCCGGCCCTTGTCTCGACCACGTCGGCCACTGGCTGCGCGAGCGCCTCACCCTGCGCCGCCCCAAAGCGCTGTGGCAGGCGCTCGGACAACTGCTCAGCTCCTGGTACATCGCCCTCTTCCACACCCCACTGTTGCCGGAGTTGTGCTGGCGTCTGGGCCTGGATCGCACCTGGCCCTGGCTGCTGCGCCGCCTCGAAGGTGTAGGCAATCTGCCAGCGAGCCCTACGCAGCGCAGTGATGGCATGCGTGGTGTGCAGCTGTATCGTGCCAATTTCATACGCAGCCTGCTCAGGCCGCGCTCACGCAGCACCCACGTGCCAGTGCAACTGATCGTGCCGCTGAGCGACCGCTTCGTACGCCCGCAACTGTTCGCCGACCTGCAGCGCTGGGCGCCGCTGCTGAGCCGCCGCGAAGTCTGCGCCGGGCACTGGCAACTGCTGGCCGAACCGACCGCCCTGGCCGGCTGGCTGCGCGGCTACGTCAGCAGACTGGAGCAGGCCCGTCCTCGCACACAACCCGAGCAAGCGCCCCTGCGCTAGCGGGTAGACGTCGCTCACTCGCCCAGTTCGTCCAGCGCCGGCAGATCGGCAGAGCGCTCGAGCAACTCGCCTGGCAGACTCTTGCTTGCGCGCGCGCCCAGCAGCTTGAGGTTTTCCACACGGCCAATGAGGTTGCCGCGACCGTCCACCAGCTTGTTACGGGCACTGGCGTAAGCCTTGTCCAATTGCTGCAGACGGCTGCCCATCTCGTCCAGATCGGCGACAAAGGCAACGAACTTGTCGTACAGCTGGCCGGCACGCTCGGCGATCTCGCGCGCATTCTGGCCCTGCCGCTCCTGACGCCAGAGGCTGTCGATCACCCGCAGGGTAGCCAGCAAGGTAGTCGGGCTGACGATCACCACCTGCTGCTCGAAGGCCTCCCGGAACAGGTCCGGCTCGGCCTGCAACGCCGCAGCGAAGGCCGCCTCGATGGGCACGAAGAGCAGGACGAAATCCAGGCTGTGCAGACCTTCGAGGCGCTGGTAATCCTTGCCGGAGAGGCCCTTGAGGTGACTGCGCAGAGAGATCAGGTGTTGCTTGAGCGCCTGCTGGCGGACCGGCTCGTCCGCAGCCGCGACATACTGCTGGTATGCGCTGAGGCTGACCTTGGCATCGACAATCACCTGCCTGTCGCCCGGCAGGCGGATGAGAACGTCAGGCTGAAAGCGCTCGCCACCAGCGCCCTTGAGGCTGACCTGAGTGTGATACTCGCGCCCCTTCTCCAGGCCGGCATGCTCCAGCACTCGCTCCAGCACCAACTCGCCCCAGTTGCCCTGAGTCTTCTGGCCCTTGAGCGCGCGGGTCAGATTGGTCGCCTCGTCGCCCAGGCGTTGGTTGAGCTGCTGCAGACGCTCCAACTCCTTGCTCAGGGAAAAACGCTCACGCGCTTCTTGCTGATAACTTTCGTCGACGCGCTTCTCGAATGCCTGGATCCGCTCCTTAAGTGGGTCGAGCAACTGGCCGAGACGCTGCTGGCTGGTCTCGGCGAAGCGCTGCTCGCGCTCATCGAAGATCTTCGTCGCCAGTTCGGAGAACTGGGCGCGCAGCTCGTTGCGCGCGCCCTGCAGATCATCGAGGCGCTGTTGCTGGTTATCGCGATTTTCCTGCAACTCGGCAGCCAGCGCCGCACACTCGGCGGTGAGCCGACGCAGTTCAGCTTCGTTACGTTCGCGCTGCTGATTCCACGACTGCGCGGCCTCGCGGGCAATCTGCCGCTCCTGCTGCAGCAGCTCGTTCTCACGGCGCAAACCGGCCAACTCGGTTTGCTGCTCCACCTTGATCTCGCTGACCTCGGCCAACTCGGCGCGACAATCATCGAGTTGCGCCAGCAAACCGGCCTGGCTCAGTTGCGCATGCTCCAGGCGTTCCTGCAACAGCGCCTGCTCGCCTTGCGCGCGAGCCAGCCGGCGCTGCAAGGACCAAAGGCCGGCCAATAACGGAACCAGCGCAACGACGGTGCCGATGGCGAGAGAGAAGGGATCGATTGGCATAGACGCTCCATGTTTGACCGCCGTGCAGTATACCCGCCGGCGATTTACACGGGGTCAGCACGCAATCAGCGCGACAGACGCTCCAGCTCCAGCTGAGCACTGCGATCGCCTGCGCGGGCAGCCTGGCGTAGCAGTTCATAACCGATACGGCGATCACGGGTATTACCGCAGTCGCGACAGAGCAATTGGCCCAACCGACTTTGTGCCTGCACACAGCCTTTGCGGGCAGGCTGCTTGAGCAGGTTGCCGGCGATGCGTTTGACGCTCGGTGTTTGTCCCAGACGCGGACTGTCGAGCAGCCACAGCGCAACGCGCATGGGCAGACGAGAAGAACCGGAACGAGTTGCAGGGGATGAAGAAGGCAAGGCGCGAGGCATAAATAAAGGGGGGTGACTGCCGGGGCGCGCCACTCTACTCCTTTTTTCTCGAAGGTAAAGTCTTGCCTGCCAGATCGATTGCGGCTGCCAGAAAGAGTTTCCTCACAATCCACAGAAGCTGTGGATAACTCCGTGCACAACTTGGGCGAAAGAACTCACAGGCCTGATGCCATGGGGCTCGCAGTCAAACTGTCGATTTTTTCACCAATGGAAAAAGTGCATATTTTTCATTGACTTAAAAATCAACCACGGAAAATCAAGCGGTTAGCGGCGTTTCTGACAGTGATGTGACAGCCTGCTTCAGCATTGTGCACAACTCCCTGCGACAGATCCGCGCAGCGCTCTGTTTCGGGGCATCTGACGCGCCAGCGCAGGCGTTACGCGGGGTGCGGCAATTGCCCCTGCACCAGAAACTGCTCCCAGTGAAACAGCCGTGGTTGATCCGGCGTTTGCGCATGCTTGAACGCCACGTACTCGCTCGTGGTTTCACACAACCAGGCCGTCAGATTACGCGGACGCTTCTCCACGAACGCAGCCGGCACGTAGAGCGCCACATTGCTGCCACCGTCAGGACAGCGTGCCGAGCGGTACTCGAAAGCCTGAATGCCCGCCGCGCGCATCGACGTACCGAGACGCTGAGGCACGCTGTAATCACTGGGGTGAGCCAACAGTGCGTCATGTTGAGCGAAAGGCGACTGTTGCAACTGGATACCGTGCTCGACGCGGTAACGCGCCTCGAAGGTCGAATGCTCGGAGAGGATGCGGCCACTGGGCGGCGGCACGACCATGCCATTCCACAATACGAAACGGTAGTAGGCGGCCTCGGCCATCGCCGTTTGCAGACGCTGAGCGGCGTAGAACAGGCTGGGTTCGTGCACGCGGCCGAAGCGCGAGCCCCAACGCAGCGGCGGATAACGAAACGGCGTCTTCAGCAGGTAGTGCAACGGCTCGGCGGCTTCAGGCAGCGGCGGCTTGCTGCTCTCGAGCAGTTCCTCGAGCAGGGTCTGCTCGGCCAGGTTATCCACCAGTTGCAGGGTCGCAACCTGGGCCTGGCTCTCCACCATGCGCAACAGCTTGCCGCGCAGCGGTCGCACCTGTCGCTCGCCGTCGCATAGTTGCCAGATATCCATGGCGATCACTCCTAAGCGTGGAGCCTGCTAGAGCCTGCTTTTAACCCAGCAGGGCCGACGCGCAGCAGGCTTTGAGCAGGCTCTCAGACCTTGCCGCGAATGGCGTCCAGATACTCGACAACACGCACCAGCCCCTGCACCTGACTCATCTGCTGCAGCGGAATACCTGCCAGATGGCGATTTTCGGTGCGCAGAAAATGGCGCATGTCCTGCTGATTGCCGCCAAACAGGGCAAACAGCGCGCGATAGGCGCGTATCAGCAACAGCGCCAGCTCGCCGGTCTTGCTCTGCGGACGCAAACCACCCTGCTCACTCCAGCGGCTGATGGCACTGCGATGGACGCCAACGATGTCGGCCAGCTCCTGCTGCGTCAGCCCCAGTTGCTCACGGGTATTGAGCAGGGCTTTAGCCAGTACCGCATCGGCATCGGGCTGAGAGCGAGTCACAGCACTCATCACATCCTCCTTCGCTCGTTTACGACAAAATAAATATTGAAAGCTGTAAATACACAATAGCACGGAAAGCCGCTTGGCACCCACTCGAGCATGGGGTACCGTCCAGTGGACCGCACCGAGCAAGGAACACTCATGAGTCGCCGGCGTTTCTGGCTGAGCACCTGTGTAGCGATACTGGCGCTGCTGTCGCTACTGGCCTGCTATGTCGGCTACCGCGTGCAGCAACTGTTCGAGGAGCAGCGCATCGTGCTGGACTGGCAGCGGCTTAGCCTTTCCTGGCGAGGCTTGCAGTTCCAGGATGCAAGCCTGGTACAACGTAGTGACGGCGAGCTGCTGGTGCAAAGCGGCCAGTTGCAACTCTACTGGCTGGCCAGTGAGGTGCCTCGCTACCGCCTGGTTGCGCAGGACCTGCGCCTGTCGTGGCAGCCCGCGCAGGGAGAATCCGAAAGCCCGAGCGACAGCGATCTGACCGGACTCCTGGAAACCCTGAGCAATGCCCTGCCATGGCTTCCACGGCACATCGAACTGCGCAACGCCCAAGCGCAACTGCCCTGCGCCAGCGGCCGCTGCACACTGCAGGGCGACGTCGACCTACGACTGCTGGACGATACCCTGCAGTTGCATACGCTGCTGTTGCGCGCAGCCCACAAGGCGAAGTTGCAAGCACAACTGCAGGGGCTGGGCAGTGAGCTGAACAGCCCGCGACAGCTGCAGTTGAACCTGCATCTCGATGATCAACCGCAGATCGCCCTGCATAGCAACTTGCAGGCTCAGGCCGATGCCCTGCAATGGAGCGGCGAGCTTGAGGTTACCGCGCTGCAGGATATGGCCTGGCTCGCCGAATGGCTGAGCGAATGGACGCTACTCGAGGCTGACGCTCTGCCAGCCACGCCCCGACAGGCCGGGATGAACGCCCAGTGGCAGTTGCAGGTACCGCAGATCCCCCCTACGTTCAGCGAACTGCTGGCCACCTCCGGGTGGCTGCGGGTCGATGCGCAGCTACCGCAGCCTTGGCCGCTTCCCGGCGTCGGCCTGGTCAGCGGTGAGCTGGCGCTCGATCTCAGCAATACCCTGGGCAGATGGCAGGCCCGGCGTTTGAACGCCCAACTGCAGCTCGCCACGCAGAACGCGCCTTGGCTGGCGTCGCTGCCGAGCGGCCTGCGGCCACAGCAATTGCAACTGCACCTCGCGCCTCTGGATGGCGCTGCCAATGAGGCGCTGGCCCTGCTGTTGAACGTCAGCGGCCACGGCCCGCTGGAACTGCAGGCAGATGCCGAGCTTGCCCTGCACCAATCCTCCGACTGGGCACTCGACGTTCGACACCTGCAGCTCGAAGCGCGCAGCAAACGCATGGACCTGGCTGACAGCCGTCTCGATGACCTGCATCTGAGCCTTGGCCTCAAAGGCAACGTCACGCAGCAGCAGGTGCAGCTCAGCCTGGCCGACAGCTCGCGCCTCGACGTCCAGCGCCTGCGCGGCGCCGAGCTTGACCTGCAGCAAGCTCAAGCGACGCTGGCCGGCATCACCCTGAGCGGCCCCCCAAGCACACCGACCCTGTCCGGCCCGCTGGGCCTGCGCATCCAACGCCTGCACCATCCACAATTGCAGGCCCAGGGCTGGCAATGGCAGGGACGCATCAACGCCGACAATGGCAGCCAGGCCCTCGACGGCGCACTACTGGCCGATTCAGGCCTGAGCATGGCCCTGCGTCTGGACAACACGACCAGCGCGCTGAACCTGAATGCCACCCTGGACGAGCTGTTCCTGCGCGCCGGCAACCCACTGGCACAAACCCTGGCCGACTGGCCGCCGCTAATGACCTTGGAAAACGGCCGTATTCAGGGCAACGCCAGCCTCAACCTGCCCAGCGGCAAGCCCCTGCAACTCAAGGCCAGCCTGACCGGCAAGGGCCTGGCCGGCATCTATGACCGCACCACCCTGAGCGGTCTCGATGCCGAACTGCGGCTGCAGCTGAACGGCGACCGACTTCGCCTCGACCTGCCTCAGTTGAGTGCCAAGCAGCTCGATCCCGGCATCGAGCTCGGCCCCCTGCGGCTGCAGGCCAGCTACCAGGCCAGCCTGCAACGACCACTGGCAGGCAGCCTGACCCACCAGCGCGCCGAACTGGGCATTCTCGGCGGTAGCCTGAGCCTGGCACCGGCGACCTGGGCACTGGAACAACCCAGCCATCTGCTGCCCCTGCGGCTCAGTGACCTGGATCTGCAAGAGCTGTTTCGCGTCTACCCAGCCGAAGGGTTGGCCGGTAGCGGGCTGATCGACGGCACCCTGCCGCTGCGCCTGGCTGGCGCCATCAGTATCGAACAGGGCCTGATCGAAGCCAGGCCCCCGGGTGGGCAGCTGCGTTTTCATTCACCGCGCATCCGCGCCATGGGTCAGGCCAACCCGGGCATGAAGCTGGTCACCGACGCGCTGGAAGACTTCCACTACGATCTGCTCAGCAGTAGCGTCGACTATGATCAGTCCGGCACACTGCGGCTGGGCATGCGCCTGCATGGACAGAACCCGGCCATAGAGAAAGGCAGGCCCATCCATTTCAACATCAATCTGGAAGAAGACATCCCGGCCTTGCTGGCCAGCCTGCAGCTGACCGACAAGGTCAGTGGCATCATCCAGCAACGGATTCAGCAATGGATGCGCCAGCGTGTCCCCCAAGAGCCAAAGGAGTAGCGCCATGCGCAAGTACCGCCTCCTCGCAGTCCTGAGCCTGGGGCTGCTGTGCCAGGCCTGTACCCCGACGGTACAACTGGCGATGCCGAACGAGCCGATCAACATCAACCTGAACGTCAAGGTCGAGCACGAAATCTACATCAAGGTGGACAAGGCGCTGGACAGTGTATTCAACGAAGACAGTGGTCTGTTTTGAGCCTGCCGCACAGGTTCTACGGAGAGAGACGATGATTCGATACATTTCGACCCTGCTGCTGGCATTGAGCCTGAGCCTGCCGGCATACGCACTGAACCTCAACCAGGCCATGAGTGCCCTGGGCGACGCCAAGGCCAGCGGCCAGCTCGGCGAGCAACCCAACGGCTACCTGGGCGTGGTCAAGCCTGGCGGCCAGGCCGAAGAAATTGCCCGCCTGATCAACCAGGCGCGCCGCGCCGAATACCAGAAGGTGGCCAAGGACAATGGCATCAGCCTGAGCGACGTGGAAGCCATTGCCGGCAAGAAGGCCATCGAGCGCACGCCCAAGGGCCAGTACATCCAGCTGAACGGCCAGTGGCTGCAGAAGTAAAAAGCCTGCGGCAGAATCGGGTAGGAGGCGGGGTCACCCCCGCCGTCCTCCCACACCACCGTACGTACGGCTCCGTATACGGCGGTTCCTGCCTACTGACAAACAGCATCAGTGAGCTTGGTTCCGTTGATGTGTCGCCTGCGGTAGCTAAGCGCCCAGACCGGCCCTCGGAGTTT
>NZ_QASO01000083.1 GCF_003052605.1 Ectopseudomonas oleovorans | reverse complement strand
TGCGAGGTCACTCTAGGGCGGAAGTCAGCGGGATGGCAGGATGTCTTGGAATGAACGCTTACGTTGTGGCTGCATGAAAGACCCGCTTAAAAGGCTAGAAATGGTGTCCACTTAAATCAGGTGGACACCATCGCCTTTGGCGTCGGGGCCAGGAAGGTGTGTTGGCCGGACGGATACGAAGCGACATGCAGCAGCCAGCTATAGCCGCGGTCGTATTGAGTTTCCGGTTCTGGATGCATGATTAGGAGATCGGCGACACCAATCAGGCAATCAGACAAGGGTTTAGAACCGGCCAATTTCTGAGACTGCTCCAATACTGTCAGCGCGCTACCTTGTAGCTCGCTTGACGGTAGAGGTAGATACTGGCTCACCAACCTCCATAGGACGGCCCGGCTCTCCTCACCAGCCTGTGCGAGGCCAGCGAACAAACCATCTACGCGGTGCGCAGCGAGAACCAAGTCAATGTCCGTACTCCTGCCTGCCTCAACCTCAGCAGCAAGGAGCAAAGCGTAATCAGCACCCAACATGTCGAGGAGCATTTCTTCATGAATTACCAGCCAGTCCTCAAGCTGGCTAAAGCTGAAGTGATACGGGGTGGCACCGAAATTGACATCACGAACTTTGAGCCACTCTATGAACGCTCGATCTTGCTTGGGAGGCAAGCCGTGCCCTTGGCGAACCCTCAACACAATCGAACAAGCCTGGAGCACCATTTCTTTGGCCTCACCTAAGCTTGGGCTCTGCAGAGTCTCCAGATTAAACTCAAATTTATGATTGCTGGTGAGCAGGTCCTCGATGAGTTCCGCCGCAATCTGGCGCTGCTCCTGGCTATTGGCATCCTCCAAGATCGTACCGATCTTGGGCAGTCCCACCATAGATCTCAGATCGATGGATCCCGCCAGCTCGGTGCACAATGGCCCCAGAATCAAGCGCCGGGTTCGTTCTGGTAGATGTTCCAGAAGATTAGCTACGACGCGCATAGCGTTGTGTCGACGACTCAATGTCTCGAGATGCAAGTCGCTAATCATTTGGTGCAGCAAGAGCGCTTGATCCTCACTGAGCACAACCTTATCTGCACGCGGCGAAAGCTGCTCAATGACTCCCTTCGTATCTCCGGACATCAACAACCCATAAAGGGCGCTGGCTCCCGCACCAAACTTACGGCTGATTGGATCTTCGGAAAGCAGTAGTAGGCTCTGTAGCGAGTCCGGCCACCGAACGCCGACAAGGCTGGCTAAGAACTGTCTTAGATCCCTGCAGCCATCTCTTACTTTCGTTCCATGATCATCATCGTGCGTGACATAACGCTTGAGTAGCAGCGGTCGTGCTTCAACAGGTTGTTCCTGCACCGAGTCACCATTCACCAGAACGGCTGTCAGCCTGCCGAGTAGTTGAGGATCTTCCTGCAGGTCACGATAGAAATCTGGGAAGCTCACTCGCGCTGCGCTTAAAGCACCTAGTGAGATCGGATGCCCGGTCACTGCATGTTCGTGCAATCCGCCTGGCAAATCACCTGAGCTCCCTTCCAATTCGCGTCGTTTGGCCAACCACCACGACTGCGCGAAAGCATTCACAATCTGTAGGGCGTTACGGGGATCAACTACATTCACGTGGATCATTCGATCGATCACCTGTTCAGGGCTCGAGCCACGGGCCTTGAGGTCGGTAACGATTTCCTCGAATGACGAAAGATGTGTGAGCGCGAAATGACGCATGTCGCTGCGAGGTGGTGGTGGAATCTCCAAGCGGAACTGAAAGATTCGATCTAGATAGCGCCGCGCATCAGTGTGGGTAAAGACGGTACCGGGCTGCTCAGGATTCCCGCGGCCGCGCGCCAGGGCGTCTGCGACTTTAGCCTCATCACACGAAATCACGAAGACGAGCCCGAGACCCGGAGGAAGCTTCTCGGACGGGATCTCCATGAACGCTCGGACGGCATCCAGGCCCAACACCATCTCCTCTGCAGAGAGCCGATCCAGATCGTCGACGAAGATAACGAGCCGCTCACAGCGAACCGCCTTATTGAACAATCCCGATGTTGGTTGTTTGAACTCCTTCAACTGTTCCAGCAACATCTCCTCGTATTGCTCGGCGCTTGCGCTGGGTAACGAAACCTTGGTGATAGATCTGTAGCTATCAATCTTCGAAGGTTTGAGGTTCTTCAACAGGTAACTGTATGCACCGGAGATTGCGACACTCAACAACCACCGACTGAAGTCGGTGGGTTAGTGACTTACGGACTGAAAGTCCGGATACGCGTCGACTGAACGACGCGTCGGATCAGTCAGGCTCCATCCTGAAATTATCGTTCGGGCTCGGCTCAAAATGATGCTCCAGATACTGCTTGATCATCTCTTCCGTCATCTGCCCAACCGTCGCGCAAAAGTACCCGCGAGCCCAAAAATGCTGCCCCCAATAGCGCTTTTTCAGATGGGGAAACTCCTCGAAAAGCTTGCTCGCCGTACGCCCCTTGATCCGCCTCATGATCTCACTCGGCGCCAAATTCGGCGGACTGCTCACCAGAATATGCACGTGATCCTTGCTCACCACACCTTTCACAATCCGAATTTCAAATGCTTCGCACGTCTGTCTCACCAGCTCTCGCACTCGCTCAGCAACCTCACCGCTGAGCACCTTGTATCGGTACTTAGTCACCCAAACAAAGTGATACTCGATCTGGTAGACCGTATGACTGCCGTATCTGTAATC